>NZ_CP030047.1:7600000-8300000 GCF_015291625.1 Bradyrhizobium sp. CCBAU 53421
ATCATGCTTGGGAGCCTCTTCTTGTCGCCGTTGGTCGACAGACGTGATCCGATCTCCGCTATGATGATCGTCAATGTGATTCGCCTCTGCGCGCTGCTCGCCATCTTCGGCACCGACGGCGCCGATACCGTCTTGAGCTATGCCTCAATCGCCGTCCTGAGCCTGGTCCAGCCTGTCTACTTGTCTGCAGAAGTTTCCTTCTTCCGTCGTATCACACCGGAAGACGGCATGATCTCTGTGTTGCGCAACATTGCCAATATTGACTGGCTCACCTATCTGCTCGGAATGTTTGCAGGGGCCATGCTCTCCGACCGATTGCATTTGCCTGGGGTTTTGGCATTCAACATGTTGGCGATCATCCTGTCCTTGATCGTGCTCCTAGGCATCAAGCAGCAGTTCAAAAGGACACCAGCAGTCCTTGAGGCGCAGCCTTCCGGGACCGTCCTTGACCTAGCATTTCTTTATCCCGCATTCTTGGCCGTCTTTTTGCTCAACCTCGGCGCCGGCATCATCAATGTCTATCCAGCAATACGCGCAACGGCTGACGGGGTTCTCGACAAAAGCGTTCTATTGACGATCATCGTGACAAATGGCGTTGTGGCTTTGCTGGGAGCGCTCGCCGTCAAGCCGATTTTCAACCTGCTCGGCGCCTTGCCAACCATCGCCGGGGCCGCAGTGCTGCTTGCGGCGTGCCTTGCCATCATGTCGCTCGATGCTGGCCTGCCCGTAGTCATCGCATCAAGCAGCGCAATGCTCGGCCTTGGCCAAATATTTGCGGCTGCCGCTCACAGCCACATGGTCTCTTCAGTGCCTCCTGATCGAGCCGGCCGCCTTTCCGGACTATTTCAATGCTGTACCTATGGCGGCGTCGCGGGAAATGGCATTGCTCTGTCGCTTTTGAGTGATCGGCTCCCCTTCGGCATGAACGTGTTGCTATGCGCGGCGAGCGCATTTGTTGCTTTCGTCGTCGCGAGCCTTGCCGTAATCAGATCAAAACATTCTCACGCTTCAGGTCCTGTCGCTCGCTAGATCAGGGATGCACACGATGCCATGGGATCAGCTATTTCTTTTAGAGCGCCCCTTTTCAGATCCGGCCTTGCCGGGACGAGAATTCTATTGCTGGCAATGCTTGCTGTTGGACGGGATATTGTCCGCATTTCCAAGCCGCGCTGCGAGGCTCGACGTTCGTCGGATTGCCTGGGCCAAGCCACGAACCGCACTCATCGAGAGGCTTGGGCAGTATCATCAGTCCGCGCCCGTTCTCATCTTCGAGAAGAGTGGCCCCGCACCTGAGAATGCGAAGTACGCGAACGGTCTCGCCTATGTCGACGATTCATTTGCAATCCTTCATCTCTTAGCTCAACGCCACGGGTTTCCGGCCCCTTATCCGGGAAGAGTGATGCTTTGCCCATGATGGTCATCAACGCTTTGACGCCAGCATCGACCTAACGGGAAGCTTTAATTGAGTGGCCCGCTCGATCTCTCCAGTTGCAACTTGAAAAAGACGATAGCGGATCCTGACTGAATATTTCTGACAGGACCCACCGTTCAAACTCTTTAACAGCCGCCATATTTCGCGCGTGCCCATTGACGAACATGTAGATTGAGCGATCGACCGGTGCAAAGCCAAACGGAGCCACAAGCTCTCCCTTCTCAAGGCTGCTTCGAACCAGAATTTGCGAAGATATTGCGGCCCCAAGCCCACTTTTTGCCGCCTCGACAGCCAAGGAAAATGTATCGAACACGACATGGCGCGACCCCTGCAAGCATATTTCAGCTGCGCTTGCCCATTCGTTCCAGCCGTCCAACCTGGCGGCCTCGTGCAGCAGGGGAACAGATAGAATGTCTTCCGGGCTTTTGATCGCCTCGAGCGTAGCAGGCGCACCAACAGGACCAATCATCTCGTTCGATACGTGCACTTCACGGACGGGAAGCGGTCGTTTCAACAAACCGGAAACGAATAATACGTCCAAGGCCCCAACAGCCAGCGCGTCCAGATCGGCATCGGTCTCAAAGACAAAATCAATATCCTGATAGAGTTGGCGGAACCGACCGATCCGGGGCAACAGGCCGTGCGACAAAAATGTGGTTGAGCACCCCACCACCACTGAACGTCCTCCATCGCTCCTTCGCAGCTCGTAGCATCCTTTCTCCAGCATAGTGAACGCGCTCGCACAGCTGCGCTTGAGCTGTTCGCCGTCGGATGTCAGCCGCACGCCCGAGCTACGGCGAACGAATAGCCGCCTGCCGAACCAATCCTCAAGAAGCCGCATCTGGTAGCTTACCGCGCCGGTCGTCATGTTTAACTGCTCGGCCGCCCTTGAGAAGCTTGGAAACTCGCTGACCGCCTCAAACAGATGAAGGCTTTTCAGAATAGGTAGCTTGCGCATCTGACTTACTTCATGGCCGTCGCTAACCGCGATGAGTTATTGTTACTGGACTTTCATGCGCCCGGTTTTTCTTAGGCACCAACGACCGCTATGGCTGACTGACCGGACGCGCCTGCCCACTGAGGCCTCTTCGGCGCCTGGCCTGTCAACGAGAGTTCACCGACCAAGCTCGCTGCCCCAGCTTCGATCTGGTCTCGATCGAGGCACACGGACGCTTCGAGTCTGGTGGTGCTTGATGCACGGTCGCGTGAGAAATCTCGCTTGGCGGCATGACATTGCTGCGCATTCTCCCCGAAAAGATGGATCGAGTTTGAGACCTGGAACAGCGAGTCCTGGGCCAATCATGTTATGCAACACTTTGCCCGTCGACGGGGATACCGCCGGGCTAGCCACGCTGCAAGACGAGCTGCTGGTTGACGGGGTTGCGTTCGAGCGCATCTCGCGCTCATGGATTTTCTCCGATCACTCTCAATACTCGGCAGAGCACCTTGCCCGCCGATTGGATGGTTCGCTGCTATCGCCTCGCGTCCGCCTCGATCAATTCAACCACGGAACGTGGTAACGTCGAGACAAGCAATGGTCCGGATTCATCATCTTCGATCAGTCACTTTCGCCGAATTCACTCAGAACAAAGCCGCTTCGATGCATAAGTGTATTCAAGCGCAAGTCGACGCGCATATTCGAGGAGATTGGCTGCGGCGCCGTGTCCCCCATCGATGTTCTCGTAGTAGAAGTATGACTGGCCGAGCGCAGCTAGTCTCGCGGCAGCCTTGCGGCCGTGCGCCGGATGCACCCGGTCGTCCTTGGTGGAGGTGAGAATGAAAGGAGCGGGGTAGGTCTTGCCCGATACTAGCTTCTGATAGGGCGAGTAGGCTTCGATCCACGCGCGCTGCTCGGCGATGGCAGGATCACCGTACTCGGCAATCCAGGAGGCGCCCGCGCCCAGGCTGGTGTATCGAAGCATGTCGAACAGCGGCACCTGGATGATCGCCGCGTTGAAGAGCTCCGGACGTTGCGTGATTGCGGCGCCAACGAGCAAGCCGCCCTGGCTGCCGCCGATTACTCCCAGCCGGCGCGGGCTTGTGATCTTGCGGCGGATCAGGTCCTCGGCAACGGCAATGAAATCATCCCATGTCGTCTGCTTCGTTGCCCCCTGGGCTGCCTGATGCCATTGAGGACCAAACTCGCCGCCGCCGCGCAGATTCGCAACGACATAGGCGTTGCCCTGCTCGAGCCAGAGCCGCCCCACGGGTCCGAGATAGGAAGGCAGAAGCGAAGCCTGGAATCCGCCATAGCCATAAAGAAGCGTCGGGATGGCGCCGTCAAACCTCGCGTCCTTCGGCCGCACCAGAAAATAGGGAATTGACGTGCCATCACGCGAAGTCGCTTCGAACTGGTCTACGACGTGATTGGACGCGTCAAAGGCAGTAGGTGTCGTCTTCAATTCCTCAAGTTTTTCTGTTTCGGCATCAAAATACCAGATTGACGTTGGCCTGAGATAGTTCGAGATGGCGAACATCGCCTGGTCCGCTTGGTCGGACGTGGCTGACACGCTGACATTTGTATGTTGCGGCAGCTGGATCGGCGTCACCGACCAGGCTCCCTGATCGTACTTGTAAACGAACGCTTTGCTCTGAACGTTTTCAAGGATCGTCAGGATCAACAAATTCTTTGTGCGACTGACCCCGCTCAGGGCCTGGCGGGGCCCAGGCTGGAAGACAAGCGAGGCTTTGGCGCGCAGCGGATCCTGTTTCCATTCGGCCAGATCATACGAAATCAGCGAGCCGGTCCCAAACCTGACGTCACCGGGCTCCCATTCTTCGTCAAGTTCCACAAGCAGGCGGCCGCTCGCGAGCCCGACTATTGCGGCCTTCTTCGGGAGATTGAGCCTGATGGGCCCATCGTGGCGGAAGACCACATAATCACGCTCGACAGAGCTGATGAAACGGATGGCGCCGGTCGCATGGACTTGACCTTCGCTGTCTCGAAGTACCAGGGGCACCGTCTGAACGTCGGTAGGCTCGCCGCGAAAGATCTCGCGAGCCCTACTGAGCGGCTGAGCGCGTTTGAGCTGCTTCACTACAAAGGGATAGCCCGCCTGCGTCAATGACCCCTCGCCCCAGTCCCGTGCAACAAGGAGTGTGTCACCATCGACCCAGCTGACGTTCTGCTTGCCCTCTGGAAGATAAAAGCCGCCCGCAACGAAGGAGTTGGCCTCGCGGTCGAACTCGCGTATGGACGCGGCATCCTTGCCGCCGTCGGAAAGATGAATCAGGCAGAGGCGCTCTTCAGGCCGAAGAGAGCTGCCACCTCGAAAGACCCAGTTCCTGTTCTCGGCGACGGCCAACGCGTCCACGTCCAGGATGGTCTCCCACTGTGGATCCTCGCTACAATAGCTCTCCATAGTGGTGCGCCGCCATATGCCACGCACATGATTCTCGTCTTGCCAAAAATTCTCTAAGCCGCGCCGTCCCAACGAAACGTATGCAATCCGATCCTTGGCCTGCAGGATAGAGAGCGCCTGTTCGTAGAATCGCCGATACCGCGGATCTGACTGGAGCACCCCAAGTGTCTTCTCGTTCTCGGCGCGAGCCCATGCCAACGCGTCTTGTCCTTCGATGTCCTCGAGCCAAAGCGATGGATCATTCGTCGTCATAGTCGTTCGCTCCTGTGAAATCGCCGTGGATGTGGCGCGGCCAGGAAGGCGGCGCGGCGGAGAGGCTCGATGTGTTCATGGACTTCCTCCCGATGAAACCGGCGAGCCACGCTCGCACGCCTGGCGCGTCAAGCAGACGCGCGGCGGAAAGCACGCAACGCATGACATAATGCAGCGATATCTTGCGGATCCGTTCATTGCAAACTGCGTGCCGGCTAAAGAATCGCAAGTTTCAGCAGCTCGGGGCTGCACGACCATGTTCGGTTGACGACATCGGTTGCCAAGCAGACGCGGGCTTCGTGTCGGCGGGATCGCCCTCGGGCTGGCCGGAAGCGAGCGCAAGCCTCGCTGCAAGCCCTTCCGCAATGGTGGCTGTTGCGCCCCTGGGCAAGCGCCCATTTTCGCCACGAAAGGACAACGGGCAGCATCGCGCCAACTGGTGCTGCGGCCACGCGCATCAGCGTCGTTTATGGGCAGCGACAATAAGTTGGCCGTATCGTTCCAGTTCTGGTCATGGACCCCTCGCATGATGTGCTTGACGGAGCTCATTAACATACCCGTCATCATCTGGGCCCGCTCGGTCCGCAAGAACCGCGTCAGCTCCCCGGATGTGGACTGTTCCATAGTGGTCCTGCTACAGAAGCGTATAGTCCGCGGTACCATACTTCCCGCCCGATCACTCCTCGCCGGCTCCGGACTCTTGTTCGGGACGACGACTAGGCGAAACTGTCCGGTGCCGGCAGGACCCAGAGTCTGTCCTGTGTATGCATCAGTGGAGCCGCTAGCGCCTCAAAACTTGACTTAACATCTGCATAGGCAGCCTCTTTCAAGGCGGCATCCGCGGGGTCGATCTTGTTGTAGGCGGTCAGGGCCTCGGCATGATCCCGGTACAGCGGCATTTGAGCCTCGTTGGTCCAGCCAAGACCGAGATGGTGGAACTGATCAGCGGGAACAGTGACTCGGCTTTTGTCCAGCTCTCGAACATAATCCGCCGACCAGTCGTGGATGGTATAGGATTCGATCTTGTCCATCATCGAGCGCCAGCGGGTGACACGCTCCTGAAGCGGCATGTGGGTCGCCTTCGAAATAGCGGCTGCGATCTCTTCAGGGTGGCTCGGATCCACCAGAAGCGCTTCGTTCTCGTTGAAATCTTCGGCCGCGCCCGCAAACCTGGATAGGACCAGCACGCCGGGATCCTTCGGATCCTGTGCGGCAACATATTCTTTCGCCACCAGATTCATGCCGTCGCGCAACGGGGTCACGACGCCAACATGGGCTGCGCGGTAAAGCCGCGCGAGCGCAGCCTGACTGAACGGCTCATTCCTGAAGTGGATCGGCCTCCACTCGCTTGTGCCATGCTCGGCATTGACCTGGTCGATAGCGCTCACCACGTCGGCTCTGTAGTTTTGATACTCCAGGACGTCGTCACGTGAGGGCGGCGCGATCTGCAACAGCGAGATGCTGTGCGGCTCCGTCCTTAGAAGCTGATTTAGCCCTTCGACCCGCTTGTCGATACCCTTCGTATAGTCGAGCCGGTCCACGCCGATCGCAAACTTGGATCCCTCGAAGTTTTGCAATAATGAAGAGACTTTCTCTTGCTCTGCGGGAGAGAGGTCTGCAGCGAGATATTCTGCGAACTGCCTCGGATCGATCCCGATCGGAAACTTTTGAAGTCGCGTCTGGCCTCGCGCCGTAATCACGACACCATCCCTGCTCTCCAGCCCGAAATGGGTTCGCAGGCAGGCCGCGAAATTGTTCAGGTCCCGATTCGTCTGAAAGCCCAGCAGATCATATTCAAGCATCGATTTCATCAGCTCGCGATGGTTGGCTACGCGCCTTATCATGTCGGGCGCCGGCCACGGCGCGTGCAGGAAAAAGCCGGTTGGCCGCTCAATGCCGAGCTTGTGCAACTCGGCCCCGAGCGGAAATAGATGATAATCATGCACCCAGAATGCATCCCGATCCCGCAGCGTGAATGCCGCACGCGCGATGAAATCGTTCGTCTGCCAATAGCTGTCGTAGCCCTCTTCGGCGCGCGACATCCGGTCGGACAGGGAGTGCAATACCGGCCACAACGTTGAATTCGAATAATCCCGATAGTAGCCGGGAAAATGCGCTGCCGGCAGATCGAGTCTGGCGATCTGACCTGCGCCAATGTTCTCGAGTGGCAGTGGCCGCTCAGTCCCGTCACCGCGCTCTTTCGATGAGAATATCCAAGCGGCGCCGGAACGTTCAACGACCGGCTCGAGGGCAGCAGCAAGCCCACCGGCCTGGGGTTTATCGGGCTCGAACTCGGCGCCGCGGTTCGAAATAATGACAAGCTTCATGTCGGGTTGCTGGTTGACCACATCCGCCGCCTCGTCCGAGTTAGAAGGGGCGGGACCTGCACCGGTTGGTTCATCCAGCTCCGGCGGTATCTCATCCAGCTGCTGGTCAAAGGCGTGCTGGTTTATGGTTTCAACTTGCTGCGCAGCGCCTGACGTACTGCCGTATGCTAACGCTGCCGTTTCGAGAGCATTTCGAATTCGAACCATCTCAAAACTCCGTTTGACGATGTTTACGTTTGATTCAGTCGCAGATCAGCTCCGAGCGATATCCCCACGACGCCAGGGTGCCAGAGCTAGCTTTCGGCAAGCTGACCAACACTGAGCCAAGTGGCTGTCGTTCAACGCCATGCGTGCGCTCGTCAAGTCGATGAAGGCCAGTCGTTCTGCCTCTCGGAGGCGCGAGGCATGATCGGCTCGCGGGAAGCTCTTTCAGCCAAAGCCGATGTATTACGATTGTGGGTCACCACGTCGTCCGTGCAGCGCAGATTGACCCAGCTTGCGTTAACTCTTGTCGGTCCGCGCGAGCTCAGAGTTGATCCATTCCACGAAGGCTCGCAGGGCGCGGCGCTGACGGCCCGCGCGAGGGAAGACCAGATGATGGCCAACATAGCGGATGTCGGTGGAGCGACCGACCAGTGGCGCCACCAGTCTGCGAGATGCGACTTCGCGCTCGGCTAAAAGGGTCGATTCCAATGTCACGCCTACCCCTCCGCACGCCATTGCAATTGCGAGGAAGCTGCGATCGAAGCGCATGCCATGTATGGCGGGCGCTTCCAGTCCATTCGCCGCGAACCATTGATGCCACTGCACGCGCTTCACGTCCGAACGGATCAGCACGTGATTCAGCAGGTCTTTCGGTTTGCGGATCTTCCTTGCAAGCCGGGGGGCACAAAGCGGAGTGACCGTCTCTTCACCTAGCGGAACGACCTCCAATCCATCGCCGCGCGGCTGGCCGTAGACGATGTCGAGATCGAAGTCGTCATTCGTAAAGCGGGCATATTCCGTATTGGCCGCGAGGCGTAGCTCCAATTGCGGCTCGGCAGCAAGAAACTTCGTCAACCGCGGTGCGAGCCATTGGGCCGCAAAGCTGGGAGCACAATGTACCCTGAGCAGTTGTGGACCGCGACCCGCGACCTCCTCGATGCCGCGTCGCAGATTGTCGAAAGCGGCACCGGCGTGACGCATCAGATTCTCGCCAGCGGGGGTTAGCCGAACCGAGCGGGCACTCCGCTCGAATAGAGTGGTGCTCAATATGCCTTCCAGCTTGCGGATCGCATGGCTGACCGCGCTGGGGGTCAAATGCAGTTCGTTCGCCGCGTCGCTGAACGATCCTGTGCGCGCAGCCGCTTCGAAGGCACGAATGGCCGAGATTGGGATGCTCGACAGCAGCATGCCCATGAGTGAACCAGATTCACGCACCCAAGACAACTGCGCGTTTGTTCCGAAAATGGTTCGCGCGTATCAGATGCGGTCAAGAAGGCCGGCCGCTGAAGCGGCGTCTGGTACGTCAAACAGGGAGGACGAAAATGCTGCTTCGCGGCAAGACGGCAATCATCACCGGTGCAGCTTCGCCTCGCGGCATTGGCCTGTCGACAGCAAGGCGGTTCGCGGAAGAGGGAGCTCGCGTGGCCATCCTCGATATCGATGGGCCCGCCGCGCAGGCTGCCGCGCAGGGTCTCGGTGACGCTCATATCGGAGTGGCGTGCAACGTCGCCGATCAAGCCTCTTGTTTGAAGGCGGTCGAGATCGTCACCGGCACGTTCGGCCAGATCGATATCTTGATCAACAACGCCGGCATTACCCAGCCGGTGAAGTTCCTTGACATCACGTCGGGCGACTGGGACCGGATCCTAGACGTCAACCTCAAGGGCATAATGTTGCTGTCTCAGGCGGTGATCCCGCATATGCAAAAGCGCAAAGCCGGATCGATTGCATGCATGTCTTCGGTCTCTGCGCAGCGCGGCGGCGGCATCTTCGGCGGCCCGCACTACTCAGCGGCGAAGGCCGGCGTACTGGGGCTCGCGAAGGCCATGGCGCGCGAGTTCGGCGCTGACGGTATCCGCGTCAACTGCGTCACGCCGGGCCTCATCGGCACTGACATCACGTCCGGAAAGCTCACCGATGAAATGCGCGTAAAGATCCTCGAAACTATCCCGCTCGGTCGGCTCGGAGAGGCAACAGATGTCGCCGGAATCTACACATTCCTCGCCTCTGACCTGTCCGCCTATGTCACTGGCGCCGTGATCGATGTCAACGGCGGGATGCTCATCCACTAGCTCAGCGAAGGAGAGAAAAATGGATAGCGCGAAAACGCTCGCCAACGCACCAACCCTGGCGCAGCGCGCCCGCAACATTCGCCGCAATGCGTTGCGGATGGGCGAGGTCCAAGGTCAGGGATACATTGCGCAAGCGCTCGACATCGCGGACGTCTTGGCTGTCGCCTATTTTCACGCGATGCGCGTCCGTCCGGAGGACCCGACATGGGAAGAACGCGATCGTTTCCTTCTCTCGAATGGTCACTATGCGATCGCGCTCTACGCCGCGCTGATAGAAGCGGGCATCGTTCCCGAGGCTGAGCTTCAGACCTATGGGTTTGACGAAAGCCGTCTTCCGATGTCAGGCATGGCCGCCTATACGCCCGGCATGGAAATGTCCGGAGGTTCTCTCGGTTTGGGGCTGGCCATCGCCGTCGGCATGGGCCTCGCCCTGAGGCGCAAGGGCTCTGATAGCCGCGTATACACGCTGTTCTCCGACGGTGAGCTCGACGAGGGCTCGAGTTGGGAGGCCATGATGTCGGCGGCGCATCACGAGCTCGACAATCTGATTGCAATCATCGACGTCAACAATCAGCAGGCCGACGGCCCCTCGAAGCAGATGATGGGGTTTGAGCCGCTGGTCGACAAGCTCGAGGCATTCGGCTGGTTCGTTCGTCGAGTTGATGGAAACGATCTTGATGCAGTCGTGGCGGCCTTCGACGAGGCGCGCGCTCATAGCGGCCCGCAACCGCGCGTGATCGTAGCCGACACGCTGATGGGTAAGGGAGTTCCCTTCCTGGAGCAGCGCGAAAAAAATCATTTCATCCGGGTCGAGCCGCATGAATGGCAGCTCGCGTTGGCGGAACTCGATGCGGGAGACAAGTCATGAAGTCAGCAACCCCAGCCACGCCCGGGAAACCGCGGCTCACCACCTCGGCAATGATCGCATCGATCGCGTCCGAGGGACAAAGGACGAAGCCGGCGCCATTCGGTCACGCGCTCGTCGAGCTGGCCCGCAACCGGCCTGAGGTCGTCGGGCTGACGGCCGATCTCGGCAAGTACACCGACCTGCACATCTTCGCGAAACAGTTTCCGGATCGCTACTACCAGATGGGTATGGCGGAGCAACTGCTGTTCGGCGCAGCCTCGGGCCTGGCGGCGGAAGGTTTCATGCCGTTCGCGACCACCTATGCGGTGTTCGCGTCACGACGTGCATACGACTTCATCCACCAGACGATTGCCGAAGAAGACCGGAACGTCAAAATCGCCTGCGCTCTGCCTGGCCTTACGTCCGGTTACGGCCCCAGCCACCAGGCCGCCGAGGACCTGGCTTTGTTCCGCGCGATCCCGAACATGACGGTGATTGATCCTTGCGACGCGCACGAAATCGAACAGATCGTTCCCGCTATCGCCGCGCATAAAGGACCGGTCTACATGCGGCTGCTGCGCGGCCAAGTACCGCTTGTCCTGGACGAATACAATTACCGCTTCGAGCTTGGGAAAGCTTCGCTGATCCGCGACGGCCAGGACGTCCTGATCATCTCCTCGGGGATTATGACCATGCGGGCTCTGGAAACCACCAAGGTGCTCGCGGATGACAAGGTGGATGCGGCCGTACTGCACGTCCCGACGGTCAAGCCGCTTGATCACGAAGCGATCCTGCGCGAGGCGAGCAAGCCAGGTCGCCTTGTGGTCGTGGCCGAAAACCACTCCGTGATCGGCGGTCTCGGCGAGGCCGTCGCCGCGTTGTTGCTGCGTTCGGGCGTCCATCCAGCGTTTCGTCAGATCGCATTGCCCGACGAATTCCTCGCCGCGGGGGCCCTTCCGACGCTGCATGACCGCTACGGCATATCGACTGCTGAAGTTGCGCGGCAGATCAAGGGGTGGCTGCGCTAGTCGCGCAGCGCCATTCGTCGAGCTCGACCGAGAGAACATCGCTTGCGCGGCATTCGCCGCGGAAAACGATGACCGCTGCCCCGCGCCGGCGCCCGAGAGCCGGCCAGGTTTCCTGTGCCGATCGACCGATCACTTTGCATCAACAAGGAGGAAGCGATGACCCAACGTAAACCGATTGCCATCTCTCGCCGCAAGTTGCTCCTGGCCGGCGTAGCCGTTCCTCTGTGCGCGGTCCTCACCCGCCCTGTCGCGGCGGCAGAGTTCACCTACAAGCTTGCGACCGGGCAAGACCCGACGCATCCCGTCAACGTTCGCGCCAAGGAAGCGGCAGATCGCATCAAAGAAGCGACCGGCGGACGTCTCGAGATCAACGTATTTCCGGCCAATCAACTCGGTTCGGACACCGATCTTCTGACGCAGGTCCGCAACGGTAGCGTCGAATTCTTCAACCTTTCCTCTCTGATCCTCGCAACGCTCGTGCCGGCGGCCGGCACGGTAAATCTCGGCTTTCTCTTCCCAAACTACGATGCCGTCTGGAAGGCGATGGACGGCGATCTCGGCGCCTACATCCGCGCCCAGATTGCCAAGACGCCGATTATGGCCGTATCCAAGCCGTGGGACAACGGCTTCCGGCATATCACCTCGTCCGGCAAGGAGATCAAGACACCGGAAGACCTCAAGGGCTTCAAGCTCAGGGTGCCTGCCGCGCCGAATCTGACTTCATTGTTCCTCGCGCTTGGGGCAGGCCCAGCGCCGATCAATTTCAACGAGGTCTATTCCGCCCTGCAGACCAAGGTCGTCGATGGCCAAGAAAATCCCCTTCCGATCATCGCGACTGCACGACTGTACGAGGTACAGAAGACTTGCAGCCTAACTGGACACGTCTGGGACAATTATTGGATCCTCGGCAACAAACGCGCCTTCGAGAAGCTGCCGAAGGACGTTCAGGAAATCGTGACGCGCGAGTTCGATCGCTCGGCCAGCGACGAACGGGCGGACATCGCCAAGCTCAGCGAGTCACTGCGAGCCGATCTGACCGCCAAAGGCATGCAATTCCTCGACGTGGACCGATCCATCTTCCGCCATGCGTTGGCGAAAACGAGCTTTTACTCCGACTGGAAAGCCAAATTCGGCGATGAAGCCTGGGCTCAGCTCGAGAAAGCTGCCGGCAGGCTGGGGTGACCACCATGGAACACGGACATATCGAAGGGCCGGCTCTCGCCCTCCCCGAACCAGCTTTTGGATGGCGAAAGGCTATCGTGAGCTTGAACAAGGCACTCAAGCCAGTCGTCGCGATTCCTGCCGCGCTACTGGTCGTCGCGGAGGTAATCGTCCTCTTTGTCGGCATCGTATCCCGCTACTTGCTCCACGCACCGATCGTCTGGGCGGATGAACTCGCCGGCATTCTGTTCCTCTGGCTCGCCATGTTGGGATCGGTCGTCGCTTTCCAGCGGGCCGAACACATGCGGATGACGGCAGTCATCGGCATGATTCGTCCGGAAGCAAGGTTGTTCCTCGACGTGTTCGCGACAGCCGCATCTTTGGCGTTCTTGTTGCTGGTCATTCACCCGGCGTACGAATTCGCGGCCGACGAGGTGTTTGTGACGACACCCGCTCTGGGAATAGTCAATTCCTGGCGCGCCGCGGCGCTTCCTGTCGGAATCGGTCTGATGCTGATCGTGGCGTCGCTGAGATTGATAGCCACGGCCAATGTCAAACATCTGTTTGGGGCCGTCGCGGCCGTAGGGGCCCTGGTTGCGGTCCTCGCGCTGTTGGCGCCAGTACTGAAACCGCTCGGAAATCTGAACCTTCTGATCTTCTTCGTGTTCGTCGTCGGTGCGATGGTCTTTGCGGCGGTGCCTATCGCCTTCTCGTTCGGTCTTGCGACCGTTGGGTATATTACGCTGACGACGAGCACGCCGGATGTGGTCGTCATCGGCCGCATGGACGAAGGCATGAGCCATCTCATTCTTCTGGCCGTACCGTTGTTCGTATTCTTAGGTCTCTTGATCGAGATGACCGGGATGGCCCGTGCCATGGTCGGATTCCTGGCCAGCCTGCTCGGGCACGTCCGCGGCGGTCTGCATTATGTGTTGGTCGCAGCGATGTATCTCGTTTCGGGCATCTCGGGATCGAAAGCGGCCGATATGGCGGCCGTGGCCCCCGTGCTTTTTCCCGAAATGACCAGGCGCGGCGCAAAGCCAGGAGACCTGGTGGCGCTCCTTGCGGCCACGGGCGCGCAGACCGAAACCATCCCACCGTCCCTGGTGTTGATCACCATCGGATCCGTGACAGGCGTTTCGATCGCGGCCTTGTTCACGGGCGGCCTGCTGCCCGGCATCGTATTGGCCATTGGCCTCTGTGCGGTGGTGTGGTGGCGATACCGTCGGGAGGACCTTTCGCACGTTCGTCGTGCGACAAGACGGGAGATCGGTCGTGCGTTCCTGATCGCGGTTCCCGCGATCGCTCTGCCGTTCGTGATCCGCGCGGCGGTCGTCCAAGGGGTCGCAACGGCCACCGAGGTCTCGACGATCGGTATCGTCTATTCGACACTGACCGGGCTCCTTATCTATCGTCAGTTTGACTGGCGCCGCCTCTATCCGATGCTGGTCGAGACCGCCGCTTTGTCCGGTGCGATCCTCTTCATTATCGGTGCGGCGACTGGAATGGCCTGGGCACTGACCCAGTCGGGGTTCTCGGCATCGCTTGCAAAGTTCATGACCTCGTTGCCGGGCGGAATGCCCATCTTTCTCGTCGTCACCGTTATTGCCTTCGTGATCCTGGGAAGCGTGCTCGAAGGCATTCCCGCCATCGTTCTCTTCGGCCCACTGCTTTTCCCCATCGCACGCCAGGTTGGCGTGCATGAGGTCCACTACGCGATGGTCGTCGTTCTGGCGATGGGAATTGGTCTATTCGCCCCGCCTTTCGGAGTCGGCTACTATGCGGCCTGCGCCATCAGCAGAATCCATCCGGATGAAGGCATGGGACCGATCGTTTCCTACATAGTGGCCCTGCTCCTCGGGACCTTCGTGGTGGCCGCCGTGCCGTGGATATCCATCGGATTCCTGTGACATCGTCCGCACCTCACTCCCTGCAGTCTTGGCGGAAAAGAAAGTGAGTTACGGCGAGCCCGACATCCAATCTGTGGGCATTTCAGTAGCGGTCCAGACATTCCGGCCCGCTCTAGGGGCATCGGATTGCCGGTGCCCGCGCCCTCGATCCGAAAGCGCTTGCTGCGCCGTCTGAACGATGTCAGATGTCATTAAACGATCGCTGCTGTGGGGCGATGCGCCCGCCGCCTGCCGGCAACTTCGGGCGTGCCATGAGCAGCTTCTCCGATAACGAATTCGGGTCGCAACTGACGATCTTCTCTCACACGACATTCTTGAGCATTAGCAATGAAGACGTCCCGCATCGAAGTGATCTTACGAAGATTCTCGGGGGTCCCTTTGTTTGGAACTTCCGGTATGTCGCGACCTTCATTCAAGAACGCCCTGATTCGGCGCGAAGGCTGCGCACTGCGGAAATATAGTTCCATGATATCGAGGGCTGTCAACAGCGGCTGGTCGTTCCGGACGCTGGCAAGTGCCTTCGGCGGCCGGATGATGAGCATCCTTATCCCGGACAACACCACATGCTGTTGGCAGTTCGTTTAGAGAGCTCAAGACGCGAGATTCGGCGTCCTGGCTCCCGGGTTCGTTGAACCGCTTTCGTTTCGATGGAGACGAGTACCAAAGCGCTCCAGACTAACGGGCTTCTGGATCGGGCGTGCTTGGTAGCGAAGACCACCTTCGCGCTGGAGAAGCCGCAATTCAGAAGGCTTTGGCGATGCGGTCTAGCCTCAAGTCGCCCAAGTTGGCGTGCGGTCCCTCAAATTAGGCGTGCATCACGGTCGAAACACGCATTGCCGCCAGTATCTTCGACGTGCCGTTTTCAATCGGACCTGGCTCTGGTTTAGCACCGACCTGGGTCGCGGCTGGTTCGAGGTACGCTCGATGACGTGCACGTTGGCCCGCTGACCACACACCTATTCGGATTTTTGCGAAGGAAGGGTGCCGGTGCGAAGTGCCGCGAGCAACGAACCGTCGTCGGCAAACAGATCCCAGATCATGATCCCGGCGAGTGCGCGCGCACGCGCGTACATCGCTTTGCGTACGACGGAGAGCGGATCGTCGTAGCTGATCCATATGCGCCGCTCTGCGTCATAGAGCCAAGGCACCTGGGCCTCGTCGCTCCAAAACCGGCGAAAGCCATGCTCTTCCGGGCGCCTGCCGACGAGATCCCGGTAATCGATGCCGTCGCTCCCTCCCCACTCCTCACTCGCTGTCGCCCCTGTTTGGAAGAGCCCGCCGTTCTGTTGCGGAACATTCGCAACAGCTCGGCCATAGAAGGCTATCCCGAGTGCGACCTTGGCTGGCGGTACCCCGGCCCGGACTAAGCCATTCACACTTGCATCGACGTTGAGATCAGGATTTGGATCGCCGGCGCAGGCGAACAGCGGTGCATTGAAAGCGGCAAAGGCCGAGCCTGCATGATAGTCGTAGGCCATTAGATGAAATCGGTCTACCAGCCTGGCCAGAGCGGCTGCCTCCAGATTGGCAAGCTTGTCTGGGACGGCCGACACTGCAATGGCGAGCTCAAGCTCCCTACGCTCCGATGCAGCAAGGTCGGTGAGTCTTCGGCGGAGCTCCGCGATCAAAAGCGTGAAATTCGCACGATCCTCAGGGCGCGCGAGATTATCTGGACGCCCCCCTGAGACGGGAAACTCCCAATCGATATCCACGCCGTCGAACAGGCCGGGATACGGCCGTAAGAACGCATCGATCACGGATTGCGCGAACCGCGCGCGTGAGAGCGGCGTGGCGGCCGCTGCCGAGAAATACTTCGATCCATTCCAACCGCCCAGTGAAATCAGAATTCGAAGCTGCGGATTGTCTTGCTTCAATTCGGCGAGCTGGGCAAAATTGCCGCCGAACGGAGCCGCCGGCGCGGTTCCGTTGCAGGCTCCCGCATCCACGCAGCGATCGGCAAGTTCAGCCCGTCCTTCTGCCGAAACGGTACCGAACGCATACATCAAGTGGGTCAGCTCGCGAGCCGGGATCGTCTTGATGTTCGGACCGTTCGTCCGGGCTTTCCAGGGGGCAACATAGCCGGCGACCACTGGCCTCCTGGCCGACACGGCCCGCCCCTGCTGCGTCTGCGCGTATCCGCATACGAAGGCAGAAAGCCCGGCTAGAGCGAAGCGTCGGCGATCAACTGCCATGGCCTACGACCTTATGCGTATCAGATGCCATCCGATAACGCGATCTCGACATCGGTCCGAGTCAGCCCCGAGTCTATCGTTTCCGAACCACGAAACATCTGCCCGTCAGCTTGTCGTCAGGCGTCTCGCGCATCATTCGCAATAAGATCGAAGCGTACGAGCTCATCGCGACGGGACCTACGAAAGCAAACATGAGGCGCGAAGTATAGTCGAATCGATGACCTAGCCACATACAACAACCAAAGCCACGAACTGAGCTGGTCAGGGGACCGTGCTGAACCCGCCTATATCTGATCGCAGGCAAGTTCGCCGAGGAGCGCGGTCGAGTTCGGACACGCTGCGCGCCGATCCAGCACATATGAAAAGTGAAAAGTGACGATGACCTCGCCGCCTTCACCATCTGCTGTCTAGTGTGCTGAATGCAAAGTTCGTGCGATCTCGCGGCAGCCACCTTCACGAACTTCGCATTCATAAAGCACACTAGAATCATAAATTTGCTAGTGTCCTTATCGAATCCGAAGTTCGCTCCGAGGGTGCGGCAAATGATGCGAACTTCAGATTCGGGACACTAGCGGGAACTTGCATCAAGAAGGTGTTGGCGATTGGCGACAACGTGCGGCACAGCTGCTACCAGGCGCACGGTATGAACCATTGAATCATCCCGCAAAATCGGGACGGCTATACCGGCCCCGTCAGCGTGCATACGCCCACTCGCGCGGCAGATTGTCCGTTTCGTACAAAATTTACGCCTGGAAGTGAGTGCAATCCAACATCATCGCGAGCGCGCTGCGCGCGAACATCCTTGTGATGCAGATCAGACCCAAATCATGCTATCCATCGCGACCGGTTATGATCGATTCAGTCAAAGCCAAGTCGCATGGGCGCGACGCCATCACGGCGCCGCTGCGGCACGCGACGTTCCGACGCATCTGGCTGGCAAGCCTTCTGTCGAACGTCGGCACCTTGATTCAAGGGGTTGGCGCCGCCTGGGCGATGACACAGATGGCGTCTTCGGCTGATCAAGTCGCGTTGGTGCAGACCGCTTTGCTGCTGCCGGTAATGCTGATTTCGGTGCCTGCCGGAGCGATCGCCGATATGTATGACCGGCGCATCGTAGGGCTGGTCTCGCTCGGCATAGCCCTGGCCGGCGCGATCCTCCTCACGCTGGTCACTTGGCTTGACCTGACCACACCGAACATCTTGCTCATGCTATGCTTCGTTGTCGGCAGCGGCATGGCGCTGATGGGGCCGGCTTGGCAATCGTCGGTTAGCGAACAGATTCCTTTGGAAGAGCAACTGCCTGCGGCTATCGCGCTGAACAGCATCAGCTACAATATCGCGCGAAGCGTCGGTCCGGCGATCGGCGGAGCCGTTGTCGCGGCCGCGGGTGCCATGGCTGCATTTGCGCTCAACGCTTTGTTCTATTTGCCTCTGATGGTCGCGTTGCTTCTTTGGAAGCGCAAGAGTACGCCCTCGCGCCTGCCGCCAGAGCGATTGAGCCGCGCAATGGTTTCTGGCGTGCGCTATATCAGCAATTCGCCGCCGATCAAAATTGTGCTAACTCGTACTTTGGTGACCGGCGTCGCTGGGGGCGCGATCACTGCGCTGATGCCGCTTGTGGCGCGCGATATTCTGCATGGCGACGCCCAAACCTACGGCATCATGCTCGGCGCCTTTGGCTTCGGTGCGGTGGTTGGCGCATTGACCATCACCGAACTGCGAAAAAAAATGAGCGGCGAGGCCGCGATCCGCACCTGCGCGCTGTGCATGGCCATGGCAATGGTCGCCGTCGCGCTAAGTCGCGAGCCGGCCCTGACTGTGACAGCACTCGTCCTCGCGGGCGCCGTGTGGACGATGGTCTGGATGATATTCAACATTGGCGTGCAGCTGTCGGCGCCCCGTTGGGTGGCCGGGCGATCTCTTGCCGCATATCAGGCGGCGGGCACAGGTGGGATGGCCATCGGCAGCTGGGGGTGGGGTTATCTGACTGACGCGGCCGGCGTCCAGAACGCACTGTTGGTTGCGGCCGTCCTGATGCTCGCTTCGCCCCTCATTGGCCGTTGGCTACCGATGCCCCGTGTCGGAGCGCGAGGGGAGAAAGAGGCCGAGCTGCTGGCCGATCCCGAGGTGCGCCTGCCTTTGAGCGGGCGCAGTGGGCCGCTCGTCGTCGAAATCGAATATCGCATTGCGCCGCACAATGCACGGACGTTTCATAATATCATGCAGGACGTGCAACTGTCTCGCCAGCGCAACGGCGCCTATGGCTGGTCGATCGCGCGCGATATTGCTGATCCGGAGTTGTGGACCGAGCGCTATCATTGCCCGACGTGGCTCGATTACTTGCGGTGGCGGAACCGCTCCACCCAATCGGAACGGGCACTGGAGCAGCGGGCGGCTCACTTCCACATTGGCCCTGCGCCGATACGCGTCCGTCGCATGCTGGAGAGGCCGTTCGGCTCAGTACGATCAGAGGACCAGCCGCCCGAGAACGGGCCCGGCAAAACGCGGCCGGAGATCGAAAACCCAACAAAGCAGATGAGAATCCGTCCACTCCCGCCGGCCAAGGGACCAGCTTGCGACCATTATGGGGGCTTTAGCTGCCGCCTGCTCAGCTAGAGCTCGATATCTTTTCTGCACTTTGAGAGACTTGATCCGCATTCGGTCGCATTCTCGTATTCATTGCAATGCGGCCAACTCATACTTACGAAAATACGCCGATTGTCCTAGTCAGAGGTCCGGCACGTTTCTTTAAGTTTACTGAGGATGGGCAGGATCAAGCGATGTCTGCGCGCGGATTAGTCCGCTGATCCGGCCCCGTCAACGGACCCAATTCATCGACGCGATCCGAAGACACCTGACTGAAAATGATCGGATCACAGCCAAGAGACCCTCGCATGTGGCAAGGGTTGCGGATTTGGTCGAGGAATAGATAGTCAGTTCGCTTCCCGAAGCAAGCCGCGTCATTCTTGTTTGATGCTAGACTTGCTCGCAGGCCTCAACGCCATGATCTCGGCTCTTGACAAAGGCGTCGCGCGGCGTGCTCGCGAGGACGGCGTATCGCGCACACTGGCCACCAATCCTGGCATCCCGCCGGTGTCCGCGACCGCGATCGCCGCTTGAGCACTGCCTGCTGAGGCTTTTGCAAGGGCCTTGAGCTTGCGGGGCCCAGTTCGGGCCGACGTCTGTTCAAATTTGAAGGTCCGCGTTTATGAGTTGGATCCGGTCTGCGAACGCCCATGGGGGCCTGCAGTGCCATCGCTGCACCTGGGGGCAGAACAGACGGGCAAAACAGGATTGGCGCCAGTGCTCTTTAGAAATCCGCTCGAAATCCCGGGCGTCGACAGATGTATGCACGACCTCAGGTCAGGCGCTGACGAGAGCTCACGAATTGAGACGCAGCGCGTTCTGGCGAACTGCTAGCTCGCTTGTTCTTGTGCTGAGATCGCGGATTGCGAGGAGGCATAAGCGGCCGAGACGAGCTTGTAACAACAACACGCTTTTTGCTCCAGGGCTTTGTGGTCATCGATCTGCAAGACGCCGCGCATCTTGCGAAGTAGCCCTTGCTCCTCAAACCGGATTAGCGTCTCGGTTACGCCGGCGCGGCGCAGTCCCAGCACGGACGATAGATAGTCATGGGTCACCGGCAGTACGCGGGCGTCAACAGCCTCGCTTGCCAGGCAGAGCCAGCTCGCGAGCCTTTGTTCACGATGATGCCGAACCCCGCATAATCCCGCCTGTACGCACTGAAAGGTCAACGCTTGAACATAATCAAACAGATGGTCGCGGACCTCAGGATGCACCTTCATCACCCGACGCAAATCCTCCACCCGGATGCGGTGCGCGCTTCCAGGGAAAATAACGACAGATTGATGACTGGAAAGATGCCCTCCCCACAAAAAGGAAGCTCCGACAACGCCCCGATACCCGATGACTGCTGTTTCGAGCATGGTTCCCGCGGCCACGACTCTCAACGAGACGAGGCCCGTTTCGAGAAAGTAGACATGCTCGACCTGCTTCTTCGGCTCCTGTAGAATCATACGCTCTTTTAGGATGAAAGGCTCAAGGCACTCCCCTATTGCCGCAAGGTCCGGCACAGAAAGACGGGCCAGGATGGCGTTCTTGACGAAGGGCCGTTTCGCAGGACGCTTCGCAGGCGACAGAGGAAGCGTCGGCCGTGTGCCGGGCAGCTGTTTGAGAGCCGCGGCGGCCGAGCAATCGAGCGTTTCCAGGACTGCGGGCACGCGATCGGTCATGGTCCCTCTCCTGCTAGCTGGCGTTTGTGTCCGCACTGGCCGTAACAAAAACTTGATTGCAAATGTACCAACATCTTGATCTCGATTGATGCAACGAGGCCAGTGTCGGCGCTCAAATCCCGCGCTGGAAAGCAACACCCCGATGAAATTCAGCTGGCGACGAACCCTTCGACGGAGGCGCGGCAAGGGCGCCAGATCCTCGGTTCTGCAGTAACCGTGGTGCAGGAGAATCAGACGATCCAGGAGCTAAGGCGCAGGAAGCTATCAGACGGGCCTATCGCCGATCTTCCTGAGCGAGATTGGCTGGAGCGGCTCGCTCAAGCCCGTTGCTCGCATTTCCTGCACTGAGGTTCTAGGCGCTCTGGCCGCGCGCGGCCTGCCTAACTTCTCGGCCGGAGTGTGCGCAATTGACATGATCGAGGACTGCGCATCTCTCCGGAGAAGGCGGCTTACCTAGGGGGGCGCGAAGCCATTTGGCCATTAGCCACTCTGCGATATCTTGCAGGCTGAAGAGCCTCTCAAGCGCATTCGGCACCATTGACAGCGCGGAGAGAAGAAGCGGACCGTCGCCAGGAGGAAGGGTGCCGCGATTAGTGCGATAATGGCGCAGCCACATCTGCACGACTTGTTTGTCGACCGAAAGCGGACAGAAGAGTCGGGCTAGATGGCTCGTGAGGAGACAACCTCACGCTACACACCCGGCGGCCTCGATCACCCATTGCAGGTGCTGCCTTGTCCCCACTCGCCTCGGCGCAGTCACCGGCAGCCTGGACTGTTGTCCACAGCCGGCAAGCGCCGTCCTGGCTTATTGGAGGCAGAATCATTGCGCGATCAAGTGCCGATTGGATTCTGACACTTGTCGAGAGGCTGTGGACGCGTACACCCTCGATCGTCGAGACGAGACACCTCGACCAATGGGTCAGTCCTCCGGCGGAAGTTCAACTGGAACAGCAAAGCCAGCCTTTACTCGATCCAAGATGACCATCGTCTTGAAACCTTTGATGTCTCGATTTTCATAGAAGAAGGAGCGCGTAAATTGCTCGTAATCTTCCATGGTCCGGGCGGTGATGTACAAGACGAAGTCCGCGTCACCCGTAACATAGAAGCCATTGACAATGTCAACTGATGATTTGATGGCCTTCTTGAACCGATCGATGATGTCGGCGCTTTCCCGCTCCATGGTGACGAGGGCAAGCACTTGAATTGGTCTTCCGACCGCCTTCGGCGAGACGATGGAGACATCAGCCTGGATGATGCCTTCTGAGCGTAGCCTCTTCAATCGCCGTTGGCACGCGGTAGGAGAAAGGCCGGCCATCTCGCCGATCACCTCGGACGTTAGCCGATTGTTCTTTTGCACGATCTCGAGAATGCGGGCGTCTATCCGATCATACTGCATGAGCACCTCCAGTTTGAGGTGAATTTCACCACGAGATAATCAATCAGTGCAGGAAATCCTCCGCTACAGAAGAATACGCCCAACATTTCTGTGAAAAAGCCCCACCTTCGGTCGGATCCACAGCAGCGCAGCATCCGAGTAACCGCGGGCACCAGGTCACTCTGATCTGCCCGCCAGCAAAAGAGCGGCCGGAGCTGCGAGCTGTCTGAATTTCGACAAGGCTTTCGTTCGCGGGGCAAGTCCGAGGACAAGGCGAAACCAAAACACAACCAAACACGCTTCATTGCGAAATTAGGCCGCATCTTTGTTTGACCGAGCCAGGATTCGCCCGGTTCTGAGCACGCGCCAAGCCACCTTATCTGCCATTGAGAGCAGCCCGTTCATGGCCTGGTTGCGGTCGCGCTTCCGCTCTGTAGCGGTTGAAAGAACTGTCGCGAGCGGCGCCACTGGTAACCATTCGCGCAACGCCATCGCATCGACGGGATTGCCGCAGGTCAGAGACCCCTCCCGTGATGTTTCCACGAGAAGATTGAGCCGGTGCTTGTAATGCATCCCGTTCTGCCCAGCCTCACACTCAAAGCTCATGCGCACTTTATCGTCCTTTGGAACCGCAAACCTCGCACTCCCTGCCCTGCGAACTGCTCTCAACCCTGCAACATAGGATGCGTTCCCGCATGCGCTTTGCTCCAGCCACGTTCATGCAAATGATCCGAGGATGCTGCGCCCTCTCAATCGACCATGTCTCAACTCGACAAGCAGCTCCACTGGCGAACGCGCCGGGTGGTAGGCATGTTGGACCATGGGCAACGAGGCCTTTTGCCCATGGTGGCACCGGAATGGCACCGACGAGATGCAGGTCAACACGTGATCATGCCTCGATCAGATCGCCCGGATTGGGCACCCATGCCGGTCCCTTCCGGGATCTGAGTTTGACGTTCCCACAAGGTTTACTCATAGCGCCTCCACTCGCGGTGAACTTCGCCAGCCGACGAAATGCTCCAGACCCTGATGTTTGTTGCCCGCAGACGGTGTGCTCTAGCTACCTTTTTTGAACTCAAGCAAGCACGATTGTAATCGTCAGCAGCGGGCACCGACGACCTTCTGATGCTGCGTCGAGCTGCTGCCTCAGTCTGCAACCAGACAGACGCTCGCCTTCGCTCGCTACTGCCGGCTGGCGATACAACCGAGAGCGGCCGAGGAGGCTCGTGAAGAGCTACTCTTACGACCCGTCCATCGAAAGCGCGAAAAGATGGCTCAAGATCTATTATCGCAAGATGTAGCTGTCGGTCCACAAATCGGTGCGAAACGGACAATGCCCGCCATCCACCAGGTCTGGAGAGACGTTCACAACCAAGCCATCGGCAAGCACGACGCAGCGTGCCGGCGTGGTTGACCTGAAAATGGCGTTCGCCGGCTGGCCGCCTGAAATGAATAATACATCCAATGCGCCAGCAGCCGACGCGGTTAGATCGGCATTCGTCTCACAAGATCATGTCCGAATGAAGCTGCCGGAGTACCGGCAAGAGATGTTGCGCCGAATTGGTACAGCATCTCCGCCACCATTGATCTTGCTGCATCGCGCCTTCGCCAGTTGGCGGCATCCTTCGAGCATTGAGGAACGCGCTGGCACATCTGCGCTGAGCTGTTGACCATCGCTGACACGCACGCCCGAGCTATGGCGAACCTCCTCGCGGGTTGGATCTGTTGGAGCGGGGGTCGATTGCAGCGGCAGCGAGAATCTGGGTGGCGACCGGTCATAAGCCAAAAAGCATGCGGGGCCGAGCATCGCTGGTGCAGGAGGGCTTGGGCGAGATTACTTGCGTAGATATCTGCTCAGCCTTCAATGTTTAGGAGATTGAAGCTGCCTAGCACGATCCAGAAAGACCTTGCTGCTCGGGCGCTTGACCGAGCCGCGACAGTCAGCGGATCGAGCTCGACGCCCTTTCCGGAAGCAGATTGCCGTCGACGCAGCAAACCGGGCCAAGCCTAGGCGATGGGTTCGATCTCGGAAAGGCACTTCTCTAGGTTGGCCTTTGCCTGGGACAGATAAGCCTTCATGGCTGAGAGTCGAAGAATGTCCGGCTTTGCTCGTCCTGAACTGACCGCGCCGAGTTGTTGACAAACAGCCGTCAAGTCGCTGGTGACGTCTTCCAAAACAAAAGCCAGATTTTCGATCGTCATCAGCTGATAGAATAACGTCGATCTCGTCGTATCGTCGACAATCGGCCCGTCAAGCCTGACGTCGACCAGCGGCACCAGAACATCGGGGCCATTCTGGGTTACTTTGCCCATGCACATGAGCAGAGAGGTATATGTAGATGGAACGTACGTGACCCTATCCACCAACGATTGGCCGTACAAGATAATGCTATCTTCGGCGAGGCCTTCGGTCGGCGTCGACCCAGACTGATCCTCAGTCGACATGATTTTCATTTTCCTCTTTATAGGCGTGCAGCATAAAATGCCCGCTCTTCTGCTGCTGCACCGGTTCAACGAACAGGTGTGCCCGATGGGCGTCTAGCGCTTTGTCGTGCACCGGGGCGACCTGAACGGCATAACAGCGCTTTCGCCAGATTTTCCTCGCCGGCTGCGCTTGGGTTGGCGGGGGAGTTGCGGGCGGCGTTGGCGTTGGCGTTGGCGGCG
Organism: Bradyrhizobium sp. CCBAU 53421; assembly: GCF_015291625.1. Taxonomy (NCBI): domain Bacteria; kingdom Pseudomonadati; phylum Pseudomonadota; class Alphaproteobacteria; order Hyphomicrobiales; family Nitrobacteraceae; genus Bradyrhizobium; species Bradyrhizobium sp. CCBAU 53421. The sequence continues at coordinate 7,625,080 of NZ_CP030047.1, forward strand.
CTGGCAGATTCGCCAATCTTTGCAGGAGATTCATCAACCCCAAGCCGGGATCTGCGGTCGGCATCGGGTATGTTAAGTCCGGCAGGATATTCCCATGAGCGAGCGTTAACTGGGAATCATGACGCGCAGTCGCAAGAATTTGCCGGTAAACCGCGCCGGCCTCCGCGGCACTCTGCTGGACCATAGGCGCAGCAGCCTGTGCGGGACGCAGCGCGGCTTCTCGCTTTGAAAGGGCTATGGATCCCTCGCGTGTGATACAGAAATGAGCCTGCTTGCCGTAGCTGGTTCGCTCAACCAGACGGGCGTTCGCCATCATATGCAGTATTCGACTGAGATTGGCCGGTTTCAGGCCGAGCTTTCCAGCAATTGCCGCCTTCTCAACAGGCCGCTGTCCGGCCTGCTGCAGGTGCTGCAAAATGCTTACCACATGTTGACGGGTAAGAATCTCGTCCACATTTGCGGCTTTGGAGGTTGCAATCGACATTTCGAGTAGATCGTAGAACGCTCTGAAGCGTTCCGCATATGCCGGGTTCTTGGCCGACAGAAACGCACTCGTCCGTCGAATAATGTCGAACCACTGCCTCAACTCATCGTCGCGCCGCCGTCCGTCCAATGTCTTCCAGAGCCAAGCTCCCATTGCCGCATAAAGGCGACTGTAACTGGACTCCGACCCCTCCTTGAGGAGCTCTGAGACAGCTGCTCTCGCCTCGGCTGCGGTGGCGTCACCCAATTCCATTTTTTTGAGGTCCAGCTCCATTTGCCCTCGCATACGCCACAACAGTTAAGAACACTTTACAACGCTTTACTCTGATTTTGTGCCCTAAATCTAGGTGGTCTGCGGCCACGGATAAGACTTCCAAACGGCATTTTGACCCAAATGCGCCACTGGAACCCGAGAGGGACGCTTCGTCATAGGTAATATAGCACCTATTCTGCCATCCTTGAACTCTGAGTCGAGCATGTGCTGCACCACGAAGCTCCGCGTTCCGAATTTGACTTCGACCTGCGCGGCGGTCGTCTGGTGACCTTCCATGGTCCGGTCATTGCCCATCGAAGGCACCAGCATCAGGTCGAGGTTGAGTTCGGTAAAAGGGTTCGACGTCGCGTCACAGAAATCCAGACAGATCGCAAAGCCTATCAACGCCGTTTCCGTTGCGAGCACGCAGAGCCTTGTTCCAGGCACGATGCCTTCCTTGCCTAGTCCGCCCACGGCAAATGGAGCGATCTTATCGTAGACGAGCCGCTCCTCGCCGTAGCCGTCGTAGATGTGAGCCCGATTGACTACTCCCTGCTCCGTCGTGTCATGCCAGGTTCCTGCAACAACAATCTCAGGAGGGGGACGATCGTCGGCAACATCACGGTCTCGCAACAGCGTCCGGATTCGCTCACGCAGCCCCGGCGGGACTGTCAATTCCGGCCAGACCAGCGCGACGCATCCCTCGAGCAGCGATTGCTCGATCTGGCTTGCGACGAGGGCATCCGCTGAAGGTGCAGTCACCTCCCGCACAACGAAGCGATCTTCTCCACATTCCTTGGAACGACTGGTTTTGAGCTCAAGCTTCTCGAACAGGCACGCTGCCATCTTCCATTCGGTCTTGTCGGCGCAAAGATGAAGCGTCCTGGCGTTGAGAACTTCGACGCTGTAGCCGTCTATCTCGCTGGGAATCAGGCGATGAAACACCAAGCCGCGCTTTTGATAGGACTGCGACTGCGATCCGGATTGGACCGCGCGCATACCGTCCCTGGGGATTACATACCAGCCGCCCATCATCCATTGCGACGAGCTGCCGGGCCAATGCGAACGGTATTGCCCCAAAGTCCAGTCCACGGCACGGATTAGCCCACCGACCACTTCGGCAACCTGCTCTGGATCTGCAGGTAATGACCAGGCGATAGAGCCACCCAGCACAGCATTCGCAAAATCTCTGCAGCGATCCGAAATCCTCGTATCGCTCATCGCACGATAAGCCTTTTGTACAGATCCAGGCGAGCTCACGAATAATTCGTGAAGGTCCACCAGCACACGGCGAAGGCTATCGCAGTCCAAGTCGCTGATACCGCCATGGGCCATCGCGAGCTCACGAGCTCGCTGTTTCCACTGATCGAATTGTCTCATCTCTTTAGAATTTGGGCGGAGGGTCACTGACGAACCTGAAATCGGATACCAAATAAGATAGGATGCTAGAAACAATCTTGCGCAGGGTTTTGGCAAAGTCCTGAATGTCTGTGCAACTTTTCGGTCTTTACGGCCAGAAGACGCATCACAGAGGGCAATGACAATTAGGAAAGCAACCAAAGCCTGTATTTGGGTCGGCGAAACTGCATCTTTGGCATTGACGACCTTCGCTGGCAGCCTGTTTTAACGCGCCGGATGTCACGGATTGCATCGTCAATCGCTTTGCGATCAGCCCCTTCCAGCACAGCAAAATGCCTATCATGATTCGTTGCAGAGCTCAGGTCGCACTAGCGGCTTGCCGGATCGATTGCATCGGCGTCTGCCGGATCACGAAGCGCCAGCACGCCTCGCGCTGGCAGTGCACGGCCCGGACGGTTATGTGATGCCCGGCCGGCGTCGCTCGCAGCGTCATCTCCCATGAATAGGGTCCCGGTTCGACCGTGCGGCGGACGGTCGTCACAGGTCGAGATCGGTTCAGGCCAGGTTAACGCTACGCTTCGCGCCTCGCGGACCGGGCGGTGAGACAACGATACCGGACGGGCCGCGGTCAGTGCTCTGCGGGCTTTGGTCCCGCGATAACGGGCGCGCCTCCGACCAAAACAGGTCCCTGTGATTTTGAGCGGCCGATTGACCTTTTGACCGGAGTTGAAAGCGCGTTCGCCGGGGTAGGAGCAGAAGAGGCGGGCATCGCATCCTGCAAGGAGGCAATTTGTGAAGTTAGCGCGGTGAGCTGATCCAAAATCGCCTTGAGGTTGCCTCGCTGAGCGTCAAGGCGGCGATTGAGCTCTGCAAGGTCATCACTCGCCTTCTGCTGGGTCTTCTGCATCTCGCTCAGGAATGACCTGTCCTGCGGCGATAGGCCCATCGTAGAACCGGCTTGCCCATCGGCAGGCGTTTCGACGAACTCTGCGAGACTATCTGCAAAATGGGCTGCTGCCGCGCACAAGCCGACCAGGATGAAAAGGAGCATCAAACCCCAGCGAATCCGCCTTGACGAACTGTGCAAGAGCGGCCGCAGGTCCGAGGCGCCTGCCTCGTCTGTCATCTCCATCGTCCCTCGCCCGACTTCCGCAGCCCGATCGCTCTTTCGTTGCAGCAATAGCCGGCGATGCGCATGCGCCGCAGCCGTCTGTCATCGGCCAGTATAATCATCTTTGCAACCTTTCCGATCGTTTGGGTCCAGCCAGAAGTCTCCGCGCATTTTAGCGGCGCCGGCGGCCTGCCACTTCTCGTCTATTCCTCGATCGCGCAGCATTCCCTCGTGATTGCGTAGAACCATGCAGATTTCCTACATCTGCAGGGTCCACGCGAGTCGCGCCTGCACCGCGGCAGCGTGACTTTCGATGCAAACTTAGCCTGCCGCACAGACCCCACGCCAAAGAGTTCGATGCGCTCTTCGTGCATCCTGAGTGCGCGCTCATCAAACTTGCCCATGCAATGGCGCTCCTATCTTTTGTGGACGAGTATAGAGGCGAGGCACTTGCACTTGCTCCGCAGGGCGCGGCACTACGCCTTGCCGTGCTGACTGGGAAGCGCAAGGACGCCAGCAAAAGGAAAGCTCGATAGCTATCTGAAGCCAACCACCCGCAAGGACGGCGCATGAGCGCCATATTGACCCAATCGGGGCCGCTCCAGGCCTCGAAGGCAGCAACGTGGACGCGGCTCAGCAGCAACCACCGTGGCCCGGCGATGAATGCGCCAATCGTCCGGGCTCGACATGATCGCGGATATGCGCGAGCGCTGCGGTAAGCCCAACCGAGCCGATCAGCTCGGCAAGTCAGCTCGGCTATTGCACGGGGACAATGCCCCTTTCACACGCAGCGGCAACAATATCAAAGCGAGCCACGCACCCTGGTTGAGACCTTCAAGCGCCACTAGAATGGTCTTCGCAGCCGGCTCTGCAGGTCAGGCGGATAATCACGCGCTGGTTTTTTCCCCTTGCGCCGGAAAACTGCGCGAATCGACAGACTGTCATCCACCCAAAGCCCAGTTGTCCGCAAACTTAATAGAATGCGGCGCAGCGAAAGAATAACTTCCGCGCAGAGCAATTCCGCTGCAATGCGTTGATGCTGCCTGCGGATGTAGCGCAGCAGATGCGCGCGTCTGATGAATTGCTCGATCGATGCCACTTTTGATTGATAAAGCCGACGGGTGTCTCTTTGAAGATCAAGTCTATTTGCATCAAGAATTTTCGCTCTTTCAAGGACATGGTCGTTGACCTCGATGATTACACGGCTTTCGTGGGGCCGAACGGCGCCGGAAAGTCGACCGTTCTCTGCGCGCTGAATATCTTTTTCCGCCAGACCGAAGAAGCTCCGACAAATCTGATCGAGCTCGAGGTGGAGGATTTTCACAACGGCAACGTTGAACAGCCGATCGAGATCACATTAACCTTCCACGATCTTGAACCAGAGGCTCAAGCCGACTTCTCCGAATACTATCGTTCGGGCATTTTGATCGTCTCAGCGCTGGCGGAGTTCAATGAGACCACGCGTAAGGCAACGGTCCGCCAGTTCGCTAAACGAAGCGCAATGATGGAGTTCAGCGAATTCTTCCGCAAATACAACGACGGGGCGTCAGCGGGGGATTTAGCGGCGATCTATGAGGGGATTCGAGAGAGCCACCCTGCGTTTGGCCTTCCCAAAAAGGGCAGTAAGGAAGCCAATAGACAGGCGCTTCGATCCTATGAAGAAGGTCATCCTGAACGATGCGTTCTGATCGATAGCGAAGATCAATTCTACGGATTCAGCAAAGGTGGCGACCGCCTGTCGCGCTATATCCAATGGGTTCACGTTCCTGCTGTCAAGGACGCGACAAAGGAAAACGTTGAGGGACGCAACACGGCTCTTGGCAAGCTCCTCGCCCGGACTGTGCGCTCTAAAGTCAATTTTGACGGAGAGATCGCTTCTCTGCGAGACTCCACACTCGACGCCTACAAGAAGATTATCCAGAAACAGCAAACCGCGTTGGACGATCTGTCGCGAGCTCTGACAGCAAAGCTTGGAGAATGGGCGCATCCGGAGGCTGCCGCACGGCTGGAGTGGACCGAGGATCCGCTCAAGTCAGTACAAATCGCCGACCCCACGGCGCGGCTATTTGCCAGCGAAGGGGCCTTTTCAGGTGATCTTGCCAGGTTTGGGCATGGCCTTCAGCGATCCTATCTGCTGGCTCTGCTACAAGAGCTCGCCGCTACAAATGAAGCCGCGCAGCCTAGGCTCATTCTGGGGTGCGAGGAGCCGGAGCTATATCAACACCCTCCGCAAGCACGCCATTTGGCATCGGTCTTCAAGAAACTAAGTCAAAACAACGCGCAAATCCTGGTTTCGACGCATAGTCCGCATTTCGTTTCGGGACGGCATTTTGAACATGTGCGCCTGGTTCGAAGGGACGAGGCAAAAAGGGAGTCCAGCATACGCTGGACAACGTGTGAGAACGTCGTCCAACGATTGTCCGTGATCTTCGGAGAAAAGGTGACGCCGATCGAGGCGGAGCGTGCGCAGCTCCATCAAGCTCTGCAGCCTCACATTAATGAGATGTTTTTCACCCAGAAACTGGTGCTCGTGGAAGGCCTGGAAGATACGGCCTACATCACAGCCTGGATGACATACTCAAAACTCTGGGATGATTATCGCAAGTCAGGATGCAACATCGTCGCCACGAATGGAAAGAGCTCAATCATAGAGCCCCTGCTCATAGCCAAGGAACTCGGCATTCCAACGTTCGTCGTCTTTGATGCTGATGGAAACGAGCAAAACGTTGGGCGTCGCAACCTTCACAAAATTGACAATCTGAAGATCCTCACCCTGCTGGACGGCGATCTGACCGTGCCATTTCCAGTTAATCCGGTGTGGACGAACAGATACGCCGTGTGGCCCGAGAATCTTGGCTCGATCCTCAAGCAGGAGGTTGGAGCTGCCCTTTGGGAGACTTCCTATTCGGCAGCCACCAAAGGATTGGGCAATCCTTCCGGCAGCTTTGTCAAGAATACCGTGCACATCGGCGATCATCTGGCGATCTTGAGAGAAAACGGCGCGAAAATTCCCACACTGGACCGGCTGTGTGCGGCGATCCTGGCTTTGGCTTGAGACTTGGGGACAATCATGGATTACGTAAGGGTGCGTTCTAGCAGCGTGAGCGCGGTTGGGTACGATGACCAAGCAAAAGTCTTGGCCGTGCAATTTGTCAATGGCAGTGAATACCACTACCTGGCTGTACCCAAGCCTCTGTTCGAAGGCCTCAAAGCAGCCCCTTCGGTAGGCACTTACCTGAATGCATATATCAAGGACGCCGGTTACCAATTCAGGCGAGTCAGATAGAGGAGCATCAGAACGGGGCGAACAACATTATGATAGAGCCGACCATCACCTGCCCGAAATGCAGCAGCGAGATCAAGCTGACCGAATCGCTCGCGGCCCCATTGCTCGAGCAGGCCGAGAAGAAATTCCATAGCCAGCTCGCAGCCAAGGACGCCGAGTTCGCAAGGAAATCTGAAGAAATTCGGGCACAGCAGCATGAGGTTGCCATCGCCCGCGAGCAGATCGACGAGCTGGTGGCGACCAAGCTGAAAAGCGAACGGTCTCAAATTGCCGCCAGCGAAGCCAGAAAGGCTCGTGAGGCGGCGGCCCTGGAACTCGAAAACAAGGACAGGGAAGCGGCTGAACTGAGAGAGCTGCTGGCGAGGAACAACGAGAAGCTTGCCGCAGCTCAAAAAGACCAGGCGGAGCTCTTGCGCAAGCAGCGCGAAATTGAGGACGCTCAAAGAGAGCTGGACCTGACTGTCCAGAAGAAGGTCCACGAGGAGCTTGCCCATGTGAGGGCAAAGGCCAAGCAGGAGGCCGAGGACGAGCTGAAGCTCAAGGTCTCAGAAAAGGATCATCAAATCGCCGGCATGGCACGCACGATCGAAGAGCTGAAGCGAAAGGCGGAGCAGACGTCACAGCAGGTCCAAGGAGAGGTCCTCGAGCTTGAACTGGAAGACGTACTCAAGGCGCGGTTTCCAACGGATATAATCGAGCCGGTTGCCAAGGGCGAACTCGGCGCCGACGTCGTTCAGCGTGTTAATGGCGCAATCGGAACGCCCGCGGGGGTTATCCTTTGGGAATCAAAGCGTACCAAGAACTGGTCGGACGGATGGCTACCCAAGCTGCGCGATGACCAAAGACGGTGCGGGGCCGATGTTGCTTTGGTCATCTCGAACGTTCTTCCGAAAGAGGTCGAAAATTTTGACTTCATCGATGGCATTTGGATTGCCCACCCGCGCTGCGCGGTTCCGGTGGCGGTAGCCCTCCGGCAATCGCTTGTAGCGGTCAACGGCGCTCGTTCCATGCAGCAGGGCCAGCTTAGCAAGGCTGAGGAAGTTTATCGGTATCTGACCGGTAAGGGATTCCGACAACGCCTGGAGGCTATCGTTGAGCGCTTCAATGATATGCGCGAAGATCTGGATAAGGAGCGCAAGTTCATGACGCGCTTATGGGCAAAGCGCGAGAGCCAATTGAGCAGTGTCGTTGAATCCACGATCGGAATGTATGGAGATCTCCAAGGCATCGCCGGCAAAGCTATGCCCGAGATAGAGAGCTTCGACATGCCGCTGCTGGATGGTCCTGACGCCAAGGCACAGCGATCGTAGCATGGCTGACGCGGCTCTTCAGCCCCGGTGCGATCTTCTTGAGGCGCACATGGCTTACGACTGCCGATTGATGAGTGACGATCTCGTATCGCATACCGACAAGGCAAGTCGCTCTGTTTTCGCAAGTGTCAACCGGTTTGGTTTCCGGAATGTGCCGCCAGACACCGCGCACGTGCGCGTCATCCTGCCAAAAATTGTCAAGACCGCGCCATCCCAACGAAACGTTGGAATCCGGTCCTTGCGTTGCAGGATGTTGCGTGCCTCTTCATAGAAGCGCTGATAGCGGGGATCTGACTGAAGCACGCCGAGTGACTTGTCGTTCTCTGTGCGAGCCCAAGCCAATGCGCGCGGCCCTTCGATCTCCTCGAGCCAAAGGAATGGATCGTCAGCAGGCCCAGTCATCGTCCGCTCTTGCGCCAGCGCTGCGGAAGTGAAACAGACAGTCAAGAGCAACGCAGCGGAGAGTACTGACGGTTTCATAGGTTTTGTTCGGATGAGGTCGAGCTCTACGCCGCATGTCTTTCGCGCACATTTGATCTCAGGATCGTGCATTGGCGTCATGCGGGCTGGCAGTTCGAACGTTGCAAGCTGCGTGCCGACCTAAACGTCGTGCGTTTCAGCCTCTGATGGCCGCATGACGATGTCAACTTGCAGACGTTGGTTCAGAAGCTGACACTTACGCAGCGCGGGATGGATCGCGCCGCATCATCGGACAGGCCAAGCGGCTCTGATCGTTAAGTCTATGAATGGGACGCGGCGATGATCCGCCCGTCACCTGACATCTACCTCCGAATGGAGCGTGTGCGCCTCGCGTCCCGCCGAGCATGACCGGCAGATCTATCAACGCGTGTCATCAAGACAAAGACCAACGCGTTGATCAGCAGCCAAATCGCAACAAGGCTCAGGGCGGTGTACATGGCGATCTCCGAAATCGTTCATGGTCGCTTCGAGCTGCTCGCCCAGTTGCATGAGCTCATCGCTAAACGAACAGTACGCACGCGAACCCGTTCGGCTTTTCGCCATACTGGCAGGCTGCGCACTATTCGAGAGCGCTGAACGCTCCCACTCCAGAGCAGCAAGGGGAGAAACAGACAGGACGGATCCACAGCTCGCCTGCGCAACTAGCAAGCCGCCGGGCAAAACAAACCGACCTAGCATGAACCGTGTTGAACTGGCCGCCCTGCCGCTAACAGCGCACAGCAAACGTCCATACGCGATCCCACGCCGCGTACGAGCTAGCGAATATACCGTTGGCCCGGACATCAGAATCCACTCTCCGGATCGATGACACGGGGATCATGCCTCGCAATTTTGTCCCCGATCTGATTAGCCGACCCGGATGTTTTCGGCAGACATTTTGCCCGAGCGATTGGCCTTTAGCTCGTAGCTGACCCGTGCGCCCTCTTCCAGTCCGGTATAGCCGGCCTTTTCAACCGCGCTGATGTGCACGAATACATCAGGCCCATCATCTTCCGGTCTGATGAAGCCATATCCCTTGGCCGGATTAAACCATTTCACAATGCCCATTGCCACGACACACCTCCGGTTTGAAGGACTCGTGATCTAACGAAGAGTCGCGCGGTCATCAAGCTGCGCGGCAAGGGGCCCGATGTCCAGGCCGGCCTGCGCGGCACAACGCCGCGATCAAAGTCGCCAGCTGAGAAGCTGTCATGTGGAGATAACCACTCCCTCGACATGCTTGCCGCGAAATGGACCGCACTTGGAATGACAGAGCTTCCTTCCACAAGCGGCCAGACTGCACAAATCGCACCGTGGACGCAGATTTCAAGCGAGCTTTGCCTTGAGGAGCAGTATTCCGGCTTTGCGATCGCCTAGGCGAACCACTCCGCATCGTCTGTCCGTCCTTGAAAGACATTTAGATGGCACCAATGGCGCGATCACAATCCTCTGCTGATGAGGTAATCACTGACAGGAGGCTGCGAACGCGATCGAGGCGAACAAGATCACGGCGACCAGCTTTGCCGATTTATTGGATATGGCTCTGCCGAAAAGCGCCCGCGACAGCCGCTCCGATTGGTAGCGCCGAGCCAGCTTCGTCGGACAATTGGGCTTTCTTGAATGTCAGCTCAGATAACAACGTCTTATGCAGGGGCCGGCAGGAGGAGAATATGCCGGCGGCCCCTAAGCATCGCACCGTCGTCTGCCGCAGGGTGACCGCAAGCCGTTTATGTAAACACGAGATGCTCGCCACGACGTTTCCTCGCCGCGCGCTCGTCAGCGTCAAGGTTCCATACTTCATCCCAGAACTGGTAGGAGATGAACCTGCGCGTTTGAGGTATTTCTTCGATGGAAGGTCAACGCTCGGCGCAGCCAGCACCAAGCCTACGGCTCGTCAGAGCGGACCAAACTCTGGGTCGCTTAAATGCGGCTCGGGTCGCCAGAGAGTTCAACAACCTGTTTGCGCTTGCCGTTGAAATACCTCTGCTGCAGCCCCGTTAGCGTGGGTTTTGAACTTCATCTGACCGAAGGGATATGATGATCCAGCTGCTCGAGTTCCCTTCGCCCGACTGGACTCGCCGGGTCGTTTTTGTCGGCCGGAACCGGGACGGTCACTGGGTTGCCCGCGAGCAGCGGGGCGTGTTTGGAGGTCTGTTTATCAACCGCGCGCAAGCCCTGAAATACGCTCGTTCTGAGAATGGCCGGCATTCAGAGTGCATCATCGAGGTTACATGTGAAATCGAACTCGATATACGCGCTAACCCATGAACTGCTAAATACAAGGCTGCAGGCCGATGGCCCAGCGTCCAACCTTTCACGGCATGGATAGCTAGAGCATTTCGCGCGATCGCAGGGCCAGCCGCCACCGCGAACCGCTACGTGGAGCCATTGCATGCGATTGCGGCGCTTCCCCTTGCCCACTGCGGATCGTGTTGATGGACACCGCAAGAAAGAAACGTTCAACTCGTGCTGTACTCCATCACCTCGCCCCTCGCCGGCAGGCGCGAACAGGTTCCGCCGCCGGCAAAGACCACCTCACGTTTGAAGACGGACGGGCAGAATGACCCGAAGCGCTGGCGTGTCCCGGCGAGCTGGGCGCAAAGCCAGACCGGCAATTTCAGTTGTTTGGTGAAGTTGGGTCTAAATGGCGAATTGTACGAAACGGTCGAAGAGGTTTTGCCCGGAGCGCAGGGCGACCCCGGCGTTTCCGATCGAGATATCCAGAAGATTGCCGCAACGGCTGGCCCGCCGACGTTGGCATTGCAGGCCCAAGCTCAGTTTAAGCTTTCCGCATCGGTGGGCGGCAATCCGGCAGCTCAATTCCCTCGGCGCAAAGCCAGCCGCGATCTTGCTCGAGGGCTGCGATCCGCAGGCCGCTGCCTTCAACTGGTTCGACAAAGGCGTTCTGTCTCCGGTCAAGGACCAAAAGAACTGCGGCGACTGCTTTGTATTCGCGGCGACCGCCGCCTTCAAGGCAAGCTGGTAGCTGCAGAACCATGAGCAAATCTCCGTATCCGAGCAGCAGCTGCTCGATTGCGCAGGAGCGGGCAATTGCAAAAGCGGGTGGCACGGCGACGTCTTGAACTTCCTCAAATCCAAGGGTGTAACGGACGACACCAAGGTCCCCTATACCGGATCATCCAGCGGTACTTGCAAGGTCAACGATCACCCGGATACGGCCGTAAACTGGAGCTATGTTGATCAGAGCGAAGCAACGGCAAGCCTGAAAAGCATCAAGCAGGCCCGGTGCGCGCACGGTCCGGTCGTGTCAGCCGTTTACGCCGTGCGCCCGTTTCAACGCTATTTAAAGTGGCGTCTTCAACGAATTTGCGGAGGGTGATGGGACCAGTTCCGTCAATCATGACGTCCTGATCGTCGGCTGGGATGATCAGAAGCACGCCTGGCGCATCAACAACAGCTGGGGCGAAACGATCTGGGCCGAGAACGGATATATGTGGATCCGCTATCGCAGCAACTACATCGGCTTTGGCGCAGCTTGGGCCGACGCATTCAAGCGGCCGGCCGCACAAGACCCGGTCAAGGCTCTGGCATCAGCAAAGCAGATGGGTCGCCGATCACACATCCACATCGAGGTGGCGCTGTTTTCGATTCAGACCGCCTACCAGTTCTGGCAATTGATGGGGATGACAGAAAAGTGTCACGTTCAAAGCCGCTGAACGTCGACCGCTCGAAACACAGGGAGTGCCATGCAGGATCATTCACCATCTGGGCTCATCGATGGCAATGATCGATCGGTCAACCTTTCTCGAGCTGATCGTCTGCGCGCGGAAGTCTGCTCGAGCAGCGAACTCTCCTTTCTTATGGAGGCGCATGACGGCCTCTCCGCCGCGATTGCCGCGCGTGCGGGGTTCAAGGGACTTTGGGCATCAGGTCTATCGATCGCCTGTTCCCTCGGCTACCGCGATGCGAACGAAGCATCCTGGAGGGAGCTCGTCGACGCCGTCGAGCGGATCGTGGATTCAAGCCAGCTTCCGGTTCTCGTTGATGCCGATGGCGGCTTTGGCAATTTCAACAACGCCAGGTTGCTGGCGCGCAAACTGCGCGAGCGCGGCGCGGCCGGAATTGCCCTGGAGGACAGCTGTTATCCGAAAGTAAATTCGTTCGTTGGCGATCGTCATCCGCTCGCTGGCATCGATGAGTTCTGTGGCCGGTTGCGCGCCGTCAAGGACACGGCCGCGAAGGATCTTATCCTGGTCGCTCGGATCGAAGCGCTCATCGCGGGCTACGAGATGCACGAGGCCATCGCACGTGCTCACGCATACCGGGAAGCCGGCGCAGATGCGATCATCATTCATTCGCGAAGCAGCTCCGCCGACCAAATCCTTGCGTTCACACGCGCATGGCAGAACAGACTGCCAGTCGTGATCGTGCCGACGAAGTATTTTCGGACACCGACCTGCGAGTATCGTCGCGCCCGCATCTCGACGGTCATTTGGGCTAATCATTCCGTGCGAGCCGCAGCGGCCGCAATGCGAAAGGTCTGCGGCCGCATCTTCGCTGAACAGAGCGCCGCTTCCGTCGATTCGGATATCGCTCCCCTCGACGAGCTCTTCGAACTGTTTGGCTACGATGAACTTGCGAAGGCGGAAGCGCGATACCTTCATCCTGATGAGCTCCAGCAATAGGTTCGTTCACGCCAGTTAGCCGCTGACGTCACGAACGGCCTGTTCGTCGCGCTCCAACTTTCTCAATAAGAGCGCCGTGTGGCCAGACGTTCAAGAACAAAAGACATCCCTCGACGGCAAGTGAGCGATTGCATGGCAAATAACGCGCCCAAGAAAGCAGTGATTCTCGCCGCCGGCATGGGCTCTCGCCTGAGACCGTTGACGGATCTGCGACCGAAACCGTTGGTCGAGGTCAACGGCGTTCCGATCCTCCATAACGCACTTCGCAACCTGCGAGAAGTCGGCGTGGTTGAGGCGACAATCGTTGTTGGCTACCGAAAGGACGCCATTCAATATGCGTGCGATCGTCGCTACGCCAATATGGACATCAACTATATCGAAAATGCCGCGTTCGAGCGTACTGGAAGTGCCTATTCATTGTGGCTCGCGCGCGACTGTCTACTGTCCACCGATTGCTATCTTCTCGAAGGGGACGTCTTCTTCGAAAAGGATGTTCTAGGACAATTGATGATAGAGCAGGCCACTGATGCTGCTGCCGTGGCTCCTTTCACGGCAATGATGGAAGGTTCAGCAGTTGTGCTGTCGGATAGCGGGTTGATTTCCGCAATTCACGTCAAACAGACCTCGGCCAGTCTCGCTAGTGCTGCCGCGCCCCTCTTCAAGACCATCAATGTGCTGAGGTTCGCGGCATCGACGCTGCGAAGCACGATTGTGCCGGCGCTCGACGAGATCATCGGCTCCGGCGCAACGCGATCCTATACCGAGGAACTTCTCGCCTTCCTGATTGAACGACGCGGGCTGCAGCTCGCGGCTGTCCGATGCGACGATCTAAAGTGGTATGAGATCGACACGGCTGGCGACCTAGAGATTGCCGAACGCATCTTCGCGAGCAGGTCAACGTTTCGGCCGCCCAAAGCTCCGCAAAATAGTTGAAAGGATTGCGTTGCAGTGCTTCCCGGCCAGAGCAATGGGATCAGTCCGCCCCGCAAGATCCGATCCGGCTCGGCAAAGATGCCGGCCGGTCCACTGCCGACCGGCGCGGTGCTCGCGCCCCTACCTTCTCCACCTCAGCCCATCGGAGCAGATCGCAGGCTTATGACAAGGGTAAGGAAATGATCGGATATTTGGCCGATTGTGCAAATGCCATTACCGCGTTCGCCCATCTGTTTGCTGTCATTGGCGTCTGCCTGGCTCTCAATGGCCGACTGGAGCTCGGCGCCGCGGCGATGCTCTGGACCTGGTTTTTAGATCATTGGGACGGGCATGTGGCCCGAAAAACCAGTCACCTTCGTCGTCCAGGAATGGCGGCGTTCGGAAAGAGCTTCGATGGCTTTGCCGATTTCATCCATGGTGTCTGGTTCCCTGCCATTATCATCCTGCTCGTTGATGATGGTTCGCTGCTCTCATTTGTTGCCAGCCTCGCGCTGGTCATGGCGGGCGCGATCAGATTGAGTTATTTCGAGAACGTTGGATTGACGACGGACGCGAAATTCATCGGCATCCCGGTTTCATATGGCACACCGTTGGTTGCTCTGATGTTGCTGGTTCGGCCGCTCATGGCGGAGCAAACCTTCCGGGCGCTGTTGCCACTTGCTTTTTCAGCGCTTGCGGTTCTCCATGTCAGCGACTTTGTCCAAGTTCCGGCAATCCGGGGCCGCGGGGTCCCCATTGCGACGATGGCAGCGATTGCGTTGTCGCTGGCGCTCGTGACCATGGCCTTGATCTAGCCGGCAGACGGCTCATGGAAACGACAGCTGGTCCGCGGGCGACGCACTCGCCCACCCGAAGCGCGAGCCAAATGCCAGCAGCAGCAACAATAGCAAAGGCCTAATTTCCAGAATCTGCCGCCGTGTGTGCCGCCAATTAGGATGCGGCCACGGCCGACAGCGCTGCCACAAGGCGGTCAAGCTCCGGCTCGGTCGTGTAGATAGCCGGGCAAACGCGAATGCATTCGCCGGCCGCGAGGCCGCCGCGACGCACTGTAAGGACCTTGAATTCGTCCCTGAGCCGCGCGACGATCGCAGCAGTGTCCTTCTGACCGGTCTTGTCCTTGATCCGAAATGAGCTGATGCCGGCATGCATCAATGGATCGTTAGGGGTCAGTATGTGGACCGAAGGGATGTGAGCGACGCGCTCGACCCAGTAATTGCGCAGATGGGTCAACCTGGCTCGCTTGGCCGGCACGCCGATTGCCTCATGTAGGTCGAGCGCCGCCGGTACCGTAAGCGCAGCAGCGAAGTTGAGCGTACCGGTGTGGATGCGCGAACGGATATCATGCGCGGACCAGTCTTGATCGCCCATATGGACGTCGATGTCGGCAAGACGTCCTTTGCGGATATAGAGGAAACCGAGACCGACCGGTGCCCCGATCCATTTGTGCAGGTTGAAGCCAGCGAAATCCACGTCAAGATCGGCGATGTCGAGCGGGAGCTGACCCCAGCTATGCGCCGCATCGAGAATGACGTCGACGCCCCTGCTGCGGGCCATGGCGGCGATATCACGCACAGGCAGCACCAATCCGGTGCGATGCGACAGATGGGTCAGCAACAGAAGTCTTGCCGTCGGCGTCTCATCCAGGACCTTGCGGTAAGTGTCGAGCACGGAAGCGCGCGTCGTGGGCTCGGGGATGGCGAAACTCTTGACGGTGACGCCGCGGCGGGCTTTGAGCATCGCCATCGCATACTGCGCGGAATCGTAGTCCAGGTCGGCATAGAGCACCACATCTGCGCGCCTGAGCCGATTATACCCTGCTATCAGGATTTGCAGGGCCTCTGTTGCACCGCGTGTAAGAGCGATCTCCTCGGCCGCAACGCCGAGGGCGGCCGCAACGCGGACACGGACGTGGCGACATCGGCATCGAAGGAGCTGCGTACGTAGATCGTGTTATGGCGATTGACGCGCCGAATGTTCCGCAGGTAGGTCTCAAGAACCGGTTTGGCCATGACGCCAAAATAGCCGTTCTCGAGATTGGCGATCGAGCGGTCGACATCGTAGAGTTCGCGCACCGCCGACCAAAAGTGACGATTGCCGGCAGACTTGTCTTGGTTCGGCGCGAACAACATCGCGCTCATTTGGGGAATACTGCAGTGGCCGGCCATCATTTATGCACTGCCTTATCTGATGCGCTGATGCGATCCTGCGGGTGTCGGGCAGTTGTCTTGCTGCTCTCTCTTCCAATCGCGCGCTCACCGTGTCATTTCATTTCTTTCATTCTCTTGCCTCGCTCGCAGAGGCAATGCGCGCGGCCGGCAAGGAGCGGGAGCAGTTCCCCAGCAAACAACAGCAGCGCGCGCGACTGCGCCTTCAACGGTTCACGAACAGCGCTGGTCGTCATCGCTTAAGGCGGTGCATGCAGGCGCCCGCTAGATCTCATGCTGCGCGACGGAGGCACCGATACTGCTGGGAAGATGGACAACCGTAAACTGCGTGATCTGGCAGGGTGACAGAGCGCAAATGGGGCGACCCAGGCGCGTCGAATCTACGAGAAGGACGTTCCGATCGCGCGACACATGGATAAATTCCGCCTCCCATTGCGGTCGGATCGCGTTCCATCGGCACTATAGCGTGATTGGTCCGATGGCTTTGCTCTCATCACCCACAAAGACTTCGCGGCGAGCGATGAATTGCTGGGCCCAGACCTCCGCGGTTATCGCATTCCAAAGCCAGCGGACCTCGACAGGCTTGTAGGGCCGGCTTCCCCGTCTCAGCAAGCGCTGCACGTCGGCATGATTGACGACGCTGACCTGGTTCCGTCGGCTCGGAGCAAAGAGCCGCGAATACAGATGGTCGATCACATCGGCCATTTCCGCGTCATAGGGAAACTGTTGAATGTACTTCTTCCGGTGCGTGACGGCACGTGGAAGCACTAGCTCCGCCGCCTTGCGCAGGATTGCCTTCACCTGGCGCGGGCCGACCTTCTGGCGATCCGGAATTCTGAGCGCGAGATCGATAAGGTGTTTGCTGGCGTATGGCATGCAGGACCTCAAGCCAAACTCAGCCGCGAGCACCTGCTGCGCGCCCATCCTGTTGTCCCATGCTGTCAATGCCGAGCACAACATCCTAAACAGCGGCGCCTTGTCATCGGCAAACGCCATTTCGTCTGTCGCCAGACGACTTTGCTCCGGATAGGCTGAGCACGGCGCCGGCAAGGGGTGGCGGCCTTTAGTCACCTGGTATATTGCACGCGCGATCCAGGAATCCGGGAGCGTGCCGGAGAGCTCGGCGCTGCGAAAATCACGGAGAATACGCTTGGCCCCGGGCACATGACGACCAAGCCACAGGCGACGATGCGCGGGCATGCCAGCGAACAGCGTGTCGCACATATTGCCTGAAAACATCGTATCGACTGTTCCGGCCGCCCCACGCGCCAACGCATAGAGTTGTGGGAACTCATCATAGCCGCCGGGATCTTCCAGGCACCAGACGGTCGTTGGAAGGAGCTCCATCAGGTCCTTCGGACGGACGATGATTTCGTGATGATGGGTCCCAAGTATCGACGCAGTCTGCCGCGCACCGAGAATATCCGGATCGGTGTCGCCGTGTCCGACCGTGAAGCTATGGAGCTGGTCAACAGCAAGGCGCTCCCGCAGCAGGGCGGCGATCAGGGCCGAATCGACGCCACCACTCAGCGACACGCCGACTCTGGCCCTGGTATCGGGGGTCCACGCATTAACGGATCGTTCGAGGACATCGAGGACCTCTTTCGGCGTGACAGGCTCACTCGGCGCCTCATAGTCGCAGGCCCGCGGCTTTGTGCGGACAATTTTTGCTGCGCTTGCGCTGACTATCATTGCGCTGCCCGGCAGAACCGGTCGGATGTCCTTGAAAAACGTCCGCCCTGGTGGCGCCCAACCATTGTGGAAGAAGGTGTTGATCGCCGGCAGGTCCGGCTCAGAACTGATCTGCGACAAGGCGAGCAGCGCCTTGTAGTGCGTGGCAAAGGCCGTCCATCCCTCCCCCTGTGCAACGGCCAGCGGCATCACCCCGAACGGGTCGCGCGCGAGCACCAGAGCCTGCAGCGCCTCATCCCAGATCGCAATTGCATAGTGACCGTCCAACTCGTCTAAGAACCGGATGCCGTCTCTTCGATAGCCCTCAGCGATCTCTTGCACCGACAATGGCAGCCCTGCAACATTGAGCAGATGGCCCGTACAGGCAACGAGTTGCTTGTCCAAACGTTCAACGCCGCCAGAGCCTGCGCGCATGGCGAAATGCGCCAAACCAGATTCCAAGATATGGACTTCGGGCCCGCCTTGCGGGAGCAGCTGTCCCATTCGTGTCATCAGCGATCCATTGATGCGCCCGACGAATCCGCACATGCTGGTCATCGATGATCTCACTCAGTTAGTGTTGGGAGGCCTGGCTGCGGAGGCGCGAGCCACTGATGAATAGGGTCGATAGTGAGCTGCAGGACAGGCTGGCGACATTCTGCAAGACCGTCATGCACTGTCTTTTGTGAGCCCCTTTTTAGCCCATACAGACGTATTCCGGTGGCGCCTTCATGCACTCATCAAAATCAGGTGTCGAATGAACCGCGATGCGAGCTCCTGATCTGACGATTTTTGGGTGCGCGAGAGGCAGCGAGCGTGCATCATAGCCGGCCACCATCAGGCTGATTTGCAAGATGACGCTTTGCTGCTCTGGTCAAAGGCATCAGATGTGGTTCGCCGTGACAAGCCAACTACCAATGCCGGTGGTTGACCTGAAGAGCGGACGATGCACGGCTCGCTCTTTTAGGCGCCGATCGCCGCCTGCCGACAAAAGTGGTTGCACCTCTTGCTTCCCAAGGCGATTGTTACAGCGCGCGAGACGGCCGCGTTGCGTCGGGAGCGATGTCGATGATTTTAGCATCACGGATCGCATGGGGGTGCACCACGACATCGCGGCTGTTGACCAGGATGACGCTAAAATATGGCTCGACCTCGACATGCCGGACGATCTCGGTCTGAAAATCCAGCATGACCTGATGGGTGAGACCTGCTGCGACCGTGAACGGAACACCCCGCCAGGAACCGGCGACGTTTCGGTGCATATGGCCGAAGAACATGTGGCGGATGCGCGATTTGAACGGGGCGATGGCCTCCCAAAATTCGTCCTCGTTCTGGAGCGCGATATGATCGAGCCGCTTCAGCCCGACCCTGACCGGCGCGTGATGCATGAACATCAAAACCGGCTGATGGCCCTCGGCAAGCCGTGCGCTGAGCCAATCGAGGCGCACGCGATCAAATGCACCGGCATGGGTTCCCATCGTCCAAGTATCAAGCAGCAGGCCAACGTGATCACCCAAATCGAATCTTTTGTGCGCGTAGCCGTCGGGAGCCAAATGCTGCGGAAACACCGCGCCGAACACGCTGCGACGATCATGATTGCCGACCGTGACATAAAGCGGCGGCAAGGAGAATTCGTCCACAACGTCGCGGAACAACTCGTAGGATGCTCGATCCGCAAGATCCGTGACGTCGCCGCTTACGACCAGCGCTTGCGCATCGAGATGGTGAGCCTCGATCTCGGCAAGGCAGGCTCGCAAACGCGCCTGCGGATCAATTCCCCTCAAGAGGCTTCCGTTGGGCACGAGATGAGGATCGGTCAGCTGGATGATCTTCATTGTCTCGTCCTGGCCGCTGGGTTGAAGGGGCCGAAGTCCATCACCAGGGCGGAATAGGGCGCCCACGCAAGGTTGCGGCGCTTTGCGTAAAAGGCGCCATTGTTGTGCAGAATGATGAAGGGTACGTCCTCTGCAAGGATCTCCAGAGCACGATGAGCGAGCTCCTTGCGCTGCTCGGCATCGCTTGACTGCGCGAAAGCCGCACCGACCGATTGGTATTGCGGGGAGTCCCATATCTTGAGGGCGTGTTGGCCGCCCCCCGCGGCATGCTGACGCCAAACCATGGATGTCGGATCGGGCCAGGACGGCAGAAAGGATTCATCCCAGATCGCATGGGAGGGTTTTGCATAGACCTGGCTGAAATTCTCCATCGGATGCAGCACGACGTTCAGTCCGACGGACTTCCACATCTGGACCAGGATTTGGGCCGTCAGCACCTGGTTCGGATACCAGTTGTTGAGCAGGCGATAGGCAATCGGATCGCCGTCGTAGCCCGCCTGCCGCACCAATGCGCGCGCCTTGTCTGGATCATGGGCGGGCACAGGAAACGCAGGGTCGTAGACATCGCCAAACATCGGATATTGCGCCCCATTGGGCACATCGATGCGTCCCCGCCAGAGCTGCGAAATGATGAGATCACGGTCGATCGCAAGGCTCAGCGCCTGGCGAATACGCCGGTCCGATAGAACGGGTGCGGTAGTATCGATCGCGAGCACGCGCAGATTGGCGATCGCGCCGCCCACGACATCAAACCGGGAGGCGTCAATCGAGTCGAACTGATCCGGAAGCAGGTCCGATATCAGATCATAATCGCCCGCCAAAAGTCCATTGACCCGCGAAGAAAGCTCCGGAACGATCCGGAACTCGATCCTATCGAATGGCGGCAGGCCGCCCCAATAGTCATCGTGAGACTTGAGGACGAGACTGACGTCCTTCTGGTTCGAGATCACGCGATATGCGCCGGCCCCGATCGGCGCCCTGAACCAATTGTCCCAGCTGCCGGCGTTGCGGAAGGCGGCTTCGCTGACGATTTGCGCACTCCAGGCCGCGAGCTTCTTGTCGATCGCCGGGTCGGGGCCCTTGGTTGTGACAAGCACGGTGTGCGGCCCCCTCGCCTGCACCGAGGCGATGGACTGCTGGTATTGCGCGGCGATGGTATTGCCGCTGCCACTGGGTCCGAGCCTGCGCTCTTTGCCAAGGGAGAAAACCACGTCGTCGGCCGTGACGATCGAACCATCGTGAAACTTGACCCCTCGGCGGAGCGTGAATTCGACGCTGGTGTCGTCGATCCGCCGCCACGTTTCGGCAATGGCGGGCTTGACGGTCATGTTGTCGCTAAAGTCGATGCGCAGCAGACCATCAAACGCGTTGGAGAGCATCCGCAGCGCCGGCGTGTTGTTGAGCATCACCGGGTCGGCGTAGTCCGGCTGCGTCGGCACAGCGACGACAAGCCTGGGACGGCCCGATTGACCAAAAGCCCGCGGCGGCATCGCCGCGCCAACTGCAACAGCTTTCAGCAGGGATCTTCTACTCAGGCCGGGCATGGATGAGTCCTTTTTTGCATAAGAAGAAAGCGCGATGAACTACCGGAGCGTCCCGTCGAGGCGATCGCGCAACCAGTCGCCGAGCAGCGAGACGGATAGCGCCATCATCGAAATGACGAGAGATGGCATCATCAGGATCCAGGGGGCGCGGGCCAGATAGTCGCGGCCGTAGCCGACCATCGCGCCGAGCGAAGTCGATGGCGGCTGCACGCCGAGGCCAAGAAAGCTCAAGCCGCTTTCGACCAGAATGATTTCCGGAAACGAGATGGTCATTGAAACGATCAGTGTCGCGGCCACATTGGGCAGGATATGCCGCAGGAAGACATGAAGCGGGCGAGCCCCGAGCTGGCGCACCGCACCGGCATAGCCTTGGGCATTGGCGCTGATCGCAAGGCCCCTGGCGATCCGCGCATAACGTTCCCAACCATGCAGCGCGAGCAGGCAAACGAAGACCGCAAGCGAATTTCCGATGAAGGCAAGCACCGCAAGCGCCAGGATCAGAAATGGCATCGTGGCCTGGAAATCGACCAGGGCCAGAATGGCCTGCTCGATCCAGCCGCGAAAATGGGCGGCAACAAACCCGAGCGCGGTGCCGAGAAGCGCGCCAAGAGCTGTCGCACCGAGCCCGATGCAAACACTCATCTGGATGGACAGAATCAAGCGGGACAACATGTCCCGCCCGAGTTCGTCCGTGCCAAACGGATGAACAAATGAGCCGCCCCATCCGATCGGCGGCGACAAGCGGGCCTTCAGATCGATCGCTGCGGCGTCATAAGGGATGATAAACGAGGCCAGCGCGGCGGTCCCCGCCAGCGTGAGAAGACATCCGAATGCTAGGCGGACAGCCAGCGGCGAGCTCGCTCGCGTGGAGTTCAGCTTCAAGGATGGTGGCTCGGGCGTAGTCCTCTGCAGCATCAAGCAAGCCCTCCCCGCCGGGTCCGCGGATCGATCACGCCATAGAGCAGGTCAACGGCGAGGTTGGAGGTGACCATGGTTATGGCGATCAGAAAGAGCACGCATTGGACGACCGGCAGATCGCGACTGGCGACCGAGGACACCAGCAGCCGGCCGACGCCCGGCCATGAAAACACGCTCTCGACCAGCACTGCGCCTGCGATCAGCTGCCCGATCATGAAACCGACGACCGTGACCGTCGGGATGGCGGCATTGGGCAAAGCGTGCCGGTAGACGATCACAGGGGCCGGCACGCCTTTGGCCCGTGCGGTGCGGATATAGGGTTGGCCGAGCACATCCAGCATGGCGCTACGCGTATAGCGCGCCAGGACGGCTGCGCCGCCGGCGCCCAGCGTGAGAACCGGGAGGATGGCGTGGTGCCAGCTACCAGCACCACCCGATGGCAACCAGGCGAGCCAGACGGAGAAGACCAGCACAAGCATTAAACCAAGGACGAAGGAGGGGATGGTGAAGCCCGCCACTGCGACAAGCATGACGCCGCGGTCGAGCAGGCTGTTGCGGTGGAGCGCAGCAAAGATGCCTGCCGGAATGCCGATCAGCACATTGATGAGGAGCGCCGGCACGGTGAGCGCAAGTGTGACCGGGATGCGTGCAACGACGACGGTGAGCGCGTCACGACCTTCGCGCATCGAATGACCTAGCTTGCCGGTCGCGACATGACTCACATAATCCAGGAACTGGACCCAGATCGGCTGGTCCAGGCCCCACGCCTTGCGGAATGCTTCACGGGCTTGTGGCGAGGCATCATTGGAAAGGATCTCCAGTGCCGGATCGCCTGACAGGCGCAGCACAATAAATGCAAAGCCGACCACGATGAGGATCGTGATAATTGCACGCGCGAGCCGGGTCAGAGCAAACCACCCCATCACTGCGCCCTCACCGCCTGGAGGGGCTCGTTTTCCGCAATGAGGTGACAGGCGACCTTGCGAAGACCACCTGCAATATTGACGAGCAAAGGCCGCAGATTGCGACAGGCTGGCACGGCAAGCGGACAGCGCGGATGAAAATCGCATCCGCCGGGACGCTCGGCGGGGTTCGGGGGATCACCGGCCACGCTCATCCGCCGTGTTCTTGGCTTGCGCACGTTTGGCACGGCCGACACCAATGCGCGGGTATAGGGATGAAGCGGCGCCTGCAGGACATCCTCAGTTGTCCCCTCCTCGACGATGCGACCGAGATACATCACTGCGACGCGCTGGCTGATCTGCCTGACCGCCCGAAGGTCGTGGCTGATGAACACCATCGCGAGGCCAAATTGCTGCTGGATCTCGGTGAACAGGTTGATCACCTGCGCCTGGATCGAGACATCGAGCGCCGAGACCGGCTCATCGCACACGAGTAGCTCCGGCGAGGTCGCGAGCGCGCGCGCCAAGACCGCGCGTTGTCTTTGCCCGCCGGACAGTTCATGCGGCAAGCGGGCCCCTTGCTGCTGCGAGAGCCCGACCCGCGCTAGCAGCGTTGCCACCCGGTCCATGCGCCCTTCGGGATCGCCAATGCCGTGAATGCGAAGCGGCTCGGCGACCTGTTCGGCAATGCCAAGCCGCCTGTCGAGCGCGCCGAGGGGATCTTGATAGACAAGTTGAATCCTTGCGCGAAGCTGCCGCCAGGCTCTGGTGTTGCCGGGCGGCATGACGTCATTGTCGAATATCACCCGGCCCGCATCAGGCTTTTCGAGGCCGAGCAACATCCGTCCGAGGGTCGATTTCCCGCAGCCCGACTCACCGACGAGACCGAGTGTCTCGCCTCTTCTTACCGAAATCGACACCCCATCGACGGCCAGCACCTTTCGCTGTTTCGTAAACAGGCTGCCCGGCGCGGGATAGGCCTTGGCAAGACCCTCTGCCTTGAGAAGCGCATCGCTCACGCCACGATCTCCAATGGCCCAGCGACATCGGCCCGCAGGCACGCCACCCGCCAGCCGTCGGGCCCGGCGCTGAGTTCAGGTTCCAGGTGGCTACAGACGCCGGCGCGATTTGGGCAGCGCGAGGCAAAGGCACAGCCTTGTTGCTGCACCATTGCGCCGGCCGTGCCGTCCAAAATGCTGTTTGGTCGCCGCAGAGGACCATCAAGGCTCGCAAGCGCCTCGAGCAGGCTGCGCGTATAGGGGTGACGTGGCGCGGCAAACAATTGATCGACAGGACCGGTCTCGACGATCCGGCCGGCATACATCACATAGGCGCGGCTACACACTTCAGCGATCACGCCAAGATCGTGAGAAATCAAGACCAGAGCCATTTCGGTTTCGCGCTGAACATCTCGCAATAGATCAAGGATCTGGGCCTGGACGGTCACATCCAGCGCGGTGGTCGGCTCATCAGCGATCAGCAGGTCAGGCCGGCCCGCCAGCGCCATGGCGATCATGACGCGCTGATTCTGGCCGCCCGACAGCTCGTGGGGGTAGGATGCGAGCCGCCGCCCGGCTGAGGGAATCCGTACGAGGTCGAACAGGCGCCTGGCTTCGGCCTGCGCGGCCCATAGATCCATGCCACGATGCAGCTGCAGGGCCTCGATCACCTGGCGGCCGACGGTCAGGACCGGATTAAGTGCGCTTTGGGCATCCTGGACGATCATCGCGATCCGCTTGCCGCGGATGCCAGGCAGGCTTTTGGCCGAAGCGCCGAGAATCTGCTGGCCGTTCAGCATGACGCTGCCCGAGATGGTTGCACCAGGCAGTAGGGCGAGAGCACCGAGCCAAGTCACGGACTTTCCCGATCCACTCTCCCCGATGATGCCGACGGCTTCGCCCCTTCGGATTTGAAGATCGATGGCTCGAACCGCTTTGACCGGTCCAAAGCTGACCGACAACTGCGCGATGCTCAGAAGTTCGCTCAGACCCTGCCCCTGATTCTGATTCTGATTCGCTAGCACGCAAGCACCGCGAAAATGCCAGCGTGGTCCAGCTGCTTTTGGACCGGCCCCTTGCCACTGTCACATGCGCAAGCGAAGGAAGCAGCAGAACGCTCAGCTGTGGCGCCGCACTCCGTCTTGAGGATGTCGACCAAGGCAGATGCCATTTGCTCTTTCCTTTCATGTCACGACCGCGCTGCCACAGCCGGTCGCCGCCAGCAGCTATCGCAGCACGGCTTGGAATGAGCACTCCAAGACTTTGCCCGCTACAGGCCGATGACACTCATCGAGTAATGAGATGCAAACATCGAAAGATACGATGGCGAACTGTGCGCGCCAGAAGGAGTCCGCCAAAACGGCAGCATGTCTCTCAGAGCGATGTACTGTCTAAGGCCGTATGTGACAGAGCTGAGGCACCGAGCCGCCGCCCTTCTACGCCCGATGGAAGGCGCAAGACATCTACCAGACCACCAAGAACTGCCGCACCAGCGTGAAGATGACCGAGAAGTTCTACGCCTCGCACGTCAAGAACCAGCTGAGCGCAGCTGCCATCAGCGTTAAGCAACTACCCAAGAACGAAGAGAACCAGGGTAGTGCCTGAGCCCTCCTCGCCCGCAAAGCCCCCCGGTATCCAAAAGCGCTTGCGCTCAACTATCAAGCATTATGCCAGACGCAAGCCAAAGGGATTTCGCCTGACACCTTGGCGGGCACGGGTGCACGGGTTATGAAGGCAAGGGGATGCGGGCGTGGCGAAATGGTAGACGCAACGGACTTAAGCTAACTTGAGTGCTCCCGGGCAGACGCGGGATGCAGAACGGCTCAAATTCGGGCAGGCCTTCGCTGGTAATCCCGAGCCAAGCCCCGAGATAATCGGGGAAAGGTGTAGAGACTAGACGGGCGGCACCTAAAGCGACAACGCCAGGGTGAAGGGATGATCCAGACCACAAACCCCAAGTTGGCGGCGATGAAAGTCGTAGGCGGAAAGAAAATCCGTTGGGATTCCCCGTGGCGGTTCGAGTCCGGCCGCCCGCACCATTTTAAAGAAACCTAAATTGGGAAGGCGGGGCCTGTGAAAGAAAGATTTGAGGGAACGCAGAACCGTGCCCTGCTCGTCGCGGCACTTCGCCGTCAAGATTTTGCGGGCGGTAGCCAGGACATAGCCAACGCGCTGGCAGACGCCGGCGAGCTTTGCGAGTACAGACCTGGTGAAAACATCATTGTCCAGGGCGGAGCAGACAACGAAATCTATCTTCTCGTTGCCGGCGTAGTAGCGATTACAGTCAACGGCGCCCAGGTCGCCGTGCGTTCTGCCGGCCAGCATGTAGGAGAGATGGCAGCGATCGAACCATCCTTACTTCGATCGGCAACCGTTACGACCCTTGAGCCGTCAGTACTTCTGAAGCTTTCGAGCACCGCATTCCTGGACGTCGGCCAACGGTTTCCTGCGCTGTGGCTGCCGATCGCCCAGGAGCTTTCAAGACGCCTGCTTCAGCGCAACAAGACGATTTATCCGCCCAACAAAGCTGCAAAGCTCTTCATCATGTCCTCATCCGAGTCGCTGAAGGTTGCGCACGCACTTCGAGCTGGCCTTGAAAAAGATGTGTTCAGCACGGTGTGGGATGACGGGGTATTTTTCGCTGGCGGGTACACCCTTGAAGCGCTCGAAAAGCAGGTCAGCGAATCCGATTTCGCGGTCGCCATTGCAGAACCTGACGACATTTCGGAATCGCGTGGCCGGCGGGCTCCTACCGTTCGGGACAACGTCCTGTTCGAGCTCGGCCTATTCATGGGAAAACTGACCAGGTACCGGACAATTTTGGTCCACCCGAGGATCAAAGATCTCAAACTCCCGTCAGACCTTCAAGGATTGACGCTCGTGTCCTATGATGCAGGCGAGGAGGCCACGATCTCATCGCGCATCTCCCCGGCCTGCGACACCATCCGCGAGCTTGTCAGAAGGCTGGGCGTCAGAACCTTCGCGATCGAAAAAGGTCGATAACACGCTGTAACCAGCCCTTTTCGGCCTTCATCGTCTCGTCTTCCATAACGACATCGACGCTCTCTGGTGAGGTTCCAGGTCGGAATGCCACAGCCGACAGCTCAAGGACCCCTCTGCGGCGAAGAGATACAATGAGAAGCACGGCAAAATGCGCGCCGACGTCTGGACTCTCGACGATGTCCTGCATCGTTCGCAAATCCTGCCCACTGGGTAACGCGTTAAATCGTGGGTGGGAGTGCCATTCGCCGAGATAGTTGAACCGTTGATAGTCGTTTCCCGTTCGTGCAAAAAAATCTCTCAAGAACGTCGAGTTCTGCTCAACGTCGCGCACGAAATGCGCCACCGAACCGCCGCTCCGCTGCACGGAAAGATCTGCCAGGCGGAAGGTTGCGTCATGCAGGTGCTCGCCCACGAGCACTCCGCCGATTTCCCGGTCGCCCGCGGTGCGGAGTTCTTTTCGCAAGCGCCCGACTAAGTCAACCGGCAAAATCAATTTCATTTGGGCGAGAATATCTTCACGATTTCGGCGACTTCCAAACCGATCTCATCGGGCGTGAGTCCCGGCTTGGGCTCAGGCGCCGGGGCACCGCTCATCTCGATTGGATAGGTCTCGAAGGCTTGGGTAAACAGGCCTGGCTCCGGCGCCAGACCCAGGACATAGGCCGAAAACGGAAAGTAGGACGGATCTCGGCCAATCAAGGTATCAATCGTGAGCCGTGTTGCCGAAGCGGCGATACTCGTCACATCTGCATCATCCGCAACAAGCACTGGACCTTCTCCACCGGTTGCATAGTCTCGGCCAGCGCGCGCGGGCTTGTGATGTCGTTCGCCAAACCAGTTCTCTACGGCTCGCCGCATCAGTTGAGGGTTAGGCTCAGTTCCCGGCCGATATCGAGCAATCAATCCACCAAACCCTCCTCCGAACACCTCAGCCCAGATCATCGGCCGCTCCGCGCTTTCAGCTATCGCCGACATTAGATTGAAGACGTTCGGATTGGCCGTCGCATCAATGAACAAATCTCGTCGCACCAGCGATGACAAAGCAGCGTCGGCGCTTCCACTCGACTCCTGTCCCGCAAGACGAATCTGCCGAAAGTACACCTCAGCCGCCGGGTTGACGTTGCGAATACGTTCTGCGACAGCGTCTGCCTTGTGCGTACCCACATCGCGCCAGTCGAGGTCGTTGCGTACCAAATTGTCAGGCTGCAACAGGTCATCGTCGATCAGATAGAAGTCGCTTACCCCCGCTCTTGCGAGCATTGCAGCGATTTTACTTCCCAGCGAGCCGCACCCAACAATAGCAATGCGCTTAGCACGCAAACACGCGTAAGCCTCGTCCAATCGACGAGCCTGCGGTTCCGGTCCAATCGCCGAGATTGGAACCACCGATTTGTCCAGTACGATGAATCCATAAGCCGCCTTGCCCTTCAGCATGATCAGCGTCGTGTCATCGGCTTCGAACCCAAGCGCGGTTGCCGCCATTTTGAACTCCGCGACATCGTTGATCGGCGGCAGGGATTGACCATCAGCAAGCCGACGTAACCCTATGGTTCGCTCGAACGTCTCTCGGCCGAGAGTCGGCGGCACGTCCTGGTTTTGCCAAACCGTTCCATCGGGCAGCGTTATCTTGTCGACGATATATACGTTGCTCTGCCCACGGTAGAGCACGAGCATGTTGGCTTTCAGTTTGGTCCCGGCCTCGACGTTCGCGAAGAAGCTTTCCAACGAACGGGTGATCAACAGTCGGAACGTGGTGGCGCGTAGGGTCTGACCAAGCGAGACATCATGCCTTGAAGGCACATCTTTCCGATCACCGGTTGGAGGATTTTCCGTCGACAACAGTCGATGAGCGCTTTCGAGCATTTGCCTGCCCGTTCTATCGCTTGTCCAGTTATCCGGTCCATATTCGAGGCAGAGTTCACCGCCGGGACCGAACTGGTGATTGGACCAAAGCGACGCGTCGCCGCGCGGAAAGACGGACGGGGGCGTGTGCGGAAAACTCTCTGGATAGATGAGATAGACCGGGAAGGTCCGCGCGCCGATCACGATATCAGCGTCATAAATCAGCTTCTTTGAATCGTCGGTTCGCCAGCCCACTGGCGCGAGCCAGGCGACATCACTGGCCAACGTATCAAGGCCAATCCTTTCACTTCTGAACCGTGCGAGGTCAGAAAGGTACCACCACATCAGGCAAACCCATCGGGCTTGGCCGGCCCCGTCGGACGGTTCGGAAAGCTGAAGGGCTGAGCTGCGGCCGAGGGCGGCTGAAGCAGGCTTGATGCGGCCATGGCCTTCGATGCACGCGCGGACTTGTCATCCTTGCCAGCCATTTCGTTGACGGCAGTCTCATAGTCGAGGTCGGTACGGACCCGGGCGTCACCAAAAAGGGCGTGCACACCATGTGTGGACTTTGCGTAGGCCACCTTTCCGATAGCTGTCTGTCTGCCTGTACACCGCGATTGTTCACTTTCTGCAGCCAGGACGCCGCGGCTGACGGAACAGCGAATAAGATCGCCCTTCATTCCCAGCCGAGTGACGTTCATCGGGCCAAACTCGAACCCGATCGCTAAGCCGAGGCTAGACGCATCGGTACCTTTTTCCTTCAACCGCTTTAGTGCCACATTGAAGCTGCTGCGCATCGCGCCGGCACATAAGGTCATATTGCTGATGGTTTCTTGGGTGTCGGTCGTCTGCGCCGTTCCCTCCACCAAGAGACCGTGAATACAGTCGCCAATGAAACGCACTTTGTGACCCTGGAAGTCCTCGTGCAGCACCGCGTCCAGCTCAGACCGCAGGACGTGAAGCGTGCGCACGACATGCTTAGCACCGTCATCGGTCACGATGTTCGCGCCAACATACTTCGTGAAGCCGTCCAGATCGCCATAGACCGTTGCGGCTTCCTGACGGCGCGAATTTTTGGCCGACAGGCTTTCAATATCCAGCGTGGCGTACGGCGGAGTGTGGCCCGAAAACTCGAACGCGCCGATAGGATTGCTCTTCAAGTCCTCCTGCCACTCCTTGACGATGTCGGCAGCCGTAACCTCCAGCTTTGCCTCGTTTTGGCTTTTTTCGATCTCGGCCGTCGTGAGGGGCGAGCTATCGACGCTAGTCACTTCCGCGAGGCCGATTGCCTTGCGCGCGGTGTTGGTGAGGTAGATGCCTGTTGCCGTCCCGCCACCCGCCCGCTTGGCCGCGTGGTTTGCAGGCTCGCCGAGAAACAGCGGTTCACGGTGACCGCGGCGACCGTTGTTAACCGCAAGAGCTTTTCCCGTGTCGATACCAATCCGAACCTTCGCCGCCGGGTGATCCGCGTCTTCGCCGGTCTGCGCTAACACATCGATGATCAATTGGCCTGTCGCCACCGCACGATGAACCCGTTTGGCTTCGCCGTCGTATGGTTTTGTCACCACCGAATGCAGGCGCTGATTGTGGAAGTCGACCAGAATGGCATCTACCCGGGCAATGATCCGGTAAGCCGCCCTGTAGTGCAAATTCAGAAACCTGAGCGTCCGCTTGTGGCACGTCTCGCCTTCGATCTCGGTGACAGCCAACATGTCCTTCATATTGAGAATGTCAGCATAGAGATGAACGCCATCCACGCGATAGGCGACTGTGCTGGACAAGTTGGCGAGATTGGTGTCTCGGACATACTCCTTGATCTCGATGTCCTTGAGCGCATCGATCTTTGCGTCAATACGCTTTGTCGCCCGATCCTTGTTCCAATTGCGGCCTGCCATGATCTAAAGCTCCTGTTCGAGCGCAAAGCGCTATCTGGGTGATAATCTCGGGCACAACCGCAAATGGTGCGCCTTGGAAAGTTCCGCTAGTCCCGAACGAGAACCATCCACAGGTCCACCCTTAATAGAACACATCAGGAACATTTGGAACGCCTCGGGACTTTCGACGAATCAATATTTGGATCAGCGTGAGGTGTGAGAGCTTATCTAGATTATTCTCGTCATTTTTTGACGAGAAGTATTGTCGATGACGCGAAAGAGCCCATAATCTCTGCATGCGATGAGGAGATTATGCCGTACGTCCATGACGACCCAAACTGGCCGAATTTCAACTGGAACGTTCAGCGCATCACTGATCGGCTCGCCTCCGTCCGCCACAAGCAGGGTCGCCTCATAGGCCGGATGGAGCGTTTGGGCTTCCCGCTCCAGGCCGAAGCGACTCTCCAAAACCTGACTGAAGAAGTCGTGAAATCCAGCGAGATCGAGGGCGAAGTCCTCGACCGCAACCAGGTACGCTCGTCAATTGCCCGCCGGCTCGGCGTCGACATCGGTGCCCTCACGCCGGCAGATCGGAATGTTGGGGGCGTCGTCGAAATGACGCTCGACGCTACCGAAAAATATGCCGACGAACTCACGGCCGAACGCCTCTTCGCTTGGCATGCGGCCCTATTTCCCACCGGCCGAAGCGGTATGACCAAAATCGCGGTCGGCGCATGGCGCACCGACAAGTCCGGACCCATGCAAGTCATCTCGGGACCCGTGGGGCGTGAGCACGTGCATTACGAGGCTCCCACCGCCGGACGGATTGAAAGTGAAATGTATGCCTTTCTGGCGTGGTTCAACAGCCGCGCTGATATGGACCTCGTCCTCAAAGCGGCGATTGCCCATCTGTGGTTTGTAACCGTGCATCCCTTCGAGGATGGCAATGGGCGCATCGCGCGAGCTATCGCGGATTTAGCGCTTGCGCGTTCCGAGAACAGCGGCCGCCGCTTCTACAGCATGTCGGCCCAGATCCGTCGCGATCGGAATGATTACTACGCCATTCTCGAAAGAACCCAGAAAGGAGGCCTAGACATTACCGAGTGGCTCAGCTGGTTCTTGGCTTGCCTAGATCGCGCCTTTGATGGCGCTTCGGTTATCCTCGCGAGCGTCCTGCGGAAGGCGAATTTCTGGGACGAACACGCGGGCAAACAACTCAATGAGCGTCAACGGGTCGTTCTCAATCGGCTTCTTGAGGGCTTTCAAGGTAAACTGAGCTCTTCCAAGTGGGCGAAGCTGACCAAGGTTTCGCAAGCAACGTCGTCCAGGGACATTGATGAACTGGTCGCGCTCGGCATGCTGAAGAAGGATGCGGCGGGAGGCCGGAGCACCAGTTACTCACTGGTCGAGCCGAAAACATGGGAAAGCCGATGAAGGACGATCAAGAAGAAGCCTTCGAGAAAATCCTCTCGACCCAGCTTGGTCGCACGATCGATTTCGTCAAATTTGCCGAGACGAAAAATGCGGCTCTTCTGACTTTCTCCTCGGCATGGATCATCGGCACCATCAACCTGTTGACGGGACCCAATCCCCTCCCTCTCGGCTACAATGTTGCCTTCTGCGTGGCGCTCCCGCTCTTCGCGGTGGGCGGCCTGGTTTGTATCTTGTCGTTTGTACCCCAAGTTCTGGCCAAGTTTTTCGAGGCCGAGGACGACTCGATGAGCTTGTTGTATTGGGGGCACATCGCACAGATACCGGTAGCTCGGTATCACGACCGCGTCACAGAACGTTACAAACCTCACGACAGCCACAGCGTTACCGAACGCTATCTCGATGATCTCTGCGTACAGATCTCCGTGAATGCTCGCATCGCGAACCGCAAGTTCACGATGTTCAACATGGCTGCTGGCTGCGTATTCGCCGCAATCTTCGTCCTCGCTTTGCCACCCATATGGTGGGGCATTCGAGCCTTCACAAAATAAGTTTGTACGAACATCCGTTGGGCCTTCGTCTGACAATCAACGAGATGCCTTAAAATCCTGCAGTCCGCCATGTCCGGCCTAGTCCGCTTGTGAGTGAATAGGCGCAACCGCTTGCCTGGCAGATAGGCGTGACGGTCGGGACTACGGCGGGCCCGCCATGGCATCATCACCCAATCGACTTGTGCGTGTAGTTGCATTGAGCTACATTCACCACCATTGATCAGTTGATTTTCCTGGCCACCTTTTGCTGGCCACCCCGATGTCACACGACGAAACTGACGGACTTTGTGCAAAAGCATCTCTCGCGGGCAGAGGCCGGCGTGCCATGCGACAATGCTCGTCTTGCCAGCGGATTTTCGTCCGCCATGAATTGCCCCGTCATTTTGTTGGAGGAGTTATAGCCATGAAGATCGTTGCCCTATCCTTGGCTTTGCCGATTCTCGCCGCGCTACCGCAATCCGCATTGGCCTGGGGAGACGACGGCCATAAGACCATCGCACTAATCGCTCAGCAATGTCTCACACCAAAAGCCAGCGACGCCGTTAAATCGCTTTTGGCGGCCGATACCGACAATCTGGTCCCTCACGACATCGCCAATGCCGCAACATGGGCGGACAAGTTTCGCGACGAAAACAATCGCCGCGATCACTACCAGGAAACCCAGAACTGGCACTTCACGGATATCGAAATCGCCACTCCCGATCTGACGGCGGCGTGCTTCGGCCGCAAGCCACTGCCGGCGCGTATGTTGGCGTCGGATGGCCCTCCCCAAGCCTGTGCCGTGGACAAGGTCGAGCAGTTCGGCGCCGAACTTGCGGATTCCGGCACCGACGCGGAAGAGCGGGTGATGGCCCTGAAGTTCGTACTGCACTTCGCGGGAGACCTCCATCAGCCGCTGCACTCTCCGGACAATCACGACTACGGAGGCAACAGCGTCAAGGTGACAGTGGAAGGCTTCAAGCACACCAGGAAGGATGAGCTGCACGGCTTCTGGGACACACAATTCGTCGACGCCATTGCCAAGCCGCCAACTGCACTTTCAAAGCAGCTGCTAGCCGAGATCACTCCCGCCCAAGCCGCCGAATGGGCGCAGGGCAAGCCCGAGGACTGGGCGATGGAAGCCTTCAACTTGGGAAAAAACGATGCTTATGGCTCGCCGCCGCTTTCGAAGGATACGCCGCAACAGATTGATGCGGTTTACGTCGCGAAGGCTGAAACTGACGTCAAGCTGCAATTGAAGCGAGCAGGCGTCCGTCTGGCCTTGTTCCTGGACCAGAAGCTGGCGTCCGAAACCCCCGACTGGAATGCCTGCCTGAAGGCGGGGTCAGCTGTAAGCTCGAGAGCCCGGACCAGGCAGTGAAGCCCCATGGACTCATCGACTGACGATCGCACTGATACTCTCACGACGGGTCATATTACCGTGCCAACCAGATTTCCGAAGCGTTCGGGCTTCTTCAATAGAAACAAGCTTTCCCTCGGCCTCATCGTAGCTTTTGCGGCCTTCCTGCTCGCTCCCCTTTACTTCAACCTGGCGGAGCCGGCCGCGGGACGGCCACAAAACAAATGCAACGCGGATCAGGACGATCCCCAGGACGATCCACGAATAATCGAGCGCCCCAACGATGACATCAAGGTCATCCGGCTCACCAATTCGGGAGAGTTCGCTGACCGATGCGAGTTAACAAACGCCCTCTACGAACTGAACTGGGACCGTCCCCGGCCAAAGTCTTCATTCGGCGTACGATTTGATCCAAATGCCCCGAGGTTGCCGAAGCTCGCCGTCCTTTACATCCACGGCTGGAAGCATAATGCCGACGCGGCCGACTCCGACCTGCAGCATTTCACCGAGTTGATCCAGACTTTGCGCAAAACGCACGCCGGCAAGCGTTACGTCGTCGGCATCTATGTTGGCTGGAATGCCGATGCACCGCTCTGGGGGCCACTCGAGAACATCACATTCTGGGTCAAGAAGAACAATGCGGACCGCATTGCGCAAAGTGCAAATGTCACGTTCATCTTCAGCGCGATAGGTTCGATCGTTAAAGCGGATCCCCATCAGCAGGATCAATTCATCGCCATCGGGCACAGTTTCGGAGCGCGCGTTCTGTTCTCAGCTACGGCCCAACCGCTGGTGACCGCCGTGGAAGAAGCCCATCCTGGATTTCCAGGCGGCCAATACAAACTGGTTCAGGGATTGGCGGACGCAGTCATCCTGCTGAATCCCGCTTTTGAGGCGGCTCGGTACTCGACCATCAACAGCTTCACCCGTAACCGGGAGACGTTCTCCCCCACACAGGCGCCACTGGTGATCACCATCTCATCTACCGGGGACTGGGCAACGAAGGCAGCTTTCCCGGTCGGGCAATGGCTCGGCCTCGCGCGCACCTCCCGCGAGCTCCACACGCTCGGTAACTATGCGGCATTCCGCACCCACTTGCTGGAGAAGGGAAAGTGTAGCGGTCCCACCGACGAGCCGATCACGGAGAGCTTTGCCGGGGCAGATCTTTGCCTTAGCCGCCTTACCGAGCCGCCCTCGGATGAGGTCGACAATTACGACCAGGAGTTTCGTGCTCATAACCCCTTTATTGTTGCCCAGACTACGCCAGACATCATCCGCGACCATAATGACATTTGGAACAGCA
The DNA here is from genome assembly GCF_015291625.1 of Bradyrhizobium sp. CCBAU 53421. Classification (NCBI taxonomy): domain Bacteria; kingdom Pseudomonadati; phylum Pseudomonadota; class Alphaproteobacteria; order Hyphomicrobiales; family Nitrobacteraceae; genus Bradyrhizobium; species Bradyrhizobium sp. CCBAU 53421. The sequence continues at coordinate 7,660,296 of NZ_CP030047.1, forward strand.
CCTTCAGGGGGTGGCTGGCCGAGCTGATCAATGCACTCCAGCGGCTTCATGCCGCAGAAAGTGGAAAGTCGTAACACCGACATGACGCGTTGCAAGCGACCGGGCTCGACGCGCTGCGCGCGCCGGGCCAATGTTCCAGCCTGCGGTGACGATCCCTTCTGTAATCCGAGTTGAAAGGTCAAGCCCCTTTTTTTCCAGGGGCGGTATGTCCGGTTTCAGGGTAGAAGCGGCCGACCCAAGATCGAGTGCGGCGGCCTCACTTTGACCCATAGCGGAAATCAAGCCGTCGATGAAGATTGGCTCAAAGCACCTGTAGCCCAAGCCGGACGTTGAGCAACCGATGTTAGCGCGAGATGCGCGTAAGCACCTCGTCCAATCTTTGGATAAGGAGATTGCAAGGGTCATCACCAACATCATAACCCCGTAAAAGAGTACATAGTTCTTTCAAGTCGATACAAAGAATTAACTTTCCTTGCTCGCGCAGAGCTCCGTTCATCGCCTTCTCCGCACTCTGACTAAACCCGCTTCTCGCGACGATTACTGCGACTGACCGCAAAGCTGATGTGAATAAATATTTCTCGGTCGAATAGACTTCGCTTTGCGTTATTGCCCCGGGATAGTTTTTAAATTCAAAAATGACATAGCGCGACCGGAAATCATGGGCCAAGTTCACCCAGAACGGCGAAATTGGGACAAGGCGAGCCACGAGGTCAATACGCTGAAATCCACCGTCAACCCGTGCCTGAGGCGTCCAAGCCGCAAAGTCACTTCCATACAAGAGCGTCAACGCCTGCTCACAAAGAACCTCAAAGTTCTTCGCGGCGGTTTTATTTCGCCCCGTCGAACTAGCTTGCAGCTTTTCAGCTAACTCCGCGCCACGTCTCGGAGTTACAATAATCTCCTCGACAAGCTCCGCGATCGCAGCCGATGGAGTCGTCTGCTCATCCATTCGCATGTGTTTAAGTAATTCATTCAGCGACAGGATTGCGCCATTCCCAGCCCTTTTCGCTCTCTCGGTTAGGTCAACACGATCCCAGACCGCAATTTTCTCCAAACCAGTAACTCGTGCCTTTTGCCGTTCCGAAAGAATTGACGTAATCACCAAAATACCATAGGCCGCGCCATATCGTTTCACATCTTGCTGCAGACCATCGACTGCGTGCTCAAGAAGCGTGAAACTGGTTCGCTCCGATCTATATAGTTTCAATGAGAAGACTGTTATCGCTTTGGTTCTTAATGCTCGTGCGATGAGATCTGGGAAGACCCGCTCATCGCGAGAGACGATTTCATATTTCTCCGCGGTTAAAATACCTTCCAACAGCCTCGCAAACCTTTGCTCTAGGTCAAAAATTATCCGAGAGCTCTCGATCATTGCAGGCGGCCCTCATGAAAGGCTCGGCATATCTCCATCATTCATTCTCCAACTTCCCCACCGGCAAAGAGATTGCATGGGTAAGCTAAAGGTGCACATGGGCGACGGCAAGTGTGTTGCCACAGGTTCTACCGTTGATTGTTCATAGTGGAGTAGGTCTGGATTTGGCACTTTTCGGACCTCCGCTTTAGTCCTCCAAATGTCTGCTATTGGGGCAAACTGGAAAATGATTTTTCGGCCAGCCCTTCGGGCAGTCACGCTCTAGTCTCGGGCATAGATCCGCGACCGAAGCCACCGCTTGCCGGTATCTCCGCCCATTCGGGTAACGATCGTTGCCGCATCATGCGGCTATCGTTCCGCGATCCACCGCTGCCTGGCCCGCGCTTCTGTCCGGAGTCAGCCCTGCGGCATGCTCCATGATGGGGTCCGGCGAGTTGGGTCGTCCAAGCTCACAGCGCGTGCTTGAGTACCGCACAGGGATCGAAACGGACTGACCCTACCCACGTCCTCGGCAGAGCAGATCGATACGCCGGGACGATTCTTATGTGGGTTGGGTCACAGGTGGCTTTCCGAAGCGGAAGTCCGTTTCCTCGACCCACATCCGATGCATGCATAATCGCGAGTTTGCGGGCGACTGCCACGCACGCTTTTCTGGACCCGATACGTTTGGCGAGCTTGACGCCCCAGGCCCAAAGTGTCGACCACCTTTTTGAAATCCGCATGTGCGAGTTCGCGGCTTCATAGAGCGCATGCCGCATCAGCTTGTCACCGCATTTGCCGATATTGCCTGATCGATCAATCTCACCCGACTGATAGACGCGAGGGGTCAATCCCAGATGCGCCGCCACGGCCTTGGAATCCTTGAACCGGTTTGGATCGTCTATCGTCGCTTTGAAAGATAGGTCACTAGACTAGCGGTCCAACGCCGGATACGGTCATCAACCGCTTGCAAACATAATCCTTGCGAGCCACTTGCGAAAGCTGCCGATCCATGAGGGCTTTGTGCTTAAGCATCATGTTGCGCGCTTCAAGCAGTGGCCCGATGGCCATACGAAAGTCTGGTGCATCGGCGAGCAGAGTTTCGACCCTCGCCGCAAATCCACTCCGATGCACTGCACCAAGCTTTAATTCATGCACCTTCATCAGCCCCCGGATTGTGTCTTCGATCGCCAGCATATGATCAACGAACCTCTTGCGCGCGATCAGGGTTGTTCGAAGAAGCTGTGACGCTCTGCTCTTCGCATGCACCGATCGATAGTGTCCGAGCCGCATCATCTCAGCGATGCCACGCGCATCGCTGCGGTCGGTCTTGTTGGGACGAGAAGACAAGAAGCGCTGTGCATGCCGGGTCTCAATGCAGACGATCTGAAACCTGCTCTCAACCAATGCGCCGTAAAGCCATTCGGAAAGCGGACAAGCCTCGATTCCGACGAGAGCGATTTTATCTCGCCAAGGCGAAAGCACCTTTACCAACGGGACCGGCTCACTTTCGGCTTTGCCTTCCCATACCGACGAGCCATCCGCCTCGACGACACAGATTGACGTCATTCTTAGTGAAACATCCAGTCCGACATACAGGCCATCGCTTGTCTCCTTTGCTGGGTCGAATCAGTCCCAGCACAAGATTAGCGAGTGGCCGAGATCGGATTACCCCAGCTCGCGCAGATCGCACAGCCCTTGCCGTATCAATCCTTCGCGTCGCCGCCGCTAGACGGCGGATCTTCTTTCGGCGCGGCCGCTTGCTTCCGGTATCGGCGCATCAGCTCAGCCAACGTGGCCTTTTCCTCGAAAGGCAGGCCGAGCCGGTGCATGGCAACTCGGAGGCCCAACTCTCCGCCGATCTTGTGCGCCAGTGCGGCCGAGACAGGGCCCCCCTGCTTCAACCCATTCTTCTCCAGGACATCGACCATCATACGCTCGAATTCATCGGGCGTTTTGGACGCGGCGTAGCGCGCGTGGAATCGCGCGAGGCGGCCCCTGACGTCTTCGAGGTTATATTCCGGGGCAGACAGCCACTCGAATGGCAACTCAAAATTACTTCCCTTCGACCATACCTCCGGCGCCTCCGGATTCGACACCAGCGTCATTCTGCGGTCGGGCGCGCCTCCCATCTCAGCGAGCACAACGCGGAAGGCGATCAGATTGTAGAGTGTGAAGTGGCCGATGACGCAGCCCGTTGCATCGCTCTGTACGTGGATCAGATTGAACAGAGGTCCGTAGGCCGCTCTGATCTCATCGACGATCGGGATCGGACGTGTGTCGAGCATCGTCCTTGACCGACAGAAAGCTTCGCCGCCTACCATCACGAAATCTCGCGCTGCGCAGTAGGGTTCGCCGCTCACTTCATCGTTTCCGACCACGGTTGCCCAAAGCACCAGGCAGGACTTCATGGCTGAACGAAAGGCATCGATGCCGCCGAACGATAATCGGAACGGAATCGTGTTGGGACGTTGCTCGATCATCGAGGCGGGCGAGGCCAGCAGCTGCTTGCGAAATTCTTCCACTGGCATCTTGATTGACGCCGCAATGTGCGGAATCAACTTCTCGATCTCTTCAATCGATCGCGCGTGAATGTCGACGACGAAAGTGCCGTCTGGATTCTCTTTCACTGTAAACGGTTTGCTGACAAGATCGATCTTGCCATCGCCACCGAGATTGAGGATCTGCTCGCCAGCCTTCACGTTCTTGAGCGCAGGTGCCGTGCGCCCGCTCCCGGACCTGAACTGCAACAGATTGCGAATTTCCGGCAACTGATCTGCGAAGGCCTTGTCGATGCCGTTCCCAAACAGGTTGTTGCAGGCTGAACAGTCGACGGTCCTGGTCGTCATCCGCCCGCCCACCGCGTCGAGCAGAATATGTTCCGGCTTCGTATCGGGACCGAGGGGTTCGCCGCAGAATATGCAGGAAGGCATTCGCATTCTTTCGTTAAGGCAATCGCCTCTCATATAGGCACCTATCGCAAATTAGCTACCGCCGACTTGAATCAAACGAACCGCAACGCTCGCCACCTTGGCGTGCCTATCGAAGGCGGCTCCATGCGCGAGGCCGACGAGCCGCCGGCTGCTGTTCACGCCGCGAGCAAGATAGCCGGTGACGGGGACAACGACCACGCAGGTGCTGCCCGCCCCCAACGACTGTTCACCCAGCTGACCGCGCAGCGGGCGGTTGCGTTGCGCGAGGCGGTCGCCACTACCAGGCCCGACGTTGCCTTCGTGGCGGTGGTCCATGTCTCGGCTAGGTCGTCCTTCTATGTTGTGCAGCGTTGTTTTGTGTCTGGATATCAACACCTGGCGCCAGTATCTTTCGGGCTTTGCATACGGTATCGACGACAGCCCGAAGGTTAGGCGCCATGGCAGCCTGCCAAGCCGCACTTGCGGCGCTGTCGTCCCCGATGTGATGGACTTGTTGGATGTGTTGTGGCTGCTGACCCGCGACCACTTGAACGACCCGCTGGCGATTGCGCGGCGCTGACGATCGATAGCCTCGTCCGGAAAGCTGGAAGTCGTCGCCAGCCCTGCAACACGCCGAGCGCTCGCCCTGGCGGTCTCGCTGGATATGACGCAGCACTGGGTACCCACCAGGGCCACCTACCTCGGACAAGTCGCCAAGGCGGTGATCATGGACGCCGTCCGCGACGGCGTATCGCCGCGGGCGGCGGACAACATCGTCAACCTGAAGAAGCCCGCGATGGCCGAGGCTGCCGAGCGGCGCTCGCCGAGAGCTAGCTACCGAACGTGCTGCGATTGCCGATCAGCTGCGGACGAACGGCGCGGTCAGACGTCCATACGGACAAATTTGCCGGGCCGTTTTGCGCCCGTCGCTTTGTTCTCTGGCGGCGCCAACCTATCCCGGAATGTAAACGCAGCCGGGATCATCGGGCGGGCAATCACAGTCACTGATCGTCTCGGCCAGATCGGAGAGCTCGGGCTTCTTCTTCACAAAATTCTTGATCGCGGTCAGGCTCTTTCGGCTGACCTTGACGAATTGTCCGGAATCCTCGAGGTGAGCGTTGAGCTCATCACCCAGACCCGCATTGTGGACCGCCGCCATGATTTTTCCCAAGCCGTGGACACCGAAATCGACGTGGGTGCCGCCTGGCCGGGCGGGCTTCGGCGCAGCGGCCTTGTTGGTGACTTTTCGCGCTCTCCGGGTTGGCGATGCTTTGCCCGTTTTCGCTTTCTTAGCTTTTGCCATATCTAGGCTCCCCCTCAAATTGCCGGTTTGAAAATCTTCAGTGCTAGAAACTGCTGAACCGCCATTGCCGCGCCCAGTTCAGCCCTCCCGCCTGACGCGGTGATAAGCGATCCCTCATAGATCGGGCCTCGCGCCGCATCGAGCAGCTTGGCCTCGCCCTTATCCAGATAAAGCCCTACCGTGAGTTGGTGGGTATCCTTGCGCGACGCGGTCACCGGAAAGCTCACGTTGGTGGCCTGCAAATTCGGGCCCGTCGGCGCAAAGACGATCGTGGGCGTAGCGCCCCCACCGATGGTTGTCGTGAACTGGAGCTGCTGCACCATGCTCGGCGGCCCTTTCTTGACCGTCGTTACGTCCTTGTTGAGCTCGTCGAGGTTCTCGAAAAGGCTCATCAAGGTGAACTCCTTGATCAGTTTCGCGATGCCGACCTTGCCCGCGATCGGATAGGCATAGTCTTCGGTTCGCGCCAAGTGGTTCTCGCAGTAGCTCTCACTGGTCTTCTGAACGAGGTTTCCGAAGTTGTCGGTGATCGTGAACGACCATTCGTTTTGCCTCTGCCGATCGAAATTGCCCGAGAGGCCAAGGGTCACCAGTGACGTGATCGGCGTCGGCCTGATAAGGTTCGCCGTCGGATCGACATTGTTCGTTTCCAGGCCGGTCAGATCGTAGTAGTAGGCGATGCCGGTGCCGTAGAGGAGTTTGGTCACCGTGCGGGCAAAACCGGTCACCTGCGACGGATCAAAGGCCCTTATCGACTCGGGATCGTCGCGATAGGCCTGTTTCAGTGCATTGCCGATGGCAAAGGAATAGTCGTCGAGTTTCTTCTTATTCCGGTTGTTGTCGGGGCTCGCCAGATAGCCGATCAAAGCCTCGATGACGGCATGCCGCGTCTCACAGCGGACCTGGCGTGCAATATTCGACGCTGAGATGTGCGCAACGTCATCCGTGACGGGCGCGATGGCGCATCCGCCCAATACAAATACTGCACTAACTAAAGCAAGGTGACTGCCTTTCGCAAACGTTCGCATTATGTTTTTCCCCATAAGACATCATCGAAAACTCGTCACTCCTGAACAAGCGCCTGCCTCGAATCAGAGCTAAAGAACTCGACCACGTGGCGCTGGATCGATCCTCTGGCAGGGAAGCCGCAGGCTGAATGTGACGTTCTGCAAAACTTCAATCCGGTCCGCAACGGGTGGATGGGTCGAAGACCAATCGCTGCGGTATGGCTGAGGGACGCGCCCGACGACCCGGCGCGTCCAAGTCCTTTGGATTTGGGCGGATCATCAACCTTGCATAGGCGAGCTTGGAACGGCGGAGGCTCAACGGGGTCGCCGTCAAGCCCGCGCCGCGTTTCAATCACGGACTCGCGTCCCAGCAAGGCGGCGGCCGCCGCATCCGCCCAGAATTCCCGCTTACGGGGCTGCTTCAGGACGGGGAGCTCGGCAGCCCAGCTGACGGTCCAGCGCGTGAAGGCAAGCGCCCGCTCGAAGAGCATGTACCGGGTCAGCGCGTCCTTGAATGACCACGCGTACTGTGTGCGCCGGATGTCATTGTTGGCGATATGGGCGACCTCGTGGGCCGCGATGGCCATGAGCTTCCGACTGATCGCCTGCTCGACATAATCCTGGCTGAAGCTGACGATCGCCTTCCAACGCCGCGATCCTTCCGCGAGCGCGTTCATGTCCTGGTCGCGGTAATTGCCAACCTTGGGCATCGCCAACAGCTGAAGCTCCTGTGCCAGCATGTGCACCATCCGTATGATCGACATTGCTCCCGGTGCGCAACAGAGCCGTCAGCAGAGGCGCTGAGGAACGGCGAAAATGGCGAGGTCGCCAACCTAACTGCTGTTGGATGTCGCTTTCCCAGCTTCGTGACTGCAAATCGCGCCCCCGCGGGAGGCCTCGATGCAATTACACAGATAGTTAAACAAGGCCGCCTCCAAAGAAGAAAGATAAACAAATTCAATCGGCTTACCTAAATATGGAAGGGCTCTCTTTTCTCGTCTCACTCGACACTAACGGCCAACTTCAACGGCAGCCCTGCCGTGGCAACCGTCCACCGGTGGTGTCCGGCTTTCTTCCATTTCACAGCCGTGCAATGAATGCGTTCATGCCCCGTGGAAGCGCCATTCGCCTGGATTCCTTTCTCGTCCCGGTCGTTCTCGCCGTCCGCCAGCGCTCGAACGTTGGCGGTCCAGCTGCTTGTCGCGCCGTCAAACGATAACCGGCGCTGTCCCTGCGGCAACTCGACGTCGACATCAACGTCGAAAGAAACCGTGCTCCAGTTTTCGACCTCCACGAGGTGGCGGGACGAACCGGAATTCGATCCGATGTAGACGTGCGACACTTCGTTGCCATTTGCGTCCACGATGAGCGACCGGACGACAAGCTTGCCATACTGTTCCTGGGTGGCCATCCTGACCTCACTATGCAGCCATGATCTTGGCTTGCGGCCTCGGCAATAGATATTCGTGCAGCGAGCGCAATGCGATGCGGATTGCGCCTATATCAAACTCAGCTTGATGCGATTGCGCGATAAGGGTTGAGAGTTCGTCCTGCAGCGTCAAGAGCCGCGATAGAGGCAAATTGACGCCGACGTTCTCGTCCTCGTCCGGCTTGTCTTCGCCCATTCCGGCTAAAGGCAATCGGGTCTCTAACGCGGCCCACACGATGACACGCTCCGTGACCTCCGGTGATGTCGGAAGCCTCTGCTGCGGCGTTGCCGAGCACTCGTACCTCACGAGTTTCGTCTCCGGCTCCGCGCCAGCCTGAAGCCAGGACTGCCCCTCGTAAATGTTCTTAAGCCCCTTCCTGAACTCTCGACCGACCAGGGACATCGTGCCTTCGCCGTGAACGTCGAGTTGTTCAGCCACCTTCGCGCAGAAAGACACCAGTGAATGATGCAGCGGCAGCCCCACCCACATGACCGTGATCTGACCATATTGATCGACTTTGTCGGATGCCGAGTGAGCTCCCAGGAGGGGCTCGCCATTTTCACTGAGCTGGAGCCAAAGCCCTGATTCTCTGGAATCCGCGAAAATATCGACCATCTTCTGCTTTCCTGACTATACCGAAGGCTCAATCGGAGGGTCCGAGCCGCGGTCTCCCGGTGCAATTTCCTGTCCTGCAGTGCGAACAGCGCCTCGTTCGGCTTCTCTTCGCTGCCGGATCTGACGGCCGGCAAGATAGTCAAGCTGCCCACGATCCTCGTTTCGCAATGCGGTGATAGCGGCTGCAATATCGGCAGGAACACATTTATCCGGTCCCAGAAGGTATCGCGTTTCGATCGCGTCGCCGAGCGACGATGCAACAGAAAACGTGTGGCCGTCGCCAGTCACTCCAACAGCAAAGACCCGAAAATCGCCGATGACCGACCACGACTTGCTCTCATCGGCCCACATGACGCTCCGAACCGGCGTGCCGCGCGCGACGATACACAAATCGCTTTCGAGGTTTTCCTTTTCGCCAACAAACCTTTGCTCGTCGGTGAAAAAGATGATCTGCACCGTATTGGCGGGGCACCCGACCATGCCAAAACTGATCGGGAACTCTCCGCTCGTCGAGCTGGGATCTCCCCCTCGGAAGTCCGCGATGAGCCTTGGCACGCGATGCAGCACCTCTTTATTCGGATCGACACCCGCACGCGCGTGGATTTCGGAGCTTGACTGCTGATCTTGCAGCATTTCAATCATGTGTTTGACGACCTGAAATGCTTGTCCGACCGATGAGCCAGACAAAATCCGCTCATAGAACGCGACCGCGCCGGCGCGAGCCGCCCGGTTTGTTATAGGGGCAGTCGTACCAATGGCCATGCTGACGCTTCGCGTGAGTTGCCGCGCGATCACCTCCGAGTCACAAGCGTTCAAGTAGATCAATCGAGGCGGATATGACGGCGGCAAAAAAGCATCAAGAGCCTCTGCACTCAGCGCAACCTTCTTGCCTGCCTCGTTGCTGAGCGAGAGCTGTTCGGCTGAGCCGTGCGCCGAGATGTGCAAGACATCCGGCCGGTGCTTGGCAAGCTCAGCCGGCAGATCCTCAGCGCGAAGACCGGGGAGAAATGTGAACGAAACAGGATCACCAGGCGCTTCCGCGAAGCGCCGCTGCAACTCGGTCACCTCTCGTTCTAGATTAAGCGTTACCCCATCGGACGGGTTTGACGCCACAAACAACACCTTCAAGACTGGCCTCTAAGGTTTGTCTTTCAGTGCTTCTCCCCAGGCGGAGCACACTTCTTTGATCGTCGGCGCGACAATAATCTTGACCAGCAGAGCTGCGACCACGGCTGCGACCGCGGGCGAAAGACCAAACGCAGTCACTAATCCACCCGCTAACAGCGCAATGCCGCCGCCTTCCTTCGAGAAGATTGCGTTCAACATCTGGTCTCTCAATTTGCGATCTTGATCACCCGGAGAGCAGCAGAACTCATGTGCGGCCTGCGAGCATCGGAAGAAAATCCGTTTCCCAAGATCGATGGCCGGACCGCGCTCGAGATCGTCAGGATCGAATTGGGTACGAAAGCGATCGTCCGCAGCACCCATCCCGGCGCCCGGCGTTGACACGCGGGACGCCAACAGCGCGTAGAGGTCGTTCTCGGACTTGTCCACCAAGGAGGCGACTTGGCGCGCCTCACCCTTATGCTGATCGACAAAGGAACGCAGCAGGTCGTCGCTGGACATGGCAAACCTCAAAGTCTTATGCACAATGATCAGAATATGCATTTTAAGGTTGCGACAGGCTACTCGAACAATTCCCTTCGTGCAACGCCGTTTCTGCGCAAAATGCAGTGAAATACTGCGTCTGCCTCGACGATTCTGACCGGCAACTCAAGGCAGAAAAGAGGCGTTAGGCCCATTACTTGGACAACATCTAGCGCGCTTCCTTGAGCGCGCTAGCGAGCGGCTCGGCTCGCAAAGCAAGGCTTCTGGATCGACCATTTGCGGTATCGCGCATGGGCCATACAGCGTTCATGTCCGCGGTCCATGCTCGGTCCGTGGCCATCGGATCGCCGATTCCAAATATCGCTGAACGCTAAGGTCCGAAGGACAGGCAACTTGCCTGTTCGCATTCAGCTCAATGATTCACAGCTCGTATGCCTTAAGCACGGCCATTAACGAGCCGTAGACGACCCTAAGGGTCGCAAGCTCCTGCTCGGACAGCTCTTTCGGATGTGCGTCCTGCCGATTTGCGTTGACATATCCAACAAGAATTTCGACCTGCGCCTTTGTTAGACGTGCATTTCCGACGTTCTTCTCGAGATGAGAAAACGAAGACCAATTCTTGACCAGCGTGTTCAACAGGTCCGGCATAAAGAGATGCTTCTGCAGGATTTCGTCTTTGTCGACACCTTGGAGCTTGGAGCGACGCTCCTCAGGGACCGCGCTTAATACCGGGACAATCCACTTGTCCACGCCGTGATAGGTCATCAAGTTCATCTTGATGAATCTGCGAAGGCTGGGTTCAAAGGTAATCCTGAGCTGTGAAAGCTCAAGAAGGCGATTGTCCCAAGCGACTTGCTCAGTAATCTGAACGACCGTCTCGGACGGAACAGGCGGCGCCGGTCGCGGTTTCAGGAAGTTCGTCAAGAAAGACATCGCAAGGCTCGGCGGCTGCCCGACGACTAGCTCATAGTTCCGCAGGTGCTCAGTGTATTCCGGCACCGCTGCTTCAAATTCACGAAACGCCTCGATATCGCCGTTGGCCAGATGCTGAAGCATCTGGAATTCCTCGGGGTACCAGTCCGCCAAGACGCCGAGAGTGTACCGCGCATAGGTGTTAAGCTGCAGATGCCGCGCCGCTTCGGTTTTCTTGAGATATTCCTCTGTGACCACATATGGGCGGCGCGCAGTCTCGCCGATGGACCGATTCACCAGACTGCACGCCTGCCTGGTCAGCAATGGGTGACCGCCGTACATCGCCTTCAGGTAACCGAAGCACTTCTCTTCGAATTGAAGGCCCATGAAGCGTCCCAAGGTCCGAATCATGTTGCCGATTTCATCGGCCGAGAACATCGGCACGTAACGCTTCTGCGCCATGCTGAAGACCGGATTGTCATGCCCCTGGTATGTGGGAGTCTCGATAACTGTCCCATTGACTCCGCATATGAGGAATGACACGTGTCGTTGCTGATTTTGGATAGCGCGTAGCGTCTTCCACAGTTCAATGAAGTCGCTGTCCCAGTGGGCCCGCATCCGCAGCCGATCGCCAGGGCTTATGTGCTCGATCTCATCAAGCGCAACAATCACTTTTCGCTTCGGGCTTGCCCGATAGCAGCGAGCCAGGACATCGCTGAAGAGCTGTGAGGCGTTCCTTTCGGTAAACGTCTCCTTGATCTGATTTCGCAACAGCTGTTTGGCAATGTGCTCTAGGAGCTCCCACCAGCGCATTTGATAGAGGTTCTGGTCTTCCAAGTCGAAGTAGGCGAGTGTCGCAGCACCCTCAGCTTCAATCAGACGCTTGATTTTGAATAGCAGGGACGTCTTTCCCGCCTTGCGAAGGCCAAATATTCCTACATTGTCCCCTCTCTTGATCGAGTCGAGGATCGACAGCGTGAAGGACTGCCTCCCGAAATAATAGACGTCAGATTTGATCGGCTGAGCGAAGTCGAACAGATCACGCGTAAACAGGTACTTTTGGAACCGAAACAGAAGATCCGTGGTCAACGCTTGGGTCTCGGCATACTCGAACGGAATGATGAGCCGCAACGCCGAGTTATCTGCCAGCAATCCTCTCACCGCCTTCTCGAGCCCCGGCGTACGACTGACCAACACGAAAAGCAGTGGTTCCACGCGACCTTCTGCGGGCGCTTCGGAAAGGATCTGAGTCGCAATGTGCAGGATTCGAGCCTGAAGCGTTGAGTACGGGTGAAAGATCAGCAGTATCTCCCGCTCGAACCCAAACATCTCCGCAACGTGGCGCTTCGGATGAAGAAAGAAAGCGACGACATCGGTGCCGTGAAGCCGGATTTCCCGTCCCCAAGTGACGTCAAAGCTTTTCGCGAAGTTGCTCAGAAATGGAGTCAGGTCAGGACGGCCAGAAAGAACACTTTCAACAACATCTTGCTTAATCGACATCGAACGCCTCTCAGTGGCCACACGGACCGCGCAGCTCATTGCTCGGCGTAGTTGTTTCCGGTAAACCCTTCCCGTGCAACACAATTCCCTCAAACAGACGTTCGCCTTTGGTCGAACAATCCCGGGCCGGACGGCGCAGCTAGCACCTGCTCCCGGCCGTGAAACCCGCAGCGGTGCACTGCGGAGCAGAATCGGACGAAAATGACCGAGCAAGTGAAAGTAGAACTGGACGAACAAGAGCTCCTGACGCTCATCTTGCGCCACTTTAGCTGGAGCAACGCGGACGTCTTCGCTTTCGGAAAGCGCGACAGCATCTCCCGCCTCGGCGAAATCGCGGGCTACATGTACATGATGTCCGACCGGGCCGACAGACCCAGTCCCGTATCCGTCAAAATCGTGTTGCCGCCGGCAGGAGGTCGCGATCCCCATCGTATGTTGCAGGAGGTCCAAGAGGGCGTCCGGCGCGCCTATCGCCGCTTCGAGCAGGACGACGAGATAACGGTCCCGTTCGTGAAGGACACGATCGACAAGCTCGAGGTCGAGCATGCCACTGACTTTGCCTCCTCATCGCTGGCTCAAATCATCGGCAAGGTCGCGCGCCATCAGGCGGTAATTGTCGGTGAAGCGGCTCACTATCGGTCCGAATTGCCGGAATCATCCGCAGGACCACGTTTGCAGGAAGATATCTGGTGTACGCACCTCCACCACACGATGTTGATGGCGGAGCAAGCGGCACGTGCCAGCGGCAGCTACATCCTGCTCGATATCGGTAAGCACCTCCCCTACCGGCCTTCCAACATCGAACTCCTGAGGTCGGCCGGTGACGTCGGCCTGTGCGGACAATCGCATTCCGACGAATTCTCACCGGAAAGCATGCTCGCCATGGTGAACGACGTATACGAGCGCGCGGCGGCGGGTGGCATCGGTCAAGCATTAGCCTTGATCGAGGATAACCACACTGTATCAGCGCTCACCAAGTGGACCATGCGCCTGGTCGCCTTCGAACGCGCGGGCATGCGCGATGAAGTACACCGGATCCTGGAGAGCTCGGCCGACACGATCGCGAGCCTTCGAGGCGGACACCTCCTGCTCGTCGCCCGGGTCGCGGCTGATGTCGATAATGATGATCTGGCTCAGCATCTCATCGAGCGCGCCCTCCCGGACCTCATTGCACCAAACGAACTGGAAGCCGCGCTCCAGATAGCCCGCGACATGCATCGCCACGAATTGGCGGTCAAAACCCGTGAACAGCTAAGAACGCTTCATCCCGGATCCCAGCTGCTGCGGTCCGTCGATGGGCGCGACGCAGCCCAAGAGGGGAACTACGCCAGAGCCGCAGAGTTGCTGGCTGGGTCCGCAGCCCCTAGCGAGCAAGTGGTCGGTGAGGTTTTCCGCGTGCTCGCCGAGGGCACCGCCAGTCCGCGATTTGCCGATCCGGTGGCGCTCGCGCGCGAGCTCGCTGCAGCAATGCCCGACTTTAAGATCGATTTCCAGCGGGAGATCATGCGATCGCTGGAGCGCGCCGGAAGGCGTGATGAGGCCGTGGCGATGCTGTTCGCGAGCGACATCGCCTGGGATCGGAGCAGGTTCCTCATGGCGCGGCCCCTGATAGAGTGCTCGCTGGCATCTGGAAGCCCGGCGATAGGGCCGGCGACAATAATCCAGTTGATCGAACTCGCCGCCAGCTACCTCGCCGATCATCCGGACGATGGTCACGTCAGGACCGGCGTCGCCGACCTACTCGACGTGGAGCGCCTTGGACTCAGCGGTGTTGCGCTGCTGGCGATGGAAGCCATCAAACGCACGGAACGGCAGCCGACCATCTACAAGGACCGTCATTCTGCTGGCAAGCCGCTGGATGACATCACTCAGTTGCCCGGCATCATGAGACGCGTCCTGACGTGGTTAACTGAGAAGGCAGATGGTGTGATCATCGCTGGCCATGACGCGATCCCCGCCGACATACTCGAGGCGGATCCGGACGCGGTTCTGGCCGGCCTTCTCGAGGCGGTTGCTATTCACGCACCCGATGCTCGAGATCCCGCCGATGAGCAGCTGATGCGGCACTTCGTGACTGTCGCTCTCGCCGTTGCGCCTATCGCGAACAATCCCGATGAGGACCTGGAAATCCTCCGCGGCGTAGCCGTACAGGCCGGGGCCAGCGGACGGCCCCAGATGGCTCGTGATCTTGCCGAGCAAGTGCTGGTCAGCGCCGGTGACCGGCCCGGTCGCCGAAGAAAGGCGCTTGCGGCATTTGCCGATATCTACACGAGGGTTGGAAGGATTCGCGAGGCGTTACTGACGTTGATCGCCGCTTCGGATCTGCCTTCCGAGGGCACCTGGCACGAGATCTGGACCGAACAAGGCACCCTGCTTCGGGCACTGCGTGACCTCGGACTTGCAGACGACGCGATCGGCCTCATCGGGCGCCTGCGCGGGATGGTGGCGACCGTGTCCAACGCCGAGGTCTACAATTCGCGGCTCGACACCCTCGAGCTCCATGCTCAGCTGCTCAAGCACCAGAGGCGCAACCCAGACAGATGGCCGCTGTCGCAGCTTCTTCGTGCCGCCGCCGACAACGCCGCGTTGGTACTGAACTCTGGCGATGATGCTCTGCCGATCACCATCATGCTGCGGCAGCTCGTCGACAAATCCCACGCTGAGGGGGCACCGGCCCCCGCCACGACCCTCGATCTCCTCGACCGCCTGATCGCAACTCTCAGTGCGCCACAGCGGGCATTGGTCCAGGCCGCGGCAAGGTTACCCGATGCGTCAGCCATCGCTTCGGTTGCTGGCCCGCTGCAAGCGGCACGATACAATGACGATATCAGCTACGATCTCCGAATGGCCCGCACAATGGGCCGAAGACTGGCCAGGGCGGCGACCGCGTGCGCCGACCCGGCCGCCTTCGCTTATTCGCTTGAACTGCTCGCCGAGCAGGGCGTGCGCATCCGGGACGCGATCGGAGAGGCAAAAGCCGCCCCAAAGATCCTTGACGAGGTGAGTTCCCCGCTGGACGCCGCGATTGCGATCGCCGGCCTTGGACTGCCGGTGGTCGGAATGGTTCTCGACAGTCTTGGCCTCATGGTCATGACAGTGACCGCGGCCGGTCCAAGCTCGTCCCTCGCCGTCGCGCCTACGGTCTTCGATCCCGTGCAGTTCAACGAATGGAGCAAACTCTTTCCCTACGAGTACCGCGAGGTTGAACTCTCTTCCGATAAATTCCGAGCCGCGACCGCGCGGCTCGGCGTGCCCGAACTGCCGGAGCGCGCGGTTCTCATCGCAGGTGATCTCTCCCGCTTGCCGCCAAATGTTCTGACCGTCAACGGCGATCTCGCGGGAGTGACCAAGTCGTTGGCGACAACGCCGTCGCTTGCATGGCTGCAGAGGTCCCTCGCCAGAAACCACCAGGGAAACGGGACTGCGGCAGCGTGGATACCAGTAGCCCAGGACGCATCCTATCTGGACGTCCTCAGCATGATGGTGGGTGAGATCGAAGATGTACTGCGTGATGCAAATATCTCGCTCTCCACCAATCCCGCGCCCGGCGCGCTCGCGTCGGCCGATCTCGCGATTGTAGGTGCCCACGGCGGCCTCGCCGAGACCAATCGGTATTTCAGGGGACTAAGCGATGACCAGCATGAGCCGACTGAGTTACGACAGTTGATTGATGCCTTGCGGGGCAGTCGCGTCGCAATCCTATTCGTCTGCTCCGGCGGCCGGATGGATAAGCATCCGGAGAGCGGTGGAGTGCTTGGCATCGCTCATCGCCTGCTCGACAATGGGCTGGATGCGGTGATTGCTCCCTCGTGGCCGATTCCGTTTACGATGGTTCGCCCCTGGCTCGACGCTTTCCTGAAATCGTGGGTCGGGAGCACACAGATCGTTGATGCGTGCGGCGCCGCAAACCGTGCGGTGGCGGCGGCGACGAGCCATGACCTCTCACGGTCTCTTGCCATGACGTTGTACGGAAATCCGTTCATAACACGCTGACCGCGACCCAGTCCCTGCTCGAGGACTCCTCATCGCGCTGGCGTTTCGCCAAACGACCAGCGGCACCACGTCGTTGCTCGCCATCAGCGCTTCCGTCCTCCCGCTCCCGCGCGCAAGCGCCCTGACGCACCGCCGCGACAATCCCGTTGCTGCCTGACTTTCAAGCGTGATCGTCCTGCGGCGGATAAGCCAATTTGGTTCCAAAACGACTCCGCTGGCGAGCGGAGTCTCTTGGATTTGTAGTTCGGCCACGAGCCCATCAGGCGTCGCCCGGAAGCTCGCGGAGCGTTTTACGCTGTCCCCTTCCTACGCCTGTCGCAAAAGATCACCAATTTCGCTGAGCCCGGAGCAGCATGGTGACCGTGCTCTGATCCTTGAGCTCGTATAGAGCGCTGGGCTTGGCGATGCTCGATTGCAGCGGCAGTGTCACGACGCTGCCGTTCGCATATTTCTGATCGAGCATCGTGTAGGCTATGTCGGCTGAGAACGTCAGGTTCTTGACCGGCGTCCAACGTGTGATGAGGCCGACGGCTCCGTAGTTGAAATCCGGATTACAGCCAGCAAGACCGCTCGAGAGCGACAGGCCCGCAACGAAGGCTCCGCAGATGTATGCTTTGGCCGTGCCGTTGTACCGAACCGCCGCCCACCCGCCATAGAGCCCCGTATTCCAGTATGCATCCCAATTATGGGTGTAACCGGCTCGGAAGCCGTAGGTCGTGGTCAGCTCAAGTTCACTGCCGGCCACAAAGACAGAGTCCGACAGACCCGCTAGACCGAGGCTCTGATAAGCGCCGCCGATCGCCGTACCGCCATACATGGCGTAGGTGGTCGACATGTTCTCATTGAAGTCATAGCGGCTCGCACCTCTGGTATACACGCCCGACATGTTGATTGTGTCACCTGGTCCGGTCGGAATGTTCTTGATGGAGAGGGCCAGTTGGGCCGCCCAGCCCCATTTGTCGCTGGGATGGCCGGTCGTTTCGTCAGCGCCATAATAGGCAGCATGGTTATCATGCGCCGCAACGGACGCCTGGAACAGCCCCCAAGCCTGGTCGACGCGCAGCATCGCGATAAAGTCGGGGGTGGCCGTGCCGGCGATATCGCTACCGCCATATGCGCCCGTCGCAAGACCTGCGGCGCTCGCAGCACTCACGTTCCAGACATTCGTTGTGGCATGGGCGACCTGATCCTGAGCCGAGATGGATGCGGTCACGCCTTGGCCGAAATCTGCCGTGTAAGTGAACTGGTTTACGCCCGTGACCCAGCCGGTGCCGCCGGGCAGGTCATCGTAATTGTTGGCAGGATAGTTCGTCCACGGCACCGAGAACTGCGAGATCGCCTTTCCCATAGTGAAGCCGGCGAACTGGATGAATGCGGAGTAGACGCCGATTGTACCGGCCGCGACGGCGCCCGGGTTGGCGTTATTTGGTGCCTGAACCCCGCCAATCGATGAGTAAACGGTCGCACCTGTCCCGGCGCCGCTATAGGTCGCATCGGTCCAGGTCATCCCTGTCTCGAAGAAGGTACGAAGCACACCATATTCGGTTGCGGTGCGCGTATCGATATTGAGGTCTCCGCGGGAGCGGGAAGTATATGCATTGCCGAGGCGGGTCCGGGCGCCGGCGACCCCGTTATAGGCCGGGTCGAAATCACTGTTGCTGTTCACGACCAGGTCGGTGCGCAGGTAACCGCCCAGTTTGACGCAGGTGTCCGTGCCTGGGATGTAGTAGAAGCCGGCGCCATAGAGCGAGCAGACCTTCACATACTCGACCGCCTTGGCCTTCAGTGGCAGATCCGCCGCTTGTGTGCCGCTGCACGCCATCAATCCTGCGGCAAAACCTAGAACGCCCCACCCAATCCTGCGCTTAAAATCAAAACAAGTAGCTCCGAATGTCATTGCCCCTCTCCTTGCCGGCCCTTGTGCGGCGGGGCGGAAGTAGCGGCAGGCAACAACCATTCGGTGACACACATCGAATAATTCGATCGAAACTTCCAGTTTAGTGATGCTTTATACCTTGGCTATAGCCAGTGGTTTGATGCCCATCGAAATGGCTGGCTTCGCGCATGAAAGCTCGTGCGCGTGTGGCCTACAATGTGCGCCGGATCCGTGTTGAGCGCGGCATTCCGCAAGAGCAATTGGCCTATGATGCCGGGATTGATCGCTCCTATATGAGCGGTCTTGAGCGCCAACAAGCCAATCCGACAATCGATCTCCTCGACCGCCTCGCTGAGACCCTGGACGTCGATCTGTCCCAGCTGTTCGTGAAGCCGTCCAAAGGTGCGCCGCCCCCTGGTAGTTTACCGAAAGGCCGAAAACCCAAGCCGTCACGCCGCAAGAGGTCCTAGCACCTCCTTGCGGAAGCAAGGTTTTGACGCAGTCCCAGTTTTGGGTCCGACCGCATATCTAGGCGGCCGGCACGCGCATTTTGTGCACAGCAGAGCCTTGATACGCGGCAACCCCGCTATGGACATCGAATAATGTGATGGATGTTCATTCCGGCGGCCGGAGCAGAAGATGGCGGCTCAAGACGATGAAGTCCCTTTGAATGCCATCCGCGCTTTTGTCACCGTCGCACGCGAAGGCAGCGTGACGCGCGCCGCCGGCACATTGGGAACAACGCAGAGCTCGGTCAGCCGCTATTTGTCCGTCTTGCGGGACTATCTTGGTGCCGACCTCATCGAGCGGCGCGGCCGGCGGAGTGACTTGACCGAGTTCGGACGGCTGTTTGCAAACGCGGTCTCAGAACCGCTCGAGACGATCAGCTTCACCGCGAAAAGAATGCGGCGGCGTGCCGGCATAGGCACTAACCGGATTGTCGTCCGCACCTCGCTATCGACCTTTGCTTTCTCGCTTCTGATTCCAAATCTGCAGGCGTTTTCTGCTGAGACGGGTGGCGTCATCGTGGACGTCATCAGTTCGCTGGCACCACCGACATCTTCGGATGATTTCGACATCTTGATTACACGAGATCTCTCTGTCATCGAGCCCGCCGACAGCTGGGAAATCTACAATGAGGAGCTGGTATGCGTGGGTCCGCCAAATCTCGTTGACGGCAGAGAGCTCTCCATCGTCCGCTCGACACCGATCCTGAACATCACATCTCGGCCCGACATTCTGCCGACATGGCTGAGGGCGATGAACCTGTCCTCAAACGACATCAAAGCGGGCGCTCGGTATGATCACAACTATCTTGCCCTACCGGCGGTCATGACAGGAAAATGCCTTCTCGTCGCGCCCGAAATCATCGTCAGCGATCTCGTGCGTGGAGGCGTTCTGCAGATCCTACCGGGATCGCGCACGCCAAGTGGCATGCAATATCGCGCCTATGCGGTGGACCGCAGCGAGCATCCGGAAATTGCACGTTCCTTTTGCCGATGGGTCGCTCGTCTTTGCAAGAAGGCGGCGATCGCGCAGGCCGCCTAGCATGTCCTCCTCCCTCAACCAGCCAGCGGGAGATCGATGCATTTTCCGCCATTCAAATCGAGCGCATGCAGCCGAGAAACAACCGAGCAACTTGGCCGGTCACTTCTTCGGGCAATGATAGTACCTCCAGTGCCGCGGTCAACCGACGACAAAGTATGCTTGAAGAGGATCGACCGCATAGACCGGACCCAACTCCAATCGTTTGATGCCGGAACGCGTCTAACGAGCACGCGGCCTCGCTGCCCCAAAAGACGGCAGTGAATATTAAGTCCATAGCCATATCACCGACTCGTCAGCCGAGACCTCAGGACCTGTCACCCCTGCCTTTGCCCTTGTGAAGCAATGCGCGGCAGCGAAGGCGCATGAGGCGTCGCCCCATCTTGACAAGTCTGATCGTTCGGCTGCGCAGATCATGTGTTTTCCAGCCTCGCCCGGAAATACGATCCCTTCCAAACAGGACTTGCGCGATCTGCCGATAGCTATGTCCTTCCTGCCATCCATCCAGAGCACGCAGTGCGAGAATGAGCTGCCGCCGCCGAAAAGCCGGTAGCGCCAGAGGCGATGCTCCGAGCGGCCGATGCTCAAGCGCGAGCCAAAATCGTTGCGCGGCTCGCACGCGAATCTCGAAACCAGCGTCGAGCGGCAGATCGAGGGCAATGGCAGACCCGCGCGCCGGAAGCTCGCTTAGCCACAAGCGATGCTTCGCGCCGCCGAGCGGCACGATGGCATGCCATCCGTCCGGCGCGCGACGAACCTCGCTATGCGGCAGGTTTACGAAATCAAGCTGGTGCCGTTTGGGCGCAGCGCTGCCAGTCGTCCGAACAGGTATTACGGTGGACAGCACTTCGGGTGCCCAAAACACCACTTCCTGGTCGAACGACTTTTCCGGATCAGCTGGAAAACGATAGCCCCCACTTCCGTCGAAAGCGCTCCGTTGTTGCACTGGAGCGTCCGCGGCGGGACAGTATCGCATAGTCTTTTTGGTAATCGGGATCCCGCCGGAGCCACTCCCAGGCCAGATCGGCAGCTTCTGCATTCTTAAGGCCGCTATAGGCTTCCTCGGATCTCCAGTCATAACCTGGCATTGCACTTCTTCCCCGCGAGTTCTTCAATGCGAGGAATTGCAGCCAATGATTGTGACGATTTCCGGTTGCGCGCGTGCACAGCGCGCGGGGTCCATGCAGTTAGTCGATGGAACGATCACCTTTTTCGATTGCAGGGAGCCCTCACGCCGATGCCGGATATCGCCCTATTCATTTCTTCGGCCAACCGTGACGCAGCAGATCACGATAGCCGCGACCTGCTAGCCATTTGGCGCGAGCCAGATGACTATCGAAGGTGCGGCGTGCACGATCCGGTTCAAGGGCCGGATCAAGCCCAAGCACAATGCGCGCGACCTCACGCCAATCGGCCTTGTCAGCCTCGGCATCCAGAAGCCTCATGTAGGTAATTGCGTGCTCCTCGTCATATGACGTGAGCTCGTCCGCGCTGGGCGCCAAATCTGCTATCTTCGGACCGGTCGGCACTGATTGACGCTCCTACAAAGCTGAAAACTCTATCGAAATCTGAACAATGGTAACGAATTCGGGAGCATTTTAGTACCGCTCGAAATGTCGCGGTGCCAGGCCCTTTTTGCCCAATTGCCATAACTGCGATTGTCTATCCACGAGGGGATGACGACGTTGCTCCATTGGGCGGATCTGCCATTTCGTTGATGCGAACTTGCTCGCACTGAGGATGGAACTGATCGGCAGTCTGCGGTCCCAATAATCTCTTCTTGCCTTGAACATGCCAGAACAAGAGACCTGTGGTTTGACTGGACCGCCCGCTGAAAGGACCGACCAGGATCCAGCCCAGGGATTGAGATTTCGAGCCCCAGCCGAATAGTTCCCCAATCTGGCCCGCTGGAAAGGACCGCGACATGTGTGGCTCGTGATCACGGCTCGTACGAGTGGCTGACGATCGCGCCGCGAGTAGGCTCATCACAGGTCGACGGCACTCGAAGCTAGCAAACCTGGCAACCTCTGCGTCCAACGTCTGCGATCTCGTTGAAGCGACCGCGCAGCAAACCCCATCTGGATGGGCGGCGAGCTTATCGCAATAGTCTGGCTATAACCAGTGGTTTGATAACCGTCGGAATGGCTGCCTCGGCGCATGAACGCTCGTGCGCTTGTGGCCTGGAATGTGCGCCGGATCCGTGTACATCGCGGCATTCCGCAAGACCAGTTGGCTTATGATGCAGGAATTGACCGCTCGTATATGGGCCGCATAGAGCAGCAAAAAGAGAATCCCACGATTGATCTTCTCGACCGTATCGCCGGAACCTTAGGTGTACATTTGTCCGAATTGTTCCTTGAGCCGGCCAAGGGCACGGTCCCTCCCAAGCCTTTGTCCAAAGGACGCAAGCCGGCCCGCCCTAATCCGAACAAGCGGTAGTGCAACGAGACGGCTGGCGTCCTAAGACACTCATCTCGACGGATCGCGCGAGAGCAAACACACTGCGCATCACACCGCTGCGGCTTGTCTATCTAAGAGCACGCTTAGAGAAAACCTTAGTCTCAAGCAGCCACTTAATGGTTTGCGCGTGCGGCGTAAGTGTCGTTCCGGAGATGCTCTACTTAACTTGGGCTTCAAAGTACGCCGCTTTTGGCGGGCTTAGAGCGAAAGCCTAGGCACGGTTCATTCGCCAGAGCGCATCTTCTTGAGCGGTGAGGTCGGAATAGCGATCGGGCCATGCAAGCGGTACGCGAAGCACCGAGCTCCGATCGAGCAATCGGCATCTGACAACGAAACGCGGGCGGCCACGGCAAATGAGTGCTCGTCGGACCCTCCCATCTAGAGGGGATGACATTTTGCGTCTCGAAGCTATCAATGCCCTGCTCGAAAGGAGGCCGCTGGCACAGGTGAAGCAACTCGTCTGTCCGTTCTTTCCGCTCCGCAGCGCATGCTAGTCTGAAATGATTCGGAGCATAAGCCGTGACTCGGGTTCTCACGAATGGCACGAAATGGTGAAATGGCGCTCCGGACTATGGTTGTTCACGCCAATTCATTCGCGTGCGCACGAGTTCGAATGATTGCGCTAGATCCCAATGCGGCTTAACTGCTGCAGTCATCGCACAATCAAGGCTCCTCGTTACCTGGCACAACAATCAGTTCTCTTGGTGGCCAATGCAGGAAGAAAATCGGACTTCGACCAACATCCGTCGATCACGCGCAAACGCAAGCTACACCATCGAGGTTTCTAGAGGGCGCCGTCTTTCTTTCTGTTCCGCTTCCGAGAGCATTCTCGTGCCAATGATGCCCTTGCTCGCCAGATCTGCGATTTCGGCCTCACAGAGCCCAAGAAGGCCTGACAGGACCTCTCGGTTATGCTCTCCGAGGGTCGGCGCCGCCCGGCGAATCGAATGGGGATGCTCACCCTCGCGAATCGGAATCGATGGTTGCGGATGCGGGCCTATGAAAGCACGTTCGATCTCTTGGAAGAATCCACGAGATATCAATTGCGGGTCCTTTAGCAGGTCAATTGGCAGGCGGACCACGCCGGCTGCAACCCCGGCGGTCTGCAGCTCAGACATCGCCTGATCTGCCTCACGCGCGCGCGTCCAGGACTCGATGCCGCTCTCGATTGTATCCTCTATCGTGCGGCGACGTTCCGCAAGCTTTAGCATGGGGTCCATCGCCCAGTCTGCTCGGCCGATAGCCGTCGCAAGTCTTTGCCACATGCTCGTATCGGTAGCGGCCAGCGCGATCCAGCTGTCCTCCCCGGCACACCGGAAGCAGCCGTGCGGCACGAATTGCGGATGCCGATTGCCATACCTTGTCGATGTGCCACAAAGCGAGTGAATGATGATCCATGGAGCGGCGAACGGCATCATGCATTCGATCTGCGCGAGATCAATGAGCTGTCCCTGCCCCGTCTCGCGCGCGTGGATCAATGCCACAAGAACTGCAGCGCAGCCATTCAAACCGCCTACAGCATCCCCGAAAGCGACATGGCTCATCACCGGCGGCCCATTTGCGGCTCCCACCACGCTCGGCAGCCCCGACCCTTGCTCCAGGGTCGAGCCGTAGGCTCGGCAATCGCGATAAGCGCTTTTCGCGCCAAAGCCTGACATCGACATCACCACCAGGCGCGGGTTGAGCGATCTGAGTACCTCGGAGCCAAGCCCAAGTTTTGGCAGCACGTCGACGGAATAATTGTCAACGACGATGTCGGCGCCTGCTATTAGGCGCTTGGCAAGCGTGAGGCCTTGGGGGCTGGTCAGATCGAGCGTGACGCCGCGCTTATTGCGATTCATCATGCAAAAGCGCAGCGTCTTTTCGTGCATTTGGTTGTTTACGTAGTCCGGGCGCCGATCAACACCGCGCCACCAGTCCGGATACTGGATAGCCTCAATCTTGATAACATCCGCGCCCAGGTCAGCAAGCGTTCGGGTACACAGTGGGCCCGCCCAGCCCATCGAAAAGTCGATGACGCTAATTCCTTGCAAAGGCTGTTCGGGTGGCACGTTGCAGCCGGGCAGCGACTTCGGTGCTGGGCTTGTGGAGCTCGCTCTGGCGTTAGCGAAAGCCTGCCGCTCGCCGACAGACGGAACCTTTCCGCCACGCCGCGGCGGTGTCAATGTCAGCCGCTGCATCGAGCCGGCCGTTAGCCCTCTCTCTTTACCAAGCAGGAGGGGTACAATTGCACCACGCTCGAACTTCTCCTTGTCCTCCAGGAGATCCGAAATTTCCGGTACGGGAACTATCGGGATTTTGCGCCGTAGTCCTTCCGCAAACCACTGCTGTGCCGTCCGATCCTTAAGCCTTGGGATGAACAGTCGTTCGATCCGCTCTGTATGGTTCAGACGATCGGCGCCGAGCACCAGAGCTGGATCATCACGCAGCTGCGGAAGGTCGAGCATATCGCAGAACGCACGCCATTGTGCCGGAGTGATTGTCGTGACGCCGAGCCAACCTTTCTTTGTTTCGTAGATGCCGGCCGGAAAGTTAGGCCAGAATCGATTAACGCCGATCCGGCGCGTCCCTTCGCCTCGCGCAAATGCTTCGAACAGTTGATATTCGCTGAGCGTGACACATGCTTCGAATGTGCTGAGCAAGTATGACCGACCTGCTCCGCTCCGCATTCGCGCAATGAGCGACGAGGCTGCGGCGATAAAGCCCCACAGGCCGGCCAGGATACCGGTCTGGAAATCCGGCGCGTGCAGAGGCGGCCCTTCGACCGGCCCAGCCAGCTTGATCAGTCCGGCGAGGGCGCGGACGATCGTATCGCTCGCCGCGAACCTAGCATAAGGACCCTCCCGCCCGAACCAGCTCGCTTTGAGGTAGATCAAGCCTCGATGGCGCTTTTGGATTGTAGCGACATCAATGGATGGGCACTCCGCGCAACCAATCTCGCGGCCATCGAGCAGAATGTCGCTATCTTCAATCAAGACCGTCAATCGCTTAATCGCCTCCGCATCGGCAGGATCAATGATAACGCTTGACTTGTTGAAGTTCAGGAACGCGAACCACGCACTCTGTCCCCCCGCGGTCAGCGGAGCACTACCACGAAGAGGATCGCCAGCCGGCGGCTCGATCTTCCACACCTCGGCGCCAAAATCAGCAAACAGCCGCGCGCAATAGCTTGATGCAGCTGAGCTACCAATCTCGACGACCCGCAGCTGCGACAACGCCTCGCAGGACGTCTCCCTCTCTTCTGCCATACCGATACTCTGGACCTTTCTCAGCCGGCGGCGCGTCGGGCTCCAAGGGACCACATCGCTCAGGAATCTCCCGCACACTGACCCTAGGTGGGGACGGCGGTGCTTGCATGATGAATGCTTTCTGCTCTCATCTACTTTGCTTCACCGATGATCCCTCGACCGACGTGCTGCTGCGAACAGGAAGCTCCCACAGATAAAGCAAGGACCGTGCCGGTGAGGACTGAGGCGAACGGAGTCCTCTTCGGAATGACAACACAAAGATTTTGCTTTTCGGAGAATACTATCTCACGCACTCGCGACGGCGCAGCTGCGCTGTATGCGCTGATTCTGCCTGACGCAAAATAACGATCTGACCGGCCTACGCCTTTACAAGTTCAGCATCTGTGGCCCACGCACGACTCTGCATCTTCTTCGCAGCATTCCTGTTTCGAAGACTACATGAGTAGGAATCACGACGAGGAATGCTCCGTTTCAACAGACGCCCAATGCTGCTCTACTTCAAGCCGGGAGGTCGCATACCAGCCAAAGCAGCCGCGCGTTCACACCTGACGGGTGTCGTAGAACGTCTAACTCGGCTGATCGGACCAAGCCTAAGCTGCCGCAAAAAGAGCAGACTACCGCGTCAAAATCGCCCCTTCGGCTAGGCGCCAAACTCGCCACCCGTGATATCGATCGTCGCTCCAGTAATGAAGCTTGCCATCGGCGAGGCCAGAAAGGCAGCGAGGTGCGCGACTTCTTCGCCCCTTCCGAAACGACCGAGTGGAATTCGGCTGAGGGCCGAACGATTGGCCGCGGATTCTGCTGGTCCAGTTAGGTCACTGAGAACTCGCCCCGGGGCAATACAATTGACCGTCACTCCGTAAGGAGCGAGGTCTCGCGCGGCAGCGCGGGTCAATCCGATCAGTCCCGCTTTCGAAGCAGCATAATGCGGCCCTGCGATCAACGGCACCGCACGACCCGCTAGAGAGCCGACGTTGATGATGCGTCCATAGCCGTTTGCCATCATCGATGGCGCCAGGAGACGTATAAGATTGAATGGGCCACCGAGGTTGACGTCTATGACTCTTGTCCATTCTTGTGTCGACATCTGCGAGAACCAGGGGACCTTATCATCCACCCGCTTCGGAGAGATGCCCGCATTGTTCACCAGCGCCGTAATTTCGCCCCAGCATCTTCGGACCTGATCAACAAATAGGTTCACGTCGTTTTGCCGAGTGACGTCGACGACGCCTGCGCAAAGCTGTTCTTCTGGACAGCCGAGGATCTCGAGCGCCCGCTGCACATGCTTGGCTTGCGTCGCCACGAAGGCCACCCGATAGCCATCCGCCAAGAACCGGCGTACAATCTCAAGTCCGATCCCGCGTGCTCCTCCGGTCACCAATATGACGCGCTGATCCCATTTGGTCTTCGGCTCACCGATTACCATGGCTCAAGACGACCGAAAGGAGTACCATCCGTCCCCTATTAGCGCGCCGAGAGTCGCTTTCGACCTGGAACAGGGCTCCAGCGATAAACAAATTCTCATTTTCATTACCTATTCGCTTCTGATACCGTTACGCGGCCGTTATGCTCAATCGCCTTATCGGTGAATGGCCGTCACTGAGCCGACGGCTCGGGCGCTTCCTTGGAGTCAACTATGGCCCGGGGGACCCTTTCCAAAATGTAATCACACAACCGTTCTATGTCGCGAACTTCATGATCGGCCGTAATACACACCCGAACGCCCGCCTTTCCTTGCGCAACGGTGGGAAAGAAGATGACGGAGGTGTAAAAGCCCGCATCGAGGAGCTCTCGTGCGAGTTCAATTGCCTTCGCTTCCGATCCCATAGCAACCATTCTGATCGGAAGCGAATTGGCTTTCTCTGGGGTCTGTACACGACGATCAAACACCTCGATAC
Organism: Bradyrhizobium sp. CCBAU 53421; assembly: GCF_015291625.1. Taxonomy (NCBI): domain Bacteria; kingdom Pseudomonadati; phylum Pseudomonadota; class Alphaproteobacteria; order Hyphomicrobiales; family Nitrobacteraceae; genus Bradyrhizobium; species Bradyrhizobium sp. CCBAU 53421. Next base: position 7,687,954 of record NZ_CP030047.1, read on the forward strand.
GTTGTGTCAGCCGCATCTGACGTTCGGCAAGCTCTGCTGAGCGATGAATTTTGCAAGAGCCAATCGCCGCGCCAACCGCTGCCAAATTCGGTCCCACCGAAAACGCGTAGGGAATAGCGAACCGCCGAAACAACGCTTCCTGCTCGGCCGTTCCCAGCATCAACATGCCGCCTGAGGCACCAAACCCCTTGGCCAGCGAGGCTGCTATGATCGTACGGTCCCCCAAGGTTCCAGGGAACTGAGTGCGCGCGAAGCCTTCACCCCGGCGTCCGAACAGCGAAATGCCGTGAGCATCGTCAATGTAGAGAAACAGCCCAAAACGCTCCTGGAGGTCACGAAGCTCCTTGATGGGCGCGTTTCCTCCCATCGAATAAACACCGTCGCAGACATAGGCGACTAATTGGTGCTCACGGCACAAGCGTTCGAGAGCGTCAATATCGTTATGTGCGATTGTTTCCACTCGCGTTTCATCAGCAACCACGGGCTTGTGATATGCGAGCGAGACATGCGCGATCCGATCGAACACAACCACCGGTTTCACGCCATCGGTCAAGAGGCCAGAAGCCAGAATAGGCATCGCTCCCAGGTTGGCGAGCATAACAGTTGAAAAGGCTAGCACCCGTGCACCGAACATCTCCGACATAGTTGCCTCCAGCTCAGCCAGCAGATCGAAATTGAGCCGTGTTCGCGCACACGACCAGTGCAATGACCCATGAGCCTCGATGGCCTCGATCGCGGCAGCCACGATTGCAGGATGATTATCCAATCCCAGGTACGAACACCGCACGAAATCGACTACCTCGGGTCGGCCGTCAAGTGGACCGATACCTAACGCAAAGGTGCGTCCGATCGTCGACCGGCCTTGAACAGCCATCAGACCAGCGCTGTGCGCTGCATCAAAATATGACCTGCTCTTGTTGATGACGTAAGCAGTGTTCCGAAAGTGCCCGCTTGGACGATCATCATCCGAGCCCGCGCTCTGCCGTCCCATTTAGTTCTCCATTCCATCTGTCAAGCGTGTGCACCAAACCAATCATTAGGCGCGGATAAGCGTTGACGAATTCGGGCTGCGTCCACGATTTTTACATCTCGAGGAACAGCCCGAGCGGCTCTTATTAGCTCAAGCGAACTAACACCAAGCCGTTCGCTTTTGGCAGCTACCAAATCAAACGGGCCGACCACGCGGCCGCGCTGTTGTCGATGTCGTTAAGTATCGACCGGATACCTTCAACGAAGATCCTGCGGACCAGCGCTCGATCGAACGCAGGTGTCGCGCGTCATCGAGATCTGCCACTGCGTCGCCAAGGATGCTCCCTCCTTGGATAGACGAGGAAAAGCGAATGCGGCAGTAACGCATCACCGAAGACTTGCTGTGCAGTGATCCACAGGGCAAGAGATAAAGAAACTGGGCGAGGTGACTGAGATGTTTCGCCTGAGAACGGGCGGGTGGGGCCTTACGCGGATTCCGCGACAGCATGGCTGGAGCCATCGCACGGGATAGGATTAAGTGGCGGTGCGTGGGGTGAAGCCATACAGGTCGCGGGGGTAATAGCGTCTCGACGCCCTCAAGGGTTGGTCGCGCGAGAGGCTCACTCGGCAGCGCGGCAATGCCGACATGGTACGGTAATAGGTTCTGGCCGAGACAGAGCGACAATCAGCTGGCGAACGCCGCACGTGCAGTGCAGCCCAATCGTCAGGCGCTGAAAACGGAAGCACCGATCCCCAACCTGGTTTGAGACGCCACCGGGCCGGCAGCTGCAGATCGCTTCATTGCGCGCCTTGTCGATATCGGAGGAACGACGGTCAGACCAATCGTTCGTTGCGACGGATGTACACTAGCGACTGCTCTATGTGCGTGCGTTCCGGGACATGAGGCAGAAGCATTGGTCGCGGGCCTCGAGAGCGCCTTCAACGGTGTGCTGGTGAAAGTGCCGCTGGATATGGCTCAAGCGCTAGTGGTGAGCACGACGCAGCGAGATGGGCGGTTCAAGTCAACTGAAAGCTGATTACATTCGTAAAACATTGAGCTTCCGTCCTGGCGCCTGCGCAGCAACAACTGATCCGCTCGATGAAATGCTGGTGCGATTTCCACTCTCCTGCATCCGCGATCAGCTCGACAGCCTGCTGGACGAGCCGGCGGACGCAAGCCTACCGAACCTGCCGTACGAGCGTACGATCGCAGAGAAGGAGTATCGTTGCATCGAAATGCTTCCCTTGGCGGAGCTTGCTGGCTTCGCCTTCGAGGTGTGGCCGCCGATCGATCCAAAGCGGCGCCGTGATCTTGCCGCCTCGCGTTGGAGAGCCAACTAGTCTCCGCCCGTCGGCAAAACGGTCCTGTACATTGCACTCAGGCGAGAGGTAATCTTGGCAGAGTACACGGTGCAGTTCACCCCAGCGATGACCCTAGTCGCTAGTGTCGCCAAGGCACACGGCGAGCCACGTCTGGACGAGAAACTACTCGCCTGCCAAAGCCAAAGCTGCTGATCGGCGACAGACTCGGCCACTTGTCGCGGGAACCCGACGGAGCGCATTTGTTCTTCCAGAAGAGTAGTCAGCGCTTTCAAATGACTCCATGCTGATCACGTCAACCGCAGCGTTGCCGGATGGGGCAGTGTTCGCCAATCGACCGCCTCGTCAAGCGGCCGCCTGAAACAACCGTCAAACTAGATCATAATGGTGGAAGCAGTTCTTCATGACGCGAAGGGAGGTAGTTCGAGATGGCATTGACGGGCAGACCTTAATATGACAGCTGGGAGGCCTGCAAATTCCACCTTTCTCGAACTCTTTCGACGAGAATTGCCTACATTAGCGTTCAAAATTCCAGCAACTGACAACAACCGTGCAACCATGCCCCAGCAATCCCAACTCCTTTGACGAGTGCGGAATAATGCGTGGCTAGATCTTCCCGGTTGAAGTAAACCTGCGCCGGCCGCTTTCACGACCGCATCAACACTCGCGATTAATCTGAGCCCGTGAAGCGTCCGGCATTCGATTTCTATATGCTCGCACGCTCTGGTCGCCGCACTTTCGATTAGCGAAAACGCCGAGCTTAACCCATTTGCAGTCTAGTAGACGAACGGGTCAATGGATTCTCAGACCCCAGGCGCACGAATCATGCTACCTCACGTCCATGATATTCGATGGCTGTCGAGAAAGCCTGCAAACACATCGATGATGAACTCAGCATCGGCACGATTCATCGGTGTTGACATCGAAGCGGCAGCTCCATAGGGCAAGATAACGCCGCTGCGAGCAAAAAAGTTCACAAGCTGCTTCATTTGCTTCGACGCATCCGGCGCAAGATAGGCCTCACGATAGTCATTCGGTGCTCGGGCCATCGGGTGAACGCGAAACAGCGAAGCGGCCCCCGTGACGCAAAACGGCGCCCCAAATTTTGAGATAGCCCGCGCAATCCCTTCCCGGACCATATTCCCAAGACCGTCCAGATGGACGAAGGCCGCACGGTCGAGATGCCGCATGGCGGCAAGGCCTGCCGTCATCGAAAGAGGATTGGCGGAAAACGTGCCGCCTTGTGGGAGCAATGGTCGCCCCGCCGATGCATCAAACACGCTCATCACATCCTGCCGACCGCCAATTGCTCCAATTGGCAGACCACCACCGATGATCTTCCCCATCGTAATCAGATCTGGAACGAGGCCATAGAGAACGGAAGCTCCCGCAAAACTTTGTCTGAGATTTAGAACCTCATCAGCAATCACCAAGACGCCATTCATACGAGCGGCTTCCTGAAGCGCCGCGATGAATTCCGGTTTTGGTGCAACAAGCCCTCCCCGGCTCGGCATCGGATCCACAATAACCGCGGCTAGGCTGTGCCCGTGGACGGACATTAAGTGGCGCGCGGCATCAGCATCATTGAACCTAAGGACGACAACTTCTTCCAGCACGCTCGCAGGCATGCCGCGGTAGAAAGGTGTGGACTCGGGGGCATTCGGATTCCCCCAGTTTTCCGGTGTCGCCGCAAGACCTACCTCTGCCCAATCATAGGCGCCATGATAGGCGCCTTCGAACTTTGCGATCTTCGAACGACCTGTGAAGGCCCGCGCAGCCTTGACCGCAAATAGCACGGCTTCCGTTCCGCTATTGACGAAGCGGACGCGTTCGACACGCGGTATGCGTTCGCAAAGCAATTCTGCGAGCGCTATCTCGCTATCTGTTGGATTTGCGAAGCAGCTGCCAAGCTGCAGTTGTCGGGTCAACGCTTCCACCACTGGCTCGAAGGCGTGGCCGTGGATTAACGACGTAAAATTCGCGTTTAAGTCGAGAAATTGGTTTCCGTCGACGTCGACAAGATAGCTACCTGATCCACGCTCGATATAAAGAGGAACGGGATTCCGCTCAATGGTTACACGCGACGTTCCATCAGGAAACACCAACTGCGCGCGAGCGAAGCTGCCCTTCGATCTATTCCCGAAATGCGACGCTCTCATCATCCTTGAGAAAATGCCCTCGTGTGCTATTCCAAGATCAAATATTGCGAGCCGCTATCAAAATTCAGACTATCTTGTCGGTGTTTCGATTTGATGGCCGCATCAGCGCTCAGCGCGATCAATGGAAACTGACGCTCACACCCCATTATTCGTATCGTAACGATCAACGAGGTGTTGCAGCTCCTCGCCGGTTAGCCAAATAAGTAGATCATCGTCTACAATTTTCTCTTCGACTAAATTCAGGATCGATCCACCTGGCTCGTGATGCACGTGTCCGTATTGAGCGAGCACCCCCTTCGCCGCCGTCCAACGCCCTGCGAGCCCGACCATAAAATCCGGCGCCCACATGGCTAACGACGCACCACGTAGTAATGCAGCCATCATCTCGGGCATGCCCTGCCCTCTAAAATCTCTGCGCAACCAGAAATCCCCGTGATAAGCCACCTTTCCAGTAATTTTCCTCGCGCTTGGCGCGGTACAACTGCAACGATCCTGAGGATGGGCGTGTGTTGCAGGATTAGCGTAGAATGCCTTGAGAGACTCAAGATGTTCGGCAAAATTGCTATCAGACAGGTCATACAGCCGAGCGGCCTCTACAAGCGCCACATCGTTATTCTTATCGAAACCTATCAGCCAATATCCATCACCTGATTTGATCGGCGAGCGATCTGGTCGGAAATTTGGGTATGTCGGCTTCTTAGTCGGAAGAGCTCTTGTAATTGAGACATACTTATGAAAATCGAATCCAATCGAAAGCTTGATACCTTTCTGAGCGGCTATATCGTCGTACACTCTAAGAAATCGCGAGACGTTCAACGGATTGACTACACTTTTCATAGTTGCAACTTGTCCTGTCCTGATCAATTGTGATTGGCTATACTGATGGTCAGCGTACAGCGTTGCAATGGATTGAGCTACTACCTACTTCGGTTAGGGTCGAGCGATGCTGTTGGGAGCGGCAACGAATGGGGTACCGCGCGACCTGCCACTAAACTCCATCCAGTGGCAGTTCTCGTCCTATCATTCGGCCCCAGCGAGGTCGGCGGCGTCGTTCGCAGGGCGAGGTGATTTAGCAACGCTTGGGCCGCCTGATATTGTAGTTGGCGAACTTGTCGCGGGGGTTCTTCGAGATCGGCGAGCAAGGTCTTGAGCAGCTCATCGCATTCGTCATTGATGATGCCAGCATCCGTTTTCAGGCGATGACGTATCCTTGCAAGTTAGCGTGGGTTTCAGCTGAATTCGGTGTATGGTCAGACGCGATCATTCTTGCCTAGCGTGCGACGATCGCCGTCGATGCTCGTTCCAAAGTCGACGATCTGGAACGACAACAATGCATTGCGGTGACTTCATATGACGCCGGGATGTGGAACTGCCGTCCGCTGACGAGCTGGTAACGCACAAGTTTTAGCTCGCTCAATAAGGAGCAGTTGAAGCGTTAATTCTTTTCCGTAGATTTAGTCCGCAACCTCATACTTGTTTTCTCGTAGGCCCATTTTTTACTAGGTTTTCTTTGACGTCACCACGACTTGATCTCCTTAAGAGCCTGATCCAATGCCTGCTCGAACAATTCAAGGCCTTGATCGAGCGTCTCACGATGGATCGTGAGCGCAGGCAGGAATTTCACGACCTGATCGACGGGCCCACATCGTTCGACGATCAGACCCTTTTCGAAGGCGCGGCGTGTCGTTGCTGCTGCGATTTCAGGCATTTGGCAGTCAAATCCGAAGGCCATGCCCCGGCCCCGAACCTTAAAACTGTTCCCGTGCTTGACTGCGATGGCCTCGAGCCGGCGTCGCATAACTTCTCCCAAGCGCAGCACCTCCTGCGCGAGGATCTCGTCTCGCCAGTAAAGATCTATAGCGGCCCTTGCAGATACAAGCGCAAGGTTATTGCCTCGAAACGTGCCCGTGTGCTCTCCGGGCCGCCACGCGTCGAACTCCTCTTTTATCAAAACCATTGATAGTGGCAGGCCATATCCGCTCAGGGATTTCGACATTACAACGAGATCTGGCGACAGGTCTGCAAAGTCGAAACTAAAAAACTGGCCCGTCCGGCCGCAGCCCATTTGGACATCGTCAATTATGAATAGCGCGCCAGCGCTCTTCGCTATTGCTTGAATTGACTGTAACCATTCCTTGCTGGCGACGTTTATGCCGCCTTCTCCTTGTACGGTCTCGACGAGAATGGCAGCCGGGCGATCGATGCCGCTACTCTCGTCCGTCAACACCTTTTGCAAGTAGTCCGCTCTATCAACACCAGGACCAAGGTAGCCATCGTAAGGCATGAATGTTGCGCCCGACAAAGCAACGCCGCTGGCTGAGCGATAAGCGCGATTACCGCTGGCGGCAATGGCGCCTAAGCTCATGCCATGATATCCATTCGTGAATGAGATAATATTTTGGCGTCCTGTGACCTTACGTGCGAGCTTGATTGCCGCCTCGATAGCATTGGCTCCAGTTGGCCCCGTGAATTGAAATCGGTACTTCAGTTTTCGCTTCGCAAGTATGACCGCGTTGAAGGTCTCCATAAACCGGAGCTTAGCGGGAGTTGCCAGGTCAAGACCATGGACGACAGCGTCTGATGCCAGGTAGTCGGAAATGGCTTCTTTGAGTTGATGATTGTTGTGGCCGTAGTTCAGCGCTCCAGCTCCGGATAGGAAGTCCACGACGCTTCGACCATCCTCCGTTAACATGATCGAGCCGCGAGCTCGACTGAACACGGCCGGGAATGAACGCGAATACGTTCGTACGTTTGATTCTAGCGCATCTAACGCTTGCATCTTGTGCGATGTACTAATCGCTCTAGCCATATATCACCTCTGCCAAAGCAAGTGACGAGAGCAAGCAAGGACTCGTCTGGGTACGCGATCTTCCTGACAACCCAAAGTACCCGAGACTCGGCGGCAAGGAAGCTATCAAGATACGTAGGGCTTTGCCCACCACAGTCATGCGCAAGTTGCGTTCTTGATCAATGAAATGCCGTTTGCAGGCTACAGACTTGGGATTCGCGGGTGATCGCTAGAATACACCCGCTAGATCGGCGTTGAGCGGCATCCGGCTAGCATGGGTTCGGGCCTGCTTCGCTAGTTCCCGCGCGTCACATTCATCACACTGGAGCGGTTGATTTACCACCTGCTCAAGCTTGCCAGCTCTTAAAAGAGTGTCAGCGGCTGAGGACGATAATGTTGTTTGAGAAAGCGCGATCCTGGAGGAGCGAAGATGGACCTTCGAGTATGCCCGATTCATGCGCCCCCAAGGCATCCGCCCTAGTTCGCGGATAGGTTCTTTTCCTTGGCGAGCTCTGCTTCGGACAACATCGATGTACCAATAACGCGATCTTTTACCAATTGCGCGATCTCATCGTCAGAAAGCCCGAGAAGCTCTGATAATACATCTCTGTTATGTTGTCCGAGAGTTGGCGCAGCTGTACGGACTAGATAAGGACCTGCGTTCTCCCGAATTGGCATCGATGGCTGGGGATGGACTCCGATGAAGGGGCGTTCAATCTCCTGCAGAAATGCACGCGAGCGAAGATGCCGATCCTTTAGTAGATCAATTGGCAAGCGGGCCACACCCGATGCGACTTTCGCCGCCTGCAACTCCGCCATGGCATCATCCTCATCGCGGGCGATGGTCCAGGCTTCGATGCTTCTCTCAATGTCATCTTCAATGGCTCGACGAGGCCCTGCAGATCTCAGCGATGCGTTCGTCGCCCAGTCTGTCCGACCAATGACCTTGGCAAGTCTCTGCCACATGTCCTCGTCAGTCGCAGCGACTATTATCCATTTGTCCTCCCCTGCACACCGAAAACAGCCATGCGGCACGAACTCCGGATGTCGATTGCCATATCTGCGCGGTGGCAAGCCGCCGATCGACTGAAGGGTGATCCATGGCGCAGCGAACGGCATCAGACATTCGATTTGCGCCAGATCAACGAACTGGCCTTGTCCGGTCCTGCGGGCGTGAATCAATGCAACTAGGACTGCCGCGCAGCCGTTCACCCCACCAACGGGATCGCCAAGAGCGATGTGAGTCATAACAGGTGGCCCATCAGCGCTTCCGATTACGCTGGGAAGTCCTGAACCCTGCTCGAGAGTTGAGCCGTAAGCTCGGCAATCGCGATAGACGCTGTTCGTCCCAAATGCTGACATCGACATCATCACCAGCCGAGGGTTAAGAGCCTTGAGTACATCGAAACCAAGTCCGAGTTTGCTCAGTACACCGACTGAAAAATTGTCGACCGAAATATCGGCGCCTGCCAGTAACCGTTTAGCAAGAGCGGTCCCCTGCGGATGCTTCAGGTCAAGTGTGATTCCACGCTTGTTTCGATTGATTATGCTGAAGCATGATGCCTTTTCGTACATTTTGTCCGTTACATAACCAGGACGTCGATCAAGGCCGCGCCACCAATCCGGATACTGGACGGCCTCGATCTTGATCACATCTGCTCCGAGATCGGCCAGTGTGCGCGTACATAAGGGGCCGGCCCAGCCCATTGTGAAGTCGATGACACGAACGCCCTGCAAAGGTTTTCGATCAGCATCGATACAGTTCGGCGCCTCTAATGCGAACGATGCATCTGTTCGATTAGGTACGTACGCCTGCTGTTCACCAGCGGCTGGCACTTTTCCTCCCCTGCGCGGTGGGGTCGATGTCAAGTGCAGCGCCGAACCGACAGTCAGTCCCGCTTCCTCGGCAGTTCGGACGGGCACGATTGCGCCGCGAGCCAGTCGCTCCGGGTCCTGAAGTAGATCGGATGTTTCCGGCACCGGCACGATCGGGATTTTGCGTGCCAATCCTTCCGCAAACCATTGCAATGCAGTCCGCGCTTCAAGCTTCGGGATTAACTGCCGTTCGATCTGTTCGATATTCTGCAGCCGACCTTCGTTGAAGGTTAGCGCCGGATCATCACGTAGTTCGGGCAGATCGAGCATGTCGCAGAATGCCCGCCATTGCTCCGGCTTGGCCGTGGTGACGCCGAGCCAACCGCACTTTGTCTGGTATATGCCTGTCGGAAAGTTAGGCCAAAAGCGGTTGATTCCGATCCGGCGCATGACGTCGCCCTGCGCAAAGGCCTCGAACATGAGATACTCGGTCAGGGTGATATTCGATTCGAAGATGCTGACCGACCACGACCGCCCGCCTCCACCCTGCGTTTGCGAAACCGCCGAGCTAGCCGCGGCGATAAAGCCCCAGAGACCCGCAACAATACCAGCCTGGAAATCTGGAGCGTGCAAAGGCGGGCCTTCGGCAGGTCCGGCCAACTTCACTAGGCCGGCTAGGGCTCGCACAGTGGAATCGGTCGCGGCGAATCCTGCATAGTGTCCCTCGGCGCCGAACCAACTAGCTTCGAGATGGATCAATCCCGGCCGACGCTGGCGGATTGGACCGATCTCCATGGACGGGCAACCAGCGGGATCAACGTCGCGACCATCGACCAAAATGTCGCAATCCTCGATTAGGGACGTAAGTAGCTGGAGCGAATTCGGCTCGGCAGGATCGATGATAGTGCTTGATTTGTTGACGTTGAGAAACGCAAACCATGCACTCTGGCCACCGCGCGTGAGTGGTTCGCTGCGCCGTATGGGATCACCGCTCGGCGGCTCGACCTTCTGCACATCGGCGCCGAAATCGGCAAACAGTCGCGCACAATAGCTGGTCGCGGCGGAGCTACCGATCTCGACGACCCGCAGATGCGACAAGGCTCCGACTGTGGTCATGTGCCGAACCGCAATTGACGGCGCGACCTGTACGGCCTGGATAGCCGTGCGCCGCCCGTTGACGTAGCAAGGAAGCGATATCTGGCATTGGCAATGTCTTCAGAGCGGCCACCAGCGTACTGACGACATTGCCGTTCTGAAACATAACCGAAAGCCGGACAGCACTGCGGTTGGTGCAGATCTCCGCGGCCCATCTTACATCCTATGCTTCGAAATTGCGACGTTCACTCGCTCACCCACTCCGAGGTAAACCACTAAGTTTAGCAAGACACCTACCAAATCAGAGAGGATCCCCGGGGGGGGCGCGCGTCCCGCCCAAGACGCACTGATGCAGGATCTCGTCTCGCATTCACGACTCGCTCCTTGTCCGAAACCAAGCCGAAATACTTTTCGAAGCTGCACTTATGCCAGCCCGTGACGCCAGCCATCATCAGCTCGGGGCTGCGGCCGTACCGTAATCAAAGGAGTGAGCGCCCATGCCCTCGACAACGACTCGCGAGAGCGAGACTATGCAGCTCCGCCTTTGGCCGCGCTCAGCTGTCGCGCGCCACGGAAACTGTCCCCTTATGTTGCCTCAGATGACAATGTTATCGAAGTACACCTTAGTGTCTCCCGAATCAGCCGCCGCGAGTCCGAACAAGCCGCTTGGGGAGCGCGCCCTCAAGAGCGCCGTAGAGGGCGAGCGGCTTGCTCGGATTGGGCGAATGAGTTTGTCGGGCTTAGGTACTAAGATACGGAGCTTGATCCGATAGTGTGGTTTCTGTGCTGCTGACCAGCTATCTAGCGGCCTTTGATCACCAATTCTTCACCCATGCCTGCACCGCCTTGGCCGCTGAACCGACCAGGCGCATGCGCTTCCAGCCGGGAGAAAGATCGACCGCGGACAATTGGGAGCCGCGGCGAGCCGTTCATACATGGGGGGAAGATGTGGGGTCGAGCATCGATGGCCGGTGTGGCACAGGCCTGCGCCGCACATAGTGGCCCCGATGAGTGCCCCGCTGATCACGCTCTTTCCGACTACCGCCGAGCTCTCGGGCAAAGGCCATCAAGTCGCATTGCACTGGCGCGATAGTCATCGCCGGCTTTGAGTCCCGCTGATCAACGCGCTTGCGGAGCCTCACTTTGAGCGTCTCGGTAATGTCTTCTCCGAGCTTGGACAACTTCGCTCCGGCGCAGCAGGCGCACGCCGCAGGTCCCGGCATGAGACGTGCTCGCGAGGCAGACGGTCCGGGAACGGTTGCGCGACCGCCTCTTGTGCGTGAGCCTACCTTCGTCGCCTTGGCCACGGCCATTTCGGCAGCGACTTCGTCCTTGGTTGCTGAGGCCTCGAGATACTCCAGCATCAGTTCGAGCTAATTTAGCAGCTTTGCGGTACGCTCCGAGCGAGGACTATAACTATCACGGTTCAGCTTTTCGATTTGCAGCTTTAGGTGAGCGATCAGCGTATGGTTGTCAGGACTGTTGGGCGCGAAAGCTGGCTAGTTTGGCGCGCGTCGCCAGCAACGCCGCTTGCAGCGCCTTAAGATCTTCCGGCAGCTTCTCGGGATCTCCACCCATTCAATGGTGGACTCGCAAAGCCTCGATTTTGGCGGCACGCTTTTTGCAATCACACGGGGATATTGCGCAACAATCCTGCGCTCTGCCATCGCCAACTGCGTTGGAGGTTGCGCCAGTCAGTCGCCTCGAAAATACTCCGTCTGAGTTGCCAGACATACTACACCGTCCAACGTCGCCGGCCGAATGACTTGGACTTTTCTTGTGCGGGATCGCATCCTGCGCGTTGCCGGGTGATAGAACCGGCAAGGAAGGAGATTGCTATGCAAGGGGTTTGTACCTTCGTTGGTCTCGGCGTACACAAGGAGACAATTTCTGTCGCGATGTGGATGCTGGACAGCGGGTGAGGTTCGGCATGCACGATCAAGAACGATCCGGCGGCAATTGGCGAACTCGCTCGGGTCTGGCGCGTCGACATGGAGTCTTCGTCTACGAGGCCGGATCATGCGGCTACAACGTTCAGCGTCAACTCTCGGTGTAGGGAATGATCTGCAGAGTGTGCGCTCCTTCGCTCACGCCCCGCAAGCCGGGCGTGCGGATTAAGAACGACAGGCACTGACGCCATTGCTTTGGCTCGTCTGCACCGGGCCGGTGCGTTCACCTATGTCTGGGTATCAGACGCGCTTCATGAAGCACTACGCGACCTGCTACCGCGCGACGCGCGGCCGGTCAGGATGCGCGCCGAGACCGCATCCGCATCCAGTCGTTCAGTGCTCTGTTGCGACTTGCGAAGGTAAGGCCTGGAGTCGGTAGTCGCCGACACCGGATGTGGCTCTGAAACAGAACGTTCGCTCATCCGACGCAACAGATTGCGTTCCAGAACTACCTCAACGAGCTCGAGCATAATGAGGCCGCAAGCAGGAATTGAGCATCAAATCTGAGAAGTGATCATCGGCTGCGCCTGGGCCAAGCAGATGCAGCCTCTGCAAGCATTGAAGGGCGTCAGTCCAATTGTCGCCGCTACCGTGCTCGCCGAGATCGGAGACCTCTCCCGCTTCGCGCATCCGCGGCAGCTCGCTGCCTACTTTGGCCTCGCTCCCGGCCAGCACAGCTGCGGCGGCACGGTAAGGTCGCGCGGCATTACCAAGGCCGGCAGCTCGATGGCCGGGCGGTGCCGTGTGAAATCGCCCGGAGCTATCGCACCACACCGAGGGTCGGCAGCGGATGAAAGAGCGCTGCCCGCCAGTTTCACAAGATATCGGTGCTCTGGCCTGGAAGGCTCAGCTACGCCTTCACAACAGCTATCGGAAGCTGACCACGCGCGGAAAACGCTCGGTCGCCGCGACCGCTGCAGTTGCGCGTGAGCTGCTCGGCTTCATTTGGTCGATCGGCCAACGAGCCCGCTAGGCGCGTGATCGACCATGTATCCTACGATCCGCATCAGAGAGGACGCCGAGCGCGGTAGAGGGAATCCTCGAGTTTATCTTAGACAGGCGTGTTGCCAACCTCCGTGGCCAGAGCGAGGCAGCCCTCCGAAGCACCAATCATGGGATAATCGATCCCCGCATAGGAGCCTGAGCGACCGTCGAGCACACTCGGCGTCCTCACCCATGCGGATCGTATGCATCAAATATCCCCGTCCCCAAAGAGACAGTCGGGAAGCTGTGTTCAAAACGGTTGAAAAAGGCCATAGGAGATGAAGCGGCCACGATCCAATCGCTTGGCTTAGATCGACAGCCCGACCCGTCGTACCACCGCGCTTTGATCAGGGTGCCAGCACGACCAGGGAACACAAAGGCGTCGTCGGCAAAAGGATCTCGCCCCAGCCCCCTCCTGCACCAGCCACGCCAGAGCCTGCACGCCTTTGCGCACGTCAGTGTGACCGGCTGCGATCCAGATCCTCGCTCCTGCCGCGAGCGGGATCATCGCCGCTCCAGCAGATCCATTATGCAGACAACGCGGTCATATCAACGACCGCGTCCACGATCATGCGACAGGTCCTTGCCTACGACAATCTCCATGCGTCCGCTCGCTGCCCCCGCTAAAACTACTGGCGCACCGGCGGTTGGTCCAGCATCATGAGCGGCGCGAGATGCGTCGATGAGACCGCGCGCGGTGTCTGCAAACTCTGCAGAACGATCTTGAGCTTCTCATTATCGGTCCAGCGACGGCGACGGGCAGTATTGACAACCTTAAGCCGTACATTTTGAGCTGCGAACTTATGGGCTATTACACAGCACTCACGTTAACCCGGCAAGGCGGCCCTCACCGGAGGGAGACAAAGAAAATATAAGCGGCAAGCTGAAGAGGCCGTTCAGGCGACGTGGTTCCATGGCATAAGCCGCGTCGATTTAGCTGCTCGGCTAGCCGTTGGCGATACGCTGAAGCGTTAGGGCGAGGCGGACGGGTAGATCGACGTTGGTCATTTTCGCCGTCTGCAGCAGCTTTGCGATTGTGATCGGCCGCCGTCGCCGCCCCGAAGAGGCTGTTCTTTCTCGTGATTGTTTGTGCGCTCGTGGCGAGTTCGACGATGTTGAAGTCGAGCTCGATGCGGCCATCGGTGAGGATTCGTTCGAAGATTGCACGGCGCCAGACGGCATGGCGGATCACTTCAGCGAGTCTTGATTTGCCGAGATCCGCCGTACGGTCTGCTGCCAAAGATCGAAGAGATCTTCTACCACCGCCGAAGAGGTCCGCTGGCGCGCGGCAACGCGAGCGGGACTTTCCAGGGCGTCTTGATGGGTGCGCATACGATGAAGATCACCTGATTGACGCAAGCGCGCGAGCACGGCGAGGTCCATCACGGTCTTGCGTGAAGGTCCGGCAGCCTACTGACCAGCGGACTCGTCTCCTTGGCGCAGGAGCTTCCATTCGCAGGGCAAGCGCCAAGGTGACAGGGAAGTGAATCCACTGCTAATCCACGTAATGAGCAGGAAAACGCCATGGCTAGAGGTCCCCTCACAACCTCGAGCTGGCTGGATAAATTCTAATCAGAAGTTCCGGTTGCGCTGGCGGCACTCCCGTATTCCGGTCCTCAACAATCCAATGTCTCACCAGAATAGGTAGTATCCCGATTTATTGTTGGAGATGTACTATTAGCGAACAACACGCTGTGGAAGAGAAGAACACGGCTTGTCACACGGCCAGCAGGGGCAGCATGGTTAGCTTAGTGAATCCGTTGCAAGTTTCACGGTTCCTTCAAGTGTATGACGTCGCCGCCGCGCAAAAGGGTATCAAGCTTTCGATTGGATTCGATTTCCATGAATATGTGGCGATCACACGGACGCTTGCAACAAAGAAGCCGACTTATCCAATTTTTCGGCCCGACCGCTCGCCAATTAGACTTGGCGAGGGTTACTGGCTAATCGGCGTCGATAAGAATAACGAGATTGCACTTGTAGAGGCTGCTCGACTGTATCACCTTTCGGACAGCAACCTCGCACATCATCTCGAATCTCTGAAGATATTTTACGCTGACCCGATCAAACATGCGCATCCTCAGGACCGCTGCATTTGTACGGCACCAAGCGCGCGCAGCATCACTGGGAAAGTCGTCTATCACGGAGATGTTTGGGTGCGCAATGACTTTAGAGGACAGGGGATACCCAAGATCATGACGGGAATAGTACGCGGCGTATCTTTTGCAATGTGGGCCCCTGATTTTGTTTTTGGACTTGCGCCGCGGTGGTCAAGGGACAAGAACGTCTATCTCACAGCGCACTATGAACCTGGCGGATCGGCGTTGCGCCTAGTGGAGGAGGATATCGTCGATGAGGATTGGCTTATGTGGATAACCAGCGAGGAGCTGAGGCACCATGTTGATTATCCCAATGGATTGACCGCCTGAGTGTCGGCGGCATGACTGGCATGACAATCGGGCGAGTCATGCTCGGAGCCGTAATTGAATTCTACAGGAATGCCTCGCCACCTGCTACTTCAACTGGGCACGCGAGGTGTGTCTGCACAGAAGCGCACCTGCGCCAACTAGGTGCGCGGCTCAGTCGTCAAATGACTACTAGATCGTTGAGACTCCCCTGAATCATGAAAATAGGCTGAGCCGGTGGTCACAGGCTCAAAAACAGGGATTGGTGCGTGTCGGGGAGAGATCAAATGAAAGCTTCGCGCGCGGTTTTCCTGATGGTACATCACGAGTCATCATCAAGCAGGTTCCGGAGACTTGCTGCCGTCGTTCTGGATCCGTCGCCAAGCCGCCGTGGTCCAACTCGGCCTTAAACCTGGGTTTATTGCTGCGGTTCAGGAAACGGCTCGTAGCAACGGCATTCTAAGTGGTTTCTGATGAAGTCCTGAACGTGAGATAGAGTTTCCAAGGGTCTTCTACACGCTACGTGTCTTATCCAGACCTTACCGCGATAGGCAAGACTATCGGTGACAGTTTGCCAATCGGAGCCGTCGCGAGGACGTGATGAAAGTGTTTGATACCTTAGTGGGCCGACCACCGATACCGCAGGGCGGGACGTTTTCTGCCAGCCTCTGCCCATGACAGCGAGGTCTTGTCGCAATGCGACACATTCATCACGCGGCACTTGCACATCTCGAGATACTCGGAAACTTTGTCCCGGATGGATTGGTCGGGCAAATCTCGACACGGGGCGCGCTCTCTGTGCGTGACCGGAGCCGCCTCACTCTTTCGCATCCAGCTGATGGCGCAAATCCCTAATGACTCCCGTGAGGCCTCCCCTCGCCAGCCGGCTCAATGCTAATGAAGTAGCTCACGCGCTTCTTTGCAGGGAAGGGCATTATCATGCCGTATGGCATTGTCGGTTCGACGTCCACGTCCGATGACACGCGTCAACACCAGGTTGTTCGTTGAGGGTTTTCTAGACTACCATTAAGGTATGCCTCCGCTGACGGCACCTCCTTGTTTGACGGAGTCGAGCGCTGCAGGTCCTAGGGGTAATCCTAGGACAAAGCGCTATGACGATTTTGCCGGCAGTAGCGTCGGTGGTTGCAGGACGAGAAACGCCGGCTGATTGCAGCATCGCTTAAGCCCGGCCTTCATGTGAGCCAGCTGTTCAGGTGGGATGTTGCCGAGGCGCCATAGACGTCGGCGCCGGCGCGTCGAAGAGCCTGGGCATCATCGAGATCGATCTTGGTACGATGCGTCGTAAATTTCCAAGCCGTCGCCAAAATCAGGGGCGCGTACCATCATTGCGATCAATCCGTGGGACGCTTGGATTGCTGCGCGGATGGCGACCGGCGTTTAGGGGACGCGATCTGAATACAGGATATTGTGGAGAATTGTAGGAACCAGTCGTTGTGATGCCAAGGGAGAAAGTCAAGCGGCAAACACCACGAGACGCGAGTACTGAAGCACAACACTGGGGCGGATCGGCTCGTAGTAATGATGAAGGTGCTGAAATGGAACTGGGCGAAGGGACCGAAACGGGCGGTTGCTCCATATGCAACTGTGACGCGCAGGAGGACATGTGAGTGTAACCGAACGTAAGCAGTACGATATCGACAAGCAGACGGGTGATGAAGGGCTACAACTGGTCAGAACCAATGCGGCTCGGCCGGCCTGGATTTGGTGTCGCGCGAAGCTTTTGAGAGGACTGAAGGGCAACCTTTACAAGGCCTGGAATCGAATGTCTTTTGGCAGCTACTTTCCACCGGCAGTTCGGGCTGTGTTGCCCAAGAAGAACGGCGGACAACGTATTCTAGGCTGCCGACAGTAGCAGATCGCGTGGCGCAGACGGTCATCAAGCTGCAGATTGAACAAGCACTCGAAGAAATCTTCCTTCCCGATTCCGGCGGCTACCGGCCCGGCGGACTCCGCGTTGGGCGCCATTGGCGTCACTCGGCAACGGTGCGGAAAGATGGACTGGGTGCTGGAGTTCGACATCAACGGCCGGTTCGACCATATCAGTCACTAGTTGCTTATGAAGGCCCTCAGAAAGCATTTGCAAGACGAATGCGCCCTGCTCCACATCGAACGCAGGCTAATTGCGCCGATGCAAGGCAAAGACGAAGCGATCACCGCGCGACCGGGCACGCCCGAGGGGCGTGATCGGTCCGTCCTTGCCAGAACACGCCAAGCGAATGGCAGATCACTGTGCCCCAAGTTCAAGTTGTCACCAACGGGGCCACAGCAGCCCGCCGCTCTCACTAACACGCCGCAGGTGGTATTCGGAATCGCCAAACGTGTTTTCGATCATGGTCAGACGCTTGAAATAGTGACCTATCCTAGCCTCCATGGTCATGCCAATGCCGCCATGCAGCTGGATGGACTGCTGACCGATGAACTTGCCTGATTTGCCGATTTGGTACTTCGCAGCTGCCACCGCGCTGGCGCGCTCTCGCGCGTCGTCGATATCGACGGCTATGGTTGCAAACATCGACATCGAACGCGCCTGCTCCAGAGCGACGAACATGTCAGCGGCGCGGTGCTGCAGGGTCTGGAAACTGCCGATTGGGACGTCGAACTGCTTTCGCGTTTTCAAATATTCGACCGTGTTCTTCAGCGATTCATCCATCGCGCCGACCGCTTCCGCGCAGAGCGCAACGCGTCGGCGGCAAGCGCGGCTATGGCCTGCCCGTCGCCACCTCCGACCATCTCGGCCGCATTGCCGACTGGGCTGAGATGACCGCGGAAGGCCCATCGTGTGATCTGCGTCCCGTCGATATCTGCTGAAAAGATGGGCCTCGAACGTGTGGAACAAACGGAAGGTCGTAATCGATGCACCTTCGCTTGCAGTACATCGCGGAGACTTCCTTCTGGCGGGGACCCAACCAAAGCTGAGGAGTCTACGAGCGGAGTTGCTTCAAGAATAGTCACGGCGATCTCAGCGACGGTTGGGCTGCTTAGACTGTCTGGATTTGCAGCAGGAGGACGCTCAGGACGTCTCGGATTCGAACGGCGCAAAGATTGATTGACGCCACTCGAGCGCTGCCGCAAGGCCTTCAGATCGAATGAGCTCACCGAAGCGCTTAAATTCGGAGTGCGAATTTTCCATGATCAAATTGGCTTCAGCCCCATACTGCAGAGCAGAGTCGAATCCAGCTGCGAGAAGTGCGTGGTTGAGCGCCTTCTTGTTCCAAACCAATGTTGGCATGGCAACGCGTGATATACGTTTCGCGATGCGGACAACTTCCTCCTCGAACCGATCTTTAGGGAAGACGCGGTTCACTAGCCCGAGTCGATACGCCTCTTGAGAATTGAACATGTCTCCCGTGTAAATCAGTTCGCGACAACGCTGACCGATTACCCATGGCATCGCCAGAGTGTTCACGCCGGCGGCAAACCGCGTCTCAGTGACAGCGAACCGCGAATCGTCAGAGCAGTAGCGAAGATCACACATTGTTGCGAACTCCAAGGCCCCCGCCAAGCAGTAGCCTTCGATCATCGCGATAACTGGTTTAGGGCATTTGAACGGAGAATAGTTGAACTGAAAGTCTTTACTATTCCGCCTATCAAAATGTTCGATAGTTCGTGGCTCCCCGAACGGTACCTCGTTATCTGGGTCGTCAAGGTCATAGCCGGCTGAAAACGCGCGTCCCCCGGCGCCGGTAACCACAATAACACGAACTTCCGGATCGTGCTCAGCTTGCGTGAGTGCATCCTGGAATTCATCGCAGAGCTTAAGAGAGAGAGCATTCATTTTGTTCGGTCGATTTAACGTGATCCGCGCAACGCGGTCGTCTGCCTCATAAAGAATAGTGCTGTACGCCATTAGACGCGGCTCCTAGACCTTGATTGCCGATACTACGCCGATCACTTCATTCATTCTGAAAACCGTGGCGACGAAATCGGAAGCTTAAAGTCGAAAACCTAGACGTAATCCGGAAGCTGCGCTGCCATTCCACCGCCTCTCGAACAGACTCCTACAACGATTTCGCTGCGGTCCTGCAAAATCCGTCCTTATCCGTGACCGATTGTCTTCAGACGCGGGGACGATGCTGGTCGGGCCGCCTCACAGCACCATCTCGATCCATCTCGAAATGTAATGGTTGCGAGATGTATGGTTGAATGATGATGAGCTCTGAGCCTGCTGCGAAGAGCTTTTTCGCGCGTGCGCTGGATGACTGGGGCGGTCACCGGAAGCGGGCCTGTCAAAGCGGCCGCAATCACGAGGCGCGTTCCTGCGCGCGTAAACGACCTCGCTCACGCACCGAGCCCTCCTGGGCGACGGACGCCACCAGCGTGCCGTCTGGCTTGAAGATCAGGCCACGCGTGAGACCACGTCCGCCCTGCGCGCTCGGTGAATCCTTGGCATAGAGCAGCCATTCGTCGGCGCGGAACGGGCGGTGAAACCACATTGCGTGGTCGAGGCTAGCCGACATCACGCGCTCATCGAACAGCGTGCGGCCATAGCGCGCCATCACCGCATCCAGCAGCGAGAGATCGGAGGCATAGGCCAGCGCGCACATATGCAGGGCGGGATCGTCGGGCAATTTCGCGGCGGCTTTCATCCAAATATGAATGCGACCGTCGTCAATCTTCTCACCGACATAACGGCCGAGCTCGACTGGGCGGAGCTCGATCGGCCGATCGGATTCGTAGTAGCGGCGGATGAAGTCCGGGAGTTCGCGAAACATCGGCTGTCTGGAGAATTCCTCCGCCGTAAGTCTTTCCGGCCGGGGCACGTCGGGCATTTTGTCCCCATGGTCCAAGGCGCCGACCTCCTCGGCGTGGAACGACACCATGATCGAGAAGATCGCATTGCCGTGCTGGATTGCGGTGACGTGGCGGGTCGAGTAGCTCTTGCCGTCGCGCAGGCGTTCGACCTGATAGATGATCGGCACCTGCGGATCGCCGCCCTTGAGAAAATAGCAGTGCAGCGAATGGGGCAGCCGGCCTACTACCGTGCGGCAGGCCGCCACCATCGCTTGCCCAATTACCTGGCCGCCGAACACCCGTTGCGAGCTGGTGTTCGGATTGTTGCCGCGAAACAGGTTTACCTCCATCGGTTCGAGGTCGAAAATGGCGAGCAGGTTGATCAGGCTTTTCGACATCTGACGCGCCTTCAGTTTCTTTGTCGTCATTCCAGGGAATGGCACAGCCATCAATCGGAACGCCCCCCCCAAGCAATCGGCGTGCCAAAAAACAGGGTGCAAGTGTTGCTTGAAGATATCTAAATCCATGTGCTTTACCGCGGGTCGGCGGGATACTTGAAGCCTCGTGTCGGGATCCGAACATGAGACGTCTTCAACCAGACACGACCTCAACACGAAGGCAGTACGCGTGAAACGACGATGGTCGCCTCGTGCCGAACATTTGGCGGCGGGGGTGCTCCTTCCGAATTAGAACAAGACACGCTCGCTCGAAAAGTTGATGTTATGCGCACAGCCCCCCTTCGATCGCAACTGCGTGACGGCCTCCGCCTTCGTGAGCAAGTTTCGCCCGATCGTGAAGAGGCGCGTGGTCGTTCCGGACGCGCACCGTTTTTGGGCGTCGGCCTTTCGCCCATTGTCTGTTGGGTCGCCCACCCGGCTATGATGCGAAGCGAGCCTCGGAAGCCATGCCCACACTCAGCGCCATAGAGCTCCGCACGATTTAGGCAGGCCACCGCACCGATCCTTGAGCCATAGCAGATGCTGATCTACGGAACTTTGCCGAGTCCGGAAAACGTTCGTGCGTTCGCCAAGGATTACCTTGGCCGCACAATTTCTACTGCGGTCAATCTGACACACGATCAGCTTCATCGTATGCCATCCTTCGAAAGGCTCAGAATGGCGGCATTGATCTCCTCGCTCATTGCCGATGACCTTGCTGGTCACAATATTGAGGGCCGGGAACGCCCAGCTGGTCACTTCAAATTCCTCCGGGTGTGGTCAGTCAAATTCCTCCACCAGCGAGGCAGGACAGAAGGGATTGTTATTTTGAGTTTGTTTCACGGGCAAGAGTTTCAGCGGGCTCTTTGAGCCGATAGCTGCGTCCGTCGAACTCAAGCAGATGGCAGTGGTGCATCAGGCGATCGAGGATCGTCGTGCTCATGGTGCTGTCCCCCAGATATGCCCCAAATCCTGGTACGACGCGATTGGAGGTGACGATGACGCTGCGGTGCAGTTTGTAGCGCTGATGGATCAGGGTCTGCAGCAATGCGCCGGCGTCGTCGGCGATGGCGCGGAACAGATCGTCGAGTCACGTTGAGCTCAACGTGACTCGATTTATGTGGAGCGCACAGTGATGTGGAGCCGTATCGATCTCCCCGCTATTAACAGCCGTTTCGACCGTTCCTACTCAACATAGCTGACGACGGTAGCGTGGTTCTCCCAACCATCCAACGGGGGCAACCATGCTCGAACACTTATTTCGGAAGGTTCACGCGTGCTACACGGGATCGCCCAATGGCGCTTTGTTGGAAGATTTCGCCGCTTGGCTCATCTCGGCTGGATACGCCCGACCCACAGCCTGCCGCCACGTACGAGGGCTAAAGGAAGCCCTCGATCGGATGGGCGCGGCGCGGCTTGATTGCGAGACCGGCGTTTCAGAGAGGTTTTTCTCGCAAGCATTTTCTTCTACGTCATTGCAAGGCACTCGATGCGCCGTTGTACGCTTTCTCACCGTGAGAAGACTGCTCGTCAGGGAACCGGCGCCAGACCCGTTCTCATCGCTTCTTGATCGCTACAGACGGCATCTATCGGAGGTGCGTGGCCTTTCCAGCGCGACGCTGGAACAGCACATCGCAACCGCGAAAAGCTTGCTCGCGCACGCTTTGCCAGCTGACGCCCCGCTGCAGGCGTTATCAGCCGCCGCAGTCGAGCGGTTCGTAATCACCGAAGCCCGGCGGATCAAACGACAGACACTACAGCACGTTGCCGCTCGCATTCGTGCTTTTCTTCGGCTTTGCTTCGACCAGGGCGAGGTCCAAGAGCGGCTCGACGTAATTGACGTGCCGCGCGCCTACCGAGGTGAACTGCCGCCTCGAGCGCTGGCATGGCCGCTCGTCCAGCGGCTGCTGCGTTCTATCGATCGATCAAGCCGGCTTGGCTGGCGAGACTATGCGATCCTCCATTTGATGGCGCACTACGGCCTGCGTCCCTCAGAGATCATCACGTTGACGCTTGGCTCCATCGATTGGGAGAAACAAGACGCTCCACGTCAAGCAGTGCAAAACCAGATCGGATCTGGTCCTTCCCCTAGCCGACCAAACGCTGCGGATTCTCAGACACTATCTGCGCCGCGGCCGGCCTGGCGGGAAGCACCCTGAACTGTTCCTCCGCGCCAGCACCCCGGTCGGTCCTCTCACGCACTACGCCATCGGCGATCTCTACCAGAAGCGCGCGGGTCAGAGCGGGCTGCCGCTCCAAGGTACGTCCTCCTACTGCCTGCGCCATTCATTTGCGATGCGTCTGCTCGATCGCGGGATCGGCGTAAAGGTGATCGGTGATCTGCTGGGTCACCATACCCTGGAGAGCACCTGCGTCTATCTCCGGCTGGAGACCGGAGCCTTTGCGAGAGGTCGCGCTTGCTCTGCCGACGGCGACCATTGGCCTCGAGGAGGACGCCAGATGAGCGCGACATTACAATGCAGCGCGTTCGACCAGTTGGCCGACCGATATTTGCGGAGGCAACGTTCACTCGGCCGCGCCTACGTCAATGAGGAGCGCATAATCGACGGTCTGCGTCGGTTTCTTGAGAAGACCAGCCGTTCCGACCTCGATCAAGCACTCTTCGATGCATGGTGCGCGGCGCAAGGTCATCTCTCTGCAAACAGGCGACGTAATCGCCAGCGCATCGTGCGCGACTTTTGCCTCTCGACGGCGTACCGAGCCAACCTGCTTCGTTCCGGATCAACCGTCTCCCACATCGCAGGCCGGATGCACCGCCGGTCATCTTTGGGGCGGCCGAGGTCGCCAGGATGTTGGCCGCGGCCGATCGTTTGGCCCCGACGTCGACCTCGCCGCTTCGGCCAGCCGTGATGCGACTTGCCGTGGTCCTGCTCTACACGGCAGGGCTCCGTCGGGGCGAACTCCTGCACCTCACATTGGCCGACGTCGATCCCCGCCACGGCATTTTGCAGATTCGGGCATCGAAGTTCCACAAGTCGCGGATCGTCCCGTTGTCGCCAGACGCCGCTCGGGAGCTGAGGTCGTACCTCAGGAAGCGGCTTCGGCCACCGCTGAGCCGTTCAGCGGGTTCACCCTTGCTGTGCAACAGCAAGGGGCGGGTGCGCGGCTACACGGGTACCGGTCTGCGCCAAGGAATCCAAGCGCTATTCCGAGCAGCCAACATTTGCGGCACCGACGGACGAACCCCGCGGGTGCACGATTTTCGTCACAGCTTCGCGGTCGGGTCGCTGTTGCGATGGTATCAGCAAGGTGCGGATGTCCAATCCAATCTGCCAAAGCTTGCGATGTACATGGGGCACTTCTCAATTGTTTCGACTGCCTATTACCTGCGCTGGATTCCGCAACTCGCTGCTGCAGCCAGCGATCGGCTCGAGACGCACTTCGGCCATCTCATCGCCGGAGGTGCCGCATGAGATCCCAAAGACCTAACGAACTCGGCAAGGGCACGGTTCTTCCGCGAGTATCTGCCGACGCTCCGGGGTACCAGCCGACACACCATACGCAATTACCGGGATGCCATCGTGCTGTTCTTGCGTTTTACTTCGTCGCAAACAGCCAAGGCTATCGAGGATCTCGACCTCGTCGATTTCACCGCCAGGCAGGTCCAGGACTTCCTGGCCTTTCTGGAGGCCGAGCGTCACAATGGCGTCGCCACCCGCAATGCGCGGCTGGCGGCACTGCGTACATTTGCTCGCTTTCTTGCAACCGAACGGCCCGCCCATCTAGCCGAGCTGCAGCGCGTGCTAGGCGTACCGTTCAAACGCGGCGCGCGTAGCAAGCCGATCGAATACCTTGAGCCGCAGGAAGTCGAAGCGTTGCTCAAATCGATCGATCGCTCCACGGAACGGGGTAAGCGCGACTATGCCCTGTTCGCACTAATGCTCAATACGGGTGCCCGTGTTCAGGAGATACTCGATCTGCGCCTGTGCGACATCCGCACTGATCCTCCTCATCAAGTCCGGCTACGCGGCAAGGGCGGCAAAATGCGATTGTGTCCAATTTGGCCGCAAACCGCACGGCTTCTGCAGGACCTCTCGAACAGTGCGGCTCATTCAGGAGGCGGCGACTCTCCGCTGTTCGTGAACCGCCAGGCCAACAAGTTGACCCGCTTTGGCGTTCGTTACCTGCTCAAGAAGCACATCACGGCCGGAACCAGTGCAACCCGCACGCTGCAGGAGAAGCGGATCCATCCCCATTCCTTGCGGCATACGACCGCCATCTTTCTCCTGAAGGCGGGAGTCGACTTCGCGACCATCAGCCAATGGCTCGCGCATTCGTCGCTGAACACAACCATGACCTATGCAAGGGCGGACATCGATCTAAAACGCCAGGCGCTAATGCAGGTGTTCCCTGAGATCCTCGCACCGCCTCGTGCCGGGCACGTCTCCTCTGCGGCGATCAACATCGTTGATTGGCTGAAGAGGCTATGACCTACAGGTAAATTATGTGGAGTTGGCGGCTGTCAAAAGCCGGACCGGCGCCGATGTCGACCCTCAACTCCACATCACTTGTGCGCTCCACATAAGTCGAGTCACATAGAGCTCAACGTGACTCGATGACTGGGGGCTTAAGCCGCTCGACGCCGGTGCCCGTCACGATCTTCTGGAAATCCTCGAAGATCGCTACGGTCATCGTTCCACGATCGTCACCAGCCAGCTCCCCCTGGACCAGTGGCATGTGCTCATTGAAGGTAAGCGCCAAGCTGAGGCCGTTCAGGCTTTGAAGTGCCAGGGCATGAGAGCATCGATCTGAGAGATCGGCCAGCCCTGCGCGACCCGTTCGAGAGTTTGCGTGAGCCAGGCGTGCGGATCGACATCGTTCATCTTCGCGGTCTGCAGAAGCGCGGTGATGGTCGCTAGGTCCGGCCGCCGCCATGGCTACCCGCTAAGAGCGAATCTTTTCTTGTGATGGTTTGCGGCCGGATTGCCCGCTCGACGGTGTTGGAGTCGATCTCGATACGGCCGTCGCTTAGAAAGCGCTCGAGGGCTGCGCGTCTGGATGTGGCATAGCGGATCGCCTCGGCGAGTTTGGATTTGCCCGACAGGCGCGGCAGCTCCTTGTCCCACAGATCGAACAGCGCCGCGACAATCGCGGCGGACTTTTCCTAGCGCGCTTTCACCCGCGTCTCAGGATCCTGGCCGCGGATGTCGGCCTCGATCTCCTATAGCCCGGCCATGGTGGTGACGGTCTGGGTCGCCATTGTCCCGCGCGGCACTCGAGTTGCGAGGGTGTGGTGGTGTCTGCGGCAGGCGCAGTGATCGAAATTGCCATTGGCGAGGTGATCGTGCGCGCCGGCGTGGACGTCGACCAGGCGCAGTTGCAGCGGGTGATCCGGGCAGTGCGTTCGGCATGATCCCCTCCGGCGTGAAGGTGTTCCTGGCTAGCCATCCAGTCGACTTCCGCAAGGGTATCGATGGCCTTGTTGCGCTGGTACGCGATGCCGGCTCAGATCCGTTCGATGGTTCGCTTTATGTGTTCCGCGCCAAAAGAGCCGACCGAATAAAGATCGTATGATGGGATGGCTCTGGCGTGTGCCTTTATTTAAAACGGCTTGAGAAGGCGAGGTTCTGCTCGCCGCGGATCGGACATCATCGGGTGCAGCTGAATGCTGCGCAGTTGATGGCCCTGGTCGATGGCCGACTACATCTTCAGCGAGGTCAAGAAGGCCGAACGGGTCATTGCCGACGAAACCACTTTGCCGACGCTCGCTCCGGGCTCCGGATCGACGAAGACGGCCTATTTGTGGGCCTATGCCAGGGATGACCGAACGTTTGGCCGCGACGGTCCCCCGATGGTGGCTTATCGCTTCGAAGACAGCCGCTCCGGCGAATGCGCGGTCCGGCACCTCAATGGTTATCGCGGCATCCTGCAGGTGGATGGCTATGCCGCCTATAACAAGCTCGCGCGATCCGATCGCGGCAATGATGGCATCACATTGGCTGGCTGCTGGTCACACTGCCGGCGCAAGTTCTACGAGTTACATGTTGCAGGGAGCTCAGAAGTGGCAACGGCGACGGTCGAGCGGATGGTGAAGCTTTGGCAGGTCGAGAAGACCGTGCGCGGTCAAAGCCCCGACGCACGCGTCGCCGCGCGCCAGTAAGCCTCCGCGGCGATCGTCGCAGATCTCTTCGACCTCTGGCAGCAGACTTTGCGGCGGATCTCCGGCAAATCAAAACTGGCTGAGGCGATCCGCTATGCCGTCTCGCGCCGCGCCATCTTCGAGCGCTTCCTGGCCGACGGCCGCATCGAGCTCGACTCCAACATCGTCGAACGCGCCATCAGGCCACAAACAATTACGAGAAAGAATAGTCTCTTCGCTGGCAGCGACGGCGGCGGACAAACCTGGGCGACTATCGCAACACTGCTGCAGACGGCGAAGATGAACAACGTCGATCCGTTCGCCTGGCTCGCCGTAACACTTCAGCGTATCGCCAACGGTTGGCCGAGCAGCGAACTCGACGCGCTTATGCCATGGAACCACGCCGCCTGACGGCCTCAGCTTGCCGCTTACGTTGAAAAATGTGCCCGATAGTGAATGGCCGGAAGAAATCGATGCCTTGCCTGGCCTCCACATCACCGACCACCAGATGAGGCTGTACATGACCTACCGACAGACACTGTCCCCCGAGGCCGCCGCGGCCAAGGCGGGGTTCTCGAAGGCAAGCGCGCATCGAATCGAGGGCGATTGTCGCCCGCCATCGCAGAAGAAGACGCCGAGGGGCCGGCGCCGGTCCGATCCGCTCGCGCAGTATTGGGAGGCCGAGATCGTTCCGATCCTGAAGGCTGCGCCCGGCATCCGCGTGATCGGCGTGCTGGACGAGCTGCGCCGACGGCATCATGACCTGAACCCGAACATCCGCCGCACGCTGGAGCCGCGCATCAACGCCTGGCCGGCGCTCAACGGCCCCGAACAGGACGTGATCTTCCGCCAGCAGCACGAGCCCGGCCGCCTGGATCTGTCCGACTTCACCGACGTGAGCGCGCTCGGTATTACCATCGCGGGTGAGCCGCTCGATCACCGGCTCTATCACTTCCGGTTGGCGTTCTCCGGCTTCGAGCATGCCCATGTCGTGCTCGGCGGCGAGCTTCGTCGCCCTGGCGGAGGGCTTGCAGAACGCGCTGTGGGCGCTTGGCGGCGTGCCGCGAGAGCATCGCAGCGACAGCCTGTCGGCAGCGTTCCGCAATCTGGCCGCCGACGCACGGGAGGATCTGACGCAGCGCTACGCCGGGCTGATGGGCCAGTATGGCATGGCGCCAACGCGCAACAATGCGGGCATCGCACATGAGAACGGCTCGATCGAGAGCGCGCACGGCCGTCTCAAGCGGGCACTGGAAGATGCGCTGTTGCTGCGGGGGACGCGCGACTTCGCCAGTCTCGATGCGTACCGTGCTTTTGTCGACGAGATTGTCGGCCGGCGCAACGCCAACCTCGCCAAGCCGATCGCGCTCGAGAAGGAGGCATTGGCGCCGCTGCCAAAAGGCCGCACGACCGACTTCGAGGAGAAAGTGATCCCGGTGACGTCGTCAGGCGCCGGCACGTCATCCATGCCCTGCGGCGCAAGCCGATGGCGCTCCTCAATCTCGTTTATCGCGACCAACTCTTCCCGCGTGCAGCTTACAAACGTCTGTTCGAGACCTTGCGGGAGCATGGTGATGACCGGCGCGCCTGCAAGGTGACGGTCGAGCTTCTGGCGCTGGCTCACGAGCGCGCCTGCGAAGCAGAACTCGCCGAGGCGATCGCGATGGATCTGGACGCCGGACAGTTACCCCGATCTTGCCGCGCTGCGCGACCGCTTCCGGCCCGAGGCGGCCTCGATCCCGCGTGTCGCCGTCAAGCTGGCGCCGCTCGACGTCTACGATGAACTCGCCTCCGTCAGCGTCATGTCGGGCCACTCGAACCTGGGAGAGGCAGCATGACCGGTATCGCTACCTCCGTCGATGCTGCCCGTGTCGAGCTGCTTCTCAATGAGCTCCGCCTGCCGGGCGTCAAGGCGATCTGGCCGAAGCTCGCCGCACAGTCGGACAAGGAAGGGTGGCCTGCCGCCCGCTTCCTCGCCGCCCTTGCCGAGCACGAGGCCGCCGATCGCACCAGCCGTCGGATCGAGCGACACATGGTGGAAGCGCGTTTGCCCGCCGGCAAGACGCTCGCCACCTTCGACTTCGAAAGCGTGCCGATGCTATCAAAGGCACAGGCGATGGCGCTCGCCGCCGGCGACGCCTGGTTGAAGGCCGGCGCCAATTTGCTCTTGTTCGGTCCACCGGGCGGCGGCAAGACCCATCTCGGCGCGGCGATCGGCCTGGCTCTCGTCGAGAACGGTTGGCGCGTTCTCTTCGCGCGAACCACTGATCTGGTGCAACGGCTGCAGGTCGCGCGGCGCGAGCTGGCGCTGCAGTCCGCGATCGCCAAACTCGATCGCTATGACCTCCTGATCCTCGACGACATCACATATGTGAGCAAGGATCAGGCGGAAACCAGTGTGCTGTTCGAGTTGATCGCCGCCCGCTACGAACGACGCTCGCTGCTGATCACGGCCAATCAGCCATTTGGCGAATGGGGGCGTATCTTCCCGGACCAAGCAATGACGTTGGCTGCCATCGATCGTTTGGTCCACCACGCCACGATCCTCGAGATGAACGTCGAAAGTTACCGTCGAAAAGTTGCCCTCGATCGCAAGCGTGGTCCAGGCCGGCCGCCTGTTCACACTACCCCAAACGAACTCGAAGACTTTGATTGACGCTGGCAGCGCCGCTTGATTGTCGCGCAGCGTCAATCAACGCTTGCCAAGTCGGCGGCCAGCGTCAATTATCTCCTGACTCGGCCGCCTCGTCTCATCTTGATTGACGCGCCGCTCTCATCCTGATTGTCGCGCTATAGATCACTTCGATCTCCGTCCAACCGAGCGACGTCAGCCGGTCGCGCATGGCGTATTGCAGCGCGCTGCTCTCGCGATTGTGCAATACTTGATGGGCTGAGGATTAGCGCACGTAAAGAATCGCCTTGCGCTCCAGATGATGAGGCCGAACCTTGTTAGAGATCACGATCGACCTCCTTTGCGGGTGGCGTCGCTGTCCTCGCAGCATGGTCGAGGATCAACTGCGTCATCAGGCTCATGAGGGCGGCCCGGGCTTCCGCCGGCAGCTCCGGCCATGCGGGCGCGCCGATGGCGCCGTTCGATAGGCCGCTCCCGAACAGATCCATCTGCTGCGGCCGCGGTTGTCGATTGTGTCGGTATCCGCTCCCTGGCATTGCCATCTGCCGTGACATAGGTCTCTCCCCGATTCTGGTCGTGAGAGACCCTGGATGCGCCAGAAAGCAGGGCAGCTGATGGCGTTCGATCCTTCAACGCCAGATCGAGAAGCGCAGAGCGCTGCAAGCGCGACGATGCTGACAAACGGCTGAGCCGCCAAAAGTTCTGCGTCAGGGCATGCTGCCCGGTCGAACATCCATGCTGGAACCTCCAACCATCGATCTGCTGGCGACCCATTCAGCGAGCAGCGGAAAGCGGCATCACCAGCCTTGTCGATGCTTCCATGAACGCAAACTCGGCGACCAAACCAAGGATGATGTCGATAAAGAACCTCGCGAAGACCAGTCCTGTGGGCGTTCTCAAACCTTGTTGTATAACAAGGAACGGCCGCACGGGGCGATCGGCAATCGACCGCCGATTTTGCTGCAAAACCACGTCGGCGCAACCAGCGCGCCAACGTGACAGAGGCGCAAAGCTCTAATTCCGGGTGCTCCAAAGTTCGGTCTCGCTGCAACTTCGGGCCGGACTCTAACTCCTTCTGGAGGAAATACGCAGTGGTAGGCCGCCGGGAAGACACTTGGCGGTCCCTGGCTAGGTGCTGAGCAAGCCCGCCCTAGAATGACAGCCCACAGGACTCTCGGGGGGAAGTTAGTCTACAGACATAAGCGCCTCCATTGCCTGCCGATGGACTTGGTGTGACCTCCAAACGACCATCTCCTTCCAATCTAACCTCTGCGGATAGAAGTGCAGTTTGGAGGCATTCCGAATCTGTCGGCCCAGTTCAGAATCAGCCTCTTCCGGTCGATACATGAACAGCCAATGGTCGTTACGCAGTACGACCTTCGACACGTAAGTTCCGAACTCGAGGACGACGTAGGTGTGCCGGTCCCCCAGAACACGTTGCCAGAATTCATCTTGCGTGCCGTGCAAGACAACCGAGGAAGACGTCCCAAGATCGGGGGACGTCACGGACGGGCCAAAAATGCTTACGGCTCGCTCATAGCCGCTTGCCCCGGACGGCTGTTCGCATTGCAGCTCGCCATATCCGTAAGGACCGAGCCCAGTGTGGTAATCGATAATGATGACCTGATCACGAGCTGCGAGGTCAAAGTCTACCGCGATACGCTCCAAAGTTCGCCTTGCTTCGGTCGGCTCCGCGCCTCCGTAGTGAATGCCGCCAGGGATCGTGTACTGCCCACTAGACCGCGCTTCCCGATATTTCTGCTCACCGTGCAGCGATCGATATGCCGTGAGCACGGCCTCAGCGCGCCGCGATCCCTCCTCTGAAATGTCCGCAGGAACAATATGCTCAGCCAGCTCGTCGTATCCAGAATTTCGGGGAACCGGCTTTGAAAAGTCGATAAAATTCCGATTGAGGTCGCACCCCTCTGCAGTTACTCGGCGATCCCAGGCAAAACCGTAGCAATTCAGCGCGTGAATGAAGAGCACGGCTGTTGAGGGCGGAAGCCTCTCGTGGAACTTGGCTTTGAAGAATAAGAGTTGTGCTGCGGATCCGCAGTATCCTTCTGGACCGTGCGCGCCGGAAACGAGGACCAAGACCCTCTTGGCCTCCGAGCGGCCGAAATACACTGCATCGGTAAAGAGATCCTCACCAGACGGTCCCTCTGTGCTGCATTGGTATGCTCTCGACGCAGGCGCTGCTACCAGGAATTTATCCCTCGCCTCTAGATAATTATCAGAGAAGACGACTGGAGCAATCTGCTTTGCTCTGTCAAGATTCATTCTGCTCCACCTCCCTACAAATCGCTCGGAATCCCGGCGCTCCTATAGCGTGCCCAAGAGTTCGTCGGCCCTGCGATCATTTCAAACCCGACGCATGTTTTCTCAGCTTATTTCAGCGAATTAATGCCGGAAATCTGCGCGAGACGTTCAAGTCGTGCGTTTTGCGTTCCCATAGCGAGGCAGTCCGGTCTGGCACCTGACGGCGAGGGTCAAGGAGTTCGATGTCGCCAAGGCGGCCGTCACGCAGCAGTTGGACGAAGGCGCTTTGAAGAGATTCGAACAATACTGGCGCCTTTTTCCGCTTAGCCGATTGCGCTACACTGATGCCGATATCAATGGCTGTCGCACGATGTGAGATGCGGTCGCGCTTGACGCGAGCTCTCGGTTGATGCGCGCCCCCTTGCGATAGCGCGTGCGGCTGGGCTGGACGCGAGCACACGTCGCGCAGGAGGACATTCTCTCTCACCCCACGCCGGTCAACTTCGGCACATCATCCTCCCCTGGCCGCGCCCGCCGGCACGGTTGGAGGTCGAATGCGACGGATGCCGAAGCCGCGAGCCTGCAGCACAGACGCGAACGCATTAAGCGCGCATTTTCGTCGAAGATAAATGGCACGATCTGCGCGTCCAAGGACCGCGTGCAGCGGTCTCCGTGCGTGAACTGCGGCGCGGCGATCTAAGTGAGAAGGCGTGTCAATCATGGGGTCTTCGTATCCATCCGAGCTAAGCCGCGGACAGATCGATCCACGAGTTCATCGCTTGAGTGCATGATTGCGCTACTTGAGTGGAGGGCCCCGACGCACGAGGCGTCCAGTTCCACGGCAATAACTCATGCAGCCGGCCTTGCGGCATGTCGGCGATACGCGCGAAGACGTCGGCGAGCCAGGCTTTCGGGGCGATGTCGTTGAGACACGCAGTCATGATGAGCGTCGCCATGACGGCGGCCCGATCGGCACCATGATCGGAGCCGGCGAACAACCATGCCTTTCTTCCAAGAGCCATTGCCCGTTCATTCTGCCCATGTCGGGCAGGAATTGGAAGTCCACTACCGGTATCATCCATATTTCGGCCGCAAGATCTTGGTGCGTCGCATGGAGGAGCGAGCGACGGGCCAATTTCTTAGCGTCCAAGGGCCGGCAGGCATCGTGGTATCGATCGCCGGTTGAATGCTCGTTCGGGAGGAACGCAATGAAGTCTCTCAGATTGCCGGCGGCGGCGCCGAGCCGGCAGATGAACCTCTTATTCGACAACAGCCGGCTGGAAGGCGTGGCCTCCGTCGAGCGGGACAAGATCATCTCGGTGCTGGCCCAAATCCTCATGCAGGCGGCGGGCCTCAGCGTCGAGGAGCTTGAAGATGACTAGCGCTGAGGTGATTCCGGCGGTCGTTCTCAAGAGGAAGGCTGTCGTGTATGTGCGCCAGTCGACGCAATCCCGGGTTATGACCGACCTGGAGAGCAAGCGGCGCCAATACGATCTCGTCGATGTCGCCCGCCAACGCGGTTTCGTCGACGTTGAAATCATCGATGATGATCTCGGCCGTTCGGCAAGCGGGACGGTGGCACGCCCGGGCTTCGACCGCTTGGTCGCACGGCTGTGCGCCGGCAAGGTCGGCGCCGTTCTATGCTTCGATGCGTCCAGGCTCGCGCGAAACGGTCGCGATTGGCATCACCTGCTCGAATTATGTGGGCTTGTCGAAGCCCGCGTCATCGATCTCGACGGCGTCTATAATCCGTGTCAGCCAAATGATCGCCTGCTCCTCGGCATGAAAGGCAGTATCAGCGAGTTCGAGCTCGGCGTGCTGCGCGCGAGAATGCTGGACGCTGCCCGGTCCAAGGCCAGCCGGGGCGAGCTGCGGTTATCGGTTCCATTCGGCTACATTTGGCACCGTGAAGCGGGGCTTGGTCTCGATCCCGATCTACGTCTCCAGGAAGTGACCCGAATCATCTTCGCGCTTCCGCGAGCTGGGCAGCGCGCGCCAGGTGTTGCTCTCGAGGATAGCCGATCAGATCCACTTCCCGCGGCCCTCCGACGAAGGTCGCATGACCAGCTTCGACTGGGTGGCGATCCGCTACCGCAACGTCATCGTGGTTCTCAAGAATCCTTTTTATGTAGGCCTTTACGTCTACGGGAAAAGCGAGAAACGCACCTCCATCGTCGAAGGGAGGGCACGGTGGAGCTAGGGCATGGCAAGCCGATCGGGACATCGGAGGTGATGATCAAAGATCATCACGAAGGCTATATCGGCTGGGCCGAATATGAGCGCAACCAGAAGCAACTCGCCCTTAACAATTACGGTCGTGCCGGAGGCGCAAAGTCCGGCCGGGGTGGCAGGGCACTCCTGTCGAGGATGATGACCTGCGGGCGATGCGGGCGGCGGCTGAGCGTCACCTACACCGGCAATCCGCAGAGCCGACCGGTATATCGCTGCGAAAAACCAAACTTTATGGGTCTGCGCCGGTGCATGACCTTCGGCGGCCCGCGGGTTGATGCCGCGATCGCCCGGGAGTTGTTGCAGGCGGTGGAGCCAATGGCGATCGAAGCCGCGTTCGAGGCGGAGCGGATGCACCGGGAACAACAGGAAGACCAGCAACGCATCATGGACTTGGAAATGCAGCAGGCCCGCTATGAGGCAAGCCTGGCCGAGCGACGCTACGCCGCCTGCGATCCTGACAATCGTCTCATTGCCGCGCAGTTGGAGAAGAACTGGGAGCCGCGCTCCGGCGTGTCCGGGACCTGGAGACACGCCAGCCCGCTGAAAAGCCATCAGACGTCCAGGTCGATCCGAGTGCCTTCACCAATCTGGCGGACAATCTATCGGCGGCGTGGAATGCGCCGGGTGTTACGATGCGTGCCCGCCAGCAACTATTGCGGACATTGATCACTGAGATCGTCGTCGATGTCGATGATGATGCGCGCGATGTCGTGCTCACGATCCATTGGCGTGGTGGTCAGCACTCCGAGCTGCGCGTCCATAAGCCACGGACTGGTGAACATGGTTGCGCAACGACCGAAGACGCTTTGGCGGTCATACGCAGCATGGCCGGCCGCTGGTCCGACGAACATATCGCCGCGTCGCTCAATCGAATGAGCTTGCCCACCGGCCAAGGCAAGACCTGGACGGTGCACCGGGTCGCTTCCGTTCGACGCGTGCGTGGAATCCATGCCTATCGATCCGCGGAAAAGATGGCGAATGGCTCACCATGACCGAAGCGGCAAAGGTGTTAGGCGTCACAAACCACGCGATACGGCGCCTTCGGCATAGTTGGTCAAGCAGATCCTTCCGTCATGGACAAAGCGGGTGAAGCCGTCCCACCGCTTGAGCGTAAGGCTCGTATGTCCGACTCTTCCGGTGAGGTGGCTCGCCCTACACTGCGCGTCCGAGGGTTAATCGGGCGTACCGAGCCGATCCTCATCACAGGCGGACGAGCGGTGGCAGATTATAGGGAAGCACTTGTCGGAATCGAACGCGAAGCTGAAAAGCGCCATCGCGATCGCGGAAACAGGCCGGGAAGGAGAGGTTCGCTTCTTCGGTGAGGTCGACGCGTCGGCGACCGGCATGCGCCGGGTCGTTGAACGGATCGCCAGCCGGTTTGATGGTGTGCATTTCTGTTACGAGGCCGGTCTGACTGGCTATGGCCTTTATCGCCTGATCCGGTCGCTCGGCCATGAATGCACCGTGGTTGCGCCGTCGCTGATCCAAAAGAAGCCATGTGATCGGGTGAAGACAAACCGCCGGGACGCGGTTTCCCTCGCCCGGCTGCTGCGCGCCGGCGAGCTGACGGCGGTATGGATTCCCGATGAAGGTCACGAAGCGATGCGCGATCTCGTCCGCGCCCGCGCGGCGGCGGTTGAGGCGCTGCGGGTCCACCGCCAACAGGTGAGCGCCTTCATGCTCAAGCACGGCCGCACCTATCCCCGCAAGAAGGGATGGACGATGCGCTATCTGCGTTGGCTTCAGAGCAGCAGTTCGATCATCCCGCGCATCAGATCGCGCTCCAAGAAATGGTCGAAGCAGTTCGCATCACCAGGGAGCGGGTCGAACGTCTGGAGCGCACGATCGAAGAGTTCGTCTCGGCCTGGTCCTTGGAGCCACTCGTGCCGGCGCTTCAAGCACCACGAGGTATCGATCTAATCGTCGCGGTGACATTTGCCACCGAGCTTGGTGACGCCGTTTTGAGATCTCACGTCAGCTCATGGGCTATCTCGGCCTGGTGCCGGGCGAGCGATCGACCGGGGAGACGGTCAGGCGTGGCGGCATCACCAAGGCCGTCAATAGCCGGGTTCGCCACATGTTGGTCGAGAGCGCCTGGACGTATCGACACCCGGCGAAGATCGGAAAGACAAAGCTATACCGGCTCGAGCAGGCATCGCCAGCGGTGCGAGAGATCGCATGGAAGGCGCAGATCCGCCTGACTGCTCGCTACCAAAGCTCGCTTCGCGCGGCAAGCGAACGATGGTGGTCTGCACTGCTATCGCCCGTGAACTGGTCGGCTTCATGTGGGCGGTCGCTAGGCAAGTGCAATCAGCCTGATCAGGCCCTCTCATCATCGCGCATTGGCGGAGGCGGGACCACGGTAGAGGGAATGCCCGTCAGACGCTTTGTGGCCGGCAAGAACACCGACGCCCGCAGTAAGATCGGAGCAGACCCCGGACGCACAATCGGGAATGCGGTAGCCAACCCGCGCATCAGAGCTTGATCACCGACGTCCTTCGGTTCCGCCTCTACCCATGCGCGATCATCAGTATCTACAGCCGATCAACGATCGGACGAACGTCTGCGTTCTGAGCCTTGACAACGGACATCAGAGCGCTGTTCAGCGGCCACCTACCGGATGACGGGGTGATCTGCGAGCCTGCGGTTTGTTCGGACCGTTAGGCTTAGAATGGACACAGTGCATAGTGCTATCACGGAGCCGGTGCGGCGGCTTGAGGTCTTCACCGGAGCCGGTCGTCGGCTGGAGTTGAGCGACGAGGACAAGGCGCGGATCGTCGCGGAGATCGTGGCGAGTGGCGACTCGGTGTGTTCCGTGGCCCGACGGCATGGATTGTCGCCGCAGCAGTTGTTTGGTTGGCGCCGCCAGTTGCGAGAAGCAGCAGGCGGTCATTCCGAAGCGGACAAAGTACAGTTTGTGCCAGCGGTGGTGGAGGCCGTGGTACCGGCGCCGGCTGCTCACCAGGAGCGCAAAGTGGTGCGCAAGGATCGAGATCGAAGTCGACGGCATCACGATCCGGGCAGGTCGTGGTGCGGACCCAACGATGATTGCGTCGATCGTCCAGGCGCTGAAGGCGAGCCGGTGGTCGGTCCGTCGGGTGCGGTCCGGGTGATGGTGGCGACCAAACCGGTAGACTTCCGCAATTATGCGTGACCTCGAACCGATCGAGATGAACCTGTTTCGCGGCAATAGTCCGAATACCTGCTCGCAACGGGTGTTCGGTGGCCAGGCGATTGGGCAAGCGATGGTAGCCGCCTGCCGCACGTAGAAGGCCGGCTGCCTCATTCGCTGCATTGCTACTTTATCAAGGCCGGCGATCCGCAGGTGCGATCATCTGTCAGGTCGAACGCCTGCGCGACGTCAGGAGCTACTCCACCCGGCACGTCACCGGGATCCAGCACGGCGACGCGATCTTCTCGATTATGGTATCATTCCATGTCGGTGAGAACGGCGCCCTAGACCATGAGGACAGTATGCCCGACGTACCCCAGCCAGAGCGACTCACGGCTGAGGAATTCTCTAAGCAGCCGATGTATCGCGAAATTCCGGATTTCATCCGCCGCTACTACGAATCCGATCGACCGATTGAGCTACGCCCGGTCGAGCTCGGCTGTTATGTCGGGCAGAAGATTAACGACGGTCGCATTCATATTTGGATGAAGGCCGTCGCGAAGTTGCCCGACGATCCCACGCTCCATATGTGCGCGCTGGCCTATGCCTCGGATCTCTTGCTGCTTGATGCGGTGATGGCGCGTTATGGCCGCACGCTGTTCGATGAGAGCATGATCTCGGCAAGCCTCGACCACGCAATGTGGCTTCACCGCCCGTTCCGCGCCGATGAATGGCTACTCTACGCCAAGAAATCACCGAGCGCTCAAGGCGGACGCGGTCTCACGCGCGGCCTGATCTTCAAGCCAAATGGAACGCTGGTAGCTTCCGTCGCGCAGGAAGGCTCGGTACGCCAACGAGGCGCCTAGAGACAACCATTCGCGTCACGGATGAGGATGGATTTGCGCCCGCGAGGTCGATACCGTCTGGTCGATCAGGAGACCATCTACGCGCCAAGGCACGGCAACGACCGCCTGCTGCTCGGGCTCAACGGCAGCCTCAACGAGTACGAGCTGGATCTGTTGCG
Organism: Bradyrhizobium sp. CCBAU 53421; assembly: GCF_015291625.1. Lineage (NCBI taxonomy): Bacteria > Pseudomonadati > Pseudomonadota > Alphaproteobacteria > Hyphomicrobiales > Nitrobacteraceae > Bradyrhizobium > Bradyrhizobium sp. CCBAU 53421. The sequence goes on from NZ_CP030047.1 coordinate 7,725,986, forward strand.
CCAGCGCTCGCTCACGGCCCGCTACGAGAAGGCACGCCGGGGCGAGTTGGTTGTGGCAGCGCCCGTCGGCTTCGTGAAGGTCGGCGACCGTTATGAGAAAGGCCCGGATCGGCGTGTCCAGGAAACAATCAAGCTGGTGTTCGACAAGGTCGAAGAACTGGGCAGCGCGCGACAGGCGCTCTGCTGGCTGCACGAGTACAATCTCGATCTACCGGTGAAGCAGCCCAACGGCGACACGGCCTGGCGGCGGCCAAACTACTCCGCCATCCACCGGATCATTGAGAACCCGGTCTACGGCGGCGCCTATGCCTATGGTAAGACGGCTGTGGCGGCGGGATACGGCGCCGCGGGCGTGAGTGTGAAGATCCGCCGCAAGGCGCGGAGCCAATGGCGCCGCTGAACAGCGGTAGCCGGTCAGGCAGGACGTTTATTTTCGGTCCCTTTAGCCAGCAAGGACCGGGGAGTTGAACGTCTTGAAGCCACACCTGCAAAGCACGGTATTTACACTACTCGATCGCAACGCCAGCCAGCGCGAGATCCACAGACTGACGGGGTCGATCGCAAGACGATCCGGCGTTACCGGGCGCTGCGGGCTGGTGCGGAGGCAAATTCCCCCGGGGAAGTGACCACCGGCCCGGTGAGCGTGGACGGCCAAATTCCTCCAGCCCGACCACCGGCTTTGGGGCATCGGAAGCGACGGTCACCAGCAGCCTGGCCCGTTCGGCTTGCGAAGCGCATCGGACGTGGATCGAAGAACGGGTCCGCCTGAAGCGGAATGCGCAGGCGATTTACCAGGACCTGGTCGATCAATTTGGCTTTCCGTCCAGCTACCAGAGCGTCAAGCGGTTTGTGCGCCGGTTGCGGCACAGCGACCCCGAGCAGTTTGATCGCCTTGAGTTCCTCCCCGGCGAGGAGGCCCAGGTCGACTGTTGCCAAGGTTGAGCCATGGCTCGATCCCGTCTTCCGCGGGCTTGAACACCGGGATGTGGTAGTTCGAGCGCATTGATGTGACGCGCTCGCGGGTCCAGCGATTGCCGTTGCCGGTCTTGAGGCCGTTGCGATTGAGGAGGCCGGCGATCAGATCGTCGTTGCAGGCCCCTTCCAGCACCTCCGCGACTTCGGTGCCGCAGAAGGTGAACCGCGGCACGCGCAGGTGAGTAGCTGAAGAAGGTGTCAATGACCGTGAGCACCCGGAGCTTGAGCCCGGTCGCCAACTGATCGTGGACAAAGTCCATCGCCTAGGTCTCGTTCGATCGCGTCGCCGGCTTGCGATCATCGCGCAACTTGGCCCCGTGGTCGGTCAAACTCCCCCGGGTATGGTGAAACTCCCCCACCTGATGATCGCCGTCAGGCGGGGACGGCGCGCCCTCTTCGTGAAGCTGCGCCCAGACTCGCTGGCTGGATTGCCAAACCACCCGCCGCGACGGTAGCGGCCGCTCTTCGGATCAACCGTCGGTCGAGCACGACATAGCTGGGGACCCCGCCAAAATACCGGAACGCCTACGCCGAGGCGAGCCAGCTCTTGCCGACGCCGGCCGGGCCGCAGATCAGCAGGTTGGCATGGTCCTCAATCCAGCGGCCCTCGACAAGCTTGACGAACAGCGGGCGATCGAGGCCGCGCGGGGTGCGGTAGTCGACGTCCTCGACGCACGCCTGCTGGCGCAGCTTCACGTAGCGCAGGCGGGTGGCGAGCCGCTTGTCGTGGCGCAGCGAGGCTTCATGTTCGAGCAGCAGCGCGAGCCATTCGGCGTGACCGAGGCTTGCGGCCTCGCCGGTTGCTTCGATGTCGGCGAAGGCCTTGGCCATCCCGTGGAGGCCGAGGGCGTTGAGGCGGTCGAGGGTCGGATGGATGAGCAAGGGGTGGCCTCCTAATTGTAGTAACGCGGTCCGCGGATGGCCAACTCAACAAGGCGCGACGTGGCGAGCTTGAGATGTGCCCTCCGGTCGGCTTGGTTTACCGGAATGATCGGACCCTCGGCCTCGATCCTGACGCCCAAGTGCAGAATGCCATCCGTCTCCTGTTCGACACCTTCGAGCGGACCGAAAGTGCCGTGCAGACCGTCCACTTGTTCCGAGAGCAGGGTCTGTTGTTCCCACGTCGATTGCGCGCTGGTCCAAACAAGGGTGACCTCCTGTGGGCGCCGCCGAATCATGCGCGCATCCTGCAGATGCTCCACAATCCACGCTACGCCGGCGCCTTCGTCTATGGTCGCACGCGCACACGGCACAAGCCCGACGGCGGCAGCAGTGTCGTCAGGGTTGCCCGCGCGGACTGGCAGTTCGTCATGCCGGGCATGTACCAAGGCTACATCGACTGGGAACGGTTCGAAGCCAGTCAGCGGCGGCTCGCCGACAATGCTCGCGCCTTCGGCGGCGAACGGCGGTCGGGGCCGGCCCGCGAAGGACCGGCGTTGCTGCAAGGTCGCGTGGTCTGTGGCCTCTGTGGCGAACGCATGGATGTGCGGTACAGCCAAGAGCACAGCCGCACAGTGCCGACCTATGTCTGTCAAGCTAATGCGGTGCGGCGCGCGGGATGGACATGCCAAACGGTTCCCGGGAAGCTCGTCGATGCCGCGATCGCCGCCCTGATGATCGAGCTGATGACACCGATGAGCCCGGCGGTCACTTTGGAGATTCAGCGCGAGCTCGAGGCGCGCGCCGCGGAGACTGACGCAGCGCGTCGCCAGCATGTCGAGCGGATGCGCTATGAAGGCGAGCTCGCACGTCGGCGCTACATGAAGGTCGATCCCGACAACCGCCTCGTCGCCGATGCACTCGAAGCGGAATGGAACGAGAAGCTGCGCATTCATGCCGATGCGGCGGAAGACTACGAGCGCTGTTGCAAACAGCAGGCCGCAGCACTGAGCGCCGAGACCTGACGGCGCATTCTCGATCTTGCCGAGCAACTACCCCGAATCTGGCATGACCCGCGTATCGACGTCCGCGAGCGCAAGCGTATTGCGCGTCTACTAATCGACGACGTAACCCTGATCAAAGCGGAGAAGATCACCGTTCACGTGCGCCTGTCGGGCGGCGCCACGCGCTCCTTGGTGCTCGAACGGCCGCTGCCTATCGCACAGATCCGCAAGTTCAAACCTGAGCTCGTCGCCGAGGTCGATCGTTGCCTCGACCATCACTGCGATCGTGAGATCGCTGAGATTCTCAATCAGAACGGACGGCGCACATGGGACGCAAAGCCGTTCAATCTCAAGAAGGTCGCCTGGATTCGTTGCGCCTACAAGCTCTCGAGCCGTCATGATCGACTGCGCCGGCGCGGCATGCTCACGACGCGCGAGGTAGCCGCGAAGTTCGGTGTCTCAAAGACAGCTGTGCGCGAATGGGGCAATCAGGGGCTCATCAAAAAATGCTATACGGACAGCCTGAACCGCGGACTGTGGGAGATCCCGCCGAGCAAAATCATCATCAAGGCCATGGCGGCCCTCGCGGTTGCCCAGCACGACTCATCTCGATCACCGCGCCATCACAGGAATGAGGTGCAGTATGAAACAGCGCGGCCGCGCCGGCAATATGGCGGTGCCGTAATGCGCCGCCATTTCCGCACAGGTGCGATTGATCTGCGGGTCGTACAGGCAGGCCTTGATCACCGCGACCTTGGCGTTGTCGGGCACCAGCAGTTGCGTCGCGCCGCCAAAAAAGCTGTAGGCCGCGTTATGTCCCGCGATCCAGTCGCCGAGCTGCTCGGTCCACGTAGCTAGCGCGAACGACAAGCTGGATGCGCCCATGACCGCGACGAAGATGTGCGCGTCACGCACCTCGCCAGTCTTACGGTTAACCACCGGCACCGAGTCGCCGGCATAGTCGACAAACAATTTCTCGCCCCCGCCGTGGTGCTGGCGCATCACCAGCGGCAGCCGGCCTTCCCAGTTGCGGAACAGGTCACAGAAACGGCTGTACCGGTCCCCGTCCGGATGCTCTGCAATATACTCGTCCCACAGCACCTGCAGGGTCACATGCTTGCGCTTGAGCTCGCGGGCAATAACGGACCAGTCAGGCTCGGCCACCTTGCGGCGCCCCGGCTTCACGCCAGGTACCCCGTACAGCCGTTGCTCCAGCTCGGCGTCGCTTATCGCTTCCGGGACTGGCCATGCCAGACCCGCGCGCGCAAACCGCTTCAGTGTGTCACGTACCGTCGTCGACCCGACGCCGACACGCTCGCCAACCACGCGCGTCGAGAGCCCAGCCTCAAGGCTCAACCTCACAATCTCGCGCACCTGGCGCATGATAACCCTCCTCGTCGGCATCCAATTCTCCAAGGTGTTTCCAGCCGGAGAAATGGCCCATCGGGCCTCACACCATCCGAAACTGCGCGCGATCAAATCGGAATGCTGCGCGGACAATGCTCGGAATGCTGCGCGCGATCATTTCGGAACCCCGCGCGCCATCAAGTCGGTACGGTGCGCACCATCATCTCGGAATCGGCATCTTGGTCAGGCCGACAGCGCTCGTGTTCGCGCGTTGGTAGGAGAATTCCGTCGTGTCCTGAATGAGGAGAATTGGGCCTGTACAATCATCGTACCGCGCGCGTGTGGCGGCGAAGTGGCCGCTGAGAATGTCGGCTTCCTCCACGCGCTCGTTGGCGAAAAAGCGGTAGGCCGCCTTCGTGTTCGCCCAGTTCTGGCACGCGAACGGTATGCTCCCGCCCATGCCGTCACCAATTTGCTTCAACAGCTCGCCAAATCGCTGACCAAGACGGGCATCCTTGAAAGCTGTCTTGTCGATCTCGCGCTCTGTCCAATGTTCGACGACGCTTTCATCACCATCATCCTGGCGACCATCCGGGCCGGCCGACCAACGAGACGTCGTTCCGCTCGAACACATCAAGGCACCGCGTCGTCGCGATTCAGGTGCTCAACAATGAATCACAAGCGATTCATCCGATTCAAGATTTTCGATTAGGGCTACTGCAATCGAATCAAGCATTTGTGGGTAATTGAAAGCTACACCGGATGCGTACGATGCGGTCGCGCTTGACACGAGTCCTCGGTTGATGCGCGCACAAACTAGTCCCCCTTGCGATAGCGCATCCGGCTGGGCTGGACGCCAGCACGCGTGTCGCGCAGGAGACTCATTCTCTCTCACCCCACGCCTGTCAACTTCGGCACATCGTCCTCCCCTGGCCGTGCCCGCCGGCACGGTTGGAGGCCGAATGCGGCGGATACCGAAGCCGCGAGCCTGCAGCGCAGCCTCGAACGCATCAAACGCACATTTTTCGAAATGGTGCGGTCCGCGAGTAAGGACCCGGCGGCGGTCTCCGTGCGTGAACGCCACAACTAGTTCAGACATTGTTGGCGCTTAGCCTCCTGCTCCCAGATTCAGAGCACCTGTCGTACAAAGTTGAATGTCAGGGGCGAGCGAGTGCTCTGAATGGCATAGCGGCACTCTCGCCGCGTTGGACGCCTCTGTGATTTACAGACCCCGCGGCAATCATAGAATCGTGGTACGCTCCTTCGGTAGAAGGCCTCCGGGGAGGCATCCCGGAGGCCTTCTTGGAGGTCAGACTTAAATGGGTAGAGCGGTTACCCTTTCTCCTTCTAGTTTGACGGAGACTCACCAGTTGCGCTGAGCGCGGAGCAGCAGCGTGAGGGCGCCCTGATCCTTCAGCTCATACACAGCACCCGGCTTTGCAACACTCGACTGCACCGGCAGCGTCACGGTGCTCCCGCCCGCATACTTCTGATCGAGGATATTGTAAGTAATTTCCGCCCCGAAGGTCAGGTTTTTGACGGGGGTCCAGGCGGTGTATGTACCGACGGTCGCATAGTTGAAGTCAGGATTACAGCCGGCGATGCCACTCGATAGCGCGAGGCCTGTGACGAACGCACTGCAGATGTAGCCCTTGGCTGTGCCGTTATAGCGCACACCCCCCCACCCGCCGAAGACTTGGGTAAACCATTGCGGGTTCCAGTTGTGGGTATAGCCGGCGTTGAAGCCGTATGTCGTCGTTAATTGCTGGCCCGCGCCTGCAACGAACACGGAGTCAGAAATACCGGCGAGCCCGACGCTCTGGTAAGCACCCGCCAAGTTCGTACCAGTGTACCTCGCGTAGGTGGTCGACATATAATCATGGAAAACATAGCGGCTTGCACCGTTCGCATACACGCCTGTCAAGTTGATCGTATCACCCGCGCCAGTCGGGAGGTTCTTGATCGACAAAGCCAACTGACCAGCCCAACCCCACTTGTCGTCCGGATGTCCCGACGTTTCGTCAGCGCCATAGTAGGCGGCATGATTGTCGTGGGCAGCCACCGATGCCTGGAAGAGGCCCCAAGCCTGGTCGACGCGAAGCGAGGCAATCAGGTCCGGGGCCCGCGTACCGCCGATGTCGCCGCCACCGTACGTACCGGTGGCGAGGCCCGCCGCCGTTGCTGCGCTCACGTTCCAGATATTGGTGGTGTCGTGGACGACTTGATCCTGAGCCGAGAATGAGACCGTAACGCCTTGACCGAAGTCAGCAGTATAACTGAACTGGTTTACAGGATCCCACGCGCCAGAGCCCGGCAGGTCGACATTGTTCGCGGGGTACTGGCCCCAAGGCGTGGAGAACTGCGAGGTCGCCTTACCGAGGGTGAAACCAGCGAACTGGATGAAGGCGTAGGGGACGCCGAGCGCGCCGGCGGCGACAGCGCCCGGATTCGCGTTGAGCGGCGCTGAAACGCCACCAATCGACTGGTAAACGGTCGAGCCGTTTCCTGCCCCGGTGTAGCCCCCAGTGGTCCAAGTGAACCAACCCATGAAATAGGTGCGGACGACGCCGTACTCGGTTGCAGTGCGAGTGTCGATGGTCAGGGCTTCGCGAGACCGGAAGATATAGTCGTTGCTGAGGCGGTTTCGTGCCGCAGCTGCGCCGTTGTCGGCAGGATCAGCGTCACTGTGTGAGTTAGCGGTGACGTGGACACGCAGATACCCCCCCAGCTTGAGGCAGGTGTCCGTACCCGGAATATAATAGAATCCGGGGCCATATAGCGAACAGACCTTGACGTACTCCACCGCCTTCGCCTTTACCGGAAGATCGGCTGCCTCTGCCCCGCCCCCCGCAAACATTGCTACAGAACCGAAGACGAGACTCTTCGTCAGCTTCATGATGAACCTCCAAGTTGGAAACGTCGTTTCCGTCCTTCAAAGATCCGCCGGTACTAGCCTCGCCCCAACGGGGCCTGCTTGACGGAACGACTTCGAGGCGCCCCTCGCTGTCCATCGTCATATAATTTCGTAGATCAATTGCTACAATTAATTATTTCACGCAATCAAAATTTACCACCGATTCGTTGCGCTTCAGCAACACAAGGCATGACGACGAAGGAAGCCATCACAAAGAAAGCCCTTTAAGACCATTGCATTTCTCTAGCGTGACCGAAACATGAGAGCCTCTCATAGTCTGCAACAGCGGTCTGACAGTAATCAGATCGGTCCAATTAATTGAATTTGTCAATTGTTGGTTTGCATGGCACCTGTGTCCTGTGAGCTCTATTTCGGGTAACCCAAGAGAGATACGTACGTTCTTGATGAGTGGGCCGCCGTGCGCCTACCGGCGACACTCAGATTTGGCGGAAAGACCAACATGGCCGAGAAACAACTAGATAGAGCCGTTACTGACTTCATCTGGAACATTGTCGAGATTCACGCCCAGATCGAAGAAATACATAAGAGCTGGGCGCAGATGCTGGGAATCACGGAACCTCAGTGGCTGATTCTGCTGGCCGTCGATGAACTTGACGAAGGTCGCGGAGTCTCAGGAATAGCGGTTGCGAACAAATTACGAATCCACCCCGCCTTCGTCACCAACCAAACAAAGAAACTCGAGAAAATGGAGTTTTTGGCCCGCGTAACGTCGCCCGATGACGCAAGGTTTCTGCAGATCTCGCTGACTCAAAAGGCGCGGTCGGAAATCACAAATCTGTCGATGAAAAGACAGGCTCTCAACTCAACCATGTTTGGCGACCTCGATCAGGACGCACTTCACTACCTCAATAAGCGACTAACCTCGATTGCCAAGAACAGCCGCCTAGCGTCTCAAAAACTGAGCATAGGCTTGTTGTAGGCATAAAGCGAATGCTCGCTAGTCGGTGCCGGCAAGGCCTTGCGATTGGCCGCCGATAGCGCGTGGTATCTTCACAGTCGTACATCGACGTAGCGACGAATAGCAGGTCACGTGCGGATTGATTTTGAATATGACCACAACCTCAACGAGCCACACCGAGTCTTCCCTGCGGCCCTGGCGGATAATGGCTAGGGAGCGGATGTAGCTTATGCTCTAGCCATATGAAGATGCAGTCATCGGATACAATGAAATTTTCGATTTCCCCGACGAAGCTATGGGTCATCCGCGGCATCGTTAATTCTAGATCGATATGCGCGGACGGGCAGTCAGCTTGTAGTTTAATCGCCTCTTGCACGCTGACAACGCCGCGCCCACCGGCGACCACGAGAATTGGGCATCTAAACTGCCGTACTAATCGCGAGCGACGCGTTAACAGCGTGTCTTCGCTAACATCATCTGCAGCCCTCGTCCTCCAGCCCACAGACGCCAACACCCGAGCAAAACTCCAAAGGCCGCCATCGCAAACCGCGGCCGCAACCCGGCGATCAGACACAGCGAAATCGGTCGCGAGAACAGCTGACAGTCCTTCTCCATAGACGCCAATGCGAGCGGCATCGATATCGGGCCGAGCGGACAAGTAGTCCAAACAGCAAGACAGCAACATTTCCGATTGACCGCGCCATTCGTTTGAGACGTCATCGTGAGAGACGACGAGGACTGACAGACCTCGACCAATCACGGCGGGCAAGAGCCTTCCGAGTAGGGTCGCAGCTGTTTCATCTTCTCTGCTGATACAAATGACTGCTGGAGCACGCAAATTGGAGCCACCGGCAGGCAAGTAGTAGGCAAAAAACTCAATTTGATCGCACGAAATTGGCACAAGCTCCAACTTGCGATCCAGAGACAATCCGAATCTCTCAATGCCAGCCTGAACTTTGGCCGAAACTTCCTTACTTTGCGGATTCCCTTCGCCGGCAAGTCGCCTCGCAACCTCAAAAGCGGTTAGCGCGCATAGGCAAGCTTCAGTCGCCTCGTCGAAAGCCGCCTTCTTTATGTTCAGATCACCAAGAAGGCAGTGAGCGTCTCCTATGCTTGTCCATCTCGTGACCCAGTTCTGCCGACCTATCGCTCCATCGATCTCCTCGATATTGTCTAGGAATACCGCAGCCTCTCTCCGAGTGGACGCAAGATCACCTCTCACATGAGGCCAAGCAGCGCACTCCATCCGATTCGCCCCTTGGTGTAGATCCCTAGCGTCCGCTCAGCATTCCGGCACGAAACAACGTGGAGACGACTAGGAGGCCATCTTCAGCAAGTAATCAGGCCTCGGTCCCGACCCGTCTCCACGATCTAAAAATATTACCAACGTCCGGACATAATTCTTCGTATCATGATTGGGCGCCGAAATTCCGCGAAAATTCCAAGGATTTGACGCTTTTAATCCATGTCGGCACGGAGGTATCCGAACTTTGTCGAGATCAAGTCAATGCCGATGTCTCGCGATCCCGATTCAGATTCCTCATCCGCGGCTGGCGGGGAATACCACAAGTAATTGCAAAATAATCGGGGCGCGCCAGCGAGCACTCCAAGATCGAACTAAGCTCGCAAACGCCTCATCATAGGACGAATTCATTCTGATCGCGATTGCGGTCAAGCGAGGGTGCATTGTTGCGACAGGTCGGAAGCGCCGCGGCTCTCGACGCACCAGGCCTCGCGCTGCTCCAGAATCGGCAGCGCCGAGAGGGCCTGAACGATGTGGAACTGGGTGGGCATCTGCTCCCACGTCGTGGAATGAAAGTTCACCCGCCCCTTCCCGACGCGCAGTTTTTCGACGATAGGCTTGCCAGCCGGCGGCTGCAGACAGGCGTGTGCGACGGCGGCTTTGCCCCACTCTCCGGTTTGCGGGATGTACTTGTAGTGCAGCGTGCCAACGCTGCGTTGCTCGCCAAGACCCGGATAGGCCGGCATTCGAGGCGCGGCTTCGGAAAAGTCTGCGAGCCCCAGCCAGGACGCCGTACACGTCACCCGATCGCCCATAATTCGTGGCGGAGGGAGTTCGCACCAAAGCTTTGCGAAGCCGAGCTCCTCGCGACCGCTTATGATCGGATCAGCGAGATTTTCCCAAAGGACCGATAGGAAGTGACCGGCTACCTGGTCGCGCTCCCCGGTGTAGGCCGCCGGGAAACGCACCTGCAGCATCGAGTAACCACGCCCGGCAAGCCAGGCCAGCTCGCTCATCACAATAAATTCGACCGTCACCACGGGCTCGCCAACCAAGCCGAACCCTGGAGGCAGCAAACCGTTGAGGTGATCTCGGTCAGTGAGGAAGCTTACCGTGCGAGGTGAGAGGCGGTAACGCCAACGGCGCGATCGCGCCTTCCTCTCGCAGCAGCGACAACCATCGCTTCAGCGCTGCCCGGTCACCGGTTGGATAGACTGCTTCCCGCCTCGATGTCGGAGGTACCGCTCAACGACCTGCTCATCGAGATCGACCAGCTTATAGCGACGGCCCGCGATCCAACTCAGGAGCCCTCCAACCACGTTGAGGCAACGCCACGTACCGTGCCGAACGAGCCTCTCTTCGACGAGACGAGCGCGTAGCGCTCGACAAACTGTCCGTGCGGCCCGCTTCTGAGACGCCGGTACAGCCGGCTTCTGCCCAAGTACTCTTCAACTTCCATCTTCCTGTTCTCCGCTGTTGAAAGTGGAGGTACAGAACGAACTATGCCGAACCGACCAAACGCCGGTCAGCGAGAAATCTGGGGAAAACGATCCGACTCGACATAGTTCGGCGGGCGGCATAAACCTGCAAGCTGAACGACATAGATCCGCTCGCCTACCTCACCGGCGTGCTGACCAATCGTCAACGGTCATCCGAACCGCGACATCGACCAGCTATTGCCTTGGGCCCACCGCAATCAGTTCCTCAAAGCCGTGGCCTGAGGACGACGCTCTGATGTCCGCTGTCAAGGATTAGAACGCAGAGCATTGTCCGATTGCGTGTTTCGGCAATTTCCGGACAGCAATTTCGCTAATTCGCGGACAGCGATTTCAGTAATTCCGGGACAGTGATTCCGCTAAATCGCGGACAGTTGCGGGAGGTTGGTTTTCGGGAGCGCCGTTCAGGCAATGTTCTCTCTCAAGCTGAGTTTGAGAGGGGCAATGCCGAGACGGAAGCAAGCGAAACGAATTACTGTGAAGGACCTACGATCGATCCTGAGGCTGACGTACGAGCAGGACCTGTCGGTTCGGGAGATCTCGGAACGGCTGCAGATCAGCAAGAGTTCGGTTGCCACCTACCTGCTGCGAGCGCGTGAAGCGGGTTTGAGCTGGCCGCTGCCGCCGATTTACGAGAACGAGGCGGCCTTGCAGCGAGCCTTGTTCCGGCGGGTCGGGCGGCCCCCGCAGGACTTGAGCGAGCCCGAGTGGCCACGGGTGGCGCAGGAGCTCAAGCGCAAGGGCGTGACGTTGACGCTGCTGTGGCAGGAATACCGGACGGCGCATCCCGACGGCTATGGTTACACGTGGTTCTGCGAGAAATTTGACGCCTATCGGCGCCGGGCGAACCCGACCTTCCGTCATCGCCACGCGGCGGGTGCAGTGATGCAGACCGACTATGCCGGTCCGACGGTGGAGGTGATCGATCCGCAAACCGGCGAGATCCGTCAGGCGCAGATATTTGTCGCGGTGCTCGGGGCCTCGTCGCTGACCTTCGCTTCGACATCCCGCATGTCGGCCTCTTTGCCGTCATCGTCGCCGACGGCCGTGATCTCGCCGCAGCGCATCGCCTGCGCAATGAACTCCTGGTCGAAGCGTGGTGGCGACGCGCCGATTTCGTCTTTGACGGGCAGCCTCTCGCCGCGTCTTTGGCCTATGCGAAAACCCTCGAAGACAACTATCGTCCTCGCCCTCGCAGATGGCATCCGCGAAATGTTCGAAGGCCGCGTCCGCGACGGGCGCTCGGTGCGGCAGACACCGCCACGGGCACCATGAGCACCGCGCCTTCGCGTCGCACCAAATCGATATAGGCGGCGATGGCTTCGTAGACGGCCGCGGAGGTTCGCTGTGCGGCTTTGCGCGGCCTGTGATCAGAAGACGGCCTTCGTGCCACATGAATACCGGCATCTGGTACCAAGGCTCGAAACGGTCGTGTGTCGAACCTTTCCGAAGCGAGAGACTTATCCTGTCCCGGAGAAGAAAGTCGTCAAATCATGCCGGGACGCGCTTACATCAGGCGAATTTGCCAATCGTGACGCAGAACTTCGTTGTCAAAATCAGCCGGACCATGCGCATTCGGACGGGCTGACATGATCAGTTCGTCCAGATCCTAATCCCGTTCCCGCTTCCGTACCTTGCCACTTCAGGCAGCACCCTGCGGCAGGTAGCCAGCATCACTTTTTACCTGCTCTATGAATCAATGCAGGAGTGGGAGTTGGCGGCGACTCGATCGAGCCCTTGTGTCCGCCGCCGTCAATCCGGCTCACCATCACGAAGGGCTCTTAAGCAGCGCGATGAGCCTGTGGACGGCCTGGAAGGCGCCGAGCCGCAGATGTGGTGGAGCGATTGATTCCATAGCGTTGAGCTTCTCTATCGGATTTGCCGCCCGGTCGACAGATGAGCCTCAATCACAGTGACACGCTCACAGTTGAGCTACTCGCAGGATGATAACGCGCACGTGCGCCTGACGCTCGTGGCACGCTTCTGGTCGACGCCAAGATGCGCCCACGGCGGCGGACGCTGGGATCCAGAGCTCAGCTCGCCGCTCGGGCGGCAATTGGTCCTCGAGCGGTGGCTTGGTGGTAGGTTGGTCGTCTGAAACTGCGAGATCTACTGATTAGGCGCAGAAATTCGGCGATAGCAAAGCCCGGATTAGATGAATTTGACTTGAAGCAGTGCTATAATTTTCTTCATGACATCACAAATCCAACGCTCTCTCGGAGTCCTCCTCCTCGAGCGCGGACTGCCTCGGGACGCGCCGCGCCCATACCTACCTGGCTCGATGCTGAATCCGGCTACTTACGATTTTCCGATAATATCGGAAACAGTCGCGGGAGCTTGGGTGGAGAATGTCGTCCAAGGTGATCCAGCGCTGGAGCCGTCCTACATTGCAGCCGCCCGGCGGCTAGTCGAGAGGGGGGCCGTCGCAATAAGCTCTAACTGTGGCTTTTCTATCCGACATCAGGCTGCGGTGGCGACATCGGTGAACGTTCCTGTGGCGATGTCGAGCCTTCTTCTGTTACCAGCATTGCTCCGACAGCTGCCGAGGTCCGCCAAGGTCGCCGTCTTGACTTACGACTCGACCCAATTGGGCGAAGATCTGCTTGGGGTCGATGATCCGGCCGAGCGGGCAAGAATCGTGATCGGCGGTATTGAAGGCAGCAAGTTCTGGAACGACGAGCTGAAGCGACCGGCCCCCCCCGTTGATGTGTCCGCGATTGAGACGGATGTGGCCGCCTGCGTCGCGCGACTCCGTGCGGAGCATCAAGAGATCAGTGGAATCCTGTTCGAATGCACAGGATTTCCGCTGGTCGCGCCGGCAATCCGTCGTCTCACGAAATTGCCTGTCTACGACATCACAAGCCTTTGCCGGATGATGATCGCGTCGATCGCCTGATGGCATTTTACATGTAGGGAACACGCACAGGCTTGGGCAGATAGCCCATTTCGCGCTAAGCAACCTCGAACCGTCAGCTCCTGGGCGATGCCCTCAACTGAACGATGCGATCACTAGGGGGTAGGCCACGTTTAGCAGATCACCCCAGCACCGTCATACCGTTCTTGATCACGGTAACGCCGCGCGCCTTCACCTTGGCTTCGAACGAGATCACATCGCCGTCCTTCCACATCTCGAGTGTCAAGGTTTCACCGGGATAAACGGGCGCCGAAAACCGGGCTGCGTGCCGCCGGAAGGCCGCTGGATCGTAGTCGGCGTATGTTTGCAAGATCCCGCGGCAAGTGATCCCGTAGGTGCACATCCCGTGCAGAATGGGCTTGGGAAAGCCGGCGTGCCGCGCATATTCTGGATCGGAATGCAATGGATTCCGATCGCCGCAAATCCGATAGATCAACGCTTGGTCAGGGCGAGTCGCGATTTCGATGGTCTTGTCTGGAGTACGGGACGGCATCAGGTGTGGTTTAAGCTGGTTGCCCGCCGGTCCGCCAAAGCCACCATCTCCGCGAGCGAAGAACGAGCCAACCACGGTCGCCAGAGGTTCGCCATCGTTGCTCTTCAGCACGTGCTGAGTTCGGATAACCGCTCCCTTGTCCTTGCCCTTATCGTAAACAGCGATGACGGAAGAGTCGGCCGTGATGTGCGCGGCCGCCGCGAGCGGCTTGTAAAAGGTTATATCGCGCTCGCCGTCCACTTCCATTAGACGGTTGTAGTTCAGTTCACCTACTGTTGCGCTGTAAGCGACTACGGTCGCGAAGGTTGGCACTACCTTCAGAGGCCGTGGCGTCGCCGTCGCCTCATTAACGAACGCAAGCTCTCTCTCATCCATGGGATCAGCTCCCATGCCAATGCAATAGGCGTAGAGCATGGCCTCTCGATCGGCGTAACTAATTTTCTGGCCAAAGTTCTTCATGGCCATAATTCGCTCGTAGTCAATTGGCATATGCGTCTTTCTTCTACTAGGACGGAGACTTTCGGCTAGCAAAGCTCGAGAGGCCAAACTGAAAATTTGCCAAGTTAGGAGCTTGACTGTGCTACGGACTTCTTCTGCCCTCGCTTGACCGTACCGGAGAACGTGAACAAGATCCGCTCATTGGTAGTCAACCGGCCTTGCACGAAGATGAGCGAGCGGCCGGCTCGGGTGATTTCGCAGTTGCCCATGATTAGATCCCCCTCCTGCGCAGCATCAATAAAGCTGCCGCTGAAGTTTATGGTTGTGGGCGCCTGTCCTTCAAGCACCGGTAAGGTGGCCACGCTTAGGCAAAAGTCGGCAAATGTCATCAAGCAGCCGCCGTGCACGTTTCCCGAGTCATTGCAGTGCTTTTTCTCAACCCGGAATGCGCTGCGCACGCTGCCGCCTGGCTCCTGCCGGTACCAAAATGGCCCGCTATGGATTTCATAGGGAGTATGGACAGACGTTCGCCACCCCGAGAACTCACCACAGGCGCTCCCGTGGACGTTCGAATTATCAGAAGTCATTTTGAAAGTTCCCGCAAAGAAAGAAGCCTTCTGTTGCCGATGTTTAGCCTTAGAATCCGATCTGCCGATAGAAGGCTTACTTTGCCCTAGCCGATAGAAGGCTTACTCTGCCCTGGAAGGCTTTTCAGCTGTGCTGTTCAGCTTCGCCGCTTTCGATTCAAACGGCTCAAAGATCCCATTGCGCCACTTCAGAGCCGCCTCAAGGCCATCGGACACAATAAGCTCACCGAAGCGCTTAAACTCCGATTGCGAGTTTTCCATTATCAAGTTGGCTTCGGCACCATAGCGCAGCGCAGAATCGAAACCTGCCACTTGTAGTGAATGGTTGAGAGCTCTTTTGCTCCAAACTAGAGTCGGCATGGCGATCCGCGACATGCGCTTCGCGATGCGAGTAACTTCTTCGTCGAGGCGGTCTTTCGGAAAGACCCGGTTCACTAGACCGAGCCGATACGCCTCTTGAGCATCGAACATGTCCCCCGTGTAGATCAGCTCGCGACAACGTTGACCGATCACCCAAGGCATTGCCATGGTCAGGACACCAGAGGCAAACCGTGTCTCACTGACCTGGAAGCGTGAATCTTCAGAGCAATAGCGAAGGTCACACAAAGTTGCGAACTCTAGGCCGCCGGCCAAGCAGTAGCCGTCGATCATCGCGATTACGGGCTTGGTGCATCTGAACGGAGAATAGTTGAACTGGAAGTCTTTACTATTGCGCCTGTCATAATGTTCGAGCAAACGCGGCTCCCCAAACTTCACTTCATTGTCTGGATCGTCGAGATCGTAGCCGGCCGAAAATGCGCGTCCCCCGGCACCAGTAATCACGATCACCCGAACTTCCGGATCGCGTTCGGCAGTCGCCATCGCATCTTGGACTTCGCCACAGAGTTTAAGAGAAAGCGCGTTCATTTTCTTGGGTCGATTGAACGTGATCCGCGCGACGCGATCGTCTGCTTCGTAGAGAATGGTGCTGTAAGTCATCAGATGCTCCTATGGGTTAAACGGTCAAATGCCAACCACTGATCTAATTTCTAATCAGTGGTGACAGAATCGGAACGCGTTAGCCGGACTTGCTCACTTAATCGCAACGCCGCTCCCATGTCTTGAGAGCAACGGCTCCGGATCTCGTCGACTGATATCATTTCCTCCGCGAACCGTTCGCACCGGAGGCGGGGACGATAAGCGCATCAACTGCGACGACACCCTGCTTCCGCACAAAGAGAGGATTGATGTCAATTGAGCTGATTTGGTCTCCAAGACCCCGCGCGATCGCATCGAGTCGTCTCACAGCTCCAAACAGAGCTTGAGTATCGAGGGCAGCCGCACCGCGCACCCCACGCAAGAGCTTTTCCGCGCGCAGCTCCGAGAGCATCTGCTCCGGTTCGCCTACCCGAAGACCTGCGGGGCGCAGAGCTGCATCGTCCATGATCTCCGTCCAGATGCCGCCCTGGCCGACCAATACGAAGGTTCCCAGAACGTCATCGGTCTCCAGACCCAAGATCATCTCGACCCCATCTCGCACATACGACTGGATAATGAGCAACTTTGAACCTGCAGCTAGTAGCTTTTTCGCTGCGGCGGACACTTCTTGCGCATCTCGCAAATTCGTGATCACACCGGACAGCTCGGTTCGATGCAGTACGTCGGTGTCTCCGATCTTCACGACAACGGGGTACCCAAGCTCGTCAGCCGCATTGACTGCGGCATCGACGCTCGTCACGAAACGGCTCTCGACGACAGGAATGCCCGCGGCCGCCAGAAAATCCAATGCAGGCCTTCCCGCGAAAGGCTTTCCCCGGAAGTCATGAAGCCGCGCGGCCATCCCGAGCGTGTCGATCGGCGGCTGGTCCGCGATCGGCGGCACAGGTCGCCTCCACGTCACGGCTCGGTCGAGCGCGCGAAAAGCCTCCTGCTGACCAAGGACGGCGACGTTCTTTTCCAGGAAACGGTCGATTTGCTCGGGCAACGCCGAAGCATCCACCGGCGTGATCAAAGTGACAAGCTTGTCCGTCCTCCCGGCGACTTCCACTGCGCAGTCGGCCCACATTTCCTGCTCCTCGCCTGTCGTGCCGACGTGATTCGGGTCGTAGGGAGTTACAAAGATGTCGACATTCGCGTCGCTTGCGATTGCATCATAAATTTTGGCAGAATCTTCCTTCTGGTTCTTCAGACCCCAGAAGTCTAGAGGGTTCCCGCAAGCCGCGAGATCTGGTAACACGCTACGGAGCGTCTTCACCGTCTGGAGCTCAAAGTCAGGATAACTGAGCGCTTCGCACTTCGACGATTCGTCCAGGATCATTTCAAGCCACGCACCTGACGACGAGGCCAATCCAAGCCTCCCCTCCCCCGGTGATCGCCCCCCCTGCATTGCAATGGCTGATGCGAGCAACTCCTCATAAGAGTCGACCTGCACCACGCCGTGCCTTTTAAAGAGCCCGCTGTAGAGTCGGAACGGTGCGGCAAGCGCACCCGTATGCGCCGCGGCCGCCTTTTGAGCAGCGTCAGTACGTCCCGACTTCAGCAAGATTACGGGCTTTCCGGCGTCACGCGCTCGGTCGCACTCGAAGAAAAAACGCTCGGGATCGCGAAGCGTCTCAATGAACCCGCAAATAACTCGCACTTGTGGATCGTCAACGAAGTACCGAAGGAAATCGGCACTTCCCGTAACAGCCTCGTTTCCACAGGACACCACATGACTCCAACGCACGCCGCGCCTATTTGCGACGAGGGCGTTTTTTGGCCCACCTCCTTGCGCAATAAGAGCCACGTGCCCCGCCTTCTTGGGCTCGAACGCTCCCAAATTGAGGTGCACGCGATCAGCCCAATTGATCAGGCCGCTACAGTTCGGCCCGACAACCGCCATTCCTGACCTTCGCGCTACATTCACAAGCCGCGCCTGCGCCGCGGCCCCTTCCGCCCCCGCTTCAGCGAAGCCCGTAGCAACCGTTACCGCCGCCCGCACTCCGACGTCTGCCGCCTCTTCGATAGCAGCGACCGTCGACGCCGCATCTCGCAGAACAAAGACAGCGTCCGGCACGAACGGCATGCTCTTGATCGACGGATGGCACGAATAACCCGCGACCTCCTCGTACCGCGGATTCACCACGGCCACCTTACCTGAGTAGCCAAGCTGCTCCAGTAGCCTAAGGAACTGAGGACCAAACTTTGAATTCGGGCTGGCGCCGACCAAGCCTATAGACTTCGGCCGGAAGAGAGCTGATAGGTCGCTGTCGCTGGCCATCTGCGGTTTGTTCATGCCGGCACGGTCTCCATTTTCAAGCATCGGGAGTAGTGGAACCCCAGATGGCCTCGATGCTAGTTAGTTAATCGCGTTCCACGATCGAGCGTTTTACTTTGGTTTTCCGCTTAAGCTCGTCGCGTTGCTTCAGGTTTGCAACAATCAGCCTGTCGAGTTGATGAGGAATAATCGCGATCATTTGGACTGGCCCCGAGCAATCCATGAATCACCGACATTTCCCCGGAAGTATCCCCTTTGCAGCGAGAATGGCCTCGCGCGGCTGCGATGAATGTAACGCGAGCCGACGCACAAACGCCATGAAATACCCTCGACAGCGCAGGATTGCTGCAAAATGTCCGGGGAATCAGCCCGGAATGCCCTGCATCTGAAATAGAACGCAAAAGTTCACCGATCACGAATTGGCTCAAATTCGGCATGTTCGCTACTTGCTGAGGCACAAAATCTCCGACGAGTAGAAAGAACAAATCGGCAAGCATGACTCGGTACTTTTGGGCGAGGTCGGCTGGTCGGACCACATCTCTCCCCGGGGCTCGCTGATTGAGTGGCGTTGCGAACTCGATCAACATGTCAACCTTCGTCCGGTTCGCGTGTGTCGGCCGTCACCCCGCCGTTTGCCAGCCGCAAGCCCGGCAGCATCAACTTGTTCGTGGTCCGCGAGGGCATCGGTTGGGAATATCCCTCGATCGACGGCCGGATCTTGAAGTAGCGAGGGAAAGAGCGATGATAGCGCGCATCGGTCTCGACCATATTCTTTCGCCTTCGACCTCGCCCAGAGCGTGGAGACGAGACCTCACTTCGGAGAGCAAGTCGGACGGCATATCGATCACAATGGCGAACGTGCACCGCGCCGACCCATCGCTCATCCCGTCGGCGGCGATGATGCTCGATTATTGATGCGGGCCGGAGCACCAAGAAGGCATCGTCGGTGCGCTGGAGACCGCGCTCACCGATGAGAGACTGCACACGTGCGATCGCGGCGGCAAGCCAACACGATCGCCAAGGGCGAGGAGACGCATCACGCCATCGACTAAGACGAGGGGGCGCGAAGCTTTTCGGTGTGAGCTTTTGCTAACCATCCAGAAACGATCGACGGTTGCGCCTTGCGGCGGAGAGGAGTCCGCGCGCGCCTCGGCTGTCGCTTCGCGCATCCCGTGGCGGGAGAGCCATCGTCAGCGAATCTCGCGAGCGCGGTGCCGACGTGTACGTGGAGGATATTGCCGGCGAGCGTGTCTTCCACGCTGACCTTGCCGCTGCAAGCGGGAATCGGGCCATGATCAGCCATGTCCCCGCAGCCGCTGGACATCTCGACATGCTTGTCTTGAATGCCGGATGTCAGTTCTTCGCACCAATCGATCAGTTTCCGGACGCCGAATGGGAGCGTTGCGAGGCGCGATGCTGGACGGACCATTCCTGGTGAGCCCCGATGCTTCCGGGCTGAACGGCGTGTGCGTCCCCATCATGTCGTCGCGAAGGGGCCACCTAGGCCGAGGCTGGCGCAATTGCGCGTTGCGATATGCAGGATGTCACTTTTTTAATTTTCAGTACTGTTGGGTGCCTGGCAAGTGCGGAAGCGATGCTGGCTGCACGAAACCATCGTTTCAAACAGCATGCGATGAAGACTTTCTCCTCTTTCAAAGCATGGGCTCGTATTGGCAATGCACAAGCAGTTCCGAAACTCCCGCATTGTTCGGCAAGCGAAGGACCGTCTCTACTAACTCTGCGAGATCTTCAGGCTGCGTCATTTCACCGCGCGGAATGTCAGTCGAATTTATTGTCATGTCCGTAGCGACATGCCCAGGGCAGACGACCGTCGCCCGAATGCCCGCTTCGCGTTCTTCGCGTCGGATACCGTGGGTGAGTGCTACTACCGCGAATTTGCTCATCGCATAACCCACATTTGATGCGACGCGCTTCCCTGAAAGCGAGCCAAGATTGACAATGCGTCCTTGTCCGCACGCCCTGAGGTATGGCAACGCAGCGCGAATCACACGCAGAGGTCCCTTTACGTTGACCTGCCACATTTCGTCCAGGAGGTCCTCTTCGTTGTCCGACACATTCACCCTGTGGCTTATGCCTGCCGCATTTACGACGGCATCGATGCGACCAAACTTAGACACTGTTGAAGCCACCCAAGCCTCGGCAGACCCAGGTTCGATCGCATTGTAGCGGTTCGCCATAAAACGCTCTTTCGACGTGCACTGATCTGGCTGACGCATCCCAGCCGAGACGGTGAAACCTGAGTTGAAGAGGCGATCGGCAACCGCGCGACCGATACCTCGCGATGCCCCCGAAACCATTACGATGCGTCCGTGTGATGCCAACATCTCCATTTCTCCACTAGCGTTCGAGCCCGGTGCCGATTGCTATGCGATAGGCTCGCAATAGGTACCATGTCTTCAAAAAGAGGATCCTGTGAGGCAAACGCTCAGCAGGAGGATCGATTCTGGACCTCGTCACTGATGCTCACGTGTCAGCCCCCGATACGAACTCAGGTGATCCCGCTCGAGATTAGATGCCGTTGCGGATTGCGACCCTCTTCAGGAGCGCAAGCCGCACAACCTCCTCGAATCCATTTTCAAGACCCAAACCGGATCGTTTGACACCACCAAACGGCGCCTCCGCCGAGCCATAATTGTTTACGAAGATCTGCCCTTCTTCAATGCTGCTGCACAGACACGTTGATCGGCCTAAGTTTGCCGTCCGTTCTCGTCTCGGAAGCTCAGGGCAACGAGTACGGGCCCGAAGATTCTCTCCTGGGCCAAAGCCTGAGTGGGAGGAACACCCCCGATCAAAGTCGGTCGCGCAATGCGACATCTTTCCCGTGATTGTAAGGCCACACTGTTAGCGGGAGTTACCGCACCCCGCGCATACAGAACATGCCTGCCAAACTCTCGGGACTGATGCGGAAGCCGACTGCATGATCAAAGCCTTCCAGCAGGTCTATTGCTTTCGCGCCGCTATGGATGGATTTCGAATAGCTCGCGCGGCAACTTCGAGAACGTTTCGACCCCGCCTTTTGTGACTCGGATTGTCTCGCTGAGTGAGTACCCAAAATCTTCGTCGATCCAATTCCCCAGCATCAAATGGAACGTCATGTTTGGTTGTAAGATAGTACGATCATCTTCCTTGAGGCTTGCAGTCGGCTCAAGCCAATCGAGGCCGATAGCATACCCGCAACGCGATTCTTTTTCGAACCCGTGCTTTCGAAGCGTGTTTTTGAAGGCAGTTGCAACGTCCGCACAAGTAGCACCCGGCTTAACGGTCAGCAGTGCGGCCTCCAGGGCTGCGACCTCGCCCTCATGAATACGGCGCAGCCGATCGGACGGCTTGCCGATCGATAAGGTTCGCATGAGCGGCGAAACGTAGCCGTGACGGACTCCAGTAAACTCCAAATTGACCTGGGAGCTTTCCCGGAACGTCTCTTCGGTCCACTTTATGTGGCAAGTGCCCGTTCGCGGCGAAGCGCATAAGAAGAACGAGTGATGTACATCAGTGCCGACTTTTCCGTTTGCGCCGCGCGCCAACGTTGAAATGATCTCAGCAGCAGCGTCCGCTTCCCTTACCCCAGGACGTACAACCTCTTGCGCTCGTCGCATTCCAGCATCGGTAATGGCCGCGGCCTCTCGCATCACGGCAATTTCCAAATCTGATTTTACCAGACGAATCCACGAGACCCCGTTGCTGAAGTCATCAATCGACGCTTCAGGAAGCCGAGATTTGAATTTGGCAATTGTTTGTGGGGTTAGAAACTTTTCCTCGAGACCAATCCGCCTCTTTGCAACACCACTGTCGAGAAGGAAGTCAACAATTGTATCAAAGCCGTCCCTCTCCAGGTTTCCGATTAATCCTTCCGGATAACCAATAATTTGATTATGGGCCAAAAACGTTTGATAGATTGCAGCCGGCGCATCCATGCGTCTCAGGATGAAAGTCGGCTCTTCGTCTTTCAACGAAACGATTAGACCTTGAGGTACATAAGCGGACTTGGCGGTGTAACCCGTGAGATAACCAATGTTTTGGGGTGTCGTTACGATCAGAACATCGATTCCGCGCTGCTGCATTTCAGATTTTACTGCTGAGAGTCTTCGCAGATATTCAGTCCGAGGAAATGCTTGCGGGCCTTTTGGCATTGCCATGACTTCAGTTCCTTCTACACAGCAGACTTCTCTTGGATGCGATCGAAAGGCACTCACCGTCGGGTGAGCAACTCTTATCGGGTTGCTTCTCGATGATAGACGGTCTCCTGCGCCGAATTTGATTGATAAGTTAACATATCTTGCTCATTTCCTGAATGGACACACTCTAAATCGGAGTTTTTTTAGCAGAGCTTGTCGCAACATAGGATGCGTCACCTCACCGGAGTAGGCAGGAGGATTAAATCGTGGCATATAGCACAATCCTGTACGAGGCGAACGACCGCGTCGCTTGAATAACTCTTGACCGCCCCGATAAGCTGAATGCATTTACCCATAAGTTTTACGTGGAGTGTTTGGATGCACTCGGAGTGGTCGAGCGCGATCCGGATGTTCGGGTTGTCGTCCTAAGAGGGGCCGGAGATTGAGCATTCTCAACTGGATTTGATGTTGGCGACGAGTCAGGAGACCCAGATCTGACTGCTGACGAGCGGAGTAGGCTGATGAGCAAGTATCGGTAGTTCTGCTACTCTGTTTGGAGCGTTCCCAAACCAACTATTGCGATGATCCACGGCTAGACGATTGCGCGCGTGCAGGCGTAGGCGGGATTGCTCTATTCACGGCGGGCCTGGCTGAAACAGGAGAGGTAGGCGCGACTCTACAAGATGAGTTGGTGCAACGCGCAGCTCAGGCTGGAATTAGGCTTATCGGCCCCAATTGCCTTGGAGGCGCGCAAGCTTGGCGGTGGCCCAAGCCTATGCGTCAGCCTAGGGAATCAAGCCGACGTCCAGATCGGGGAAGTCATCGATATTATGGCTGAAGACGAGTCCACGAAGGTGATCGTCGCCTACGTCGAGGGTGTGCGTGATGGGCGCGCATTTCTCTCGGCAGTCCGTGAAGCCGTCACTCGTAAGCCTGTCGTCATAATCAAAGGCGGTCGGACTTCTGCGGGAGCCAGGTCCGTGGTGTCGCACACAGCAAGCCCCGCGGGCTCCGCCGAGGCCTACTCGTCGATATTGCGATCGGCCTGAGCCGTTCTGGTTGAAGACCTACAGGATCTCTATCCAGTTGCCCTGACGCTTTCCAAGGCTCCTCTCGCACACGGAACAGGCGTTGCGGTCATCGGTGGCGGCGGCGGTCTGGCGACGCTCACGGCGGACGCCGCTGGAACGCAAAGGTTTGATCGTGCCCAGGCTTTCTGCGGAGGTCCAGGCGAAGTATCGGGATATTTTGATCCCACGTTCTTCCGTGAACAATCCAATAGAGTTTGCGGGCGCTGGTGAGGAACGGTCCCTTGCCGTGTACCAGCAGTGCGTCGAACTGGCGATGCAACAAGATAAGGTCGATTCAGTGTTCGTGTACGGCTATTTCGGCGGGCTACGTACAGATCTCGAACAGGGCACGAATACCTATACAGCTTCTGCCCGCGCTCTCTGCAGCTTGGTCAAACGGTATGCGAAGCCACTGGTGCTACAATCCATCTATGCGGATGATCCGCTTCCTGCGTTCGACCTACTCAGGGCCGGCGGGATCCCTGTCTTTCGGCAGCCCGAGACAGCGGCACGCGCACTTTCTTCTCTCGTCGAGGCTGGGCGTCCGTTTGGCCATGGAGGGCGTTCTGTATTCCAAGAGCCCGGACATAACTCGGCAGTGGCTGTGCAGGCGCCAAATGTCCTCTCATTTCCAAGCGCGGCCGAGCTGGCACGTGGCTACGGCATGCCCATTTCACCTCTCACCGAGGTGGCAGATGCCGAAGCGGCGGTGCAGGAGGCAGGCAGGACGGGTTATCCCGTCGTGCTCAAGCTTCTGCTTCCCGGCGTAGCCCATAAAACCGAGGTCGGTGCAGTCGCGGCCAATCTTACAAATGAAGCCCAGTTGCGCGGGGCGGTGGAGCGCATGCTAGCAGACACTCGAATGCCGGGGCCCTCGAGTGAGCGCCGGCTGGGGATTGGCCCGATGGTAAGGTCTGGGGTCGAGGCGGGGTGGGGGCGCTCCGCGACCCGACCTTTGGGCCGATTGTCATGGTTGGCTCTGGCGGGATTTTCGTTGAGCTCTTTGGAGATGTAGCATTCGATCTCGCCGGACTAGATGAAGCGGCCGCCGAACGGCTTATCAAACGCACGAAGCTGGCTGCACTTCTAAGTGGAGCTCGAGGGCGCGACGCGATCCCGCTTCAACCGCTGTGTAGGACTATCGTTGCGGTTTCGGATCTGATCCTCGCTAATCCGAGAGTTGCGGAGATCGACTTAAATCCTGTCTTCATAGGCCCAGTCGGCGCGATCGCCGCGGACGTTCGAATTGTGGAGCAACAAGCAGACCCCGGCTAATGGAACCGGCAGCGACGCTTCGATCATTGGATACCTTATTGCGGTACATCCCGGTGCGCCGGAATGCCTGAGCAAGTCTGTTCTTGCCGTATTGATCCTGAAAATCTTCCGGCGCCGTGCTGTACGCTTAGTGAGCCGGCCGCGATAAAGAGTTCGGTTCTAGCACACGGCAATATCCAATTCGAAACCGACGGCCTACCAGCCAACGAAGGTGGCGTTCCAACAACGTAGGGCTTTTCCTCTCGCATGCGATTCGTCGTACGGCCAAGTTGCCTGTTTACGACATCACAGATCTATGGCGGCTGACAATGGCTTCGATCGCATAATAGTATATTGTCGCACTACATATAAAGCGTTCGATTTCATCGCCGGTGACGGCTAAGCCCTCGCTGGTGATCGGCACTCCGCAGATGCGATCTGCGCTGCGGCTCGATCATCTCAGCGAGACTGGCGATTCTCACTGCATTTCCTGAGCCGAGCGCTTCTGCGCAAGTGCCTTTACTGCCGTTGCTAGAGCAGATTCTGATCAGACGCGATCATAGCCGGCAGCGGCGAAGAAGTTCAGACACTCTTGGGCGGTGAAGGCGGCCAAGGCGAGGGCGATAGCGTTGACCAAAGCCTCGATAGATCTGGCGGCCGCCTTTCGAAGGGCGGCTTTGAGCTTGGCGAAGGCCATTTCGATCGGATTGAGGTCGGGCGAATAAGGCGGCAGATAGAGGAGCCGAGCGCCCGCTGCATCGATTGCGATGCCGACCTCGGCCCGCTTGTGTGCTGCGAGATTGTCCATCACCACGATGTCGCCGGGCCTGAGTGTCGGCACGAGGACTTGCGTCACGTAAGCCTCGAACGCCGAACCATCCATGGGGCCATCGAGGACCATCGGCGCCGTCATGCCAGTCGCCCTGAGCGCGCCGACGAAGGTCGTCGTCTTCCAATGACCATGCGGGAGCGCTGCAACACAGCGCTGGCCGTACGGCGAACGGCCATAGAGCCGCGCCATCTTGGTCGAGGCTCCGGTCTCGTCGATGAATACCAACCGGTGGATGTCGATCTCAGGCTGGGATGCCTTCCACGCCGCGCGTTCAGCGGCGACGTCCGGCCGATCCTGGTCGCTGGCGTG
Source organism: Bradyrhizobium sp. CCBAU 53421 (assembly GCF_015291625.1). NCBI lineage: Bacteria > Pseudomonadati > Pseudomonadota > Alphaproteobacteria > Hyphomicrobiales > Nitrobacteraceae > Bradyrhizobium > Bradyrhizobium sp. CCBAU 53421. The sequence continues at coordinate 7,752,031 of NZ_CP030047.1, forward strand.
CGATGTTTTTTTGAACGTGATGTTGCGGCGATCGAAGAACCGCCAGACCACGCTCGGCGCGAAACGCTCGCCGTGGACTTTGAAGAGATGATCGGCGATCTCGGCCAGCGTCATGTCAGGCGTAGCCTCGACCAGGGAGAGGATCTCTGCAGCATGCCCCTCGATCCGAGCCGAACGCCGGTCGCCACCCTGCGCTCCGCCTCACAGGCGCGGGTGCTTCGCCACTCGCTGACCAGTTCGATCGCTGTCGACGGCGCCACGCCGAACCGGCCGGCGGCAGCTCATGCCTTCATCTTCCACGGCCCGAACAAGGCGAAGGCGAGGGTCCGGCGAGAGGGGTTTAGCCATGGGGGCTGGCCTCCATCACCAGCCCTCAGGGTGAATCACGATTTGCCCCGGAAGGGAATCCCTTTCGATTCCGCCAGGTCGGAAAATGCTCTAGCCGGCATGGCCGTCAGCGGAAAGGCGTCTTTACACGCGGTCTGCAAAGGCCGAGGACCGGCGACTTCGGGCTCGAGTAGGATCGTGTCCCTTGGCGTGATGTAGATCACCACGTTCACCGGCATGGGCCGGACAGGTCAGCTGGCGATTGCCGGAAGGCTGACGGTGGGATCATCGCTCAACGGCGCGATGGTTTCCAGCGTCATGTAGCGGGCCCGCTGGACGGCCCATTCATCGTTCTGCTCAAGCAGGATCGCGCCGACGAGGCGAACGATCGCGTCTTCGTTGGGGAAGATGCCGACCACCTCGGTCCGCCGCTTGATCTCGCCGTTGAGGCGCTTGATCGGGTTGGTAACCGGTATGAGATTTCTCGGTGCCAACGTTCCGCTGCGGTATTCTACATCGTGGCGTATGGTGCGACCATCGGGACAGAGGCACCGGGAGCACGATGAGCCGAGAGCTCGAGTTAGTAGCTGCGCCTCTGCGACTCGCCCGGTTGCGCCGAGAGCGCGAATCCGTAGTTGTCGTGTCGCCCGCAGCTCCCGTGACGTATCTGACAGGAGGTGCGAATGCGACGGGTAATTGGCATTGATGTCCACCGAACCTTCGGGACGGCAGGCTTCGACATGCAGGCCGCATTGATATGACGCGGACTGCGCTGGAGGGATTTGGCAAGACCCTGCTGGCCAGTGATGAGGTGGTGCTCGAAGCGACCGGCAACAGCATCGCGGTGTCGCGAGTGCTGGCGCCATACGTGGCGCGGGTGATTATCGCCAATCCGTTGCAGGTGAAGGCGATCGCCCGGGCTCACGTCAAGACCGATAAGATCGATGCTGGCACGCTCGCCAGTCTGCTGGCGGCGGGATACCTGCCGCAGATCTGGACGCCTGACGCAGAGACCGAACGCAAGCGCAGACTGGTGGCGCGGCGCTACCAGATCGTGCGGCATCGTACGCGGCTCAAGAACGAGGTGCATTCGATCCTGCACGCACACCTGATCCCGAAGTGCCCACATGCCGATCTGTTCAACGCCCGCGGCCGGGCGTGGTTGGCCGCTCACCCGTTGCCCGACGATGAGCGAGCGACCATCGATCGGCACGTCCGTGAGCTTGACCGGCTGGCGGAAGACCTAGCCCTGCTTGACCGCGAGATCGCGCAGGACGCAATTGAGGATTCCGCGGTCAACAGATTGATGACGATTACCGGCGTGAATCTGGCGGTCGCCGCCGGCATCGTGGCGGCGATCGGCGACATCAGCCGGTTCAACAACCCGCAGAAGCTGGTGAGCTATTTCGGGCTGAACCCGCGGGTCCGGCAGTCCGGGTTGGGAGCCGCCCACCACGGCCGTATCAGCAAGGTCGGCCGCAGTCATGCGCGCGCCATGCTGGTCGAGGCGGCCTGGGCAGCGGCCAAGGCGCCCGGTCCACTGCATGCGTTTTTCGTGCGCATCCGCGCCCAGCGCGGCCATCAGATCGCCGCGGTGGTCGTGGCGCGGAAGCTCACTGTGCTCTGCTGGCATTTGCTGACGAAGGGCGAGGATTACCTGTGGGCGCGCCCAGCGCTGGTCGCCAACAAGACCCGCGCGATGCAACTTCAAGCCGGACATCCGCAACAGAAAGGCAGCCGGCGTGGACCAGCCTATGCCTACAACATCAAGGCGCTGCGCGACCACGAGATGTTGATTGCCGCCCAGGCGGAGCACAGCTACGAACGCTTCGTGTCGCAATGGAAACCGCGGCGGCCAAAAACCGGCGCGCGGGCGCCTCAGCTCGGCAAGACAAAATAGGCAGTCCGGTGACGCTTGCAGCCGACGCGTCACGCTTCACCACGAGGTCGCCCGCGCCCAACAACCATAATCGCGGCTGACGGCAAGTTCTAGCCAGGAATGCAAGTCCCATTCCACGCCAGCGTGCCGCCGCGCGCAGGGCCGGTCAAGGCCAAGCCTTGCGGTGGCCGCAAATGCGGCCAGCCTTGACCGCCCCTGCGCGCGGCGGCTGCGAGATCGGTGGCCGGGACGGAAGAATGACCCACAGCGCAGCCGAACAAAAGAATGGACTTACAGCGATCTCCGCAATCGTCGTCTCGGCCATGAAGAAATCGCTTGTCCATCTCATCCGTCGAGTGAAGGTTGGCGCGGTGCGCGGCCGGGAAGCTCATGTAGGCGAGCACGTCGGTCTCGGCCTCGTCGAGGAACGCCGCGAGCTTGGGCAGTTGGGGCGGAACTGGTCGGCAATGCGCCGCCACTGCGCCCGCGCCGCCTCCGCATGGTTCTGGGCGAAGGCGGTTGCGATGAAGGCGGGAACGATGCGCCGCCGCTCTTTCCGGCATGCGCCAGCGCGTTGCGCATGAAGTGGACGCCGCAGCGATGCCAGGTAGCGTTGAGAACCTTGCCGACCGTGGTTTGATCCCCTCATGGGCGTCGGAGATGACGAGTTTGACGCCGCGCGAGCCCCGCCGCGCCAGCTTGCGCAGGAACGCGGTCCAGAGCGTCTCTGCTTCGGACGGACCGATGTCCATGCCGGGCACCTCGCGCCGGCCGTCGCTGTTGACCCCCACCGCGATGATCAGATGATCACCGCGACCGAGACGATGCGCCGTTCTGGCGCTCTCCACAAGGTGGCGTCAATCCACAGATAGAGCCAGCAGCCCTCGATCGGACGGTTGAGGAAGGCCTTGTCGTCGATCTCACTGCACACAGCCGCGACACTGGCTCCTGGAGATCCCTCTCATGCCCATCGTCTGCAACAGGTCGTCGACCGAGCGGGTCGAGACGCCCTGCGCGTAAGCCTCCTGCACCACGGCGGTGGGCGCCTTCTCGACCAAAGCGCGGGAAGAGGAGCCTTTGCGCAGCTTGGGAATACGCGGACCGACGGTGCCGGCTCGGGTCTTCCCAGCTCCGATAGCGGTAGCCGTTGCGCCGGGCCAGAGGCTCTTGGCTCTTCGCCCGTAAGCCGCCCCGCCAGGCCATCGACTTCCAGCTCCATCAGACGGCCGACGGCAAAGCCGATCATCTCGCGCAACAGATCAGCACCTGGGGTCTTCTCCACGAACGCGCAGGTTCATCATGTCGTCGGTCATCGGTGGCTCCTCGAACAGGGTTGGTATCGCAACCCGGACCTTACCGACGAATCATCGTTGACTACCGGCGAAGCCGCTCTCTCGCCACGGCGCCAAGGCGCGCGTCGCGAGCGGCTTCACTAACCCGCTACACCATCACCCGGGATACGACCTCGAGTAGGCCTTTGCGATAGCGCGCGCATGACCAGCAATTTTACAGACCGGATCTGTGATGAAATATAGGATTTAGTCGATTCCGATAAAGACTTTTCGTCTCAGACCAGCAACGAAGAATTCAACCATCGAAGTAAAGTCGAAGACAGGAACGCCGGTCGCCCGCTGAACTGCCGCTGCGAAGGGAGGCAATTCCGAACATTCCAACAAGAATGCGCCGATGTCCGGGCGTGCTTCAAGTAAGGTCAAGGCGGCGTTGACAGTTTCGGCTTCGACCGCGCTGAAGTCAAAGTCACCACTCGCTGTCATAACCGCTGCAGAGAAGACCGGCGCGCTTTCCAGCCCAGCGATCGCTAGACGGTGAAAGTTTGTCCGAAGTCCTGCCGCTTCTAAGAAATCCGGCGCGAGCGCTGAAGCTTTCGCGGTAATGATACCAACCGTTCGGCCTGACGGAAGCATCTGCTCGAGAAGCGGGATAAGAAGAAGTGGTGAAAGGAGGACGGGTACGTCGACCGCAGCCCGAACTGCTTCCTGGTATCTGATCATGAATCCGCAGTTGGCAGTTATCAGTTGCGCGCCTTCGCGATCAAGCTCTTTCGCCGCTTCCACAACCATCGATTCTGACTCTTTATCGCCAAGATCTAAAAGCGTCGCGAATTTCAACCCTTTGACATACCTGTAGCGCACCGGGACGCTGAACGTACTTGCGTTGCCCGAACTTCCGGGCGGATAGGGACGATCGAAGGGATCATCCATGGTCAGGCGCTCGACGCCCAACATACCCACCGGTGCACCGTAGTACTGCAGTTTGCGCTTCCGCCGGGCGGACCAGAGCTTGTCCTGAGAAAACGCTGCTTTCGTGTCGTGCTTGTTCATCATTGATATTCTCCCTTCAGACGGAGTTCCAAAGACGTAATCCGCAGAACCTTGCTTGAATCACTCGGATACCGCGGCGGCCCGGCGGTTTCGCGTGTTCTAGCTTCGCGAGATATTCGCCACGACCGGTCCCCATATCAACCGCCGGGGTAGGCGGAACCAAAGATACTCCGCCGCCGTGACGACTAACTGCTATTTCGCGCGCCACGCGAGCCAACGCTCTCGTAGGTGCTCAAGGTTGGTCTTACCGTCGGAGCGTTTCACCGCGAGCCACTCGGAGTCCTGGACGACGATTTTTGAAGAGTTCTCTGGATTTACACTCAGTAGCGGGATCAAATCGGCCGGTAGATATTTGAGCTGATTTGTGTTCGGGGACGGATATCCCGTTCCCTGCGTAAAACCGGCCGCAATCTGCGCGCGGTTCATGAACGCAATGTACTTTTGCGCATTTGCTGTATTGGGTCCGTTTTTCATAATCGCTGAAATGGGGCTGTAGTTGACGTATGCATCTACCCAGGAAAATTTAATCGGAGCGCCTTGGCGGATCGCGCTGATTGCGCGGCCATCGAAGATGCTGGTCATCACGTATTCACGATTTATCAGAAGTTGAGGCGCTTCTCCGCCGGCAGTCCACCACTTTGAGATGTGCGGCCTGATCTCATCAAGCTTCTTAAATGCGCGATCGAGCTTGTCATCGGTCAGCGGCCAGACATCCTTGCGTGCTACTCCGTCGGCCAGGAGAGCGAACACGAAGTTATACCTTACGTTGGTGGTATCGAGCCCCCGTGGTCCCGGAAACTTCTTGACATCCCAGAAATCCGCCCAGTTTTTTGGGCCGCCCTTTGGAAACGCGCGCTCATCATACCCGACTACAACTCCGGAGGAGTATCGCGTCACTCCGCATTGAAGGCGAGACCGAGACGGAACGCCATCCAGGGATTCTTGGTCCCACAGACTGTAATCGATCGGCGCGAACATCCCGGCTGCATTCATGGATGGATAGTTCGACGATTGCACATCAATGACGTCCCAATCGATTTTGCCGGCGCGGAACATTGCCATCGCCTGTGGTTCAGCCTCGTCAGCCACCACATCTACGACTTTGATTCCTGTCGCCTTGGTGAACGGGTCGTAGACATTTCGCCGAACGCCTTCTGTAAAAGGCCCCCCAACGCTAAAGACGACGACTTCGCCGCTGCCGGCGAGCTTTTCCTGAGCCCAAGCAACCGTGGCCCTACCTACAAGCGGTACGCTCAATAAGCCTGCCGTTGATTGCAGTACCGTTCGCCGGCTCAGGCCGGAATTTGAACTGCTGCCGAATTTCCGCATGGTCATGAGGCTCCTCATCCATCCTGAACAGAACTACATTGTCCGCAAACCCGGCCATCGGCCTCTAGTTGTCGACGCGGCGTCGGTTACGTGCCTTACGATCCCCGAATAGATCGACGACTCTTGCACTCGTAGACCGTGGGCCGCACGTGACCCGGATCGGAACCGCATGCTGAAGTCGTTTCGGGCCAGCTCGCAGTTTCATCGTGCGCAAGCTCGCCAACCTACTCAGCCAGAATAGTCGCGTCGTTGGCAGCCCATGAGGCCACGCATGTATCGCCGATAGCGGGTCGCGCGTCAGCCGATACGTTCAGGACCTTCGATGTGAGCCGCAATCCAGAATCGTTGCAGAATTCAAGAATCGTCGCGTCTCCAACAAATGTCATGTCAACGATGCGTCCTCGAATTCCATCACGGGTTTCGATGGCTTTCTTCTCCAGACGCAAATGTTCGGGCCGAACACAAAGGCTCGCATCCCGGTCTGGCCCAGTCCAGCTCATCGCGGGCAACCTCTCGCTTGTAGAACCGTAAACGATGCCGGATCTGAGACTGACGGGTATGAGGTTAACCTCTCCGATGAAGCCCGCCACGAACAAGTCGGCCGGTTTGCGATAGATCTCCTGAGGAGCAGAAACTTGTCGAATTCGGCCCTCATGCATCACTGCGATCCGATCGGACATAGCGAGTGCCTCTTCTTGATCGTGCGTGACGTAGATCATCGTTTTACCAACTTGTTTGTGCAGGCTCTTGATCTCGTTCCTGAGGTGCTCGCGGAGCTTCCTGTCCAACGCGCCCAAAGGTTCGTCAAGAAGAAGAACGGGTGGTTCGAAGACCAGCGCCCGGGCGATGGCAACTCTCTGCTGCTGGCCACCCGACATTTGATGCGGATACCGTGAGGCCAGAGCACCGAGATGCACTTGATCGAGCACGCGATGCACGCGTTGTTCGACCTCCGACTTGGCCACACGACGCATTCGAAGCGGATATGCAACATTCTCTGCCACTGTCATATGCGGAAAGAGAGCGTAATTCTGAAAAATCACACCGAGTTCGCGACGATGGGGCGGATCCCGTGTGATCTCCTTCCCATCCAACAGGACTTGGCCACTGTCTGGGATTTCGAATCCGGCCATTATCATCAGGGTCGTTGTCTTTCCCGAGCCACTTGGACCCAGCAACGAAATGAACTCTCCGGGCGATATGGAAAGACTCACGTCGTCAACAGCCGTGACACCACCATAACGCTTCTGCAGGTTATGCAGCGCGATGGCTCCAGAGTTCGCACTGACGCTGCTCAACTTGGTCCTCATCAACATTGGAGCTCCCTAACGCAATTCAAAGTAGCTTCTTGGTTATGGTGCTGAGCCGGTCAGCTACTCTTACGGCGCAGCAGGGCACTAGCGATAATGACAACCGCCGCGAACAGCATCTGCAGGGTCGCTACGGCTGCAATAGTGGGATTGATGTCCTGCTTGATCCCTTCCCACATGCGCATCGGTAAGGTTGTGATCCTTCCGATGCCGACAAATAAGACGTAGACGACGTCGTCGAATGAAGTCAGGAAAGCAAAGAAGCAGGCAACGATGAGGGCCGGCATGACGAGCGGCACGACGATCGTGCGGAAGGTTGCCAATGGTCCGGCACCGAGGCTGCGGGCCGCGCGCTCGTACGCCGGATTAAGGTCGCGTAAGCTCGCAACCACGATCACTACCACGAACGGGATAGCGTGAACCGCATGGCCAAGCGCCAATCCGAACTGGGTTCCTTGAAGCCCCACTCGAACCAACAGGAAGTACGTCGCCACTGCGGACAAAATCGTCGGAATGATAATGGGTGAGAGAACGAGAGCGACCACCGCTCCACGGCCGGGAACGCGACCGCGCGACAATCCGAAGGCAAGCATGCCGCCGAGTACGGTGGCCATTCCGGCGGCCATCAGGGCGACGCGAATGCTGGTTAAGGTTGCGCGCGCCCACACTGGATTGGCCAGATAGGCTTCATAATTGCGCAACGAATAGCCCGGAATGGGAAAAACAAAATAGGACGATGAGCTGAACGATAGATATGCAACTATTAGTACGGGCAACAGCAATAGTGTTGCCAGACCCCCCGCGAATATTGAAACACCATGGCCGCGCATCGAAGGGAGCCAACGGTCGACCGCATTTGCCGCAACGCCGATGTTCAACAGCCACCGTCCCCCCATCTGACGGCGGACAGTGGAAGTCGCATTACTGTCCGAAAATCCCAGAAGCTGCTCAATTGGAAAGAGTTTCCCGCCAATCCACAAAATAGCTAACACCGCTACGAGAAGGACGGTCGAGAGCGCCGAGGCAAACGTCCAATTGAGCTCATTCACGATCTGTGAACTGATCTCCATCGTGATCGTGACATCCGAGAGGCCGCCGAGCAACGCCGGAGTGATGTAAAAGCCCAGACAATAGATGAACGCCAGCAGTACACCTGCGATCACACCGGGCAAACTGAGCGGCAGAAATACCGTGAGGAATGCAGCGAGCGGATTTGCTCCGTTTGCTCTCGCCGCGCGCAGCAGCCGTTGGTCGATACCTGACATCACCGTGTACAGCGGCAAGATCATGAGTGGCAGAACAATATGCGTCATGCCAATAATGACGCTAAATCGATTGTACAGCATGCCGACCGGCTGCGAGATCATGCCGAGCTGAAGCAAAATCTCATTAACAACTCCATTGCGCCCAAGGAGGATAACCCAGGCGAAGGTGCGCGCCAAGACACTGGTGAAGTAGGGTAACACCACCGCCACCAGCAGGAAGGTACGCAGGGCCGTTCCGCCGGTTGTGAGGGCGTAAGCGACTGGATAGCCGAGCACGAACGACAGCGCCGTCACCGAAGCGCTGATCTGCAACGTGTTACGCAACACGGTGACATAGGCAGCGTTGTCGGCGATACGCAGGAAATTTCCGAGCGTCCAGTTTGGCATCCCAAATGAAAGCAACAGAAGCTCCGCAACTGGAACGACAAAGAGCGCCACGAGGAAGATACCCCCGGGCAGCAATAGCCAAGCCCAACGTGTAGGCCCGGCCAAGGAAGCACGTCGCAAGGGCTCCGAAGGTCCGGCAGCATTTACCGCGATTACTGTCCCCGCCATCCTGGCCACCACTCCCCTGGTTGTTATCTGATCTCGCACCGACCTTGGGTGCCGAGCAACTGCGTATTCTGAAGCGTGGAAATGCTCGGTTCATCGCCGCTGCGCGGCGATCGAGATCGATTCTCCACTTTGTGACGACACTTAGGTCTCTTGAACCAACATTGCGTTCTCCCTCCTGACGAAGTCACACAATGCTGCCAGATTGACGTAAGATTTCAGAGCGTTAATTCACGCCAGAACGCCGGATTTATGCACACAAACGCACTTTTGCGCCGTTTTACGCGCGCCTGCAGCAAAGAGCGTCGATAGATCGGCAGCATACCACCGATCAATAGCGCCGATCCCGAGGCAACGCCCTGCACTCTCCGTACCAGCCGACTTCAAGAGCGCCTGCCGGTCTGCGAGAAGGCGATGCCAGCTCGAACCCCTCCACCGACCTCGCCCAGGGCCCGCCGCCGATTGCTCCCCTGCCAGGGCATCTGCCGGCGCCGCCGCGGGGACGCGTCATCTTGCTCGCGACCGGCAAAGGTGGCCCGCAATGGTCGCCGGCGCCGAGCGGCATTATCTCGACGCGATCGGCCTTGCCGCCGATCGCCTGCTCGGAACGGCGGCGACGTGTCACGGTCATGGCTGCGCGACGCGCCAGATCAAGGTGATCAAGGACTGCCATCCGGTGCCGGAGGATGCCCGTCTCGAGGCCGCGGCGACAGCGTTCGAGCTTGCCCGGGCGGCGACCGCCGACGATCTCGTCCCTGGTGCTTAACGACCAGAATGTAACGGACAATGCAGTGGAACGTCTTGTCTTTCATTTCTCGCCGTTTTCCAAAGGCAGACGTGCGGATCCCCTCACTACCAACTCGCCGCCGACGACAAGACGACGCGCTGGCTGATTAGGCCGCTCTGGAGATCGGAAATCATTCCCACAGTCGCCGTTACCATTGGTACAAGCGGTTGTGAGAATGACGTTAGATCAAAACTTTTCCAACGAGCGGGGCCAGCATCATCGAACCCTACGACGGATAAGTCGTCAGGAATTCGCAAACCAAACTCGTGTCGCACCACCTCGATGCACGGGAGCGCCATGTGATCGTTGGCACAAAAGATTGCGTCAGGCCGGTTCTTTTGCTGCAGTAAAGCTCGTGTTGCTCCCGCAGCCTCCATTTGGTTGTAGTGACCGACCGCTCGTTGCAACCCCGTATACCCGGCCCGCTCAAGAGCCGATCGGAAACCGCGCTCGCGATCTCGGCTCGTTGAGGACTCCTCAAGGCCCGCAATAAAAAAAGCTAGACGTTTGTGATTTCCCGCCAAGAGGAAGGACGCTATCGCCGCACCGCCACGCTCATTATCACCCGTAACGCTCGACATGTTGGCATCGTCTGTCGTTCTGTTGAACAGCACAATCGGAACACCGGCGCGTCTGCACTCGCGCGCAAGCTTAGAGGACAACATAGTCGATGCAAGTATAACTCCATCGACCTGATAGCGCATCACATTCTCGAACATGGGATCCGCTGTAGAGCCGTGTGCTGCGGTGAAAAGCAAGATTTGATAGCCGCGCGCCTGTAGTTGATTGGACAGCGCTTCTAGAACGTCAGGATGGAATGGGTTGTCGAGATAAGAGATTGTGACCTTGCCCCCAAGTTTTATCCGGTCCAGAGTTCGCCCCGGCTGTTGGATTTGCCCGGTTGGGCGGTGGTAGCGACGGGAGCTGGCGCGGAGCCCTCGGCATAGCGCAGCGCCAGATCCCGGCGCGGATGGCAGGTGAAGGCGAACTCGGACGGCGTCTTCCATCCGAGCCGCGAGTGTGGTCGTGCGTCGTTGTCATCGGTCCGCCAGCATCGGAGCGCGACGCGGGCCTGGGCCAGCGACGTGAACAGCGTCTCGTTCAACAATTCATCCCGCAGCCGGCCATTGAAGCTCTCGATAAAGGCATTCTGCATGGGCTTGCCCGGCGCAATGTAATGCCATGCGACGCGGTTCTGATCGGCCCATGTCAGGATGGGTTTGCCGGTGAACTCGCTGCCGTTGTCGCTGACCACCATCTTCGGCTTGCCACGCTCGATCACAAGCCGGTCCAGTTCCCGCGCCACCCGGGTGCCGGAGAGCGAGGTGTCGGCCACCAGTGCCAGGCACTCGCGCGTGCAGTCATCGACGACGGTCAGGATGCGGAAGCGGCGGCCGTCGGTGAGCTGATCCGACACGAAGTCGAGCGACCAGCGGTCGTTCGGCGCCATCGACACCGTCATCGGCGCCCGAGTCCCGATCGCCCGCTTGTGACCGCCGCGGCGGCGCACCGCAAGCTTCTCTTCCCGGTAGAGCCGGAACAGCTTCCTGTGGTTGATCACATAGCCCTCCCGCTTGAGGAGAACGTGCAGGCGCCGATAGCCGAAGCGACGGCGCTCCTGGGCGATCGCCCTCATGCGCTGGCGAACGCCGGCTTCGTCCGCCCGGGTCGTCTGGTATCTCACAGTCATGCGGCAGCAGCCGATGGCTTTACACGCCCGCCGTTCACTCATCCCGAAGGCGCCTCGGAGATGGGCGACAGCTTTCCGCTCGGCTGCGGGCGTCACCATTCCTTTCCCACGAGGTCCTTCAACGCCGCATTGTCCAGCATGGCGTCGGCCAGCAGCCGTTTCAGCCGCGTGTTCTCGTCCTCCAGCGTCTTCAGCCGCTTGGCCTCCGACACCGCCATCCCACCGAACTTGGCCTTCCATTTGTAGATGCTGGCGTCGCTGACACCATGCTTGCGGCAAAGATCGGCGACCGACACGCCGGCCTCATGCTCCTTCAAAATCCCGATGATCTGCTTCCGAAAAGCGGCTGCGCTTCATGCTCTGGTCCTTGTCGTGGGCCAGAACGAACTTCAAACTGGATTAAGCCCGAGGGTAAGGTCAATTGCGACCGCAATAATGCGGGAGCGACGCTGATCAACGAACGCGCAATGGCGTTTGGGCGATAGCTCAGTTTACGCGCGGCCTTCATGACGCGATCGCGAACTTCCGCGGAAATGCTGGCACCGGGAGTAAAGGCGCGACTTACGGCGGACTGTGATGTCCGCGCCTCTCGCGCGACATCTGTCGCCGTTACCCGACGATACTCGCCGCTTTCGTACTTCATTCTGCGGTCCACCCCCCGTCGATCAGGAGTGCCGAGCCCGCCATCATCGACGAAGCATCGCTAGCCAGAAAAACAATAGCGCCGCAAATATCCTCAAGTTGGGCAAGACGGCCAAGCTTAATTTTTTTGGAGCACTGCATCGCGAAATGATGCGCTCTCAAGAAAAGGCTTCGTCATGGGCGTTTCAACGAACGTCGGACAGAGCGTGTTAACGCGGATGTTGTATGGCGCAAGCTCGATGGCCATTCCTTTGAAAAGCCCTCCATGGCAACTTTGAGGCACAGTAGACGGAACGATTCGGCGATCCGACGTATTCCATTTGCGAGGATACGTTAATGATCGATCCAGGTCGCTTCGATGCTACCAATCGCCTCGCAACTGCTTGTGCGACAAAATAGGCGGCGCGTACGTTCAACCCCATAACATGATCGAAATCATCGACTGACACATCGAGCGAAGCGCAGGGCCGATTGGTTCCCGCATTATTGACTAATATTTCAAAGGGCTCGGCTTTTCCGAGGGCGGTTTGCATAGCCACCAGATCACTAACGTCGAGTGGCAAACATCAGCTTGCTCGCCCCGAGCCCGAATGGCGGCAGCGACGGCATCGATGTCACTTTTGCTCCTCGCTGCCAGCGTTACGGCGGCGCCTGCACTTGCGGCCGCAAGCCCTAAACCTCGCCCTGCACCGGTCACCAGCGCGCGTCGTCCGTCAAGCCTAAAGGAGGCTGGACGAGGAAGCGCAAGAGCAGCCGTCGCAGCGCTCATTCTGCTGCTTCTCCATAAGGAATATTGCAACCACCATAACGCCGCACGCGTATATTCGCTTGCTCGGCATGGCCAACAAATCCTTCCAACATGCAGAGACGTGAGCAGTATTCACCGACCATTCGTCGGATAGCACTCGTTGGTAAGTTACAGTCTTCAGGAATTTGCCGACCCACAGGCCGCCGGTGTAACGCGCCGACTTTTTTGTAGGCAAAGTATGATTGGTGCCGATGACCTTGTCACCGTAGGCCACGTTAGTGCGAGGCCCTAGAAACAATGCGCCATAATTAGTCATGTTTCCAGGAGATAATCGGGATTTCGTGTCATTACCTGGACGTGTTCTGATGCGATATTGTCGGCCTCACGAACCATCTCCTCGTCACTGTCACAAACCAAAACTGCCCCATAATCTTCCCATGCGCGACGTGCGACAGCCGAGGTTGGAAGGATCGTGAGAAGACGCTCGACTTCAGCCATTGTCTCACGAGCAAGCTTCTCTGACGTGGTAAGAAGAATGGCTGGCGAGTTTGGACCGTGCTCAGCTTCTCCCAGCAAATCGGTGGCGCACATTTCCGCATCAACAGAATCGTCGGCAATTACCAGTGTTTCGGTCGGACCTGCAAAGAGATCGATTCCCACGCGACCGAAAAGTTGGCGCTTTGCTTCTGCCACATATTGGTTTCCGGGCCCATCGCCTTCGATCATTTCAGTACCGATCGCCATCGCCCCGACTGCTTGCACGCGACCAAGGCAATAAATTTCATCGGCACCAGTGAGATACTGCGCAGCTACAATCGCGGGCGCTGGCTTGCCTTGATAGGGTGGCGCGCAAGTTGCGATACGCTTCACGCCCGCAACACGGGCAGTGATGACAGACATATGTGCGGATGCAAGCAGGGGATATTTGCCACCTAGCACATAGCACCCGACAGCATTTACCGGGATATTCTTGTGGCCGAGCACGACACCCGTCATTAGAGCTCTCACCGACGAAAAGGCCCTCACGCGGTTGCTCCCGCCAAGTTGTCGATTGGCAGGCGATCCGGTGCTGACAGTTGGCCTCACAATGCTGACCAATCTCGGATGGCTGGCTGGGAGGGGCTACAATATTTTCCGCGTCGGGTGCGAAATTATCTTTGACGGAAAAGCTGGATCCGTGCGCGGCAATCTAGCGTTGGTGCTCTGGGAGAACCACGCTGATCCGATACTGACCGGCCGAGAAGAACTTGGTACGCCAAAGCTATATGCTACCCTTCCCGATGCGGGTTTCCTTGAGGACAAATGCACCTTCGCTGCAAGTTGGGAGGGATTTCGTTTTGCCGAATTTGAGGTGGTAAACCTCAAATCTGGTCCGATAGCGGATCCACCGCCGCAGTATGCAGCTCAGGGGGGATTGCCGTTACTTTGCTATCGGTACCACCCGAAGGTCGGCGATTGGCAAAATGCCGATATCGCGACGATGACAATGTCAACGCCCGGGCTAGCGCCGCCGCCGGTCGTGCATCAGCAACTGAAGGGGGAAGGCCGCTTCGCGTTTTCGCGCCTCGCTGGGAGGATATGCCGACGCAGTACCCGTACGTTGCGACGCTTGCCAGCTTGCCGTTGTTGGAATTCCGCGGCGCGGTCGTTTCGAAGTCGTCAGGCATCGCAGATCTCGCTGCGATGGTCACCATTCGATAGCAGGGTTGGCCCTGGATACCAGCGGAAGAAGCATAGCGCGAGCCCTTGATTGACAAGGTCGTGAGGGGGCGACCTCTATAGGCTTTCGCACGAGCGAAAGAATCTACTACAATGAGCTGAGACAGATCGTTTTTGCGTGACAGCGATAACCCCACATAGAGCCGTCTGTTAATTGTCGCAGTCGCTGACTTAAGTAAGGATTCCGAGGCTTCGTGAACGCGCAATCATAGCGGTTTCGAGCCCGAAACCTGTAATCGATAAAAGCGCGCGGCAGTTCCGAAGAACAGCTCGTTCTTCTCGGTTGCCGAATAGCGCGCGGCGAAGCGTTTGAAGGCATTCCACAGAGTTGCGTAATCGCACGTCAGCGCATCAACCGGAAAATTGCTTTCGAACATTGCTCGTGACGGTGAGAATGCTTCTACACAAGTTTGAAGATATGGTCCCCACTCCTCGGCGAGCTGGGCGGAGGAGACTGGCTGTCTAGCGCTCAAAGAGGGGAAGCCCGAGTAGTGCATCGCAAGCCCGCCCAATTTCACGTAAACGTTCTTGCATTCAGCTAGCGCCTCGATATTGGCACGCCAAATTTGGAATCGGTCTTTCCGCTTCCCGACATACCAGCCTGTTCCCAGGGGAGTACCAACATGATCAAGGCAAATTGAAGTTTCAGGAAACGCCCTCGCGAGTTGGATTAACTCAGGAAGCTGGGGCTCCAAGAGCCAGGCATCGAAGGAAAGATCGAGCGCAGCAAGCAGCCGGAACCCAGCGCGGAACTGCGTATCACCATAGAGGCAATTGGATGTTCCGGATGCGGAGGGAGGGAGATTTATGTCGATTTCGTGAGCTATGTTTTGACGAACGCCGCGAAATCTTCCTGCGCCTGCTGCGACGTGGGCCTCGAGCACCGCTGCTGCGCGAGAGCCTAGTGCGAGATCAACATAGCCGGCGATACCAGCGCAGGGGCGACGGTCGTCATGAGCGTCACTGGCAGCCATGACCGCGATACCATTTGCAAATTCAGTTTCGCCGACTGGTGCGAATTCTATGGCGCCCGCCTCCCGATACATTGAGCCGCATTCCAAATGGACGGTGGCGCGAACATCGTGGCCCGCACTAAGATCAGCGAGCAATTCTCCGAGTAAATAACGAGGCGTTTTGCGCAAAACGTTATCGAAAGGATTTTGCGGCGTCCGAGTTGCCGCTACACGGTGCCTCCAATTCTAGAGGTGGTGATGCGGATCGATAATCGGCTGCGTAGGGTCGATGATTGCTTCGTTAATGGGTGAGCTCATTAGCTCTCTCCAGTTGATTTCGGCTCAAAAGCAAAAAGAACGTCCACATCCCATGCATCGAGATCGGCGAAGGACGATGAATGGGAATTGCCGCCGAGCTCGAGCACGACGTTGGTGGAGGCCGGCTGCTGCATCAGGAGCTTACCAACCGAATGTCGAGCCGATGAAACACACCGACGGCGCGCGATCATTACCTCCAGATTGCGACGGCATCGCCCGTCACGAGGTTGAGCACGCCTTTGGGTAAGCCCGCCCGTTCGGCGAGCCCGACCAGCGCCATGCCGTCCGAGGATCGGTCGGATAGCGTGAGCATGCGTCAAATCATTCTGATTATTAGCGTAGCGGCCTTTTCTCTTGGGTTACCATCTAGGGCGGCACGTTCAAGCGGGACGATACGCTCCAGTCCCTCAAACACGATCAGGATGGTGTCTCCACGCCGCCGACCTGGCGGAATCGAAAGGGATTCCCTTCCGGGGCAAATCGTGATTCACCCTGAGGGCTGGTGATGGAGGCCAGCCCCCATGGCTAAACCCCTCTCGCCGGACCCTCGCCTTCGCCTTGTTCGGGCCGTGGAAGATGAAGGCATGAGCTGCCGCCGGCCGGTTCGGCGTGGCGCCGTCGACAGCGATCGAACTGGTCAGCGAGTGGCGAAGCACCCGCGCCTGTGAGGCGGAGCGCAGGGTGGCGACCGGCGTTCGGCTCGGATCGAGGGGCATGCTGCAGAGATCCTCTCCCTGGTCGAGGCTACGCCTGACATGACGCTGGCCGAGATCGCCGATCATCTCTTCAAAGTCCACGGCGAGCGTTTCGCGCCGAGCGTGGTCTGGCGGTTCTTCGATCGCCGCAACATCACGTTCAAAAAAACATCGCACGCCAGCGACCAGGATCGGCCGGACGTCGCCGCTGAACGCGCGGCGTGGAAGGCATCCCAGCCTGAGATCGACATCCACCGGTTGGTATTCATCGACGAGACCGGAGCCTCGACCAAGATGGCGCGGCTCTATGGCCGTTCGCCGTACGGCCAGCGCTGTGTTGCAGCGCTCCCGCATGGTCATTGGAAGACGACGACCTTCGTCGGCGCGCTCAGGGCGACTGGCATGACGGCGCCGATGGTCCTCGATGGCCCCATGGATGGTTCGGCGTTCGAGGCTTACGTGACGCAAGTCCTCGTGCCGACACTCAGGCCCGGCGACATCGTGGTGATGGACAATCTCGCAGCACACAAGCGGGCCGAGGTCGGCATCGCAATCGATGCAGCGGGCGCTCGGCTCCTCTATCTGCCGCCTTATTCGCCCGACCTCAATCCGATCGAAATGGCCTTCGCCAAGCTCAAAGCCGCCCTTCGAAAGGCGGCCGCCAGATCTATCGAGGCTTTGGTCAACGCTATCGCCCTCGCCTTGGCCGCCTTCACCGCCCAAGAGTGTCTGAACTTCTTCGCCGCTGCCGGCTATGATCGCGTCTGATCAGAATCTGCTCTAGCGCGCAAGGCGGCCACCGTCGATGTTCCAGCCCACGCCGCGGACTTCGTCGGCATCTGGCGAGCACAGAAACGAGACGAGCCCCGCGACCTGCTCGGGCTTCACAAATTGGCCCGATGGGACGCTCGCCGACACCAGTTCAGTCGCGGCGGTTGCGAAGCTCACTCCATCCCGGGCCGCCCGGGCTTCGATCTGGCGTTCAACAAGGGGCGTCAAAACCCAGGCGGGGCAGACCGCGTTGCACGTTACGCCCGTTCGGGCAGTCTCGGAGGAGACCACCTTCGTCAGGCCAAGCAGTCCGTGCTTGCTGACGGCATAGGCCGCTTTGTGCGGGACGCCGACATAGCCGCTAACCGACGCAATGTTGATGATGCGCCCCCAATTCCGCTCCAGCATCGCGGGCAGCGCGCGCTGAATGGTCAGGAACGCCGCCGTTACGTTGACCGCTAGCACGGCGTTCCAGCGCTCAAGCGAGAACTCGGTTACCGGGCAGACGTGCTGGATACCGGCGCTGTTGACCAGGATGTCGATGCTGCCGACGGTCCGCGCAACCTCGTCGATGAGGCTCTGAGCGGCGCCAGGGTCGGCCAGGTCTCCGCCGAAGTGTCCCGGCTGGGGACCACTTCCCGATGAAGCGGCCGAGATCGCCGCCTTGATCTGTGCAGCGTCGCCCAAGCCATGCAGGCATACCGTAGCGCCATCTCGCGCGAGACGTTGCGCAATGGCTAGGCCAATACCGCTGGTCGATCCGGTGACAAGTGCAGTGCGGCCTTCAAGGCTGCGTTGGATCATAGGACGAACTCCAGTCTGATGGCGTTGCGGTCAAGCGAGGGTGCATTGTTGCGACAGGTCGGAAGCGCCGCGGCTCTCGACGCACCAGGCCTCGCGCTGCTCCAGAATCGGCAGCGCCGAGAGGGCCTGAACGATGTGGAACTGGGTGGGCATCTGCTCCCACGTCGTGGAATGAAAGTTCACCCGCCCCTTCCCGACGCGCAGTTTTTCGACGATAGGCTTGCCAGCCGGCGGCTGCAGACAGGCGTGCGCGACGGCGGCTTTGCCCCACTCTCCGGTTTGCGGGATGTACTTGTAGTGCAGCGTGCCATCGCTGCGTTGCTCGCCAAGACCCGGATAGGCCGGCATTCGAGGCGCGGCTTCGGAAAAGTCTGCGAGCTCGAGGACGGCAAACTCATGCCCCAGCCAGGACGCCGTACACGTCACCCGATCGCCCATAATTCGTGGCGGAGGAAGTTCGCACCAAAGCTTTGCGAAGCCGAGCTCCTCGCGACCGCTTATGATCGGATCAGCGAGATTTTCCCAAAGGACCGATAGGAAGTGACCGGCTACCTGGTCGCGCTCCCCGGTGTAGGCCGCCGGGAAACGCACCTGCAGCATCGAGTAACCACGCCCGGCAAGCCAGGCCAGCTCGCTCATCACAATAAATTCGACCGTCACCACGGGCTCGCCAACCAAGCCGAACCCTGGAGGCAGCAAACCGTTGAGCTGATCTCCGTCAGTGAGGAAGCTTACTGCCGCTGACCATCGGTGGGGCGTTCTCGACCAGTCGAAAGGCTTATAATCCGGTCCCTGACGAGGTCCTGCCGTAGGTCCGAAGCCATATGGCATTCGATACAACAGCCCTTCTTTATGAGCATGAACCATCAGACGATCCTCCAGCTTCCCTCTACGCGAATTCCGATGTGAACCAACCGCGTTCCGTTGGCCATTGAAGGGCACCTACCTGCGCCTCGCTAACGTCGTTGTCTTGCTTGCGCGTGAACCGGCACGCAAGGAAAGTCCTAAGCCCCGGAGCGCTCCGCTTCGGTCTTCGCCCTTCTTCACAGAGGCCCCATTTCTGGAGTTTTGATTTGCCGAGAAGATCGAAGATGCCCTCAATCGCGAGTTGCACTTTGGCGAGCGCGTCGGCACTCAACTCGCACCAGAGATGGCGATCATGTGCGAAGACCTGCACAACACCCTGGTTGGGCACGCCCCCAATTCCCTTCGGTCATTGTTACTATCTATGGCGAGCGAAACGGTCGCATGTCGACCGTTTTCGAAGCATACGGAAAGACTTATCCTGCCTCGGGGAAGAAAGTCGTCAAATTTGGCCGGGACGCGCTTACATCAGGCGAATTTACCAATCCTGACGCAGAACTCCGTCGTCAAAATCGGCCCGACCATGCGCATTCCGACGAAACTGAAGAACCGGTCGATACGACCAGCGCACCGAGATCGTAAATCCCGTCGTCGACCGCCGAGCAGCACCGTGGCAGCGGTTGGCAGATGAAGATGGCGTAAACTTCAACTGAACCTTAGAATGCGATTGGCGACCAACGCACATCGCCGCGGCCGCCTCGCCATGCTACAGCTCAGCGTGCAGGACGCATTAGATCCCTAGGGGCTCAAGGCTGAGCTTGTCTTAAGCGGCTGCCTGGGGGCGCGGCCATGCGCCCCCTCCGTTCCATCCCGCTTAGCCCAACCCACCAATATGGAAGGTCTTCATTTCGAGGTATTCCTCGATCCCGACGTGTGCTCCTTCGCGCCCCAAGCCGGATTGCTTGATACCGCTGAATGGCGCCACCTCCGTGGACAACATGCCGGCGTTGAGGCCGACCATACCGGCTTCGAACGCCTCCGCGACTTGCCACGATCGCTTCAGGTCTCTGGTGTAGAAATAAGCGGCCAGCCCAAAGGGCGTCGCATTTGCGATGGCAATCGCCTCCTCATCGGTCTCAAAACGGAAGAGAGGGGCGACCGGACCAAATGTCTCTTCGTGCGCTAGCACCATATCGGTGGTCGCCTCGGTCAGTACGTCGGCGACATGGCGGTTGATCTTGCTGATCGCCGCCTCGTTGATCATCGGTCCAATGGCCACACCCGGCTCGAGGCCTGGTCCCACCTTCATTCTCTCGACGCGGGCGACAAGCTTGTTCGCAAAAGCATCATAGACGCCGGCCTGCACGAGGATCCGATTGGCGCAGACACAGGTCTGGCCGCCGTTGCGGAATTTTGATGCGATCGCACCCTCGACCGCGAGTTCGAGATCGGCATCGTCAAAGACGATGAAGGGCGCATTTCCGCCGAGTTCGAGGCTGACGCGCTTCACGCTATCAGCGGCGCCGCGCATGAGCAGCGAGCCGACGCGGGTCGAGCCCGTAAACGAGATCTTGCGCACGGTTTCGTTGGCCATGATCTCTGCGCCGATCTCGGTCGGCAGGCCGGTGAGAATATTGATGACGCCTGCGGGAATTCCGGCGCGCTCGGCCAGCACGCCTAAAGCCAGCGCCGAATAGGGCGTGAAATCCGACGGCTTGATCACGACGGTGCACCCCGCCGCGAGCGCGGGAGCCACCTTGCGTGTGATCATGGCGTTCGGGAAATTGCAGGGCGTGATGATTGCGCACACGCCCACCGGTTCCTTGAGACCAACGATGCGCCGGTCCGCCGTTGGCGAGGGGATCGTCCTGCTGCCGATACGCCGGGCTTCTTCCGCGAACCATTTGACGAAGGAGGCACCGTAACGGATCTCGCTTTTGGACTCCTCCAATGGCTTGCCCTGTTCGAGCGTTAGAATGCGCGCCAGATCGTCCAGATGCGCGATCATGAGCCCATGCCAGGCCTCCAGAAGCGCGGCGCGCTCGGCATTCGTCTTCGCGCGCCAGGCGGGATAGGCCTTGGCGGCAGCGGCGACCGCCGCGCGCGTCTCGTCCCGCCCCATGTCTGGCACGGTACCAAGAACCGCCTGGGTCGCCGGTTCGATCACGTCGATCGTCTTGCCCGAGAGCGCCCCCTTCCATTGGTCACCGATCAAGCCCTGCTGGCGGAAGAGCTGTTTGTCGCTCAGGTTCTGCATCTATTGTTCCTTGTCGATTATGAGAGACGGGAAAGCACTGCTGCGCTTATCGCTTCGGTGCACTCTTTGCCTGGAACCGTACCGATGCCGCTGGACGTGGTGGCCTCAATTGCCGCCATGACGCGTGCTGCTGCATCAGCCTCGCCAATATGCTCAAGCATCATCGCCCCCGACCAGATCGCTGCGATCGGGTTGGCAATGCCGAGATGGGCGATGTCGGGTGCTGAGCCGTGAACGGGCTCGAACATCGAAGGAGCGCTGCGGTCCGGATTGATGTTGGCGGAAGCGGCAAAGCCGAGCCCGCCCTGAATAGCGGCGCCGAGATCGGTCAGGATGTCGCCGTAGAGGTTGGAGGCGACGACAACATCGAGGCTCTCCGGCGCCATAACCATGCGCGCGGCGAGCGCATCCACGTGGTAGCTCGTGCATTCGACATCCGGATAGTCGGCGGCAACCAGTTGTGTCACCTCGTCCCAGAAGACCATCGAGTATTTCTGAGCATTCGACTTGGTGACCGAGGCAAGCCTTCCGCGTCGCTTGCGCGCCTGGTCGAATCCGAATCGCAAGATTCGCTCCACGCCGGCGCGCGTAAACACCGAGGTCTCGACCGCGATCTCGGCGCCGGTGCCCTGATGTACACGTCCGCCGGCACCCGCATATTCTCCTTCGGTGTTCTCGCGGACGCAGAGGATATCAAACTTGGTGGCTTTCAGCGGGCCGTTGGCGCCCGGGAGCAGGCGATGCGGCCGGACGTTGGCATACTGTGTAAACCCCTTGCGGATCGGCAGCAGCAGGCCGTGCAGCGACACGGCATCGGGCACCTCCGCCGGCCAGCCGACTGCGCCAAGCAGAATGGCATCGAACCTCTCGAGCGTCTTGATGCCGTTGGCGGGCATCATCACGCCCTTTTCCTTGTAGAAGGCGCAGGACCACGGAAATCTCGTGCCGTTGAGCGCAAAGCCGGAATGCTTGGCGGCAGCATCGAGCACGGCCCATGCGGCTTCCGTCACGCCGCGGCCGATGCCGTCGCCAGGAATGAGTGCGATTGTGTAGTTCTTCATCACGACCCTTCCGGGGCAAACCGTCGATAGCACGACGAGCGTATTGCCTATTTCACGAAAAGCCTGACCAAAGGAGTGCTCTCGACCTCTGCGTTGTACTGCTCAAGAGGACTCTGCAACCGCCTAGCATGTCGCCCGTGCGACGGAGAGTACCTCTCTGAACTCAACCTAGTCTGGTGTTTCGTACGTGTTCGTTTTCAGAGCACTAGACATGTACAGCACCCCAAGTTCCGGGCTGGTAAGTACCGGAACTTGCGTCGCGCCCACCTCGAGCAGTGCATTGGCCATTGATGCTTGAGCGAGCACCACCACGTCGACACTGCCGACGACCGAAGCTAGACCTTCACGCACCAAGGCGTCGTGTGCCAGCTTTTCACCGCTCCGCAGCTTGTCGAAGGCGCCCTCGCACAGATGGCTGGCGATAGAGGCGTGACGCCCTAGCCGGGCGGCATGATGCTTAATCAGCTGTGTCGTGGGCTCCAGCGTGCTAGCAAGCGTCGCGAGCACGGCAATTCGATTCCCACGCTCAATTGCCTCGATCGCCATCCCGTCGTCGACACGGAAGAGAGGTACGGGACAGAGCGGCATCGCCATATCCACCGCGGGACCGAGGGAAGAGCAGGTGACGAGAACCGCCTGTGCCCCCGCATCCACTGTCCTTAGCATCGATGTCGAGAAGGCGATGAGCGGTTCGTTGATCGCCACCGAGCTGGTCGACTTTGTGCGCGCCAATCAGGGTAGGGCGCCGCTGGTCTATTCTTCCTCGCGTCCGGAGCAGGTCACGGCTCTGCAGGAGAAGTACAGCCGGGAAGCGGTCGCGCGCAAACTCGACAGCCTCTTTGCCGACGCGGCCAAGCGCCTCTTCGATGCTGGAGTGCGCCGCATCGTGGTCGGAGGCGGCGAGACATCGGGTGCGGTGGTTTCGGCACTCGGCGTCACCTCGTTCCGCATCGGCCCCGAGATCGATTCGGGCGTGCCCGTGCTCGTCTCTGAGGACGGCGTGAAGCTCGGCATGGCACTCAAATCGGGCAATTTCGGCGCAATTGACTTCTTCGAGAAGGCGCTCGATGCGATTTCCGGAGTGTCGGTATGAGCGGGATGGACGAGCGTACCGCGCGCGAAGCGCTGGTGCGGCTGGGGCGCTCGCTATTCGAAAGAGGCTATGCCGCTGGCTCGGCGGGCAATATCAGCGTGGCGGTTGAAGACGGAATTCTTATGACGCCGACGAATTCCTGCCTCGGCTTCCTCGAAGCGGAAGTGATCTCCAAGTTCGATCGCACAGGGCGCCACATCTCGGGCGACCAGCCATCGAAGGAAGTTTTCCTGCATCAGGCCCTCTATGACACACGCCCTGGCACAGGAGCGGTGTTTCATCTGCACTCGACCTATGCCACTGCGCTGTCCTGTCTTCCCGACCTCGACCCCGAGAACTGCATCGCCCCGCTCACGCCCTATGTGGTGATGCGCGTCGGCCGGGTCAGGTGCGGCCGGGCGATCCGGGGATGGGGGCCATGATCCGCGAACTCGACGGCGCGTTCGCAGCCATTCTCCTGGCCAATCATGGGCCCGTGGTGACGGCAAAGGACCTCAAGACAGCCATCTATGCGGCCGAGGAGCTTGAGGAGACGGCCAAGCTGCTCGTGCTGCTCCAGGGTCGTCAGCCGAGCATGCTCACCCCCGCTCAGATCGAAGAACTCAACACAGTCTTTCCAAACTAGAGTAGCACGTCATGGCCATTGCTGTTTTCCGAGCCCCGCCCGCTCGCCCTGATCCACACTGTTCCTGGCCTCATTCCGGTGTTCGAGGAACTCGTCGGCCGTCATCTGCCCGGCTGGCGTCCATTCAACATGTTGGATGAGAGCTTGCTGCGCAACACGATTCGCGAGGGCTCGCTGTCGCGGCTCACTATGCGGCGGCTCGCTGGCCAGGTCTGGTCAGCGCTAGCAGGTATTGACCGGCTCTTCAGCGCGATCACGCAGGC
Organism: Bradyrhizobium sp. CCBAU 53421; assembly: GCF_015291625.1. Classification (NCBI taxonomy): domain Bacteria; kingdom Pseudomonadati; phylum Pseudomonadota; class Alphaproteobacteria; order Hyphomicrobiales; family Nitrobacteraceae; genus Bradyrhizobium; species Bradyrhizobium sp. CCBAU 53421. Next base: position 7,776,265 of record NZ_CP030047.1, read on the forward strand.
CTCAACGTCAGGCGCCGCATCCGTCCCGGTACGCCGAGATACTGCATTGTGCGCAGACCGCCTTCAGGTAGGATGCCCTTGGCGATGGTGTTGGCGATATCGCTCGCGCCGGTAAAATCATCGGCGATCACTCCGAGTAGCATGGCGATGTCCCCCTCCAGCAGATCGCGATTTGGGCGCTTTTCTTCATGACCGCTTGACAGGGACGGCGAAGTAACCGTCGCGGCCAAGAAAATGATGGCGGGAGACCGGCGATGAACGAGGCGATCAGCGTATATTTCTGACGATCCGACGCAGCGACGCTATCGAGCACACCAATGAGATCTTCAGACCTTTGATTCTTTCGCGAGCTCGTCCATTACCTGCTTAGTCGCTCGATAGGCGAGATCGACAATCTCATCTATCTCATGCTCGGATACGACGAGGGGCGGAGCAAAACCAAGAATGTCTCCATGGGGCATTGCTCGTGCAATAAGCCCCCGATCACGAGCAGCCTTCGAAATGCGGGCGCCCACCTTGAGCTCCGGATCAAATCGCCGCTTCGTCTGGCGATCGGCAACAAACTCCACGGCCCCCAATAACCCGACACCCCTCACTTCACCGACGATCTCTAACTGTGCAAACCGTTCCCTCAATCGTTTAAGGAAATGCGACCCGACGATCCGCGCGCGATCGCTCAGCCGCTCCTTCTCGACTATATCGAGGACTGCATTGGCAGCGGCAGCCGCGATCGGATGGCCTGAATATGTATATCCATGCGAAAAAGCTCCGACTCGATCCGCAGCTTCCTCCATCACCGCGTAGACCCTCTCACCAACGATGGCCCCTGAGAGCGGCACATACCCTGACGTCAGGCCCTTTGCGACCGTCACCAAGTCCGGCTCCATCCCGTATAGCGTGCTACCGAAGTCCGCGCCGGTTCGACCGAATCCGCAAATCACTTCGTCGGCGATCAGAAGGACATCGTATCGACTGAGCACGGCCTGAATCTCACGCCAATAGCCGGTAGGCGGGGGTGTAATTCCCCCCGTGCCCAGCACCGGCTCAGCAATAAAGGCGCCGATTGTTTCCGGCCCCTCCCGTACGATCAATGCTTCAAGCTCGGCTGCACGGCGACGAGAAAAGGACTCTTCCGTCTCGCCTGGCTCGGCGCCCCAATAGTAGTGCGGCGCGCCCGTGTGCAAAATGCCCGGAAAGGGGAGGTCCATGTGATCGTGGTAGAAGGACATTCCGGTCATCGAACCGGAGATTACTGAACAGCCATGGTACCCTCGCTCGCGCGAGATGATTTTCTTCTTCTTAGGCCGGCCACGTAGATTGTTATAATACCAAACGAGCTTAGCTTGCGTTTCGTTGGCATCCGATCCGGACAAACCGAAGAACACTTTGCTCGGCTTACCAGGCGCCATTCGCACGAGACGGTCCGCCAGCGTAGCCAGCTCTTCGGTCGTGTGCGCCGCGTATGTGTGATAGTATGCAAGACTATAGGCCTGCCGCGCAATGGCCTCAGCCACTTCCGTCCGACCGTATCCAATATTCACACAGTAGAGGCCAGCAAACCCGTCGATGTAACTACGCCCTTGCGCATCCGTTATGCGGACGCCTTTTCCTCCAGCGACGATCGTAGGTTCACCAGCCGTACCATTGGCGAATTCCCTGAGTTGGGTGAAGGGATGCAGAACACTCGAGCGATCTTTTTCAGCGATGGTTTTGACATCATTCATAGCGCTTCTCCTAATCCGCCAGATCGCCGAAGCAGACGTACTTCAGTTCCATGTATTCCGCTAAACCGTGCCGCGACCCTTCGCGACCAAGCCCAGACTGCTTCCATCCACCGAACGGAATGGGCGCGCCCGTGAACGACGCCGTATTGATGCCAACCATGCCGCACTCGATTTGCTCAGAAAGTCGCAGCGCTCGTCGCAAGCTGTCTGTGTAGACGTAGCCTGCAAGCCCCATTTCGCTCGCATTAGCTCGTGCAACGACTTCTTCTTCAGATTCGAATGGCAACACAGCAGCTACCGGCCCAAATGTTTCCTCATGGGCGATGAGCATGTCTTCGCTGACGTCACTTAACAGCGTTGGAACAACAAAGCTAGGACCTAAACTGTCGCCTTGATTGGCGGAAATAGCCCGCGCTCCCTTTGCCACAGCATCATCGATTTGCGCCCTGCACTTGCTGGCAACCGACAACTTTGTCATCGGCCCGATGTTTGTCGCCAAGTCCAAGCCATGCCCGACCTTGAGCTGGGCCATTGCCGCGGCAAACGATTCAACGAAGGCATCATAGATGCGCCTCTGTACGTAGATGCGGTTGGCGGCCAGACAGTCCTGGCCGGACGTAGCAAATTTTGCAGCCATCGCCCCTTTGACAGCCTTGTCGAGATCGACATCGTCAAAGACAACAAATGGGGCATGCCCCCCAAGCTCGAGCGAGACCTTCTTTACTGTGGTCGCCGCCCCCTCCAGAAGCAGACGACCAACTTGAGTCGAACCCGTGAACGAAAGAGCCCGTATCCTTTGATCGCTCAACAGAGGCGTCGAAAGCTCGATCGGATCACCGACCAACACCTGAAATACGCCGCGCGGGACGCCCGCCTCCTCAGCCAGCCTGGCAACCGCAAGAGCAGAGAGCGGAGTCTCGGGAGCGGGCTTCACGATGATCGGACAGCCCGCAGCCAGAGCGGCTCCAGCCTTTCGCGTAATCATGGCGACAGGAAAATTCCACGGCGTGATCGCCGCCGCAACACCAATTGGCTGCATTCGCACCTGAAGCAGACTACGAGACTTGTGGCTGGGGAACGTCTCCCCGTACGCGCGCTCCCCTTCCGCAGCAAACCACTCGAGAAATCCTGCACCATACGCAATTTCGGAGCGTGCCTCCGCCAACGGCTTGCCCTGCTCGCTCGTCACCAAGATCGCAAGCTCCTCCGAATGGGCAAGCATCAATGACGCCCAAGACCTAAGGATCGCGCCGCGTCTTGCGGGCAAGAGCTCTCGCCAAGCAGAAAAAGATCGCTCAGCTGCCGCGACTGCCAGATTCATATCTGCGGCATTACAACGAGCAACGTCCGCAATTTCTTCCCCTGTAGCGGGATCGATCACACCATCTCGTTGCTCGCCCGCAACCCAGCGACCGTCTATGAGCACCCCACCCGCGATGAAATCGCGACGACTTAGCCTATGCAGATGACTCCTGGCGAGACCGAGCAAATGCGGACTTGCATGTCGAAAAATTCCAGAAGCCACTGAGAGTCCCACGCGGTCATTTGTTGAAATCGGGTAGGCATTCAGGATACGTTCGGCCTGAAGCTGATTTACGTCGCATTTCCTACCGGCTGAACGATTTCCTGCACCGCGGACGGATTTCGTGACGAAATTCACCCTCGACCGGAGCCCATTATGCAATACGACCGAATAGATGCCCGCATTCTTGAGATCGTGCAAAAGAACAATCGTCTAACTTCCGAGTCCATCGGTGAAATAGCCGGGCTCTCTCCTACCGCGTGTCAACGAAGACTGAAGAGACTCCGTTCGGAAGGCATCATTGAGGCCGACGTCTCGATCGTTTCGCCGAGGGCGGTAGGAAGGCCAATTCAAATGCTTGTGCTCGTGACGTTGGAGCGCGAGCGTTCAGACATAATCGACAAGTTCAAGAAGGCCATCAAATCTTCAGTTGAAGTCGTCAATGGATTCTACGTCACCGGCGATGCAGACTTTGTCCTGTATGTCACCGCGCGCACCATGGAAGATTATGAGCAGTTCACCCGACGATTCTTCTATGAGAACTCGGATATCAAGGGCTTCAAGACAATAGTCATAATGGACCGCGTCAAAGCGAGCTTTGCGATTCCAGTAGAGGTTGCGCGCGAAGATTGACGAAACAAGTGGTCTTCACGCTACGGATAAAGAATTCACACCGCTTTTCGTCGCCCCTTCGCACAGAACGCGCAAAACCTGCACTCTTTGTCTGTTATCTAGGCCTGAGCTGAACGAAAGTTCGATTAGAACACACGAATATTGCATCCGGCTTAATTGCGCGGACTACTTGGGAGCGGACATAGGCTACGTCGAGGGACGCCTGTATCGGCTGGGCCGAGCTTAAGCCCACAAAGTCCCCGCCGAAGCTATGCAGCATAGAACGGTTTCAATTCCACACATAGCGCGTCGGGCGAGCGAGCAAACAGAGAGGAGGAATGGGCAAAACACGCGTGAGGTCGATAGTTTAGGAGAGGTGGAGGTCCTGAGCGGGAATTATTATGGCGCTCAGACTGTACGAGCGATCGGAAGTTTTTCTATCTCTGGAATTCCAATTAGTCTCCTTCGCAGCTTATCCACGCGATGGCGATAGTTGAGAAAGCCGCCGTTCTGGCGAACGCTAGACTTGGCGATATTCCTGCCAGCAAAGTTAGCGCAATTGCCTAGCTTCAAACAATTTGGAAGTTCCACAGTCAGAGCTGCACTTGCGTCCCAGTTGCTCAATCTGTCGCGTTGATCCATCCACCATCACGAGACCATTGAGAGCGCGAAAACTCGATTCTTCCCAGGATCATCTGACGCCTAGCTGACAAAACAGAGCAGCGCCGCGATGTCGACGAAATCGAAGAGACAGTATGCAAGCTACTTGGCGCTCTATCGCACGCGAATGGCTAGAATTGTCAGCATCGCTCCGGGGTGGTAGTAGGCCTCATGCGCAATGACTGATCCACTTAATCCCAACACATTCAGCGTCGACGGCATTACCGAACCGCTGCGCCATGGCACGTTCCGGCACATCTGGCTGGCGAGCTTGTTTTCTAATTTAGGCATCCTGATCCAGGGCGTCGGTGCTGCCTGGGCGATGACGGAGATGACCTCGTCGGCCGACAAGGTCGCACTGATGCAAACGGCCTTGATGCTGCCGGTAATGCTAATCGCGATGCCCTCCGGGGCCATTGCGGACATGTATGACCGCCGTGTAGTGGCGCTAGTTGCACTCTCGATAGCGCTTTGCGGCGCTTCCGCGCTGACTGCGCTCGATTGGTTGGGTCTTACTACACCGAATCTGTTGCTAATGCTCTGTTTTGTGGTCGGCAGCGGGATGGCATTGATGGGTCCAGCCTGGCAATCCTCTGTGAGCGAACAGGTGCCGGCCGAGACGCTGCCTGCGGCGGTTGCGCTCAACGGCATCAGCTACAACATCGCCCGCAGCTTTGGCCCTGCGATGGGCGGTATTGTGGTTGCTACTGCAGGGACAGTCGTCGCTTTTGCGCTCAATGCGCTACTTTATCTCCCGTTGATCGGAGCCCTATTTTTGTGGAGGCGTGTGGCCGAACCGTCGCGGCTGCCGCGGGAACAGCTCAGCCGCGCGATCATTTCGGGCGTGCGTTACATTGCCAATTCGCCATCCATCAAGATCGTCCTGGGCCGCACCATGGTAGCCACCGTGATCGGCAGCGCGATCCAGGCACTGATGCCGCTGGTCGCCCGCGACCTCTTACATGGCGGCGCGCAAACCTTTGGCATTATGCTGGGCGCGTTCGGCTTGGGTGCAGTGATCGGGGCACTAAGCCTTGGTGAGGTGCGCAGGCGCATGAGCGGAGAGGCTGCGGTGCGCGCCTGCACTCTATCTATGGGAGGCGCGATCACGGCGGTCGCACTGAGCTGCGAACCGGTTCTGACCATTGCGGCGCTGGTGTTGGCGGGCGTCGTGTGGACAATACTCTGGACACTGCTCAATATTGGCGTGCAGCTCTCCGCGCCCCGCTGGGTCGCGGGTCGATCACTTGCGGCTTGGCAGACTGCGTTCTCCGGCGGAATTGCCGTCGGTAGCTGGGGCTGGGGCCGGCTCACCGATGCCTTCGGCGTCGACGTAGCGCTGCTCGGATCGGCCGCGCTGATACTGCTGTCGCCCGTGCTCGGGCTCTGGCTGCGCATGCCGCGTACCAGCGCACGCGATCAAGACGCCGAAGTCCTTGCCGACCCCGAAGTGCGGCTTGCGCTCACTCATCGCAGTGGGCCTTTGGTGGTGGAGATTGAATATCGCGTGGCGCCGGAGAATGCACGCGCTTTCCACAATGTGATGCAGGACGTACAGCTCTACCGTCAGCGCAACGGGGCTTATGGCTGGTCGATTGCGCGCGACATCGCGGATCCGGAACTGTGGACCGAACGTTATCACTGCCCGACATGGCTCCACTATCTGTGTCAGCGCAACCGCTGGACGCAGTCGGAGCGCGCGCTGGATCGACAGGCGACTGGTTTCCACATTGGCCCTGGGCCTGTGCGTGTCCATCGTATGCTGGCGCGTCCATTCGGATCGGTGCGCTGGAAAGAAGACGTGCCTGACCGCGCTGCAAATGAACCCCTGCCTCGTTGACTTAGCAGGCTGTTGAAGAACTCAGCCGCGTTCGCAAACGAAGCCTGAATCGTCGCCATTGTGATGTAGAAGTGACCGACGAGCCTGCCGGCGGTGCCGATCATAGCCCATCCGTGACCTCAGGCGGGGTTATTCTCATCGTGCCCTTGCCACGAGAACTCCGCCCAGGCCGAACCGTCTCGTGCGCCGTAGCGGACGTCGAGAAAGCCCTTCAGCGCACCGAAGGCGATTTCACCGTCGGACTTGAAGGTGAGATGCGCCTGTTCGACGAGGTCGAGGAAGTCGCTGTCCTAGTTGTCCATTTCGGCAATGCGCCAGCGGCCGGCAAAGACCTTGGCGAAGCCGGACACCTTGGCCATCAGCCGGCCTCCGCGATCAGCTTGGGCAGCCGCACCAGATTGTAGGCGGCAGCAGCGAAGAAGGCCCATCCGACGCGTTCACGGCCACGGAAGGCGGTCTTCTCTTGCCCGGCGACCGTCTTGATCCAGCCGAACGCCTGCTCGATGCGCTTGCGGATGCGCTGGCTGACGAAATAGCCGCCGTGAAAGCCAATATTTGGTCGGAGCTTCTCGCCGTCTCGCCACTCGATCAGCAGCCATTCTTCCGGGCGGCTTTCGGTAAGCCAGCACTCGATGTGCCGGACGGAGCCGCACACGGGCAAAACGCGCCCAGGCCCAGCGCAAATGATCAAGCGCAATTGCCGGCTTCGTCTTGAAGGTGATTTCGTTGGGGACTCCGCCTTTGCGCCGGCGTGCACGATCCGTCACCCACTCCCTTGGTAGATAGAGACGATAGGCCACCGGCAAGCTCGCATGATGGTTCGCAAGCGAAAGCGTCACGGCAACCAGACAATTGTCTTGCTTGCCCAACTGACCGCAATATTGCCGTGCAACCCCGACCGAATGACGCCCCTTCTTAGGAAAGCCCGTATCATCGATGATCCAAGCTTCGATCTCTCCGTGTCGCTCGATGCCCGGCAGCACTAACTCTCGGACCTTGGCCAGCACGTGCTGATCCGATCAGTCGCCTTGGCCGACAACATGCAACAGGATGGTGTAGGAGGCCTTTAAACTTGTGAAGAAGAAGGGAAAGGCGGCAGGCGTCGATGGCCAGAGTCTAGAGCACTTTGCCGGCGATCTTGAGAACCACCCCTACCGGCTGCGGAATCGGTTGGCGTCACGAAGTTACTTCCCGCCACCAGTTCGGCGGGTCGAGATTCCTAAGGCCGGCGGTGGGGCTCGTCCTCTTGGCATACCGACGGTCGCGGACCGTATCGCCCAGACGAAGGGCGCACAGTTCGTGCTACATGCCAAGGCGCTGCATGGCAATCCCTTCGACGGCCACACGCTCGGCCCTATAATTGCCGACATGGAGAAGCTTACCGGCGTGGAGGCTCGCCGCATCCACGTCGACAAAGGGTATCGCGGTCACAACCACCCCCATCGGTTCAAGGTCTGGATCTCCGGTCAGGTTCGCCGCGTCACGGCTTCCATCCGTCGCGAGATGAAGCGTCGTGCGGCGGTCGAGCCCGTCATCGGCCACGTCAAGTCCGAGCACCGCATGGACCGCAACTATCTCAAAGGCCACCTCGGCGACCGCATCAACGCCCTGTCCTCGCCGCGGCCGCTGCAACTTCGGCCTGCTCCTGCGATGGCTGGCAGAACTCTTACGTGCCATCATCTGGGCCTTCGCCGAAACTGTCCCGGCTCAAGAGATCGCTTAAATCAGCGCTCGTCCGCGTTCTTCACGGCGGTCCAAGCAATCGGCGAGCCGAAAAACGGGATGCAAGTCTTGCTTGAAGAGATCTAACTCCATGTGCTTTACCTCGGGTCGGCGGAATACTTGCAGCTTCCTGTCGGGATCCAAACATAAGACGTCCTCAATCAGACACGACCGAACACGAAGGCGGGACGCGTGAAACGACGACGGCGCCTCGTGCCGCACATTTGGCGACGGGGTCCTCCTTCGGAACTAGAGCAAGACACGCTCGCTCGAAAGTTGATGTTATGCGGCAGGCACTAGGTGGTGTGGACACTAGCGCATCCATAGGACAATGGCTGCGAGAGTGACAACGGCGCGGTAGTTGCGGGCGGTTTTCTCGAAGCGGGTTGCAACGCGGCGGAATTGCTTTAGCTTTGAGAAGCAACACTCCACGAGATGGCGCTGGACATAGAAATGCTTGTCGAGCGGGTATTTGAGCGCGCGTGACGGATTGTTGGGGATGACGGCGAGCGCACCTTTAGCAGCGATGGCCTTGCGCAAGTGATCGGCATTATAGGCGGTGTCTGCCATGACGACCTCGGCTGGTAAGCCTTCGATCAATACGGCCGCTTGCGGTGCATCGCCCTTCTGCCCTGCGGTCAGGGTGAACCGCACGGGACATCCCAAGCCTCGAACGGCCAGATGTATCTTGGTGCTCAGGCCTCCGCGCGAGCGACCGAGCGCTTGATCTTCAGACCCCCTTTTTTTGGCCCCGGCAGCATGCTGATGGGCTCGGACGATGGTGGAATCGACAATCAAGTACTCGAAGTCGGGGTCATCGGACATCGCCTCAAAAATGCGGCACCAAACACCCTTGATACTCCACCGGCTGAAGCGTCGGAACACGCTGTTCCATTCGCCAAAGACCTCCGGGAGATCGCGCCAGGGAGACCCCGTACGTACGATCCACAGCATACCCTCCACGAACATCCGATTGTCGCGGCCGGTCGAGCCCTTCTGGTCAGGCCGGCCTATGATCAGCGGCGCCATCCGCTCCCACGCCGCGTCGCTCAACACCAGCCGATCCATCACACCCAAGACTGCCTCCCAAAAGCAGTCTTGAATCTGATCTGCTCCTAAAAGGGAATCCCTAGAGTCCACACCACCTAGTGGGCTGCGGGCGGTTTGAAGGCATTGATGCCGCTCGCTCACTAGCTCGCCTGTTTGCGGCGGCACGGCTGCACATCAATTTCTTCCAGCCCTCGTTTGAGCTGAAGGAGAAGCACCGCGAAGGTGCCAAGATGATTAAGCGCTATCTTCCTCCCGCGACGCCGTACGAAAGAGCATTGGTCCAACCGAGGCTCGATGAGGCATTCAAAGGTCGGCTGCGAGAGATTTACCGGACGCTTGATCCGGTGGCATTGCTGGCACAGATGCGGGACGCTCAGAATGAGCTGGGTAAGCGCGTCGATCAACGGGCTGGAAAGCCAGCGATGACTGTCGCGCAGGGGCACAGCGACTAGGCGGCCTTTGCCCGAGAGCTCGGCGATGGTTGGAAACAGGGCGAGCAGCGAGGCATTCATCGACGTCGCTATGTGCGGCGCAAGCCTGTGCCACGTCGGCCATCAATGCTCGACCCCTACATTCCCATCATAGAGGGAATGGCTCGCCGCGGCTCCGCACTTGTCCGCGGTCGATCTTCTCTCCCGGCTGCAAGCGCATGCGCGCTGCCGGTCAGCGGCCATTAGCGGCGCACGGTGCAGCGATTGGCGAAGAATTGGCGATCAAAGGCCGCTCGACAGCTCATCAGCAGCACAGAGATCAAACTATCGGTCCAAGCTTCGTGCCTTAGTATTAAATCCTGACAGGCTCTTTCGCCGAAGCACCGCAAGCCTCTCGCTCGCTACGGCGCTCTGGAGGGCGTGCTTCGCGAGCGGCTTGCTCCGACTCGCGGCAGCCGATCCAGAAGACATCAGGGTGCGCTTCGGTAACGTTGTCATCTGAGGCAATATGAGGGTGCAGTTCCGGATGGCGTTTGACAGCCTCATCTCCTGACGTCCAAGAAACCCTCCGCGAGCAGATCAAGGCGTCTACGGCGATGGGACCGCGCCTGCAGTCTCCGATCCTACCATGCTACTGCGCCGGATGATCTGGGAGGCTATGCGGCTGTACAGCGTACGCTGGTTCAACATTCGCTACGTAACCAATGATGTTACGATTGAGAATTATCGTTTTGTAAAGGACTCGCGCCTGATGCTTCTTTCCTTCGTGATCAATCGGCATTCCTCATGATATTCGGAGCCGAACCAGTTCCAACCGATCGTTACTTGAGGGGCGAAGCTGAGCCGCTTTTCCATTCGGCAACGGCCCGCGGGTCTGCATCGGCCGCGCGCTTGCGGAGCTGGAGATGCAGCTGTTGCGTCGATTTAAGCTTGAGGCGGCGTGCACTCCTTGCCCGATCGCGGGAGTCCTGTTGCAGCCTGATCGGGACGTGCTTGCAGAGCAATTAGACCTCTGGCTGGCCGGCGGCGCAAGAATGCAGGCCGCCGCCTGCAGGCCTGAACGGGAACCAGGATGCTTAAGTACTCAGCGGCGTCAGCTTCACCATCGCGGCTCCGTAATCAACAAGATAGGGCGATCTTCCACGAGTTGATCACTCCTTCCGGGACACGAAGGCGAAAGAGTTCGCCTTATTCGTCCGCGGGACGGGTCAGTGGATGATCCTGCGTCAGAAGCAGCGTGAGTTGTGGTGCTTGATCAACGCCTCGAGCGCCTGCTCAAATAATCGCTCAAGATGGCGCGCACCTGTTTGTAGGGATGGACGTGATGACGCACCGCGTGATCGCAGGCCTGCTGGACGAGTCGGGCGGGATACTTCTTCGCAAGTCCGACAATGCCCCACATCGCGCGTTGTCCGACGCGGCCTTCGGTGTCGAACAGGTGCTGACAGAGCGCCTTCGCTTGTGGTCCGATATCGTCGGCGCTTGCCAGCAGGAAGACGGTTTGACGAGATGGAATTGAACGAGCGCTCGTTGTGCGACAGTTCGAGCGTACCAGCCGTGCAGCGCGGGCATGAACAGCAACGCCTCGGTGCTGCGGTCGCGGATATCGATCGTGGTATCGTAAAGGCGTACCACAACCTGGCTGCCGATCGGCGCGGGCGCGTGGCATAGTCGCTGTGATCCACGCGCGCGGTGGTGTCGTCGTAGACGGTGCGCACGAGCTCGGAGAAGTAACGGAAACCGGTCGCGGGTAATGGCCGCAGATTCGGCTTCTTCTCCTGGAACATGGCCCTCGACCTGACGTCTTGTGCTGCCATGGATGCGTTTGGAAGCCCAGTTCGTCTCCCAGTGCGCCAGAAACCTGTTCTGAGCCTCGAGTGACTCGAAAGCGCCGCCCGGCGAACGCGGTGCCCTGGGTGTGCTAGATCGCGTTCTCCACTCCCCTTGCGGTTCGGGTCGCGCACCCGTGCCGGATCGGCGACGACGCCGTAATGCGCGAGCACCGCGCCGTAGAGCCGGTTGACTCGGACTCGTACAGGTCAGGCGTGATGACGCCTTCCTTGAGATTATCGATCACGACATAGCCGACGGCGCCGCCGAAATACCGGCTGTTCGATCCATTCCCGATGCGGTTCAGGGCGGCTGATCGGTCGCAAAGCGCGTAGCAGGACGTTTATTTTCGTCCCCTTTAGGGAAGAGGAGACGGGAGTTGAACGTCTTGAAGCCGCATCTGCAAAGCACTGTATTTACGTTACCTGAGCGCCAGACAAGCCAACGAGAGATCCACGGCTGACGGGGATCGACCGCAAGACGATCCGGTGCTACTCGGCGATTTTCGCGTCCGGGCGAGCGCCGGAGGCAAATACCCCCGGGGTGACCGCCGGCTCCGAGGCCGCGGATGGCCAAACTCCCCACCTCCGCGACCGCCGGCTATCGGAGTGAAGGTGGCCGCCAAGACGTTTGATTTCGCCCGCTCAGCCTGTGAAAGCCAGGCGGAATCAGGTGGGGGAGTTTGAGGTGACCTCACCGGGGGATTTTGACGGACCGTCGGGGCGGCTGATCGTATGTCGCCCTTCGAAAGGACCATTATGGCGGCATAGATCTCGTCGCTGCCGAGATAATCTGCGGATTCCGATGATCGCGCGCAGCTATTCCAATCTGATGCCGCGCAGCGTTCCAAACTGATCGCGCGCATGTGAAGCCCCCGATCGTTAAAGGCAATTGGCACTATCGTTAGCCCGTGGTCAAGCGGCCGCCGAAGAGCATGTCTGGTGTCGTTCGATGGAGCGAAGCTGACTGGACGCGCACCCCCAACAGTGCGTAGCGGCCGGTCAGCTTCGCGGGCGGCAGTCTCGGTCTTCATCGGCCGATCACGTAATCAAGGCCGAGGAAGAACCGGCGGGCGATGCATGAGTCACCGTTCAGTTCGAGCCGGTGGGCATTGTGAAGCAGGCGATCAAGGATGGCATCAGCGTAAGTTGGGTCATTTATGAGCTCATGCCATTTGGCAATTGGGAGCTGGCTGGTGATGAGAGTTGATCGACGGCCGTAGCGGTCTTCAAGGATTTCGAGCAGATAATGACGGGCATTGGCGACTCTCCAAACGGCGGCTCAAGCGCGGTGTCGTCCGGTCGGTCCGCGAACTCAAGGCCGCCATCAATCGCTTCCTCGACTAGACCAACAATGATCCCAGGCCCTTCACTTGGGCCGCAGATCCAGACAAAATCGTTGCCGCCGTCAAACGAGGGCACCAACTGTTAGATTCGATCCACTAGGTGCGATAGCGCGGCCGATATACGGCGCTTCAATCGTACGCCACCAAATAGTTAATGCCAGCACGGTGGCAGATCGTTTGCGGTAGCTTGGAGGTCCGACTCTTTCGATGTAAATCGCATTCCAGAACAACACGCTATCACGCGCTTGCAGTGGATGAACGAGTTGGCGCCTAAAGCGCACACCGCTCCACACCTCGAGCCTTGGCCTGCCGCGACAATCACATGAAACAACGGTCTTGCGCACAAACGGCCATGATCCTTGTCCAGTTTCTGGCAGCAGTACAATGGCTGTCGGGTTCGAAACAGCAGCCGGTGCCTGCGGCCTTCAAATTTTTCAGCGTAGTCAGAAGCTTAATGCGCCTAGGCAGGATTGGCATGGCCGTTGCTACTAAGAACCCGCGACAGAGGTCCGGGTGCATTCAACAGCGCAACCGAGCAATACTCCACGTCGCTTAAAGCCTATGTTCATTTGCGAGAGACGCGAGAGAAAGGCGTACGCTATGCGAAAAGATCTCATCCTGGTCGGGCTCGGTACCTCTGTCTTGGGCGATACATATTCGTCAGACACGATCGACAGTTGTCGAGCATTGGGCTTCCTGGCCGAGTTCGGGAAGCGCGCAAGACGATCTGGATACGTCGTTCCGGACCGACGCACACGAACCGACGTGCGTTTCGCGGGTATGCGATCTCTCCGGCCAAGGGATGATCTCATCCCGCCACTAATTTCAATCCGTTATTAAACCTGTTGGCGAACTCGAGCACGTTTTGAAAGCCGCAAGGACATCGTCATAAGCCCGAGCAAGACGCAGTATCCACCGACGCCGATCAGGGCATGAGCCGCAGCCAACCAGATCCTGATCGAGCAGAGCCGCTGCTTCTATCTGGCGTGACGCCAAGGGGCAACGACATCAAAGGGAGCTGCCCGATGCCGATCGACTATCCCGCGGTGCTTAATTTCAAGACCGAAGCCACCCCCTATTCGTGGAGCGATCGTGAGGTAATGCTTTATGCGCTTGGTATTGGCATGGGCTCCGATCCTCTGAATGAAACGGAGCTGCAGTTTGTCAACGAAGCATTTGCAACACTCAAACCATTGAAGGTGGTTCCGACCTTTGCTTCAGTCTGCGTCTGGGGGGCGCGTCCCGGAGCAATCGATCTCAACCGCGTCATGGTCGTTGATGGCGAGCGCGACATCACCTTTCACAAGCCGATCCCTGTCATGGCCAGCGTTACCGCAGATGCTCGAGTTCGCGGCGTGTACGACAAGGGGAAGGAGAAAGGTGCGATCATTCAGAACGAAGTTGTCGTCAGGAATGGCGATGGCGACAAGATCGTCACGATCGTTTCTTCGACCTTTGCGAGGGGCGATGGCGGATTTGGCGGACCATCGGAGGGAATGCCTGAGCCGCACCAAGTACCCCGCCGGGCGCCGGACAGATCAATAGATATCCCGATCCGGTCCGACCAAGCACTGATCTATCGTCTGTCGGGTGATCGGAATCCTTTGCACAGTGATCCGGAATTCGCGCGTCGGGCCGGATTTCCCAAGCCGATTCTCCATGGTATGTGTACCTACGGACTGACCTGCAGGGCCGTGTTGCAGACGTATGCCGACTATGATCCCTCTGCCTTCCGTCGTCATCGTGTCCGCTTTTCGGCGCCGGTGTTCCCGGGTGAGATCATCACGGTTGATCTCTGGAAGGACGGCAATTCGATTTCGTTCGAAGGTCATGTCCGAGAGCGCCAAGTCACCGTCGCCAAGAATGGCCAGACGGTGCTAGGCTGAGCCCTTCCGGATCGGCTCCGCCCGAACAGAAGCACGCGGCAAATGACCTATGGCCGCCATGCGGAGCTATTATGTTCCCAAGCAAGTACTGCCGTGAGCTCAATTGCAGAATGGCCTATCCATTGGTCACGCAGCCCGGCCTCCAGCTCAATGGTCGCACGCGTCTGAAGCTCGCCTGGAGGAGCTGCGGCTCTATCGGTGCGCGTTCCAGCCGATCGTGATCACCGATTGAACGAACCCGCTACGCGGGAGTGGAGGCAAGCCTGCTGAACTGAGGTCTCCTGTCTGAGAGGATGCTGGTCTTCGCACCACCCCTCTCAAGACAGGGGACCCAGATGGCTACGATAAGCCCTCTTCGCCAGAGCATGATCGAGGACATGACGGTCCGCAATCTGTGGCCGTCGACTCAACAATCCTATATCTATGCGATCGCAAAGTTTAGCTACGCGCCGGACCGGTTGAGTTTCGAGCAGGTCCGCGTCTACCAACTGCATCTCATCGGCCAAAAGCGTTCTATCAATCAGGTGGCCGCGCTGCGGTTCTTCTACGGCGTCACACTCGGGCAGACGAAGGTATTCGAGCGGATCATCGGTGGCCAGAAGCCCGACAAGGTCCGCTCCGAAGAGGTCGAGCGTCTCCTGGACGCGGTTACAGGGTTGCGCAACCGCGTCGTGCTGGCGACGGCTTATGCGGCTGGCTTACGGGGTTAGTGAAGTCGTTCGCGTGACGGTGAGCTCGATAGACAACAAGCGAATGTTGATCCACATCGAGAACGGCAAGGGGGGGCAGAGATCGTTACGCGATGCTTTCCCCCTCGGCTGCTGGATATTCCTCGTACGTACTGGATGCGAGCCCGACCGGAACTGTGGCTATTTCCAGGCCAAGCCCCAAGTGAACATGTTGCGTGGCGCGGTTGTCCCAGATCGCGATATCGGGACGCGAGCGCTGCAGGTCCTAGGGGTAATCCTAGGAGAAGCGCTATGACGATTTCGCGGGCAGAGGTGATCACATCGGTCGAGCGGCGGCGGCGGTGGTCACGAGATGAGAAGGAACGGCTCGTTGCAGCATCGCTCGAGCCCGGAGCCACTGTTTCCGAGGTGGCTCGCATGGCCGGCCTTCATGTGAGCCAGCTGTTCAAGTGGCGCAAGGAGCTTTGCAAGCACGGTGAAACGAGTGCGGCGCCGTTGGTGCCGGTCGAGATTGGGCCGTCTGTGCCGCCGCGGGATGTGGCCGAAGCGCCATTGAAGACGGCGCCGGCGCGTCGACGGAGGAGCCAGGGCATCATCGAGATTGATCTCGGTAGCGGACACCGCATCCGGGTCGATGGTGACGTTGATGGAGACACGCTGCGGCGAGTTCTCGATGCCCTGGTGCGCCGATGATCCCGGTTCCGACAGGCGCGCGAGTGTGGCCCGCGACAGGCTGCACGGATAGCGCAGAGGCTTTCCGTCGTTGGCACTCCAGGTGCAGGAGATACTGCACAAAGACCCGCTCAACGGTCATCTGTTTGTCTTCCGTGGTCGCCGCAGCGATCTTGTGAAGATGATCTGGCACGATGGCCAGGGAGCATGCCTGTTTACCAAAAGACTCAAGAGAGGAAGGTTCATCTGGCCATCGGTTGCCGGTGAATCGGTAACGATCTCGCCGGCGCAGTTGGGCTATCTGTTGTCCGGGATCGATTGGCGCAACCCACGAGAAACCCAGCGTCCAACGCGGGTCGGATAGCGTCTTATGGTTTGAATCTGCGACTTGATCTGATTCACTGGCTTCATGATATCGAAGCCGGACGATCTTCCATCGGACCTTGCGAGTGCCCTGGCGGCGCTGCAGGCCGAGCGTGAGGCGCGGCTACACGCAGAGGCGGTGGCTGCCAGTGTGCGGGCGGAGCTGTCGGACAACGAGGCGCTGATCACGCATCTTGAGCTGCGGATCGAGAAGCTCAAACGCGAACTGTACGGGCCGCGCTCCGAGCGCACGGCACGGCTGCTGGAGCAGTTGGAGCTGGAGCTCGAGGAACTCGTTACCACGGCGAGCGAGGATGAGCTTGCCGCGCAGGCTGCAGCAGCAAAGACGCAGAACGTCCGTTCCTTCACGCGCAAGCGGCCGGTGCGCAAGCCATGGCCGGATGACATCGAACGCGAGCGAGTCGTCATTGAGGCTCCAACGGGAGCTGCGCCTGCTGCGGTGGATCGCGGCTGGCGAAGATCGGCGAGGATGTGACCGAGACGCTGGAGGAGATTCCACGCCGCTTCAAGTTGATCGAGACGGTGCGCGAGAAGTTCACCTGCGCGATTGCGAGAAGATCAGCCAGCCACCCGCGCCGTTCCATGCCACGCCGCGCGGCTTTATCGGCCCACAATTGCTGGGAACGATCCTGTTCGACAAGTTCGGCATGCATATCCCGCTCAACCGCCAGAGTGCGCTTTAAGGCCGAGGGGATCGACCTGCCGTTGTCGACGCTGGCCGACCAGGTCGGCCACGGGACCTTCGCCGTCATGCCGCTCTTCCACTTGATCGAACGCCATGTACTCGCTGCCGATCGCCTTCATGGCGATGACACCACCATCCGGATCCTGGCGAGGGGCAAGTGCACGACCGGGCGGATCTGGACTTATGTGCGGGATGACCGGCCCTTCGCCGGGCCTGCGCCGCCGGCGGCGGTCTATTACGCCTCGAGCGACCGACGAGGCGAACACCCGCAGAGGCATCTGGCCGCCTTCGCCGGCATCCTGCAAGCTGATTGCTACAGCGGCTTCGAGCCGTTGTTCGATCCGCAAAAGAAACGCCGGCGTTTTGCCTGGCCCATGCGCGGCGGGGCTTCTTCGAGCTGGCTGACATCGATAAAAATGCTCGGGAAGGTAAGAAGGGCAAACCGGTCTCTCCGATCGCGCTGGAGGCGGTCAGACGCCTCGATGCGTTGTTCGAGATCGAGCGCGCCATCAACGGCTGGGGTGCCGACGAGCGGCGCGCCGTGCGCCAGGAAAAGAGCAAGCCGCTTCTCGCGGACATGCACGCCTGCTTGCTGCGTGAGCGCGAAACCCTCTCGCGCTCCTCCGAGGTCCTGAAGCCTATGAATTACATGCTCAGGCGCTGGGACGACTTCGCGCGCTTCCTCGACGATGGCAGGATCTGCTTGACCAACAATTGTGCTGAGCGCGCGTTGAGGGGCATCGCATTGGGAAGGCGCAACTGGACCTTCGCCGGAAGCCAGCGTGGCGCCGACCGTGCCGCCATTATGCTGACGATGATGACGACCTGTCGCCTCAACGAGGTCGATCCCAAGGCCTGGCTCGCCGACGTCCTCGCCCGCATCGCCGATCTTCCCGCATCGCGTCTGCACGAACTGCTGCCCTGGGAATGGAAGCTCCTGCGCCAAGCCGACAAACCCGCCGATCAGCAGGTCGCCTGACCTTCACGCAACACCGTCATAGAGCTCGCCGTGCCCGCGCGCATGCATCAATCAGGCGGTCCTCGTCGTATGCGTACAGAGTTTTTCCAGCACGTTTTCCCGCACGAGCGCTCAGACCTGAGCCATTGGCGCAAGCGGCTCGGCGACAAGCTGGAGCGGTTGTTGGCGGAGAGCCTTCGCGTGGCGCACGAGGCCGGTGCGTTCCGCAGCCAAGACCTCAAGCGGGTCACGGTCGACACGATCGTGCAGCCGAAGGCCATCAGCTTCCCAACCGACGCCAAACTGCTGCATGCAGCGATCCGGGGGTTGAACCGCCTGGCGAGGAAGCACGGGGTCAGGCTGCGGCAATCCTATGCTCGCGTGGCCAAAAGCGCGGCGATGATGGCGGGCCGTTACGCCCATGCCAAACAGTTCAACCGGCATCAGCGACAGCTGCGTATCCTGCGCAGCCGGCTCGGGCGGATCATCCGCGACATTCGCCGCAAGATCGAAGGCCAGACGACGCTGGAGGAGGCGTCGCCCTCCCGCTTGGCCGGGCCTCGCAGATCCGATCTGCAGCAGCAGCGCCAGCGCGGTTCAAGCTTTATTCTTTCCATGCTCCGGAGGCGGAGTGCATCGGCAAGGGCAAGGCCGCCGCACCTTACGAGTTCGGGGTGAAGGCCTCCATCGTTACCAACAATCGCCGCGCCCCCGGCGGACTGTTCGTGCTGCATGCCAAGTTGCTGCCCGATAACCCGACAAGGGCTACCGCGGCCACGACGCGCAAAATCCCCACCGCGTCTTCATCTCCGGCCAAAAGCGCGGCGTCTTTGGCGCCATCAAGCGCGAGCTGCGCCGCCGCTCCGCCATTGAGCCCATCATCGGACACCTCAAAGCCGAGGGACACCTTGGCCGGTGCTACCTCAAAGGCCGCGCCGGCGATGCCGCCAACGTCGTCCTCTCAGCCGTCGGCCACAACTCTCGCCGCATCCTCGCCTGGTTCAGAGAACTTTTGCGCCTGTTGCTGGTCTCGCTCTGGCGCGCTCTCAACTGTCCAACTCAGCTCAATCCGGCTTCTTAACGATCGACTGATTAGCGCGTTTGATGCGGTACGATCTACTCGTCTACCACTACAGCAACAATAGTGGATCGATACCTACCTGGTGTGTTGAGGACTACGAGAGAGGCACTCTCCTAGCCGCCAGATAACGGCGCGGCGAGGATCGCGGCGCGGTGGCGGACCTAAACCGTTGCCATTAGTTGACCGCGCAGCACGCCGAAGGTGTGCGACAAGCGTGCGCAAGCGTTGCCGCGCGTACAAACACGATCGCCGCCAGCTGAAGCGAGGTGAACCCATCCCATTGCGAAGGGCACTTTTTGAAACGCGCTCGTCGATGATCCAAGCTCTGTTGTTGCGGGCCCTACATTCAAGAGGTTCTTCAGGGCGCTTTTGGGAAGCACCTCGCGCCGCCGCCAAGCTCGACCGCTCCATCTTTTCATTCCCTAGCACAGTAGCCTCGCAACAGTCGGCTCGCACTGTTTCGCGTTCTCTCACACGAGAATGGCGGATGCTCGCGCCTTCTCGGCAATCTAAGCAACCAGATCGCCCGCGCCGACCGCGCAATTCTGGCGGGATTGCAACAAACCTGAAACGTTCGGTCCTGACTAACACCAGATGACCCCACTTGGCGTTGAACTGCCAGGGTCTTCACGAAATCCGACCTACCGCCTCTGCTAGGCAGCCTCAGCGGCCCGTGATTTCAGCCTTCTTAGGTGCGGTAAGCCCACGTCAATCGTAAGCCCGTCCATGGCCCAATGAGGACTGCCGATTTCATTGATGGGATACCGCTCGGTCGCGCGATTGTCCCAGATTGCAACGTCGCCTGATTTCCAGTTCCAGCGCAGAGTGTTCTCCGGCGCGGTGAGGTAAGATTGCAGCAGTTCGAACAATCTTTGGCTGGAATAGCGCTGCAGGCCGACAAAGTTCTGCACGGAACGACCAAGCGTGAGCATGCGTTCGCCGGTCTCGGGATGAACACGAACGATCGGATATGTCGTTTCGTAGATCGTTCCGGTGAATACGTCGTCCAGTGTCCTATTGTCGGTTTGCGTGCCGACTTCCGCCATAGTGTAGTCGAATGCGGCGCAACGCACAGCCCAGAGACTATCGGCAAGCATCCGCAGGGACTCGGGAAGGTCAAGATAAGCCGCCGCAGTGCTCGACCAGGCGATGTTACCGCCAAAAGGCGGGATCGCTGCACCTCGCAGCACTGAGATTTTCGGGTGGCCGGCATTGACGACATCGTCATCATTCATCTGGTCGAGGTGGCGGCAGGCGCGATCAGCGAGCGTTTCCCGGATCGTCAAGCCTCTCCTTGTGTCCACCATTTTGGGATGAGGTATCAGCGAGCCAAGCCGGAGAGCAAAACGCTGTTGCTCGGCATCATCGAGATGCCCCTGATTACGGAAGAAGATGACCTTATGCTCGAGCAAAAGCTGCTTAATGGCGGCGATGACCTCGTCCGACAAACCGTCCGATAGCGCAATGTTCTTGATTTCGGCGCCTAGCCGGTCCCCATGCCTGACGATGTCTGCTCGCGGAATGACGTTATCATCAATCATTGTGCTACTCATGACGGCGCCTCTCTCTGTGGATGTCGTAAATAAAGCCCCCGATTGGTGATGATGCCGGACGAGCAACGTGACGAGCCATCTGATGGCTGGCGTCCGAATTGCCTGATCCACGCCGCCCAACGAGCCAAGCAGGATTTCGGATATGCACCACCATCATCTTATGGTCTGACTCCCTGTGCGTGCGGAAGCATCCAGTGCGGTTTCGATCGAAAAACATTTACGTATAAACGCCATCGGATCGATTTTCCGATTGATCATTGACCTAGCATGACACCGCAGATCATAGAGCCAATCCATGTCCAGTCCATGAAACGAAACCAGCTTTCTTTTCCGATCTTGAGCAACGCTTGCTCGCCGCCAAACGTGGCCATGGAAGATCTTTGATGATGGTGTGATACGCCCACTCAAGCGATCCTCACGCCGCCACACGACGAACGAACCGCAACTAGTTGGCTCAGCCCTCGCCAAGCAGCAAAACAGTGCGCTCGCGACTTAAAATTGTCTATCTTTATAGAACAACCTAGGCGCGTCTACAAGCATTTGTTCGCCGCTTTGAATTGTTCAAAACACGCGCTTTTCACCAGGTTGTCAGGTCAAGCTCTCTGCCCAAGGTGCGCGACGCGAAACTCGAACGGTGCAACCGCCATTACGGTTTAACAACGGGCTCAATCCCACCATTTGCAATCTCCGTTGCTCGACCGAGACTTGGGCGGACCGGCCGTGACTTACGCCTTAGCTCCATCCGAACAGAGCCGCGGATTACCGCTGGGGCTAGAATGATAAGGCTACACAGGAACACTGGGTGCCATAACAAAGGATTGGAGCCTCAAACCGGATTCGCCGCGGTATTCGCTTCGGAACACGGCTAAGCCGGGACGGACCTGGTCCTCCACCTGACGAGACTCGGCATCGTCCAATTCGTGCAACTGAGACTAGTCACGTGATCTCGAGCGCACAAATGCACCTGCCGCTATGACGCCGCCGGGCGCGCCATGCGGAGCGAATGTGCGGCCCGGAGCTCTCCGACTATATGAGTGGGACCAAAACAATGCAGCGCTAGGTCAGTATCTCAGGATTGAAAACCGCGAATTGGCTGCGCTGTTTTTGTCCTCCCCGCCCCTATTGGCAGGTTCGGACGCTCAAGAAAGCCAGATAGGATCACAAGCTAGAACCCGCTATTCTTGATCGACCTATCGCCTTCTCTCGATCCACAACTGCAGCGCGCGTGAGCATGTCACACATGTGAAATAAATGCATGTGTTCCGAGAAGATGAGGAAAGAATGCACCCGCAGCGCAACAACGCGGCCCACACGGCGGAGCTATGGCGCAAGATGCGTAACGTACAATAGAGACCTCTAACAGACGAGGGTCGTCACAAAGCGGAACGCAGGCTCTCAAGTACTACTTAATGTGCGCACGAAGGCGCTTATAAGCACCGCGCAGTGCTTCCCGACCGTCTTGGTCGCACAGACCCTGATCTCGTAACCGCGCCAGGCGACGAGCCCTTGCCATGGGGAGCATAATGAAACCACCTCGCTAAGCGGAATAGCAAGCGTCGAAACACAATTTCGTTCGAGAGCGTTCGTAACATCTCTCACAAAATTGAGTGGCACCCATTCGTGGATGGCTGCGACGAAGGTGGATCATTTTTCGCCAGAGTCCAGAAATCCGCGTGATTTGGTTTCGAGCCACCACAGCGCTGGCGCAGTTGGTCCCAAGATTGCAATTTCGGTCGATGTGACAGTTTGCGACCGCATTGATATCGATCCGATCCTTTGAGACAACATCGTCAGGACAGATCTCGTCGCTTTTTGAGCCTCCTAGCGTGCATCCGTGCGATCTAAATCGGCCAAAATAGTCATGCTCGCACTCGAGCTGGTCGTTTATCTGGTCGCAAGTCGTCCACGCTCTTCGCGGGCTTGCCTGGTCAATTGCCGATGTACGCGGTGCCGTTTCAGGAGCTGGCATGTTGCAGCGTTATGACTGCCCTTACGGCGATGCCACGCCATTTCGCCGCAAGCTCAGCTGTTTCGGATTCGCGTCCATAACGGCGCGCTCGCTGAATGCTTCCAGTTTCCAGGCACGTTGCCGATGGATCCGGATCGACGTACTTAATCCTGTTTGGGGGAGCCGGGCAGGTTCAGCGGCGCCCCCACTTTCGGCTGAATACCTGGGTGCGGATTCCGACGAAGTCGCCCAGGCGTGCCGATATGAAGTCGCCCGCCGATTCCGAGACGATGTCGCCCACCTCTCCGATTTGATCTCGCCCGGTGGAGAGGCGTTCTGGCCGGTTGGTTCTCTGGCATCGGTCAAGCCGGATGGTCAATCTGGAATCGCAACTTGAACCTGTTTTCTTCGTCTGCGTTTGCTGTGGGCATGTGGGCAAGGCGTTTGCCTTGTCCAAGCGCAGCGGCATGTCCACAGCGCCACGGGCTCAGGTCTTTCGGGCGGATGACGGTGTTCGGCGCAGGATGGCAATGCCGTAATGCGCTGCCATCTCCGCATAGGTGCGGTTGATCTGCGGGTCGTAGAGACACGCCTTGATGACCGCGACCTTGGTGTTGTTCGGCACCTTCAGCGCCGGGATGCCGCCGATCGCCGCGAAGGCGCCAACATGGGCGCTGATCCAGTCGGCGAGCCCCTGCGTCCACGTCGCCTGAGTGTAGGTGAAGCTCGATGCGCCGAGCACGGCGACGAAGATCTGCGCCTTCCTGCGCTCCCCGGTCAGACGGTCGACCACCACTGGTACGCCATCGCCGGCATAATCGACGAACAGCTTGTCGCCGGCCGCGTGCGCCTGGCGCATCGTCACCGACAGACGCCCCTCCCAGGCGCGGTAGAGCTCACAGAAGCGCGAGTACCGGTATCCGCCGGGCTCGGCGGCGATATACTCCTCCCACAGGATCGACAGCGTCACGTGCTTGCGTTTGAGCTCGCGGTGCACGGCCGCCCAGTCGGGCTCCGTGACGCGGCGGTGACCCTGACGGTTGCCATTGCCGGTCTTCGCGAACAGGCGGAGTTCCAGAACCGTGTCGGTGACGTCGTCCGGCAACGGCCAGCTCAGACCCGCGGCCTCGAACCGCCGGATCGCCAGCCGCACCGTCGAGGGCGCCGCGCCCACCCGTCGCGCAATTTCGCGGCTCGGCAGCCCGGCCGCCTTCATCCTGATCACATCGCGCACACGGCGCATCGCAAGCCTCTCCGTCGGCATCTAGGGTCCCCCTTCGCAAAGCTGAAAGGGTAGACCTATGGGAGCCAGAAGAGGCCTCGTCACCCGGGCGACATCATCCCGGAATGGTGGGCGACATCATCTCGGAACGGGTGGGCGACTTCAAAGCGGAATGGTGGGCGAGATCATCTCGGAATCCTGGGCGACATCGACCGGAATCAGCACCTGGGAGACCCTTGCTGAACCCACATTGACGGGGCGCTGATCAACGCGTTCTGCCCGACCTGCCGGAGAACTTCGACGGACGTCTCGCCTCGAGCGGCGGCTTCCAGAATTTTGGAAGCGACGTGCGTTCGAGTGCCGGTCTCGTGAGGAGACAGCCCTTTGCAAACCTCATCCAGAACTCGACGAAGACAGGCAGTTGTTTCGGAGTCGAGCATACACGACCTCCTTCTCTGGAGCGGCGCAATGACTACACTGCGAGCGCGGCTTTCACGACACGAACAATGTCAGCCGCGATGTGAACCGCGAAAGAGATGGCTTTCCATCTCGCTTAAGGTTGTGCGACCATACAGCGGACAACGCCGCGTGTCATCACCCGCTGATGTCTCTAGCAGGATTGCCGGCATTTCGGAGAAATTGTTCGACAGCCTAACATGGTCTCCTGACCAAGCAGGTCTTCGCGACTTAAGATGTCCGCTCTCGGCACGTTATCGTCGAGCTATTCTACGTCGCGAGCCCCCAAGCCTTTCTCCATACGCAAATGCTCGGCGTGCGCGACCGGTTCAGATGTCAACGCATTCTGCGTTCCGCTGAAGCACTTGCCGCGTTCGCAGCACGGAAGAAGCATCAAGGCTCTACGCCCGGCGGCCACAGCCCAGCCTTCCTTGATTGAACAGTCAAGCCAAGCC
The DNA here is from genome assembly GCF_015291625.1 of Bradyrhizobium sp. CCBAU 53421. NCBI lineage: Bacteria > Pseudomonadati > Pseudomonadota > Alphaproteobacteria > Hyphomicrobiales > Nitrobacteraceae > Bradyrhizobium > Bradyrhizobium sp. CCBAU 53421. Next base: position 7,800,990 of record NZ_CP030047.1, read on the forward strand.
CGGTCGGGACCTTCCTGGCAATCCAATCGGAGCCAGCGCCGTCATCTGATCCGCAGAATGACGTTCAGCCGTTCCCTTGCGGGACACTGAGTGAGATCCTCAATACATGCATGAGTCTACGTCGAGAGTATTCCTCCCAAACTTCGGCCTGCTCTGCATCCTGATTATCAGCCTTAGTTTCCAGACCACAGACTCCCTACAGCGTCTTCAAATACTCAAGCAATGCCCGCCGTTCAGCGTCGGTCAATTCCGGACCGATGGTCCCGGGCGGCAGCTTCGTTATATCGGCTTCCTTGCCCTCAAAAGAATGCCCGCGATTGCTGTTCCCAAGCAGCGACACGTTGAAGTCTGTCAGGCCGGCGGCGCAGGCGTCATTCGATCGCAGTTTCGTAACAAGCCCGACGTTAACAGGATCGAACCTGCGGCTGCCGACGCAGAAGGAGCTCGGCCGCTGGTTCTGCGGCAACAACATGTCCTTCAGCGTCGGGACGGATCCGTTGTGCAGATACGGAGCCGTTGCCCAAACCCCGTCCAGCGGGCGCGCCCGGTAGCGAGGTTCAAGAGCAAGGACATCTTCGTCCTTGCCATTACGGCTGGCCCGCGCGCCAACATAGACTTGCGGGTTTTGACAGTTTTTCCTTGGCCCCCACATCTGCTGCTTGGCCCTTTCGGTCGAGCCGTTCGCAACGTTCCATTGATCGATGGTCTTGCCAACCACGTCCATCAGCGCAAGCACAAATAGCGGGTCTGCCGACCGATCGGCTGGAAGGCCGCAACCCCACGTCTTGTTCAGATCCTCGACTGGATTGAGACCGAGCGATTTCGGCAAATGGACGCGCCGCGTCGTCAGAACATTTGATTGTTGAGGATCAGTGCCGATTGCGTTCACCGGCAGTTGAACGACATTGAAATAATGGCGCCCTCCGATCTCCACCCAGTTCTTCTCGCCTCGAGCAGAACGATCCGGGTTCTCCTCTTTCCAGAACGAATCTTCCGGCCACTTTGCGTCGAAGGCCACGTCATTGACGGGTCCTCGGTGGCACTCAAAGCAATGCGAGCGATAAAGATCGCGGCCCTTCTCAACGAGCCTTTCGTCAATCATCCAGGCCGGGTCGCCTCGGAACCTGTCCTGCGCATCCTTCCATCGTGGTGCCACAAGCCCGCTGAATTTTCTGCCGCTTGCCTCGGCTGACGAAAACGGATCGGCCCCACGCAACAGCTCCTCGAATCGCGCGATATCGGACAGATGGATCGATGATGCAAAAAGCGGCCGTCCGGGCGCGGACGCCCTCATATTGATTTTGGCGCTGACGCCAAGCGCCTCGCCGGAATTGCGAACAAGCTCGTTGAGAACCGAGGCGTCATACTGCGCCCAGAGGAAGTACGGCGTATCCCAGATCGGCGGAAAACTGACAGGAGCATCGTTCCGCGCAAAGTTGCCCTTGAGCAGCGGATCAGGGAGTTCTCCGTTCACCGGATCGAGAAAGTTGGTATAGAAGACCTGGTTACCGATCCGGTTCAATGCGTCAAGCCGGCCGAACCCCTCGTCGAGATTCGCAACGCCCTGCCCTGTCAACAGACCGTCGGTCAGGTCCTTTTGCGTCTTGATCTTTTGAAGGGCCAGCTCCAGCTCACCTCGCAGCTTCTTGCGATCGATGCTGTGGCCTTCAATGCTTTCCAGCCTACTGGCAAAGCGGTCGAACCGCCAAGGCAACATCAGCGTATAGCCGATCGACAGTCCAATGACCCGTTCGACCTCGCCCAGATTGACCATCGCCGGCCCACCGTCGTAGCGAATGCTGACATTCTTGTATTCGAGATGGCCGGTGTGACAGGCGGCGCAGGTCAGCCCGATCTGATCCTCAAAGAGAGCGCCGGTGGCCGGGTCGACGCCCCCCTTGAGGATTGCGAAGCCGACCGGCAGACCGTTAGGATTGTCAGGGGTTGTTGGTGTCCAAGTGGAGGGCACGTCCTTTGGCGCATCCTCGTGATAGCCATAGGCGGGTGCGTTACGGACAAAATCCTTTGAGCTCGGACTTGGTATGAAACCAAGGCGCCGGAGATAATCGTTGTCGGTCAAGCTCGTGTAGTGGATGGACAACTCGGGACGCTCGAGAGCCAAGAACCATCGGTATGGAACCGGAATGGTCGCCGTGCCCTGGGATGTATGGTGAAACCAGTAACGCTGCCGCGAATTCCAGTTCTGTGGCAGCCAGTACGCGGCTTCGATCTTCGAGGCAGCCGGCAGTGTCGCGGGCAGCAATTGGGCGACCAGATTTGCGTCGTTCTTGACCCTGAGCGCCGCATCGCGAAGCCTATCCGGCGCGACATACGCCATGCCAATGAACGCCGCCACGAGGATCAGAATCGCGAACATGAGGCTGACGAGATGCGGCCATCGCCGCAGGCGGCCAGTCACCCAAGCGCGGAACGAACGAGCTCCCATGGCAAACTCCTAAAAATTCATCTCAGATGGCGCTCGGGACGCGCGAGCCGCGCGGCCGCCAATGACGCCGATTACTTGTCGAGCAATCGGCTGTTGATGAAGGTGACCACGTCGGCGGTCTCAGTTGCCGCGCGTCGGGTTATGGTTGCGGCTGCAGGGCCACCATGCAAGAACGAGGGGAACCACCCGAAATTGCGAACATTCCAGTTCTCCTTCGGCAGCACCGCTCGGTTCACCCCAGGCACCGCGAAGTTCGAAACTTTCCTGGCGAGCGGCTGCGCCGTCTCGGTGTGGCAGCTGACGCAGTCCGTATTGAAGAAATGGCTCTTCTTCGGATCCGCAATGATATTGACGATCTCAAGAACGCGGCTGTTCGGGACGTTGCTGTCGATGAAATCGGCCGTCGAAACACCCTTGCGATTTTCGACAGGCAAAGGCGGGCTCTGCAGCGCCGCGTGACGGCACGTCACCGGATTTAGGTTATTCGTGACAGGCTTTGGCAGCACGTGTGTGCCGCCCACGATGCTGAACATCTGCGCGGCATGCAGGCCATCGAGGGTCGGGCCGGGCACCGGTATCAGGCCCGCCTGCGGGACCCTGAGCATCGAGACGAACACCCACGGCTCAGGCGGTGATATGCCCATGACGGCCATGGCGTTGAGCCGCTGCGGCGAGAGGTGCTTTTCCAGAAAGGCCTTCATCGCGTCGCGAAACGGCTTCGCCGAAGCCCCCACAAGGCCTGGATGCACATTCATGTCACCGCTCGTTGCGACTTTGACATTGCCGAATTGTCCCGCGGCGAGTTGATCACGCAAGGCCACGACGTCGCGAATAATCGCCTTGAAGGCTTCATCGTCAGGTTTGAACCGAGGGAATGGCGCGCAACCATCGAGAGCTGGGTCGCCATCGAGGCTGAAGCTGAAGATCAGGTGACCGGCCGTGTCATGGACTTTCAGTCCGTCGGGACCATTGGTCACCGGCTGAATGATCAGGCGAATTTGTGGTTGGCGGCCAAACTGCGCAATGATGTCCGCAGATAATCCGGGGGCTCCAGGGTCGATCCGGATGCCGGCAACGAACCAGGCATCGATCTTTTTCAAGGCCTCAGGCAGCTGAATGCGCCGCACGCCCGAGTCCGGCACCCCCGCATGTTCCGGGTTTTCGGCGTTTGCGATAAAACGCGCGAAGTCGGCGTCGGACAAAAGCCGCTGCGCAGACCCGTTGAGGCCGGCGAGATCGGAGACCGCAATCAGATTGGCGAGGTCCGCCTGCGATCTGGGGGCTGGAAACAGGATGGACACGTCATTGGCCGACAACGGCCTTGACGCGGTCTGGGCCCGGGCTGTTCCAAATGCCGAGGCAACAGCGAATATCAAGCCCGCTACACACGACTTTGCAAACAGTCGGCCAAGTGTTGAGCTGCATGGTCTTCCAGATTCAGCCATCTCGGCAATTCCCCTGCAAACAAACTACTTCAACGATCGATTGTCAGATGCAAAAACGCACAAGGCTTGCAGTAGCGTTCTACGCCTTGCGAGCGCCGCCAGCGGTTCGGCTTCTCACTCGCTACCGTAGAACTTGCTTTGCCATGTCTTGAATTGAGTGGGATGTAACGCCTCTTCGATGCAGCCGAGGAACATCTTGCTTCTCGCGTTGACGCGCTCGCTGACATCCGCGCTATGCTCCATGTCCGTCTGCAAGGAGCGCACGGCAATCCAGTCTTTCGACGGGTCCTTGAGCAGGTCGAACAGGGTTCGGTTCTGGTAGGGATGGAATCGGAAGTGAGCGAAAGCGACCTTGGCCGAAATCTTGGCATCGCCCAGTGCGTCAGGAAGCGCCAGAAGATCGAGCCCCTCGAGCTCTCTCACCTGTTGCATCTGGCTCTGCGCTTCCTGGTACTGCTCGCGGCCCACCAATTGGTACATTCCGCGCGGTCGAAACAGCCAGCCGTCATCCGTCCCGGGCCGGTTCCCGAATGGATTTTTGTCATAGGCTAGAACAAAATTGGCCAATTCCCTGGGATGGTTGAGCAATGTGTCCATGCTGACGGGCGGCTTATTTGCCGCAACAAGATCACCGTTATTCTTGTCAATTCGATCGTGCCATTTGCGCGGCAGTTGCGAGGCTGCGCTGTAAGAGAAATCTTCGCTGCTGCGTGTAAAATCGGCGCTGTCATAGGAGATTGCGCCGAGGATATAGGCCAGGATATGGGGATCGGTTTCGTCGACGCGGTCCCATTCCTGCAGCAAGGCTTTGACCCGCTCGGCCTGAAAATAGGCCATATAGCTCTTTCGATATGGCGGAACGGGTGCAGGAGGCGGCGCATGGTTCTTGACCGATTCCGCCAGCTGCTGCTCATACGCGGCAAGTCTATCCTGGTACTTCTGATAGGCTCGTTCCTGCAACCACTTGCTCTCGTAACAGGCGAGCAATGGTTGCGGTTTGATCTTCGCAGCGGGGCGGTATTCTTTGTCGAGCTCATCGGCGTAAGCAGCCTTCGCAAGCTTGGCATCCCTGAGCGTTTCAAACGCCGATGCGACAGATCCGTTCAGTAGATGAAACAGCTTCACTTGCAAGCAATCGGCGTTGCTCTGCCTCTCGCGCGATTGATCGAAGTCGTCCTTGGGCACACAATCCCAGAAGCGGCCGCTGCTCAGCGAGATGATATCTTCGGTTTTCTGAGACAGCGTCCAACCGAGCGGCAGGCTGTAAAACAGGCCTTTGACGTCGGTTCGCCCGAAGGCTGGAAAGCGTTGCACGCTGGGAATGACATCGCTGTCCGGCCGATGCTCAATATTGGCGGCGTGATTGAGCGCAATATAGGTTCGAGAGCTTCGCGTGCTCAACAGCGCCCGTACCGGCTCCATCAGCTCGCCGAACATGAAGGAACCGTGATCTCCGAACTGGCCGCTTACCAAGGATAACAGGTAAATCCGGAACTTCGGCGCGTCGGAGGTACCCTTGATGCTATTGAGCCGCTCGATCAGGTCGAGCGCGGTCTCGATTCCAGAATTCTCGACATATCCACCGTCCACCAGGCGCGCTTGCGGATTGGCGGTCATGCAATCGTTCCTCAATGGGACCGTCGCGGCCGGAGTTACCCATGGAAACCGCGCGCTGGTAAAAGCAGCTGCGCTCAGCGGAATGGGCAGCGAGTGGCTCGTGACGGTTTGATCGGCCTCGGTGCCGGCCCGATCGAGCGCCGCCAGAATACAGAGATCTTTATCTTTTGAGTGTAGCGGATCGATGTCGAAGGGAGAGAACACAACCCGCTTGCCGCTACCGGCGTCCGTCGTATTCAACAACAGCGCCGGCATATTGTTGGATGGCGTCCAATGTGACTGAAAGTCGGCCTTCAGCAAATTGGATTGATCGCCGGCGCCCTTTTTGGCCTTGAGCATTCTGTCTGCAGCATTTTCCAGCGTGTATTCCAGAAAGCGCGCGCGATCAAAACTTGGAATCGCGACCGGAGAAAACAGCTGGGTAAAATCGGTAAATAGAAAGCCGGCAACCAAGGGCGACAGAAAATCCGTCTCCAACACGCTTGCAACGCGTTGTTCCACCGGTCCGGACGCATCGATATCCTCCGCCCGGCCGACGCCTGCCAAAAAGTCTGCGATTTTCGGGCATGTCTTTGCGTCGGGGACGGTCGCATCAGCTGGCGCGTTGTCGGCATGAAGTGCAGCCGCGAAGATCGCCGAGCCGACGCTTCCGCCGGAGACGCCGCTGATCGCAAACAGATGGCGCCGAAACGCCGGACAGAGATCCTGCATCCTGGCCAAAAAGCGCGCCGCGTTGTTGGCCGCGTAGATGCCTCCGCCCTGTGCCGCCACAATGAATACAGGATATTCTCCGAGCTTTTCGGCCTCGGCCACGCGCGGTTTTTGCAGAAGCCACTCATGAAATGCTTCGACCGCAGAGAGGCGTCTCTGCTCGCCTTGGCTGGTTGCAGTGGCCACGGTGCGCAGTCCGTGGTCGTCGCTTCCGAACAAGGAAGCAATCAGGAACAAGCCCCCAAAGACAAGCGGTATAAAAGGAAAATTGAGCCTGATCGTCAGCAATGCAAAATGGGTGGTGAGGCCGACCACGCACATCGTAAAGAGCGCGATCACGCCGAACGATCCGACGAATTGCGCAAGCCGGTCAGGAACCAAAACGAAGGCTGTTGTCAAAAGGGCAATGGCGCCGATCGTGAGCGCGAGAAATCTGTAACGGATGAAATAAACCATGTTGGCCCGGTTCGCGAGCGTCGCGGAGCGATCTCTCGATCCGATCCGCCAGGCGAATACGACAAAGCAGGCGAGCAGGATCAACATCGCAAAGGCGAGGATGAGCAGCATGTTTCGCTCGAAGGCCAGCGCCTGGTCCTGAATGCGGAAGATACTTCCGACTTCTTCGACCTCACCGATTTTTTCCGCCGGGCGCGAGACGAGTTGGCCTGCCGCAGCCGCGATGATCGGCAGCGCCCCGAGCACAACGGGCGCAGCTTTGATGTAAAAGGCCATCCGCCCCGTGGCGTACGGGATTTGGGGAAGCGTTGCGGTGGTAAGCTGAAAAGCGGCCGCCCAAATCGTCAGCGCAATCACGGCAAGCGCAATGAATTCCCTGACGGTTACCCACCCAATGTCGTCAGCTGCTATCCGGTAGAGCTCCTGGATCTGATCTGGCAGATACAGCAATATTGAGATGGCGAGCGAAAGAACAACGATCCACCGCAGGTTGCGCAATAGTGTAAAGAGCTGCTCGCGCACAGTCATCGCGTCATTTCTCCCATACGGTTCTTTCGGAGATCGCCCTTGAGCTAGGTGCAGTAGATTTAGCGTCCTCGAAGCTCGTATCTGTCGTGATCGAGCGCATGACGCCGCAGACGAGGGGCGGCATGCAAATAAACTGACAGCGATCCACAACCCGGCGACGCGCTGAAATTAAATAGCTTAACCTATAGTAGTGACGCGATTTATCGATGCGTTCCGCGCGGCGGTCAAGAGATTTTCGACACCGATCAATTGAAAACGTGGCGCCGCCGTTTCGCCCCGCCGGCACGCTCATTTGCGAATTTTTTCTTCAATTATTCGGTTCAGACGCAATAAACCCGCGAAGGTCTGCGAGCCGCTCTCTGTTCGTTGTTCAAGGATTAGTGGATCCTCATCGACAGAAGTTTGCTTCAACCTCAAGGGAATTAGAATCGACCGGCGATCAGCTGCGCGGTCCCAAGCTATCCTTCCAGCTAGAAGTCGACAGCAGGCTCGCGCTTGAACCACCCGCGAGACAGTCCTGAAATTGCCGCGCTGCAGACCAGATATTGTAGCGCCGCCGGTCGGCATCGACCGTGACGAACTCGATGACGCTCACGGCTCAGAGGCGACGCCCTGTGCGTGATGGACGTGCTGCCAATCGCCTGGTTCTCAGCGCTCCGCGCAAATCGCAAGAGGCGGATTCCTATGAGCTTGGTTTGATGAAGGCTGACCACTGGCGGCGCTCCGATCCGCGTCTTTACAGAAACGCGCCAGGTCCGACGCCAGCCCGATGGGCGGGCAGGTCCCCGGCGTCGGTTCAATCTCGCCCGGCAGTGCGCTGAATCCGCGCCCTATCTCCGCCGATCGGTCCTTCTTGTCTTACCGTCACCTTATCCCAATTCCCTATGAACTTGAGGGAAATACTCTCGAAATGGGCGAGTGAGATGGCTTATAGTCGCGTGAAGCGCGTACTAAGGGGGCCAACTCGGTGCACGACAGTTCGGGGGAAAGAGCCAGATGGCTGCGTGATTTGCTGCGCTTTCTGCCTCTGCGCAGCCAATTCGTGCTCTCGGGCAATACCCGCGACCTTCAGATGCACGAGATCGTTCCCGGTGAGGTGACCGCAGCACCGCTATCCCGGGTCTTGCCGGACATCTTAAAGGCAGCTGGTTATGCCCAGATCGTATGGTTCGATCTTCTGAACGGGTTTCGAGATATCGAGCCGGCAGACGGGAGCTCCCTCACCCGGTTGGGCCTTGTGCCGGCCAATGGCACCGCGGCAGGCGGCATCGACCTGCTATCGACGACGCTTGAACGCCACGTCACAGCTGAAGGACAGCCCTGCGCCCTCATCGTCGACTTCGCCTCCAGACTGGTGGCGCGAAGCGATGCGTTATCGCCTGCCGAGCACCAGCTTTTCTCGCGGGCGCTGATCTTATCGCATGCGGCGCGTGCCCGTCCGGCTGGCGACAAGCGGCTCCCCTTCTTCAATGCGGTCGTCTGGATCGTCGACAAGGAGGGCGATCTGCCCGATTGGTTCCTGATCGGAAACCCGAAGGTCAGACACATCCCGATCGGACGGCCGGATCATCTTGCCAGAAGAAGCATGATCCGCTCCCTCGCGCGGGGTCTGCCGGGCGCGCAGAACGCAGAACAATCGAAACTGGAGACGTGTACGCAAGAGTTCGTCGACGAGACCGAAGGCCTGCTGTTGCTGGATGTGAGCGCGGTCGCCCAGCTTGCCCGCAGCGAAGGCGTCCCATTCGACCGGATCGGAGATGCCGTAAGGCGTTTCAAGGTGGGCGTGACCGAGGATCCCTGGCGCAAGATCAGCCGTGACAAGATCAACTCGGGTGAAGACTTCGTCAGGCGCCGCGTCAAGGGACAGTCCCACGCTGTCACGCATATGCTGGATATCGTCAAGCGCGCGGTGACCGGAATCGGACAATCGCCGCGCGGCGGCCGACCAAGGGGTGTGGTTTTCCTTGCTGGGCCGACAGGCGTCGGCAAGACGGAGCTTGCGAAAACGATCACGAGCCTGCTGTTCGGCGATGAATCAGCCTATATCCGCTTCGACATGTCGGAGTTCAGCGCCGAACACTCCGACCAGCGGCTGATCGGCGCACCGCCGGGCTATGTCGGGTACGACGTCGGAGGCGAGCTGACCAACGCTATTCGCGAGAAACCGTTCAGCGTCGTCCTGTTCGATGAGATCGAAAAGGCGCACCCGAGGATTCTCGACAAGTTCCTGCAGGTTCTCGACGATGGCGTCCTCACCTCCGGACGAGGCGATCGCGTCTATTTCTCCGAAGCCTTCATTGTCTTCACCTCGAATTTAGGCATCTACGTACCCGGACCGTCGGGCGAGAGAATTGCCAACGTCACGCCGGAAGAGCCTTTTGATGCGGTCCGCAGCAAGGTCCGAGGTGAGATCGACAGGCACTTCAAGCAAGTCCTCAACCGGCCCGAGATATTGAACCGCATCGGAGAGAACGTCATCGTTTTCGACTTCATCCGCCCCGGGGTCGCAAACGAGATATTCGATTCAATGGTCGACAATCTGCTCAAGGACGTCAGTTCGCTGGGCTATGAGGTGAGCTTGTCCGCCGCCGCGCGCGAGGTCCTTCGCAGCCTTTGCCTGGCTGATCTTTCCAATGGCGGCCGAGGCATCCGCAACCAGGTCGAAGCTCACCTCATCAACCCGCTATCGCGGGCCCTGTTCGATCGGGGACCACAAGATTCGCGCAGCTACAGGATCGAACAGGTTCACCTGGGGACATCGACCTCGATCGATCTCGTGAGCGAGCAGCCTTCATGAGCACGATGGTCAATCTATCGCGCATCCATTTCCCGATCACGACCTTGGGGCCTGGACGGAGGATCGGAATTTGGTTTCAAGGATGCTCGATCCGTTGCCCCGGATGCATCTCCATGGATACCTGGGTGCAGGGGCGCGGAACGACGGTTGTCGACGACGTCGTCGAGGCTGTTGCGCCATGGCTTTCGACCGCCGACGGCATCACGATTTCGGGCGGAGAGCCTTTCGACCAGCGCGAGGCATTGTTCGATCTTCTGGCACGGCTTCGAGCTCGAACGGGTGCGGACATCCTGGTGTTTACGGGCTATCCCTGGACCGCCATCTGCGAAACGCTCGCGTGCGCGCCATCTCTGATCGACGCGGTCGTGTCCGGGCCGTTCGATATCGATGAGGCGCAGACGCTTGCGCTGCGCGGCAGTGATAATCAAAAGCTGCATCTCTTGACGCCGTTGGGCCGCGCCCGGTTTGCGAGCTTCGAGCGCAAGGTAGACGAAACAGATCGCAGCTTCGACGTCATGTTCGACGACAATGGGGACGTCTGGCTTGCCGGCATTCCCGCGCGCGGCGACTTCAGGCGGCTGCGACATATTCTCGAAGGCGATGGCTCGACGCTCGGTACTTCGGAAGACACCCGTTTCCTTTCTCGTTAAGAATTTTGCTGATGATCAGACTTTGCCCGAACTGCGATAGCGAACGGCCCGTCACCGAAATCTTCTGCGAAGGCGCGTTGAATGGCCAAACCTGCGGCTGGGACCTGTCGACGGTCGATATAACGGCGCCCGGAGCGACAAGACCGAAGCCGAATCCACTGCCAACGCCTGCTTCGAACGATCCGACCTGCCGAAATGGTCACCGAGCCTCTCCCGGCGATCTGATCTGCGCGATCTGCGGCGAGCCGACCATCGAAAGCAATGAGCTGCCCACACCGGATGCCGCCCTGCCCGAGCCATCGTCCGAGACTGAGACGATCGTGGACGGTTGGCACCTGCAGGACCGGATCGCCTCGTCCAGCACAGTCCGCGAACGCTTCCTCGCCACGCGCGCCAGCGACGGACAGCGCGGAATACTCACGCTTTACGCTGCAGGCTCAGAGCCGGATCAAGCGATCTACGATTTGCTCTTCAAGCTGCCTCGAGATCACGTCCCGCAATTCTTCGCAACCGGCCGCTGGCAAGAGCGCGCCTATGAGGTTGCTGAGGAATTCAAGGGTGGCACTCTGGCGGATTTTGCCGTCGATCCTGCCGATCCGGCGGCGATAGATAACCTGGTCGGCGAGCTCGCCCGGGCCGTTCACGCTCTCACCGAAGCCGGATTGCGACATAGGGACCTGCGCCCTTCAGTCATCTTTGTGCGGTCAAGGGAGCCACTGGATCTCGTCGTCGCAGGCTTTGGATCGGCACGGCTGTCCGAATTCGATCTCGATATCGTGTCTCCGCTCGAAACCACGCGCTATATGGCCCCCGAGGCGATAGCCGGCGGCGTCGCGCCGGCTTCCGACTGGTGGAGCATGGGGATGATCTTGCTGGAAAAGATCACCCAAGGCGCGTGTTTCGAAGGTATCAACGAGCAGGCCTTTCTGATCCACATTCTGACCAATGGCGTGCATCTGCCCGACCATCTGGACGGCCGGACCAACACCTTGCTGCGCGGTCTGTTGGCCCGCGACAGGCGTCAGCGCTGGCAGTGGAAGGAAGTTCAGGCGTGGCTGCGCGGAGAGAGTGTATCAGCTCCGTCATCCGAGCCCGCGGGCGACAACGAGGGGCGGGCCCCGATTTCGCTGGGCGGAAAGCAATATCGCTCCGCGAGCATGTTCGCATTGGCGGCGGCTGAGGCGGCCAACTGGGATCAGGCCAAGTCCCTCGTGCTGAGAGGCGCCGTTGCAAGTTGGGCTTCCGATGCCGGCTTTGACGCGGCGATTGCGGCGGGTCTTCGGCAAATCCTGCGGAGCGAAGATCTTCAGGAGGATTTAAAGCTCTCCATCTCCTTGAAGACGCTCAATCCTTCGATGCCCTTGATCGTCAGGGGCAATATCGTCACGCCGGGTTGGCTACTCGACCATCCAAGCGATGGTTATGCTCTGATCACCGGCCCGGCGCCCGACCTGCTCCGGAAAATCGATCCGGACGATTGGCTTTGGCGTCTAAAAGTCCGTTCGGACACGGTTCGAAAGCGCTTGGCCCAGCTCGAAATCACGGTCGAGGAAGACGCGCTGCGTGTCCACCTTCTGTCGACGTCCATGGCCCGCCTGGGCGCCCTCTGGGAAGAACGGCGAAAGCTTTTCCCCGATAGCGACCATGCCGGCGTGGCCACCCTCACCGAGCGCCGCATCTCGGCGGAAGAAGACCTCCTTATCCTGCTCAGCGCGACGTCGAACCAGTTCCGCTCTGCCTCGGAGGTCATCGAAGAGGCTGAAAAAGAGGCCTCCACCGCGGGGCTCGGCAGCTTTTCGGCCGAGAAGGCGATGGAACTGCTTGGCCGGCCGCGTCGCGAGATCTATCAGACGATCGATGAACGCATTCAAAACTTCGCCAGATGCAGTATCAAGCAAGTTGACGAGTGGGCGGATCAGTTCCGCCTGGACAGACGGATGCCGCTTGGGCGCGCGCTCGCTCTTCTCTGTGTTGACGAAGCCAGTTGGAAGCCGCTGCCAAAGCAAGGCTATGTGTCGACGATCCTCGACTTCTTCGCCAAGCGGATCTCCGGCGGCGTTTTGCGCGGGCCGCTGACGCGGATGCTGATCGGCGCATCGGCGAGGATCGATCTCACCGAGCTCGATACGTCCAGGGTCGCGGCGGCCGATATTCTCGATCAACTGCTCGCTCGCTCCAACCGGACAGTGAATCTCGATCCGGCCGCTTTCGCAGATGATGACGGCCTTGAGCGAAGGTTGCGATCGTTGCACTCCCGCTCCCTGCTCTACAAGCGCGATACCGGCATCGACGGCCTGTTCATGGGATTTCCGTTCCTGATCATGCGCGATAGCCGGCCGAACGCGAGGCCGCGGATTGCGCCGGTGTTGCTGTGGCCGGTGCGTGTCAACCCCGAGGTCGGAAACCGCGGTCATGTCACTTTAGGCTATGGACGCGAGAAAAATCCGGATACGGAGATCGAGCACGTTCTCGTCAATCCGGCCCTCGAGGGAATGGTCGGCGTGCCTGAGGCAAGACGTTGGCAAGACGCTGCCAACGAGCTCCTTACCCATGCAGGCTTGTCCGTGCAGGCCGTGATGGACGCCTTCAGCCGATTGGCTGAGCCTGTCGGCAACAAATTGACCGCCCTCCCCGGAAAGGACGTCAAGGTCGGCACCCAGGAACGTCAACTCGTGCCGGCAGCCGTGCTTTTCCATCTGGCGTTCATGGGTCAGGCCGTCATGAAGGACCTCGAGACGCTCCGGGGTTTACCGCCGACCGACACGGCACTCGAGGCGGCTCTGCGTCTGAACGAACCTCAACCGGCGCCTTCTGCAGCCCCGTCAGTAAAGGAGGCCGAGCGATACTTCACTGCCGATAGCGATCCCTCGCAGGAGGCGGCCGTCCTTGAAGCCCGTCAGGCCCCGGGGCTGGTCATCGAAGGGCCTCCGGGAACTGGCAAGAGCCAGACCATCGTCAACATGGTCGCGGATGCGATCGGCACGGGAAAATCGCTCCTCGTGATCTGCCAGAAGCAGGCCGCTCTCGAGGTGGTGCGAAAGCGCTTGGACAAGGAGCGCCTGACGGATCGCTTCGTCATGATCACGGACGCCAATCGCGACCGCGAGGCGATCGTCGGCGCCGTCCGCTCGCAGGTGCAGACCTTGCACAACCTGCCCCGCGGCGGATCTTCGGCCTGGAAGCTGGAACGCGAGCGCCTCGCGGCGCGCATCGAGACGCTCGAGACGGAGCTCGACCGCCGGCAGATCGCGCTTCATGCGGTGGACGATCGCACCGGATTGTCCTACCGAGCGCTGCTCGGCGAACTGCTCGAGATCGAAGAAGGTGCCCCAAAACCCATCGATGCGCCTGAACTGCGCCCTTTGCTGTCGGATCTGCATCCCGCGGACGTAGCGACGATCGAGGAGAATTGCGGCCCGCTTGCCAAATTCTGGCTGCCATCGAAATTCGAGGACAATCCGCTCTCGGCCCTCAAGCCGTTCAATCCCGACCGGGGAACAACGGCCGCCATCGCTTCGCATCTGCAAACATTCTTGCAAGTCGACGCCCGGCGGGAGCAGACCGATGCTGAGACGTCGAACTGCCTGAAAATATCGGATGCGGCGGAATTGAAGTCGTGGCTTGCCGAAGCGGACGAGCTTCGCTCGATCAGCGATTCGGTATGCGCAAATCTTGCTCGATTGCGGCCACTGTTCCGTAAAGTCGAGGATGGGGTAACGGAAGCCAATCGCATTCTCGAGGGCCTGTTGCAGATCAAGGAAATCCTTTCATCGCTCCAAGGCCCGGCCTATAAGCCGAATTTTTGCTTGAAGCTTGTTGCCTTCAACGAGGAGGAGCTCAACTCCGCCGGCGAGCTCGCGGGCCAGGTTCGCTTGCCGGCCAGTGCCCTACAATGGATGAACCCGCTACATTGGCTAAGAACGCGGCGTGCACGCGAGCTGCTTGGCTCGTTGCAGCTCCCGAAAGATGCCAGTGCCATCAGCTCGTTATATTATGCGGTCGAGCTCGAACTGGCCATGCGTCAGCCGAGGCGCGAGCTCGAGCAATATTTCATTGCCCTCTTCGGCCGAGCCCCCAATCTGGATCTGTCGCCCGGTAAGCTTGCCGATCTTGCCGAGCGCCTTGGTTCGTTCCTCAACGGTCTGGGCGGCCACAATGTGCTCATCGATCGGTGCCCGAGCCGGCCCGAGCTCGATCAAGCCCTCTCGGCCGGAACCACTGAAGAACTCGGCTTGTTCTTTGAGCGGGCGGATCTGGCGCTCAGAAGGCACGATGCGAGAGAGGAGAGCCGCCTCGTCCTGGATCGGCTCAAGCCCTATTTCGACGAGCTGTGGCTCGGATCAAGACGCTCGGCGATCGAGAATGGACGTTCGAACGCCAGCGCGGTCGCCGAGATCGTCGAGGCTCTGCCGATGCTGAGCAACTACCAGGAATTTAGACTTCGATCTTCCCGCCTGGGCGAGAAGGAGCGAGCCATCTTCGCCACTCTCAGGTCCAGGGAGAGCGAACTGTTGACCCTGGCTTCCGAAGATCTCGACGCCTGTATTCGCGCCACCATCGGGCGCGAGGCCCGTCTTTCATGGAAGGCCGCCATGGAGGGCGCGAACCCTGACGTGTTGTTCGATGGCGACGAGCTGGAGGCCAAGGTAAAATCGCTCGCGGAAGCCGACGCGCAAATCCGCAAGTACAATAGGGATCTTCTCGTCCAAGGTATCGACGCGGCAAAGGTCCGTCCGACGACCGAGTGGGACGCGATCACCAAGCTGCGTGGGCCGAGAGCGTTAAGATTGCGCGAATTCATCGACCGGGCCGCTTCGCTCGGTCTGTTCGCGCTCCGCCCGGTCTGGCTCATGACGCCAGACGTCGCCAGCCGCGTGCTGCAACCTCGCGCCGGCCTCTTTGACACCGTCATCTTTGACGAGGCGTCTCAGATGCCGGTCGAATACGCCTTGCCATCCCTGTTTCGAAGCCGGCTCGTCGTTGTTAGCGGCGACGAAAAGCAGATGCCACCGACCTCCTTCTTCGCAAGCAAGGTCGAAAACGATGAAGCGGCGATATTCGACGGGGAAGAGCCAGAAGAAGGGGCAAGCGAAGAGGAACGCGAGGCCTTTGCCGAGACGTGGAATCGCAGAGAGATCAAGGACTGCCCCGACCTCCTCCAACTCGCCCGCTCCGTACTTCGGACCCGTACTCTGCAGGTGCACTATCGCTCGAAATATCGGGAGCTGATTTCATTCTCGAACGCATCGTTCTACGCCAACACCCTTAGCGTTCCCGTTCGCCATCCCCAGGAAACAATCCGCAGGCTCAAGCCGATTGAGGTGGTACGCTCGGGCGACACTTACAAGAGCCAAACCAACCAAAAGGAAGCCAGCGATGTGGTGGAATACCTCTGCAGGCTTTGGGAGGATCCCTCGCCCCCGTCAGTCGGCGTCGTCACCTTCAACCGCAAGCAGGCCGATGCCATAGAAGATGCATTGGAAGACCGCGCCGAAAGCGATGCAGCATTTCGCGAGGCCTTGATGCGCGAGCGCGAACGTATCGAGCACGGCGAAGACATGGGCTTTTTCGTCAAGAACGTGGAGAATGTGCAGGGCGATGAGCGCGACATCATCGTCTTTTCAACGACCTTCGGTCGCAACGAGCACGGGGTCTTCCGCAAGAGCTTCGGCGCACTGGGCCACGCCGGGGGCGAGCGTCGCTTGAACGTCGCGGTGACAAGGGCAAGGGAGAAGGTAGTCATCGCCACATCCATGCCGGTGCCGGAAATATCGGATCTGCTGACGCGACGGAGCGGTCCCAGGGTGCCGCGCGACTACCTGCAAGGCTATCTTGAATATGCCAGGACTGTATCCGATGGCCTCGCAGATACCGGAAAGACCCTTCTGGACCGGATGGTCACCGAACAGCGTCCCCATGACGAAGCTGGAAATCACGAAGAGGACGGCTTCACAAAGTCCGTCGAAGCCTTCCTGCACGCGAATGGCTACAAGCCCAGCCGGGCTCGCGATGGCGGCGCATTCAGCCTCGATTTCGCCGTGACCGACCCCCGTACCGGCCTTTATGCGATCGGCGTGGAATGCGACGCGCCCCGACATCGTTTGCTGGAAAGAGCGCGTGCGCGCGAGATCTGGCGTCCGAAAGTGTTGGGAAGAGCCGTTCCCCACGTCCATAGAGTTTCGTCCTATGCCTGGACTCATGCCGGAGACGCCGAACGCCTGCGGCTCAAGAACGCTGTCGAAGGCGCGCTTCGTGGGGGAGAATTGCAATGAGTGGGCCCAAAGCATTCAGGATTGTTACCCGAGCCGAGATCATCGCCATCTGTCGTCGCAACCTGGCGAGGCTCGACGCCGCGATCGAAAGCTGGACCGCAGCCGGCAGACGCAGCGGGACGCTTGAGCAAAAGGACATCGAAAAGGTCATGGCCCGGCGAGAAGAGCTTTATCGCCTGCTCGACGATGATCGTTTCGTCGAGCTGCAGAAGCAGGTCGCGGCCGAGATCGGCTTCCTTCAGATGGATTCCGATCGGCGGGTCGAAAGGGCCGCCGAACTGGCGGCGCGTTCAAAGCGTGATTTGAGGCGCTCGAGAGCAGCAGCCGAGGCGCTGCTTGAGAGACTGCAAGCTTTGAAGGTCGAGATTCCCGCCGACATTCGAAGCGAGCTTGGCGGCTCGGCCGGGTCTTTCGAGCGCCTGGAAGCGGCTATGGCAAGGGCACTGTTGCTGCTCCCTTCTCAAGCGACGCAGGATACCTCGACAGACCGCCAACGCGCACTTGCCGAGCAGCTAGGCGCCGGCGAACGCCGTGACACGCTGCAGGAATGGCTTTCGCGACAACCTCAGGAGATGGAGGATCCGGCCTTGGGCCGCGTCGACGCTGTCCTTGGCGAGTTGCGCGGTCTCGGCATCGATTCGTCACCATTCTCGGACCGCGTCGCGCTCCTGGAAGCAGAGCCCGCGGCTCGAAGATCGCTTGTCGCCGATAGCCTTTTATTGGACTTGGCGGCAGCCGTGAAGGATGGCCGCGCCCGGGCGCGACTAGCTGACGAGCTTCGGCAACGACGCGCGGAACTCACCGTGATGAGGTCACCTGAGGCAGCCTCGCTGCTCAACGAAATCGAAGAGACGCTTTCCTCACCGTCAGCGAGCAACGGTCAAGACCTCGTCGAGCGCGCGGACCTTCTCATCGAGGAAGAATTCAAGGCGATGGCCGCCGCGGAGCGCAGGCGTGCGGTCCTCGAAGGCCTCGCCAGCCTGGGATACGAGGTATCCGAGGGAATGGCGACCGCATGGGTTCAAAATGGTCAGATCGTGCTGCGCAAGGCGGCCAATCCTGGCTATGGTGTAGAACTTCTGGGCGGATCGAAATCGGATCTCCTCCAGGTACGGGCCGTAGGGATCGGCAGCTCGGCCGAAATTCGCGATAGGAGCCGTGACCGCGACATGGAAACGATCTGGTGCGGCGAGTTTGACCGGTTGAAGGCGCTGGTAGCTACCGCAGGCGGCAACGTTGCGATGGAATTCGCAAGGCCGGCCGGTCAATTCCCTCTGAAGATTGTCTCAGGTCCGGGCGTAAGCCATCAAGCCGAAGTTGTCGAAAGATCGTATCGAGGACTACCACTCAACCGTCACAATTAGGAATCTGCAAAAAACCAGTCACCAAGCTAAGGAACGTGATCTTGCAGATGCTGGCGAACATCAAACAGAGTATCGCTTTTTGCGCGATCGAGAGCTTTTGTGGCAACTGCTTTATAGCCGTCCCTTATGATTAGACCGTCTGTTGCCCGGACAGAAATTCAGGATTGGCTCATCGAGACGTGCTGCAGCGGTATGTCGCTGCGGTGACTCGACCGAACATGGTGTTCGCAGCTGGTTCCGCCCGAAGGGACACATCGTCGTCGACAGTGCGAATGGCTCGCCACGGTAACGCTCAAATTCCTCGCTTGAGCGCGATTTTTAGCGAATTTCACCAGTGTCGTCGCGCTACGCATTCTCCCTCGCGCTGACGGGACTATGCCCGCGCGCTGCCCGCATATTAATCAAAAACGCAATTGCGAATCTCAATCTTTGATTGATATTAGTGAAAAACTCACCCAACTACATTCAAGGAGAATTATGTCAAAGGTTGCTCCCTACCACACGGATTCGCCCGAATATCCCCCTCTCACCGCAACGTCTATCACGACCACGACAACTGCCCGGCCGGAAAACACATCAAGCAATGGCACCGTAAAGCCGGTTCAGCTGGTAGGCCACGTTGCGATGATTGCAAGAAGCTCGGTTAGGTCGCGAATGCTCCACACGGCACGGACCGCAGTTCAACGCCGAGCCAGGTCCGCGTAGGTTAATAAATTTTGCGCGGCGGCGCATGTCGCCGCGCGTTTCTATCAGCATGACTATCGACTGCAACCCTGCAAACAATATCCCGCACCCATCTTCTCACTCTCCCGTTACGACACATTCACAGAACAAGGTACGGCTCGATATAATATCGGTCCTCGAGGCGACACGCAGCTGGCGCCGCCTTGTTAAAGGACGGAAGCCGGTGTCGCCGGAAATCGAAACCATCGTCGATTGCGGGTTCGATGCTCACACTGCCCGCTCACTTGCAGTGAGGTTTAAAAACTACTTGGCGTTGCGTTGTTATGGGCAGTAGCCGGTTATAGTTCGCGTGTCATTCCGACGCTTCACCACAAACTCCATTTACCCTGATTCATACGGAACTGTTCACCTGGCTTGGATTCATCACAAGGTCACCACGGTGTCGCTAAGCCCGATCTATTTCACCTCCCCCGGGCTTCCGCACCAAATGGAAGGCCTGAGATCCGATGCAATAGAGAGCTTCCCACGCACCGCGGAAACGCGGTTCCTCAACTGCGGTGACTGGAAGTGGAAGATCCTGTTCGGCGACCTGACCGAGGACGGAGGATGCGAGAACTCCGCCGAATACTGTGGCGGCCGCTGCTGGAGCGGACTTGAAGAGGTGCCGGCAACGGATTCTTTTCCGATGATGCGAAGGGTTGCCGTTATGGCCCCTTGGGAGCTGCAGACACTTCGTCCGGATCGACCTCCTCGGGAAGAAGTGGCTCCTCGCCGAACGGGCGATTGATGATGCTCAGCGCTTCGGTGGCCGCATAGACGCGGTTGCGCAAGTAACCAGTACGCTCCGCCAGAATGCCAACCTCTTCCAGTTGAACGATCGCTTGATGGACTTGCGGAGGACTGATCTCGAGAAGTTCGCCAAGTCGCTTGGCCGTCACGACTGGATAATTGTGAAGTTCGTCGAGTGCGCGCGCGGCCGCCGATCCCCTTCTGAATTTGCGGCGTTCCCTCCAAACGTTGGACAGTTCGGACAGCGCCTCACGGGTCCGCATGAGTTCGTCGACCGTTCCGGTGACGGCGTCGGCCATGAACGTGATAATCGGCTGCCAGTCCAGTCGCTGTTGAGCATCCTTGAGCGAGGCGTAGTACGCTTCCTTTTTGCTTTCGATATACGGCGACAGGTACAAGGGGACGTGCTTCTCCGCCGCCATCATAAGCGGAAGAAGGAGGCGGCCGACGCGGCCGTTGCCATCGCGGAAGGGATGTACCGCTTCGAAATGAGCGTGCGCGATGGCCATGCGCGTAATGAACCCTTGAGTCATCTGCTGCATGCCCTCGTTCCGCAGGAAGTCGATGGTCTGAGCGAGGCAGTCGGGAACATCGGCTGGGGGCGGAGGATTCAAGCTCGAATACGCGATATCGCCTTTTCCGCCGATCCATACTACGCGGTTGCGGAGATCACCGGGGACGTCCTGGTAGTCTGGATCGTCCTTCATCACGGCGCGATGGAGATTTTGGATCAACTCCATCGTGAAGACGCCGTATCCATCCTTCGCCGCCAGCGGAATGAATCCATCCAGTGCCACGGCGTAGTTTCTTACCTGACGTGCTTCATCCCTGGCACCATCGTCCCCCGTCTCTTCCACGGAAAGCAGTTCGTCGAGGGTGCTCTGGGTACCTTCGATCGACGACGAACTGACCGCCTCGCGTCTGGTCAGCACGCGGCTGACGATGTAGGGGTCCTTCATCTGCGCCGCGATGGCGTCGACCTTGCCGAAAGCCGCTTGGGCAGCATCCAGAGCTTTCGCCGCCCCAGCTACCGAAACGCCCTCCTCGGGCGGCGCCGGCGGAACGACTCCGTAATGTGAATCGTACGGCGGCGGCAACCGCTTGAGGGTCTCCCGGATGGTGTGGCTGAGATCGCTCCGCTTCATGAAAAGCCAAAATTTGCTGTTGGATTTCCTATTTATAATTAGGGTTTCAGTAAAAAGCCATAACAATGCGCGACCTTTGAAGCCAAAAATAGGGGGTCCGTAAGTCGGCCGAAAGAGGCTCGACCACGTTTGCTCGCTATATGTTCCAGCCCTCGTCGCAACCGACCGACTGGCGAGCTGGCGAATGCGCACCCAGGGACAGTTGGAAAGACTAGTCTAGCTCGCGCCCTCCCCAACGACGGCGCGCACCTGCCCACCGCGCCGTCTCTGGTCAACGAAATGCGCAAGCCTCGCAGCAGTATCGCATTTACCGCGGTGGGATTGGCGTGAACCGGCTCGAGTCGGGACCGGAAGCCGCAACGCACGTGCAACGGGAGTGATCATTGCGCTGCGCAATCACCGGCCTCGCGGCCTTTCGAAGCGGCTGGGATATTCTTTATTCTGACGACGGAGAAGGTATTGATGGAGACAGGACAGGCACAGCGGAGTGCAGGTCCTTCTACGGACAACCGCAATCATGTGCTGCAGGGAAAGCTCAGTTCGCCTGGTCCAGGTTTGGTCCAAGCAGCAATTATTGGAGGCAACGACCCGACTATAGGGATCTTGCAGTTGGAGGAGCGGCCGACGTCCCCTGAGTCTCTTCGCCCATACACAGGAGCCGCCCTCTTGCGGTCGGTGGCGGAACTTTCGGGGAAATTATCGCGACGATCACGACAGCGGTAACTTGGGATCGAGCTCCTCCTGCTCGACAGTTTTGGCGCCTTCTTGGGCGAGATATGCGGCAAGTTCTGCGATGCAGGACTCTGCCGGGCATCGCGCCGGCGCGCCCTTTCTCGGCGGCACCTGTCCCGACCGCTCGGCGATGTCGACGCTCATGAGGTGCGGACGTAGCAGACGTCCGAAAGCGCGCTCGATCGTGTGGAAGATCCAGGTTCCGTCCGGATCGATGTCCGACCAGTGGAAGATCGGTGTCTGTGGCGACACCATTTCGCCGATCACGCGCAATGCTTGCTGGGTAGCGAGCGAAGGATAGCCCCCCACATACAACGTCGCGCCAAGTCGATCGGGATCGGCTTCAGTGATATGCCTGTTGAAGCTCGCGAAGTTTTCGATCGTCAGGACGTACGCCGGGGGCTTGCGGAAGCGAATGCGATCCGCCTCCTTTGGTGCGATCCCGAGATAATGCGGACAGATGCTGGACAGATCGGCCCCGTCGAGATCGATCTGCCCCGCGATCAGGAGCGGAGGCGCGAAGCGCTCCAGGCCGATCGTCCGTAGCGCCTCCCGAGGGCGGGCGCCGGGCGGCAACTCAAGGATTCCGCCGAGGAGACGGACCACGGCACCCTCGACGTGTTCCAGCGCCTTGCTGTCACCCACGATCTTCCGCGAGAATGTTTTGTAATCCACGTCGAGGTGTTTGCCATCGAGAACCGCCTGAGCGAGGGCAAATGCACCCCGCAGCTTGTCGACGTCGGACGCGAAGAAGCCGTGCCAGCTCTTCCCTCGCCCCCAAGCGTCCGCGATCGAGGAGACTGGCTCCGCCAGGCGACCGTCGAGGGCGAGGCCAGCGACGAGGCGCGTTCCGGCGTCCCGCGCGATCTGGGATGATGGGATGCGACCGAGGTGGTGGTACAGGGGTTCGGCGGCCTGGAGCCTGACATGCGCAATCTGGTCCCGCCTGGCTCCGCGCCCCCGACCAAGAATGACGGCGCCGATTTCTTCGGCGAGCGCAACCTGCTTCAGGAAGGCGTCGGCGGCGACTACGGAAGGAAACGCGTCGTAGTCCGGATGCGCGATGGGACTCGCGGCTCCGCCTTCATAACGGTCCAGCAAGTCATTGAGCAGGCCGGTTGCGTCGGTGAAGCGGCGAGCCATGGCTATTCAGCGGCGAGTCGGCGAGCGAGGTCGTCGTCCGACATCAGGTCCGGATCGATTGCCATGAGTTCGCGTTTGGCTTTCTCCTTCAGCGACACAACGGTCGCTCGCGATTGCTCGCCGATGCGGTCCACCTCCACGATCGTGTCCATGTGCTCTAGAACCGCGACCCGCTTCTCGAACGGGGCTGCGATCACGAACTGCAGGCCGAGGTTCTTGTAGAAGCTCATCATCTGGCGCTGGTTCTTGCCGTCCATCTTCGAGAACGCCTCGTCGAACATGGCGAGCGCGAAGCCCACCGGCTTGCCGGCACGCCGCTCGGCGCTGCCGTAGACGGCTGCGAGCGAGGCACCGATAGCGACATAGATAGGCACCTGTTGTTCGGCTCCCGACCCGGTACCGCGCCGCTGCTCCCAGCGCGTCTTGCGGCCAGTGACGACGTCCTCCATGTGGATCTCGAAGGTGTAGAAGTTGCGGTAGTCCTCGAACTGCGTGAAATCTTTCTCCTTATCTTCCAGCAACGCTTCGAGTGCCAGGATCGTGTCCTTGTGCGGGAAGTCTTCCGGCACGTCGCCGCGGAACAGCATGTCCAGCGCCTCCGGAGACGTCCTGGCGATCTCGATGATCTTCAGAATAGGCTGAAATTCGACGACCTGCGCGCTGTGGAACGAATACCTCTCGTTATGGAAGGGATGCGCCTCAAGGCTCCGATTCAGGGACCGGAGCTCCCGGTCCATCTTTCCGATCCGCGCAGTCAACGCGTTGATGAACTCGCCGCGCAACAGGGTCGAGGCCTTCTCCGCCGCTTCGCGGGCCTGACGTTCATATTGACGCAATTCGTTGGATTCTATGTCGGCGATCTGCTGCGCCATCCAAGGCTGCACCTCCTGGAGTGGCTCGCTCTCGACGCCGATCTGGGAGCTGATAGTGAACTCCTCGAAGAAGCCGCTGAGGAATTCGCGCACCTGCCGTTCGATTCTGATGCGGTCGTCGTTGGCACCCTCGGCATCCTTGACGGCCTTATCGGCGATGGCGCGATGCCGATCGACCTCGTTCCTGCTCGCGCGGCCATCGAGACGCGCCCGGTAGACGGGCCTGCCTTTCGCCACCGCATATAACGGCAGGTTCTTGAGGAACAGCGCCCAGGCGATACGCAGGTTGAGCTGCGAGCCCGGCACGTTTTCGCCGTCGCCGAGTCTTTCCTTTGCCCTATCCGCTTCGCTGCTATGCCTGTTGTAGAGGATCTGCTGGGCCTCGCGTGCGTCAGTCCTGATCTGCTTGAGGTTCAGCTGGGCGGTCTTCTTGTCGCGGAGACCGCCGTCGCCGGCCTCGTCCAGGGCGGCGAGCTTTGCCTGCGCATCCGCCCATTCGGACTGAGCCGCCGCGAAAGCCGCGGCGCACGTCTTCAAGTCGCCCGCCGGAGAATCGCACAGAAGCTTCAACGCCAGGAAGGCGCTCTCGGCGAGTTGGGCCTCCTTCGCCGCCGGCTCCAGAGACTGATCGAGGTCGTCCGCCTGCTCTTGCAAGACGCGCAGCGCGTTCTGCTGCGCCGTCTTGCCAATCTTGTGCTCCGAAGCATTGATCGACCGGTGACTGCGGACCAGGCCGTCGTCGTAGAGGCCATCCTTCATGATGGCGCGGCCGGGCCTATAGAACTGATCCAGCGTGTCCGCCAGCCGCACGGAACCGTAACGGCGCATGATGAACGACAACGCGTCCGGATCCTGCGTACGGAAGATCGACGGAAACGTTCCCCGCTCCGGCTTGGCTCTGAACTGCTCCAGCTTGTTCAAGCTCACCAGAGACGTGCGCCGGAATTCGCGCCGCCCTTCCTTGAAGATCGCAGTCGCCGCGCCGATGTCCGCTCGATCGACGAATACCGCATCGCGGTCGCGGCCGAGGAGCGCTTCGGCAGCCCCCGTCCATTCCGGATCGGCAACTTCGATCAGTTCACAGAGTACCCGCGGCGCCATTCCCTTCTGCCGGAGCTTCAGGCAGAGCCGCTCGGTGTCAGGCTCAAGATGCGCCCGCGGTCCTCCCGAGGAGTGCTGGCGGATCCGCTCAAGCATATCGTTTCGCTGGCTGCGAAGAGCGGAAAGCCGCGCAATGAGCGTCTGGCGCGCCTCGTCGAGCTGCACGAGCCGCTGCACCCCCATCGCCGTCACGGCGGCTTCTGCCGAGGACTGTTCGTCAGAAACGCGCTCAGCCGATGCGGCACCGACGGCGGCGAGCAGCCTGTCCACGACTGCAATGAGATCGTCGAAACCGCGCCCGTGCATCGCCCGCAGTGGCTCCAGCCGCCGGATTGTTTCGAGGCGCGCCTTGAAGTCGGCCGCCGCACGCTGCACCGACTGTTCCGCGACGGCCACCGCCTGGTGGAGGCCCTTCCTGCCGGTCTTGGCGTCGTGCTCGGCGATGGCCTCCGTAAGCCGCTGGAGTTCGGTGTCGATACCCTTGATATCCTCCTTCAAGAACTTTAGCTCTTCAGCCGCCGCATCGCGCTGCGCGACCGCGCTCCGGAGCTTGCTCCTGAAGTCGCGGTTGATGGCGCGAGCCGCGAGCCACTCCGCACGCTTGGCAATCCACTGTTCGCGGAACTTGGTTTCCAGCGCTTCTTCCAGGGTCGCGAGGATCGACCGTAGCTGCTTGAGCGCCTCCAGCTTGAGCCGCATTTTCTTGATAGTGTCGCTGATGTTCCGGTAAGTCTGGATCGACTCGCGCAATTCCTTGATGCCGATCGGACTGTCCTCGAGGATGTAGTTCCGCACGAACTGCGTGGCGGTCTGGTTGTGGTCGAGCGTCATAGCGTTGACGATCGATTTCTGCAGCGCGGCGGCATTCTGTTCGCCGTACGGCGAGTGCGGCAGGAGATGGCGCATGTACTCGCGGACGTAATCGCTCGCCCGGTCGCGGTGATTGACGAAATTGCCTTCGCCCACGGCCGCGACGACGCGTGCGCGCACGTCCTCCCATTGTGCGGGAAACAACGACTTTCCGCGCTGTTCGATAAAATCCTTGGACGTAAGCGTCGCGCCGACCGTGATGAACAGCGCCAGTACGGTCTCACGGCTATCGGATTTGCGGGCCTCGAGCGCCATACCGATGGTGATCGGCGGCCGAACTCCGTCCGTGTCCTCGAAGCTAAGAGCGACGTAGGTCCGCGCTTCGTCGCGGCGACGTTGGTCCTCGCCGAGCGTGCCGAGGCAGTAGTCGACCACGCTGCGCTTCGAGGCGCTGCGCGATTTTCCGCCGTCGCCGGCAACGGCATTCAGACGCAGGAAACGCCGGCTGCCGCCCGTCAGGACGACCTGAGCCATGTCGAGGATCGTCGACTTGCCGGAACGGTTCTCGCCGAGCACGCCGACATGGGCGTTCACCTCGATGTCGGCCACGTCGAACAGGTGCCAGTTCACCATCGTGAGGCGGCGCAGCTCCATCATGCGTCATCTCCCGTCGTCTGCGGCAGCCGAGCTTCCTCGCTCCGAACGTAGCGCTCGAGCCGCTGAAGGGCGTCGCCGCCGCTTATCAGCTTGATCATCGGACGGAGCCTGACTTCGCAGTCCTGCTGCTCATCGTCGAAGTCGCCGATCTCGATGAGGCTGCGCTGGGCCGCCTCGCGCAGGATGTCGCGGAAGCGTGCCGGCGAGATCGCGCCTCCGCCGCTGTGCTGAGCCATCTCCCGATAGCGGTCGAACAGGTCATTCAGTGTGGCGACGACGACCGCGCGGTCTTCGACCGCTCCGACGTTCACCTCCTGCTGCCAGTACGCCGCCAGCACCAACATCACGATGGTCTCGTCGAGCTTCATGCGGGGCAGCGGAACGTCCTCGTCCATGGCGACGATGCCGGCCCATTGCGCTTCCGGATCGCGATGGACGCGGAAACCGCAACTGTCGAAGAAGCCGTCGATCACGTCGCGAAAGCGACCGTCCATGATCGTGTTGTAGACCGTCCCGGTACGGGGGTCGCCGGCAAACACGAACTGCCGCCGCAGCAGGAAATGCAGCGCCTTCCGGAGATCGGCCGCCTTTTCCGAGCCGGCAGATCGTTCGATGTTCTCGAATTCACTGAGCATTTGCCGCCCTCTCCTTGCGGAACGCGCCCGACCGCGTGACCACGAAGTTCGCGCAGCTGAGCCATTCGCTATCGTGCGGCGGCGTGTCAGGCGAGGGAGCTAGATCAAAGCAGGCCCCGATCTGTGGCGGCACTTCGCCGGTCAGTGCGTAACGGCGGGCGCAATCGAAGGCGAGGAAATCATCGACGGTATCGATCTCCATGAAACGGGCCTCCTTCGTCGCGAATGGAGGTACCTGCTCTTCGAGAAATCTCCTGACGTCCTCCGGCCGGGGCGCGATACGGGCGATGTACTCCAGGCGAAGCTGCTTGCGCAGTTCGTAAAGCGGATCCGATGGCGGCGCGGCGAGCTCCCTGGCCTCGACGGGGCGTCGGGGCTGCCTCGCCGGTGCCTGATGATGTTCCGACCACGGCGACCGCATCGGCTCGATGCTCCACTCTACGGTCGCCTCGCCGTGCCTGCCGCTGCGCAGCAGTGCGTCAAGCCGGCGCACCAGGTCGCCGGCGCGGCCGACGAGTCCTTGTGCTCCGCGCTCGGCGTACTTGATGGTGTTGCGGACGCGCGCCTCGAGCTGCCTGCGAAAGGCCTCGATCCGTTCGAACATCTCGCCGATCTGCTCGAAGATGCTTTCGACGGCCAAGAGATCGTCCGCCGCCGCCATCCGCCCGTCCTCGACGTCGGAAGCCATGCTGTTGGTGGCGTACTCTTCCGCGAGCACCTGCATCGTCTCGGGCGTGTAGGAAATCCGCCGCGCGAGATCGACGATCGCATCGCGGAACCGGTAGGGATGATTGACGGTGAGGATGGACTCGAAATCCTTCAGCAGCAACTGGTCCACGAACTCCTCGAAGAACGCCTCAAGGCGAGTGCCGACGGTCTTCGATTCCATGACAGTCCGCCGGATCCGTTTGAGATCGGCGAGAATGGCGCGCAGGCTCTTGGTGAACTGGTCGGCCTGATTGCGCGCCTCGCGGACGGCCAACGCAGCTTCGCGCTGCTTGCGGTCGGTGATTTGCGGAGTGAGCTTTTCGACTGCCTCAAGATTCAGTCGGATCTGGACGATGAGACCGCCGAAGCGCTGCGAGAGGTCCTTGTTGAGGCTCGCCAGCCGCTGGATGACGAGCAGCGGGCCCATGGCCATGTCGACCGTGACCCGGAGCCCGTATTCCTCCTCTTCGAGCCATCCCCAAGCGACGAGCCGAGCGTATAGCTGGCGCGCCATTGCGAGCGCCTTGTCACCCCTCTCGGAGGCGAACGCGACATCCGCCTTCCTTATCCGACGGCGCCCCGCCGATACCATCTCGGGCAGACTGCCGAAATCGTCACCTTCGCTCCATAACGTAGTATTAGCCCGCATGACGTCGTAGATCGCGTGAACGACCTGCTGCGGGGTCGGAAACGCCGGCGAGCCGGTGAAGTATCGTTCATGGAGATCGAGCAAACAAGCCGCGTAGAGGTGCTTGTGATCTCGCGAAAAGGCCAAAAACGCGTCGTCATGCAAATGGCGGAATAAGGACAATTGACACGACTCCTTAGGGTCGGCGTCATCCCGATGAAGGCAGAGCGAGCCGACACCTAAGCTTATGATCTGCCGGGGAATGCTCTAGTTGACGTGTATCACGGGGCGTGCGCAACCCGGAGGGATCAGTTCATGGTATGTTCCTCTATAACGTGCCGAATGGTCCCTGTCGAGACTCCAAATGTCGAGATCGCGCCCGCACGCCGGCAACATCAGCAAAAGTAGTCTGGAGATGGATTGAAACCGATGACATCCCTAAGGAAATTCGAAACAGACTGCCCAAAGACTTGGTCTGCAAACCGTGTTGTTTGGCCGGCATCGAAGGACACGCCAGGCGATTTTTCGCTCCCCCGGTTCGTCACCGCATCTCGCGCGACGCCGGTTCGGCGAACGGGTGTAGGAGCCTCATGTGCTGGCTGTCCTTCAAAATCCGCCTACCGTCGGTTCGTGCCACGCGGGGGTCGGCCTCGATCGCCGCGGCGATGACATTGCATGGCGGAGCCGACAGCCCAAGATACCGACAGAATGCATTGGCCAGTGCATCTGTCGAAGCGTTGCGCAAGTATAGTACCGATACCGGCCTGACTTACCGGTACGGAGCGTCATGCCGCCGCCGCAGCTTGCGCAGGTCGCAATGCCCGTGAGGAGGATCGGCCCCGTCACCACGCGCGGAGGCGTTGCTTTCGGATTTTTGGCCTTCAGCATCGCCTGCACGGCATCGAACGTCGCAGCGTCGATGATGGGATCAACGGCGACCGCGACCTGATCGGCTTCAGGCTTGGCCTCGCGCGTTTTCCAGACCTTGCGGTTGAACCGGTGCTCGCCCTTATAGGTCGCGCGGGTCAGGATTTGATGCAGCGGGCCAATGCCCCAGCGCGCACCGACGCGCGTGCGGTAGCCGTGCTCATTCAGCCAGCAGGTGAGAGCCTTCACGCCCATGGGGCCGGATGTGCCGTCACCCTTGAGGAAGAGCTTGAACATGAGACGCACGACTTCGGCCTCGACCGGATCGATGGCGAGGCGCTTCTTCGTCTTCGCGCCGCGCTGTTCGGCATCGATCACCGCATAGCCGTAAGGCGCTTTCGATCCGTTCCAGAATCCCTGACGCGCATTCTCCTGCATCGCGCGCAAAGTATGCTTCGCGTTCTCCTTCGATTGATACTCGTCGAACAGCGCGAACACCTGCCGCACCATCACGCTCATAGGATCATCGCCGAGATCCTGCGTGATGCTGACCAGCCTTAGGACTTTTTAGAGGATATCATCGTTCGACATAGCGGCTCAAAATATCAGGTTGATATCGCGGCACGGTACAGCGCCTTCGTTCGCGGATCAGCGCATCCGCTCAAAGTGCCGCTCTTGATTCCCGAACTTCGATTTGAGGGACGCGCCAAGGCGCACAAGTATCGGTTGGATTTTTGCATCATCGACGGATCAACGATGCAGAAAAAAGGCTTCGAGCTGTCGCCTTGGTCCAGCCATGGCAAGCTCACGGCGACAAAGGGCAAACTTCAAAAGGACATCAACGCGGAGGCAAGTGCGAATTTCGACAAGGAAATGGCCAAGCATAAGGCCTATTTCAAGAAGCATGGCATCTTTGCCTCGATTTTCACCGATGCCGATCTGATAGATATGGACAAGGTCTGGGCCTACATTGCCGACTTCCTCGAACCGAAGGAGGTGATGGCGCAAATGAATCTTCACCTTCGGAACAATTTCTTTAAGAATAAGAAAAAGCCACGCAAACCGTAAAGATTGGCCGATTAGGCCGCCGTCTGGCGCGCTGATTTCGGGAGGCTTGGGCATTTCGCTGCCCATTCAGGGCCTATGAGGCCCGTAACCGAAAGAACGAGCTCGGGCGGCACGCGCATTCTTGCCGCCGTGAGCGCTTTCACCAAGGCATCGGCCTGTCCGTCGGCTCTCAGGCCGTCGGCAATCAGATCGTGGATCAGAAGCTCTGCGGTGCACAGCACCGGAAGTTTGGGAAAGGAGCTTCGGCAGATCGCTCTTGCCTTCCGCTCGTCAATGAGAGCAATTCCTGATATTTCATAGGCACAAGCTATCGTGGCTGCCTCTCCGTCGTCTAGCGTAGCGGCGGTTGAGCCATCGATAAGGGATTCGTAAATCCGTGCCCCGGTGGATTGTACCGATAGCGTTCGGATGAATCCAGCATCGGCGAGTTCCAGAAGGCGGTCATGATCGCGGTGCCCCTTTGTCGATCCGTTCGCCAACTCGAAAGAAGCGTTCTCTGTCACAAAGAAGGGGCTTCCAAGTGCGTTGATGATGTCAGCAGCACGGCCCGTTGCATTCAGATTAATGACAACGCTTGCGTCGGCGACGAGTGCTATGTGTGGACTAAGGGGAAAGCTTGACGAGTTCATTCGCTTCGCTTTCTTCAGTTTCCACACCATCAAGAAGCACTCTCACCTCGTGACGATCCAGATGGAGCAGACGCGCAAGCTGCCCCTCGCTGTATATTTCCTTCTTCGATGCCTCTCGCGCAAGCAAGGCTAGTCTGGGCGGCACAGCTCCTTGCGCGCGAGCAGAATAGGTCTTCCGGTCCGGCAATTCGCCTAGTACCTGACAGACCTGATCGTCGGTAATCCCACCATTGGCAGTGAACCAGTCCCAGGTGCCCTCACGCGCTAGCTTCAGCTCCTCAAGACGCCGGACGATAGCTTCTCGTGATACGTGCAACGCGTGCGCGAGAAGGATGATGTGACGCCGCGTCAAATGAGACTGACCTGCCGTGATCTCCGCGAAACGTTGTCGGACGGTCCGGGCGGGCATCGTAAAGGATCGCTGGAAACAGTTAGCGTATCGCTCCTCTCGCGACGTGAACCGCTCGTCCTCAGTAAGCACTTCCGGCTGACGCCTCGTCGAGATTAGATGCGCGGCCTCATGCGCTCCGGTTTGATTCAGGCGTTCCGGGGGATGATTGGAGTTGAGTAGAATACAAGCGCCCGCCGACTCGTCAAAAGCAAACAAACCGGAAACCTTGCCATCCAGAGGCCGCACGTAGACGCGGACGCCGAGTTGCAAGTCGAGAATGGACACAATGTCGGTGATTGGACCGGGGCCAAGTCCCAGCCAGTCTCGTAACTCCTGAGCATCCTGCTCCGCCTGAGCGCGCACGTCTCCAGGCAATATGGGGCGTTCGGGCGGATAGTTTCGGGTGCGGGTTACGCCGAGCGCGTTTTCCAGCTCCAATTCCGCGCGGACTAGGTCGTTCAACAATCGGGTCGCCCGTTCGACCCCACTGTCCTCATTTTCTGCAAGCTTGCGGAAGCGGGGAATCATATCGAGATGAACGGCTTCGCGGCGCAGCAACGCGTTGGCCGAAGTGCCGTAGATGTTCGCAAGCTTTTGAAGTTCATCGATCTGGACGCGTCGCTTGCCTTGTTCAATGGCTACAAGGGTGGTTCGCACCACGCCGACCTGCGCAGCCGCATCTGCCTGAGTAAGCTTTGCGCTTTCGCGCGCGACTCGCAGCCGCTCCCCGATTTCCACGTCCGTTAGCCGTTCACCGCTCATTGACTTGCCCGCGTCCACTTCCTGATGAAGGAGCGCGCTCCCAGATCATTCACAAAGCTGTTCCACTCTGCGGCATGCCGTTCAAGCATGCCTATAAGATTTTCTTCGGCATCCTCGGCTGATAGCCCAAGTGCCATTCCGGTCAACACGGCGTGACGGCGGACGGTTGGACGAGCATCTTCCTCTGCCATATCTGCCATGTGATCAAGATGGAGCGTTCCAGCGATGGCGTACTGCTCGAAGGCCGCGCTTTTTCGTTGAAAGTCCGGATGGATTGCTTCGGCAAAGGTAGGAGCTCGCAAGTCTTCGCAGATATACTTTCCCGGCTCTTCGCTAAGGCCCGCCGCGTGCACGCTCATTCGCCTCAACATGCAGGCCGCGCATACGCCGCATTGAAGTTTTCTTTTGTTAAGCGCGCTCCAACGACTGTCTCGCCAGCACGACTTCGTGTCTCTCCAGGAATCACCCTCCGGCATAGCTGCAAATTCGCGCAGCGTCTCTCCCTTGGTATTCCAGAGGCGAGGAAATTTGAATTCAACCGCATGGCCCGTGAGCGCATTCAAGAAGCGGCTCATCAGTCGCGTGAACCTCGGGTGGTTCCGGTAGTCCGGATACCCATGATTTACAGTCACTAGCGCCGGGCCAATTGCACCTTGCCCGCTTTCGGGAATAAGAATGTCGCTTGCGTTCGTCAGATAGGCCGCAAGGCCACTGATCAGCGCGAACTTGAAACCGCGGCTTCTTGCCGTCGTTTCTCCGTTCGTTAGAGCTGATTTGAATTTGTACGGCACTCTCGTGAAAGGCTGCAATCGTCCGTCGACAACAGGTTTTCCCGAAGCCTTAGCGCCGACGCGCACGCGAACAAGTTCTTTTCCGAGCGTCTTTCCAAGAAGCCCGGCCACAGCTCGCGAGTCCATGCCGTCGCTGTATGCGATAACGGCTTTCGTTGGCCGAGGGATCTGCAGGCACTCTTGCGCCGGAGAGGGTTCGGTCTTAGCCCGTTTGACGAACTCAATCTCCCAAAGATCGCCGGTCAGGAATCCCAACACTTCGTGCAACGATCCTGAAACGGAGGTATCGCTCCAGCGCATTGGATCGTGCACGGGGATGCGCAGTTCAATTTTTCGGGGCCAGCCTCGCGCCGGACGCTTGATGGCGCGATCAGAAAACTCGACCGCGGCGGCGACGACCATTGCGTCGTAAATCATCGGCTCCCATCGCGCGAACGCGAAGGATCGCAGGGCATCGGTGCTGAACTCAAGGTCACGATTGAGCTCAAGTCCGATACGGCCTTTCCGAGGGCGGCGACCCGCCTCAACCACATCAACCGCTCTTTCACTGATCTTCGGCTTGTAACACGTAATGGTCATAGTGGCGGTCCTTCATCTATCCCCGACTGGCGAGGCAGCGTAACTGACCGCTGGGAGGGCAGTTTAGTAAACGACATGAGCTCTCGGGCGAGACCTCCGCAATCGAGCTGCTGTCGGGCCCCGTCTAAGCGGACCCGAACGAACCCGGCGCTGCGGGAAGAAGCCTCGCGTTGATAGTGCTCTTCAATGCCGCGTATGTGGTCGCGTGCCGCGCCTTCCAACGCATTCGCCAAGGCAGCTTCGGTAGCGGTCTCGCCGCTCAGTCCCACGGCGACAGCTTCGATTGCGCAGTCGATAAGCTGGTGCGTCGCTGCAGAGCCATAGTGGCCTTGCCTTAGCACCTCCAGTCTTTCGATCGTCATATCTGGAAACAGGGTGCCACCTCCCAAGATATCCCGGACCTCGCCGATTGGTGCGCTCAGAA
The DNA here is from genome assembly GCF_015291625.1 of Bradyrhizobium sp. CCBAU 53421. Classification (NCBI taxonomy): domain Bacteria; kingdom Pseudomonadati; phylum Pseudomonadota; class Alphaproteobacteria; order Hyphomicrobiales; family Nitrobacteraceae; genus Bradyrhizobium; species Bradyrhizobium sp. CCBAU 53421. Next base: position 7,834,691 of record NZ_CP030047.1, read on the forward strand.
TGTCCTTCTTGAGCGCATGAGGCAGTCCTTCCGCAACCTGATCCGACGAGAACGCCGCTTTCGCTGCTCGCTCGGCTAGGTCCTTCCAATGTCTCCTCATGGGGAGACTTCTGTGCGGTCCATCGCTCATCGGGGGCTCCAATGTCAGGACTATACTAAAAGAATAGTGACAATGTCAAATCTTATGAAGTGGATGATTTTCACAACTTAAGAATTGAGCGTAGATTTTTCATCTACTAAGATAGATTTTCCGAACCTGGCCTCTCTGGTGAAGAAAATTCGGAGAGCGGAGAAGATTTTTCAGAGGAAATACAATGAGCGTTGAATTTTCAGGATCGGTGAGCGTTTTTCACGACAGGCGATTGCCTGAGCCCGGTGTCCCAGCGGGTTATGCCGCGCTTATTGGAGCTTACAGGCTCTCCGTCCCAGTACCCCGAATCCTTTCAGCCATAGGGACCAAGCACCGGAGCGTTGAACAGAATGGTTGGCGCATATACACGCCGCGCCATGCTCCCGAAGCCTCGCTTGAAGGACACCTGACTTTTGCCCTCAAGAATGAAGGACTCGACCTTGCTATCCTGAAGCGACTTTTCCTCGCGGTCAAAGAGGGAGATGTCGCGGAGCTTGTCCGGCAGAAGCCTACCGGCATTTACACACGCCGTATCTGGTTTCTGTACGAGTGGCTGCTTGGCCGCGAGCTAAAGCTGTCGCTTACAGACAAGGTCTCATATGTGGACGCGGTTGATACAGATATCCAGTTCGCGGGGACAGGAGAGAATTCAGCTCGGCATCGCGTTCGCAACAACCTTCCCGGCACTCCGGAATTTTGCCCGCTCGTTTTCAAGACGCCTGCGCTGAACGAATTCATCGCGCAGGACTGGAAGGAGCGCGCGCGCGCAGTCGTAAGCGAAGTTCCGAAGGATTTGCTCGCGCGCACGGCTGCTTTCCTGCTGCTGAAAGATTCAAAGTCCAGCTACGTCATCGAAGGAGAGAGGCCGCCCCAGGATCGTATTCAAAGATGGGGCCGCGCCATCGGCGAAGCCGGGCGGGCGCCGCTTGACGAGCAAGAATTCCTGCGTCTGCAAGGCATTGTCATCGGAGACGAGCGTTTCGTGAAGCTTGGGTTTCGGCAGGAAGGGGGCTTTGTCGGTGAGCACGACCGCGATACGCAGCGGCCTATCCCGGACCACATCAGCGCGAGGCATGAAGACATCGCCCATCTCATGACAGGATTGATCGCATTCGACCATGCCGCAGAAAGCGAACTCGACCCCGTTATCGCGGCAGCGGTGCTCGCATTCGGCTTTGTCTATATCCACCCGTTCGAGGACGGAAACGGACGTATTCACCGATATCTCATGCACCACGTTCTTGCGCGGCGCGGGTTCAATCCGGCTGGCGTCCATTTTCCGGTGTCGTCGGCAATCCTTGACCGGATCATTGAGTACAAAGGCGTGCTGGAAAGCTACTCAAGCAGGCTACTTCCCTGCGTTCAATGGGAAGCGACTCCAAAGAACAACGTGAAGGTCTTGAACGACACCGGGGATTTTTACCGCTTCTTCGACGCGACCCCTCACGCGGAATTCCTATACGAATGCGTACGGCAGACAATCGAGCAGGACCTTCCAAACGAGACAAGCTTCCTTCGCAACTTCGATGCGTTCCGGTCCGGAGTCGAAAGCATCATCGACATGCCGGAGCGAACGCTGAACAATCTGTTTGGCTTTCTGCGGCAGAATCAAGGAAGGCTTTCAAAAAGGGCGCGCGAGAACGAATTCGCCGAGCTCACCCAGGATGAAGTTGCCAAGGTTGAGCAATTGTACGCGGACTCCTTTGGCCAAAGCGGAGCCGCAAGTGACTGACGGCGGATCTCATTCAGAGACCGGAAAGGCCACCCATTTCCAGCGATGGTTGGACAATTGATGAAACGCATCAAGATCGACAGCGTAGAGCCAGGAGACATTCTTCTTACAGCGCGCCCTGGCAAGGTGAGTAAAGCTATTCGCTTCACGACCGGAGGCGTCGTATCTCACGCGATGATATGCGTCCAGCATGGTTCATTTATCGATTCGACTTCAAGCGGGGTGCAGGCACGTAATCTGCAACGGGAACTATTCGAGGACGACGAGAAGGCGTTTCACTTCCGTCTGAAGGACAGACCTGATCGCGAGGTGCTTGAGCGGATTGTTGACTATGCGCGATCCGAAATTGGTGCACGCTATTCTAAAAGCGAAGCCGCACGATCAGTTGCTGCAGTCCGCAGGCCAAGATCAAAACGGCAATTCTGCTCCCGTCTGGTAGCGCGCGTATACAAGACGGCCGGCATAGAGCTTGTGCCGGATGCGGATTACTGCTCGCCGGAAGATCTGCGCATCAGCCCGCTCTTAAAAGAGCTTCCGGTAGAGTTTGAGCCCGTATCCGCCGACGAACTCGCATGGACATCCGGTCGCCCGAACCCGATCCAGGCCATGCATGACGCACAGAACGCTGTGCTGGACGCCGCGCGCTCTGTTCACGCCAACGTAGAAAATTTCAATGATATATACGACCTTCTCGTAAGGCGCCCAGAATCTGATCAGGTGATTGCAGCTGCACTCAAGAGAAGTGGTTATCTCAACATTTGGAAATTTGAAGTCGAGGAGCACCCATGGCGCTACACCCGTGGGCTGATCGATAATCTTTCCGCGTCGCCCGAGGCCTTGCGTGACTATTGCATAGGCACCGTAAAGGAGGCCTACAGCGGCGGAATTCGCTATTCGATCAATTTGGTGCAGCTTCGGGCGCTCCAGCTGCAGCACCCGCGAGAATCGTTCCGCCTTGAAATTGCATTGTATGAAACGTTGGTACGTAACGATCAGAGCCGTAGGGAGGTGGCTTATGATTGGTTGCAAAGGCATTGCCTGGATCTGCTGGAACAGCATATGGAACAGATCGAGCCTCATACTGAATACTGGTGGTCGTTGATCGATCGGGTCGAGCCGAAGCTTGCAGTTTTATCCCGTCATGCCGTCTCCGTAGAGGGGCGTACCGACATCTGCTCCACATGCGGGGATGATCCTGCCAAGCCCTACCGTGTAGTCAACGGCGCGGAGCACATGCCCGGAGTGCCATCATTGCGTCTCTGCGATGACTGCCTCGAAATTCGGCGCGGCATGGGCCATGTGTTGATGCCTTTTCTATTGAGGTCTTGGAAGACGTGATGGAGGGCAGCATTTTAATGGCGCACTGTCTTGGTGAGTGGAGGTCTTTTTCTTGACCCGAGCGGCGCAACGAAGAAGCAACGTCTTGGATCCGGCGCAGCTAGTCCGGATCGAAGCCGTGCATCGCGGCTTCATTTTTTTCAGCATCTGTACACTGTACAGTGTCTGCTCTCGGCAACCGCGTTGTCGATAGAGAGCGTTGAGGTCGAGAGCGATGAAGATGTCGAGGTGCAGTTTAATGGGCGGCGCATCTACGTCCAGGTGAAACACCGGAAAGAACCGCTCGCCTGGAACGATATCGACGAAGCTGTGGCGCGCTTCGGAGAATTGCGCGCCGCTCATAAGCGTGGTGAACGCCAGGGAGAACCGGGATTTCTCATCGTCAGCAACGCAGCTCCCAACGGCCCTCTCGCCGCTAGGCTGGCCGCGGCGGACTGGCCGAACGATGTGCGGGTCGATTGGCCATCGGCCGATCCAGAAAAACGAATCCTTCCGGCGCCGCAATCATCGCTTGTCGAAGCGGCGGAAGCAGCGAGCAGAATGGCTGTAAAGTTGCCGTTCGCAACTCTCGCGCCTGAGACTCTCGTTTGGAAGCTTGCTGGCCTGATATCTCTTGCCGCGACGGGAGAGGACGCGAATTTAGACCACAGCTTCCGGGCTGGAGAGCTTCCCAACCTTTTTGAACAGCTCGTAATACAGTTGCAGGATCTGCCACTGCCCCCATCTCCCTATCGGGTGCAGGAGCAGGAGCCCAACCTTTTGACGGGAGAAAGGGTCAGGCTGATTGTCGGCTATTCGGGGGCAGGCAAGACATCGTGGCTGGCACAGTCTGCTCAACATGCCCCGGGCACTTTGATCTATCTCGATGTGGCCGATACACCCGGCGCGGCCCTCGCCAATGCCGTTGCCCGAGAAGTAGCTGGTCGGCTGTTTCAGACGGGGGGCCTTGGCCAAATCCTTCTGCCTGGCGCGTCCGGGCGAGAAATCCTTCAGCTTCTATCCCGCCGTCTGGCGGAGCGCGGAGAGATTGTCACTGTTGCCCTCGACAATGTTCACCAGTTGCCTGCCGATGATTTGATGGGGGTGATCCAGTCTGGGAGAGACATGCGCTTCGTACTTTTGGGGCGCGCAGAAGGCGAAGTCTCCACCCTTGAGACGATTCTCGGCGTCACCCGTGAGGCCCTCCTTGGTTGGGCACCAGACACAGTAGCGGCGGCAGCCCATGATCAAGGATGCCAAAGTGATGCCGCCACTTGCCAGCGATTGATCGATCTCACCGGTGGCCTTCCGCTTTTCGTTCTGAATGCAATCTCCGTTGCAAAATCCGACTATGGTGGTTCGCTAAAGCAATTCTGTGCTGATCTTGCTCGATCGGCACACACCCGGGAAGTCGCCCAGGACTTCATCCTCGGTCGGGTTTTTGACCGGTTGCCAAAGGCAGTGGCTGACGTGGCCGAAATGCTAAGCCTTTGCGATGCACCACTGAGGCGCACGGAAATACAGGCCTATATTTCAAGCGCCGGCGGGTCCGATCAGGCTAACGCCGACCGGGCTTTTCGCCACTTGATGAGTCAGGGTCTGCTGCAGGTGTTTGCCGACGACCGGATCAAGCTTCACGATGCGGCGCGCGCCGTAGGCAAAGGACGATTGCTTCTCCGCGGCGCTGAGAGCGTAAAAGCGTCCCGGGAAACCCTTCGAGCTGTCGTACAGAAGAGCCTTTTAGAGAGCTGGCACCCGGCGAAGCTATCGCTGTTCCTCCGGCTGAGCGGAGAGGTCGGTCGCCTCGATGTTTTGGTCGAAATGGCTACAGACGAGCTCTTCCATGAAATGGGTGTCTGGCCCGAGGTTGAAGCTTTCCTCGAACACGGCGTGCAGAATGAGACTGTTCCGCCTGATCAGCGAATAAAGGCACTCGACGGACTGGCATTTGCCGACCTTAAGTCTGGCTCTGATCCCGCTGTTTTATGGCTCGATCAAATGGACGCTCTGATCACGGCCCACAATCTTGGCGCTGAGGAACGGCTGCGCGTCGGCATGAAGCGAATGAACTTTTTGGCTGGCAAAGGCGACCGGCGCGGCGCTATGCGTCTGGTGACGGAACTCACGCCCGCCGTTAATGATCTCTCTTCCGGTCATCAGCGCGTGTTTTGGTATAATGTCGCATGTGCGGAGCTCGCACTAGGGGACCCGAAATCCGCAGAGAAGCGGGTTCAGTCTCTCATCCAAGACTACTACAAACTGATCGGCCTGACACCCGAGATGGTGATGGGAAACAATGCGCCCGAGCTGCAACGGATGCTAAAGGACGGGGCGGACATCGACGACATTAAACATCTCGCGGATTCCCTTGACGTACTGTAAGCGTAGCTCTGCGGCCCTTTTGATTGACGCTTGACGCCTACTTTGTCCGCGTAGCGCGTCGTCGCGGCTTCCATATGTCGGACAATGCGTTGACCGCCGCCTCAAGCGCCTTGCGGTCGATGACGTTGGGATCGAACCGTTCCGGGCCCCAGAGGCGCATATGTTCGTGCTCCGGGTGGGTGGGGTCGCTGATGGCCTCAAGATATTCGGCATAGCCTGGCGCACCGCCGACGTCTTCCGGAGGACAACGACCGGCGGCCTCGAGCAAGAAGGGCAGGCCCTCCGTTGTGGTGTTCTCGAACCATTTTTCGAGCTTGATCACATGGTCCCAGCTGTCGCCGAAGTCATAGAGATAATGGATCGTCTTCGCACCGGTCTCTTGAACGATATTGGAGAGCCGCGTCTTGCGGGCATCGACGGGCTGGGGGCCAAAATCACCATCGGGATCAGGGATGCCCCAACGTCCTTCGCCAGCCAGGAACTCGAAGAGATGGCTATTCGTCCAGCCAAACGCCGCCTGAAGCGTCAGATGCAGCCGATCAAGGCGCAGCGTGAGCGGCACGACAAGGCATCGCATCACCTCCGGTTTCACGTCCTTGAGGGTCACCTTGATCCGGACCGCGGTCGTGTTCAGGCTCATGCCGCCAGCCTCGGATCGTGTGTATGCATCGTATAGGTCGACGCCCAGGGAAGCAGTTCGTCCAGTCGTGCCGCAGCCCAGCCATTGACGAGCTTGGCGAGAACGTCAGCAAGCCAGTGCTCGGCGCTGACGCCATTGAGCTTGCAGGTCTCAATGAGCGAAGCGAGCAATGCCCAATTCTCAGCGCCCTCGTCGCAGCCGGCAAAAAGGGCGTTCTTGGCGTTGAGCTTGATCGGCCGCATCGCTCGCTCGACAGCATTGGTGTCGATCTCGATGCGCCCGTCATCAAGGTACAGTGTCAGGCCGTCCCAATGCCGCAGCGCATAGCGCAAAGCCTTCGCCGTGTCGCTATTCTGCGCAAGGTGATCAAGCTTGGCCTCGAACCACTGCTTCAAGGCTGCAGCCAGAGGCCGGGCATGCGCGTGCCTGCCGGCGCGGCGCTCGTCCGCAGATCGGCCGCGGAGAGCCTTCTCGACCGCATATAGCTGAGCGATGCGCTCGAGGGCCTCGCGGGCAACCGGAGCTGGCGCTGGTGCCGCCTCGCGCTCGATCTTCACAAACTGGCGCCGCAGATGCGACCAGCAGAAGGCGAGCGTCCCGGACAGGGCGTCCGCACGCGTCTCTCGGGTCATGGTCTTGTAAGCCTGATAGCCGTCGCAATGGATGATACCGCGATAGCCCTCAAGCAGCCGCAAGCCATGAACGGCGCCGCGGCCCGGTGCATAGGCATAAACCACTCCAGGTGGATCAGGCCCGGCCCAGGGCCTGTCGTCGCGCGACAGCGCCCAGAAGTAGCCGGTTTTCGTTCTGCCGCGACCCGGGTCCAACACCGGCGCCGGGGTCTCATCGACGCAGAGCTTCGAGGAGGCGAGCAGAAGCTGGCGCAGCCGATGCCACAACGGCTTCAGTTCCTGGGCGGCATAGCCGACCCAGAAGGCCAGCGTGGAACGGTCCAGCGCTATTCCGTGCGTCGCCAGCATCTGCGCCTGGCGGTAAAGCGGCAAATGCCAATGATACTTCGCGTCGATCACATGCGCGACCAGCCGCTCGGTGGGCAATCCTCCCCTGATCAGTCGCTCGGGAGCAGCATGCTGGAGGACGACGCCATGACAGGCGCGGCAGGCGAGCTTGGGCCGGCGGGTGACGATGACGCGATACTGCGCCGGAACGACGTCAAGCCTCTGGCTCTCATCCCGACCAATCTCAAAGAGGTCGCCCGCACAAGACGGGCAACAGGTCTCGGCCGGCATCAGGGTTTCCACGATGCGCGGTAAATGCTCCGGCAGCTGACCACGGTTGGCTCTGCGCTCGGCCGTCCTCTTCTCGCAAACTCTGGGATTGGCGCGATCTTCGGTGGCTTCGAGAGCTGCGACGGCTCCTTCGATGTCCTCCAGAACAAGCTGTAGCTGATCAGCATCGAGCTTTTCCGAGGATCGACCGAACTGCGCATCTTTCGCAAGCTTGAGTAACCGCTCGAGCCTGGCGCAGCGATCCAGCAGAGCCGCGGCAAAGACACGCAACTCGGCTGGATCGCTCGGCAGCTCATCGGGCAAATCACTCATTGGCCCGAGCTTGCCATGCTTCGCGCCGTGATGCAGCGAAGATTTGTATTTTTACGCAAGCGCTTTCGGCTGCGGGATTCGAGGCGCGTGCATGCGTGTCCAATCCATGCCGGCCAGAAGCGCTGACAACTGGGCGGCATTCATCCGCATCACGCCGGCCACGATGGGTGGCCATTTGAAGCCGCTGCCATCAAGCCGCTTCCAGTACATCGCAAGGCCGGTGCCATCCCAGACGACAATCTTCACTCGATCGGGGCGCTTCGCACGGAAGACCACCGCTACGCCCTTCATCGGGTCATGGCCCAGCGTCTCTTTCGCCAGCAGGGCCAAGCCCTCCGCACCCTTCCTGAAGTCCACGGGTTGCGTCGCCACGTAAATCGTGAGGCTCGCGGGCATTGTCAGCATGCAAGGGGCGCGCGTAGAGGTGCGCGGGACGCCTGGCCTTGCTGTGCTGAGTGATGTGTTCCTAGCGCTCCGACGGACACGTTCACTCGACCGTCACAACGGCGACTTCCGGCGACCCGGAGGGTTCCGCGGTCGCCGGCAACGCCGATTCCGATACCACCGGCACGAACGACAGCGTGTCCGCCGACGCCGGCAGCACCAACTGGCCCAACCGCGCACGGCGCCGCCAGTCATGCACCTGCTGGGGCCGGCAGCCATGACGACGGGCGACATCCGTGACAACCGCACCCGGCTCGAGGCTTTCGGCGGCAATCTGCGCCTTCAAATCGTCCGGCCAGCGCTTGCGACCTGCACCAGCATACACTTCGATACGTGGTGACAACCGTCGTCTTATGTCGTCAGAATGGTCGTCCATTATGAGCACCCTTGCAGAAGATGACTCTTCTAGCGGTGCTCTCAAGACTCCGCACAAACAATCCAAGGGGCCTCGGCGCTACGCTTACGACGTACTCGCGAAGGCGCTTGACGCTCAGAATCAGTTTTCTCCGCTCGCTCGTGTTCACGCCCTGAAATTCTACGATCTGGCACGCGCCCCAGACTCTCTATTTCGTGTCGGGCAGGACCTGGTGGATCAGTTCGTGCGCAATCGCGACTTCGATGGTGCGCTGAACATGATGGAAACCATCGTTCTGCCCCAGCTTCGCCAGTGGAAGATCGCTGATTATCTGATTTCTGTCCGCTCCCAATATGCCGTCGTTCTGGCTTATTGCGAACGATATTCAGATGCTGAAGCTGAGATGGAACGTCTTGAGCCGTATAAGAGCGGCCTTCCCCCTCTAGCGCAGGGAGAACTTGAAAACCAACGGAAACTGATCGCAAGACTTCAGGCGTTCGGACCCCCGCCAAAATGGGTGCCGCCTCCAGGCCTACTTGAAGGGCTGGCGGATCACTTTGCAAAGACAAAGCAGATGCGGCAGACACCGGCGCGGGAATCTAAGCGCAAGATCGGACGAAACGAACGCTGTTCCTGTGGATCAGGTAAGAAGTTCAAACATTGCCATGGTCGCGCTAATTGACGCCTCAGTTGCTTGGGAAGCGCTGACGCGAATGTGCTCGTCATGCTCGTCTAGCTTTCAAAGCTACCGGACCATTCGCAGGTCGCGGCGCAACATTAAAAAGAGACAGTCTATTCGCCGTTAGGAAGCTGCTTTCGAGGTAAAGCGTTAAAATCAACCGGCTGCAGGCCTGCCGTTTCCTCAAAGGGAAAGAAGCCGTTCAGAGCCACCGTTATAACTGACCCGTTCCTAACCGGTTCTTGTCCCTTGGGTTTGCCGTCCTCAGCACGGAGCTCAGCCAGAACAGTATATTTTGCATCACGGGGCCGGGCGGCAGATGACACTGTTCCATTGACGAAATTCTCGACGGCAAGAGCAAAAAGATATTGTTCCGCGCGGTCGACCGTAATCCTACTCTGATCGATCTTGATTCCGAGGTCGAAAGAAAGCTTCGGGACGAAGATGCGCGCCAAGCCTTTCGGTATTACGAATGGCCGGTCCGGCAGCAAGTTAATCGGGCGTCGAAAATATCGCGTACACGTCGCCCCTCCATTCATGATGAAGCTCTTCTCAAAAGCTGTTGCGAAGCTCTGCCGTGCCGCATCGAAAATATAATCTTCAAGCCGCTTGCCAAGCGAAGCACCCTCGCGCGCAAATTGTAGGCGTTGAGCTTACCGGACCTTCAAGGCCAAATTCCAAATTCATGGTAAGGGGTGTTCCATCGGCGGGGTAGCCGACGGCTTTAACATTGTCGGATGTTACGTTGCCGATAGACATTTGTGTCACGTGGAGAAAGACATCGACGATACGTCCGGGAAGTCCCCATTCCTCGTTGGTCAGGTCGCGAACGACGAATAAGTCGATATTCTCGTGATGGGCTTGGGTAATTGCACCCGATTGAAATCCCTTGGTTGAAAATATGACGCCGCGGGATGCCCCAAGATCGAGCACCGCAGTTGCAAGCGAATCGACCTGCTGCCGCTCCACTTTGGAGTTCCAAAATTTACATTCAGCAATGACCAGGTGCTCATAAAGACCTTGCTTGTGCCGGAGTAAAACGTCGATCTGACGCGGAGCGCCCGAACGTCCCGTCACAACGACATCTCGTTCAACGCTCACTTCTCCGGTCTCATGGAGCGACGCGACCAACCGCTCGAAACCGCCCCAATCCACTACTAAGTCCGTCAAACTCATCCAACAAATCTAACTCATTTGAAGCCAAGCGTCGCGAACTCTAGCGCGCTCGGCTTCTGCGGTCCGGATCTGAGTGTACGCAAGCGGCCCGCCCTCCAGGCTGACATCTCCTACCAGCGCCTGGGGGATGCCAGCCTTCCCTTTGCCACCTTCCGCCGATCCGGTAGTGTGTCACGGCTCAGAAGATCCACGCCTCCAGACCACTTGCGACAATTTCGGTATGACAGGGCATTGGAGCATCGCCAAAAAGTGGCATGTAAGCCATTGATAGGATTTGGTATTTTTGCTTGCTCGACGAGATCGAAAACGATGACCGCACCAAAGAGAAGATGTTATAAATAAAGCAGTGTGACATACTGGCTCTGTGGCCAGTATTGAAGACATTCTCCGCCGGACCGGACCGGCCCTTACGACCGAGCTTATCGCCGAAATGGCGAAGGACGGCGTGTCTTCCGATGCCGCGCGCCAGCGCATCGCGCGTGCAGACGACTTTACGGTTAAACGGCTTGCCGGGCTTCGCTTTCCGCACAATGCGCGATTCCTCTATCTCGACGATCAGTTCGGGGATAAGCGATACTGGCAAGCGCTGGAGCGTGTTTTCCGCGAACACGGCAAATCCTATTGGGCCGCGGTCGCGAGCCTGAAGGCGCGCGGCGGCATTTGCCCGCGCCAGCTTTTCGATGGGGTATGCGGCAGCCCTCTCGCCCGATCGCGGCAGCTTTCCCCGCAGCGCATTCTTGACCGACTTACGGCGATCAATCTGCTTGAAGAGATTCACGACGACGCGAGGGGCGAAACATACGTGAAGTTTAGTCCCCACGAGTGTGGCAGCGATCCCGTCCCGCAGATCAGAGCGCGTCTAGTCGCCGAGAATGTCGTGCTGCACGGCATGAAGGAATGGTTTCGGCGCACGGGTTTCGGAAGCTTCGATAAGGTGAGGGTTCGCGGTGAAGGCGACCCGCCGGTTGTTTCGAGCATCACCTGGGATCTCAGCGCGCCCTCCTATGCGCGGCCGCTGGTAGCCCCTTCCGGCACTGGAGGGCTGAAGCCAGGCTTTATTGTCTGCGACGTCAATATGCGCGATGTGCTGAGTGAAGATGCTGTCGCAGCCTTCGTCCGCAAGCATGATCTTGCGTCGGCACCAGCGAATGTCGCGCCGATCATGCCGTTCTTGATCGCAGACGGCTTTTCGGGGAAAGCGTTCGGGTTCGCGCGCTCGCGTGGAATTCTCGCAACGACGACATCTCATCTGTTCGGCGAGGAAGTCGCCAAAGCGCTTCGTGATTTAATCTCCCTGCTGACTGATACGGGCGCGACTGCTTCGGTCAATCCGGATCATGTTGAACGCGTCCTGAATAGTCTTACGCGCATCGAAGGAGCCGCCAACAATCTTCGCGGCGCGCTTTTCGAGATTATCGTCGGATCGCTGGTGAAAGACGTTGAGGGTGGATATTTGCGCTCGGGCGAAAAATGGAAAGATTACGAATCGGGCCGAACGGCGGAAACCGATGTTCTCCTAGATAGGCCGGACGACAAAGGGCCGCTCGTGGTCGAATGCAAGGCGAAAATTCCTGGAGCGCGCGTTAACCTTGAAGAAGTACAGAAGTGGCGCGACGATCGCGTGCCGCTGCTGCACAAGATATTCAAGACGGACTCGCGCCTGTCCGGAAAGCATGTGACGTTCGAGCTATGGACGAACGGCCCAATTGGGACGGATGCGCTGGAGTGGCTAAAAGCGTACCCAGCCCCAACGGATTATAGCGTCGGCTGGAAAGATGGCGATGCCATGAAGCCCTACGTCGAGAAGGCGTCATCCGCAGCCATCCGGAGCGCAATGAGGGACCACTACTTTCATCACCCTCTCGCGAAAATCGCCGCTCAGGTGGCACGGAATGTAGCGCCCGTGTCGTCCTAGCCCGTCAATACTGGCAATCCGTTCGGGATACCGCCATCGTCGGCGTCTCACAACTCATAGGGTGCCACTCCGTTCATGATTGCATGTGTGCTTTCCCAATCGAAATTAGATAGTAGAAATAATGACATATAAGTTCCCATCTTCATCCTCCTGGGCGCGCCATTTGCGTACAAAACCACGAACATTTGCGTTCTCGGTCTGTTTGCCGCAATGGCGACTTGGAGGATATCCTTGCTGCCGATGATTCGGATGGCTTGGTCGTTGACCTCGACCGCGTCGACGATCGAGCGGATATAGCGTTTGCGTGTATTGGTGTCGCCCGCGTCCGGCTTCGCGTTCATCAGTCGCGCGAAGGCGTCGATCTTCTCTGCATTGACAGCGGCCGCCAAACGCATTGACCGCGAGCATGATTGAGGGCCGCTTTGGCCCGCTGAGCCTTCAGAGTGGCGGTGCGCTCTCGCAGGATATCGTCGAGCTCGACGATGCCGTCTTCAATCGAGCGATAAAGCCGCTTCATGCGATCTTCGCAGTCGGTCAATTCCTTCTGCAGAGCCAGCAGCCGGCCGTCGGCGGACTCGCTCTTTGCCGCCTAACGCTCGATCAGCATCTCAGGTCGGAAACGCCGTCAGCAATGGCAATCGTCATGACGCTGCTGGTTCGCGGATGTGATCATTTTCGAAGCCGCTCGGTGATGAGCCATGGCCCATCCGAATGCGACACCCTGCGGGCGCCGCTCAACGAAGCGGACAGGCGATTACAGATCAGATCGCGGTCCGACCGGGTTTCTCAATAACAGCAACATTTCAGACGCTTGGAAACCTGCGATGGCCATCACGATTGGCCTTTACCTTGGCCTCAAGACCCGTCTAGATTGAGGGATATTCGCGCACTGGTTGCGCATCAAAGCGAGTTTAACGTGGAAGATAGCCTGCAATCAATTTTGCATCTCCAAGATGAACTGCTCAGTTCAAACAAGATGTACATCGTCGACGAGGTGATCTCAGAAATCGCCCGCGCAATCCCCCAGGACGGAAAATTTCTGTTCTATATGCGGCAACCGCGCCACTTCTCCGACCCACATGCCGCCGAGACGCCTTATCTGCTCTTTCCTTATCTCGCGTTCGAGATCTGCGATGGAGAGGTTTGCAGATTCGGTCACAGAACCGATCTTCAGAAACGAGCTTTAGAGGTTGCGGAGGAATACACGGAGGAAGTTCTCTCCGAGAGCGCGGTCGTGCGCTGGGTTCCGCACCCGGAAATCAGCCGGTTTTTCGTGGAGCAGGTGCGACGCACCTTCTTGGTATTCTACCACGTGAGCGGGTCCCGGGAGCACTTCATCGAAAGTGTTTCCAGACGGTTCGTACGCGAGTTTGTAAGGAGCAAGACGGGCCGCGAGATCATTGATTACGATCACCATTTCGGTGAAATCCGGCAACGCCTGGGTATAGATATTTTGCTCGGGCTTCAGAAAAACCCGTTTCTGAAACTGGAGGACGTCCAAAAGATCGAAGATATCATCGATATCGACCGCGGCTCGTCCAAGGTGCTGAAAAGCATTTCGAAAAACAAGGACTTCCTGAAGGATCTCTTCGGTTCGATCGCGCGGAAGTCCATCAACTACGGTTATATCAATAAGCCAAAGACGTATTATTGCATCAACACCCTGACCGAAGAGCACCTGTTCTTGGATCGCGGCAGTCAGGACACGGCTTTTCAGGTTGCTCGGCAAGCGGTTCTAATCTTCATAAAGGGTGGCGATCGGCTCAGTCTTGATGCGGTTCATAATGCGACGAAACTCATTTCAACGAGCTTGCGTGAGCAGGCATCTGCTGAACGAGAAGATCCGCTATTCAAAGTCATGAGGTCGTCGCAGGATGCGGAGGAGCGCCTCGGAACTTCGCCAGTCGAGACTCGTGCGGCCCTTGAACGCGAAATCCGCAACATTCTGGAACCGTTCCTTCGCGAAGTGATCCAAGCGAGCCAGGCCGAAAAAATAGCGGTCTGGCGCTTTGACCCCTTCAACAAAGAGTTCGTCGAGATCGCCTCGGTAGGCTTTCCGTCGAATTATCGCCACCTTACGATCCCTCAGACGAACGACGTCTCATTATGCGTCAAATCGTATGTCACGGATCAGCCGATATGGCAGGAGCATCGGGATCAGTATTCGGCCGAGACGGGCGAGCAGCCCCTCCTTACGAACGATATTGGCAAATTCAGCGATGCCACCCATGCGAGGCCGATCTGGGTGGGCAGCACCAAAAGCGCCGTGATCGAGTTTGCCTCGTCGCGCGCGAAGAGACTGGTCACTGAGGGACAATATTTCGAGCGCGTGTCGATCACATGTGGAGAAGTCATCCGGAGGATCGAGCTGGCCAATGACCGTTCGTGGCTATCGCGAATGTCCTACGTGCATGCAGCTCGTCATCGGATTGAAGCGATTATCAGAGAGATACAGGAGACGGATGAACAGCGGGCGGACCAGCTCCGTTCCCTCCTGTCCTCCTACTCGATTGTTCAAGACAGCGAAAACCGCTTCCGGAACGTCGATAATATCGATGAACTTGCGGATGCGATGGTGAGCGCGATGTCAACCCTGACGACCTCCCCTCTCATGAGGTCCCTGTGCGAGAAGGTCAGTCAGCAAGGAAGCGAACACAAAGCATCGCCGCGTTCCTACGGGCTCGTCCTGGAAATTCTCGACACATTGGGCTCCAATGCCGGTCATTCACCTCTTCTGATCGAAGATGTGAGTATCGAGACAGACTATGATGAGCCATCCAAAATCGCGACGATGAAGATCCTATACAGGCCGAAAGCCGCGTTGCAACAGGCTGTCCGCCTTTCCCAGGTCTGCATCTCACCGATCAAAGACAGCCGGTCGGCGACCTATCATTTCGGTCTGTTCTTGTTGGCCGCTCAATTGCGGATGGTCGGCGGCAGTGCGTCAGCCGCTCCCATGGTTGATGACGGATTCGGCAATTCGCTCTTCGGCGTGGCGTTCTCCATCCCCCTAAACGACAACGAAGGTGCAGTATGAAGCGTCACTTTCGAGTTTTGCTTGTTGAAGACGACCGCGATCGCAAGAACCGCTTTGTTGCGGTTTGGAAGGCTGCCTTCGCTGCCGCGGGTGTCGAAATCGACATTCAGGTCGAGGAAAACTTTGATGATGTCGCGTCCCATCTGAAGAAGCGGCCTCATATCGCCATCTTTGACAATGTCTTCGAAGTGCCCGGGGGCGGTCCAGGAAAGGCAAGGGATAATCTCGGCATAGAGCAGATCAGCCGTCTGAAGCCCGACCACACTGACACGGTGTTCGCGCTTTACAGCCTGGCAACCTTCAGTATTGACCAACTCGGGGTACGCATACCGAACCCTGATATGCTCATCACAAAGACGCATCTTTCCAATATTGAATACCAACACTACCTCGGAAAGACATTGGCATCGCGGGTACAACGCCTGCCATTCAAGAATTTGAGCTTCACCACGCCCTCCGTGCGACCTGAGTTTGCGGATGTCGAGCCAGAGCTCGCCTCGATCATCGAGCAGTGCATTGCAGGTTTCCTGAATGACGAGCTCGACGACGAAGTCATCGAGGTCCGTCTTCATAAACTGACCGGCGGGTTTTCAGGTTCAAGTGTATTCCGCTTGGAGTTCTTTGGGTCCACACGCTACGAAAATATCCCGTTCGTCCTCAAGTTCAGCCGCAAGGCGAATGTTTCGAACGAGGCGACACGTTACAATTCGTTCGTGCGCCTGCAATTGTCGCACGATATGCGTGTTGACCTGATCGGGTATGGTGAGGCAGGAGAATGGGCGGGGGCTTGCTACGCGTTCGCCTTTGGGCGTGCTGATGGCGTAGTGACCCTTACCGATAAGCTCAAGGAGGGCGACGGCACTGCCGTTACAACGGCGGTTCAAAGGATCTTTTCGTCGAACACCACCGGTTGGTACACGCTGAAGAAAGCCAAGCCGCAGCGGCTCGACGACTACTTCTCAAATTCCGAAGAATACAAGCTATCGAAGGATGATAGGAGGTTGGCCGGATTGCGCGGCGTTCTTACGGAGGTGGGCGCCGAGGAAGGTGTGTCGAGCACCGTATCAACGGATGCAATCCGCTTCGGCACATTCGAGTGCGGATCACTACGCCGCACCCTTGCTAAAAAGGGGGCCGGAGAGATTGAATTGTGCTTCGGTCATGGCGACCTGAACGCGAATAATATCTTCATTGATAGTTCTGGTCGAAACCTTGCAATGATCGACTTTGAGTACGCTGGTCTCGACCACTGTTACAAAGACTTCGTATCACTCGAATCATCGATCCGACTTGAATTCAGAAAAACAGCGTTTCCGAACTTCAAGCTGATGGATCTCGTCGAAGTCGAGATGAAACTGTTCCGAGACCCCGATCAGGTCATTGCCGGGGCACCGGAATATGTCGAGCCGATCCGGGAGCTGCGAAAGGCAGCAGTCGCGCGGTTTAGCAGGCCCTTGGCCCTAAATTACCTTGTCGGGGTTGGATTGCATTCGCTGAAGCTTCTGGGGGTCTCTGCAGGCTGGCGTCCTGACCAGAGGAAGGTTCTTGCGGCGGCTGCGCTCGCTTCGGCGCGTTGTGCGGAAGGTTAGACTAGCCGTCGGGGCTCATACCTGTTCGCCAGCAGCCGGAGGCGCGACACCCTGCGTGCCGCCGCCTGCCATCCACTCAGAGCTACGGGCGACGCGCCAGCGAACCGCCTACCGAGATGGAGGCTTCGCGCGCGATCTTGGCGTCGCGGATCTGCGAGAGGATTGAGCGCCGCGACAACGAAGGACGCAAAACAGTGTCAGCAAGCTCGGATATAGAGCGCTTTCGCATCGACGAAAGCGGATACACTGGGTTCGATTTTCTCAACCTCGATCATCGCTTCCAGGGCGCCTCTGCCATTGCGATCAGCGACGATGATGCCGCTCGGCTGATAAAGCAGCACCTTCCGAGGCTGCAGGCGTCGAAACTCAAGTACCGCACGTTCTCGCGTCGACCGGTCATCACCAGCCGCTGCTCGCTCTGCAACGGGATGTCCTGTTGCATTTCAAAGCGGTGACTTACGTCTGCGATAAGCGCTTTCTATTGGTGCTTATGTTCGTGGATTATGCCGTTGAGCCCTTCTACTATGAGCGCGGTGTCGATTGCGATGGCATCACTACTCACGACGGCGCGGCCAACAATCCTCGGTGAAGCTGCGTTCGAGGCCATGCTGCACCGTTCCAGCACGCCGCCAAGGCGAAGACACCAGAAGCTTTGACGGTCCTGGTCGATGCCGCGCGCGCGACCCGATGGCAAGAGCTGCCGGAGGCCTTAGGACCCCTTGCTAAATATGCCGCGCCAAAATGGCTGGCGGCAATTGCGACGCCTGGCGTAAGGATGCTGATTGCAGTTTGCTCATGCGGCTGCCAGCTTAATATTTTGTACGGACATAAGTCCCGTAGGAGCCATAACACTGGTAGCCCGCTCTATTCTTGTGCGGCCGCAACTCGCTGTCGTGAGCCTTGCGCTCGAACAGCTTTCCGCACACCGTGCAGCGAAACACATAGGTTGGGCCACCGCTCGCTGTCCGCGACCGGCGTCGGGTCGAGGTTCGAGGCGCTACAATTCCCGCGGGGCGTGATGTCGGAGGAATTGACTGCGGGCCCGCCGGTGTCAGCTCGATGGGATAACGCGGCGAGAAGGTCGTCTGCGTCTGCGAAACCCCTAGAATGCTGTCGAGGCGATAACTGCGCGGTTGACCATCTTCTGCACGAACGGCCATCAACAGAACATCGCCCGCTCGGGAGCGGCGCAGAGAGTAAGCTTCGATGGCGCGTGTCGAGCGTTTGCCCTTTTGATCGCGATAGTCGATGTTGACCAACAGGCGGTTAGCGGCGGCGAACCGAATACTCTCGATGAAGGCCTGACCGGATAAGCCAGCCGGCAGGCTGATGATGCGCTGACGAATGATTTCTTCCGTCGCCCCGCCCATAGGCGGCATTGTCGGTAGAACCGTCGCTGTAACCCGGCCGTGAAGCCAACCAAATATCTCCGGCAGAGTATCCCAGAAAGATGTGATTGGCAGCAGGGCGGGAAGTTGGTGATTCAGCATGCCGGACCAACCGGCCTCAACATCCCCCCGGTGCGGCTCGATGTCGGAGAGCTTCGGCAGCTGGATGCCCTTGAAGAGACATTTCTCCCGCAAAACCGCAACAAATTGGTGCTGCTCGGGACGAGCATCGGTATTGCGATAGAGATTGACGACGTCGTAAAGGTCTCGAGGCCGGGTACGCTCGGCAAGCGCTCTGAACTTTTCGGCGAAGGCTTCGACGTAATCGTAAGCGAGCACCTCGATTCCTTCTTCGGGCGCATCGGAATAAGGATGGAAAATTTCGACGGTCTCGGGCGGCAGGACGACGCGTTCGTCGGCGGTCAGGTCTAGTTTGATACGCGGCAAGGGCCGGGTTGGTGAAACCGGCCCCTTGTAGCTGATCTTGCCCTGGCAGGAGATTTGGCCACGCGGGTTGCGATAGATATCGAACTCCTGCTGATCGGCAGGGATTTCAATGCCTGTCTCTTCATAAACCCAGGTACCAACCTCGGCAAAGACGCGTTTGAGAAACGCTTCGTCAAGATGGGCCTCGTCACGGAGCGTGAAGTCAAGATCCTCGGAAAAGCGATAGGTTTCAAAGAAGCATTTCTTGAGACAGGTGCCGCCCTTGAAAATCCATTTCTCGGCGAGCTCCTCGTGAGCGTAGATGCCGGCAAGCATCCAGCCGAGGACATAGTCCTTTTCGATGACATGCGGTGTGAGCGACGTCTGCGCGGCAAGATCAAGGATTTCGCGCTTGTCGATCAACTGACGTCTCCGGTAGCCCAGGATAGGGGAATGAGGAGCCGCCATCTTGAGATGAGTCGCTTGCATTCCAAAGCAGGATCAAGCTTGGCATTGCCGGCCGTGAGCCTTGTGCGACATTGCTCCGCAAGCCCCCTTCCGTCATCCTGCCTGTCGGCTAGGAAGCCAAGGCGTTTGAATACAGCGCCATTTCCGAGCAGGTCGGCATATTCGATCAATTTTTGATCGCTGCGATCGGGCCGTTTGAAGTACGTGCTCAGGCAGTCGTTGACCTGCTGAATGCCCCCGCCCATGGCTGGATCGTCGAGTATGTCGACGATGGTCCGGTGCACATCGGAAACAGGCACCTTCGTGTGATGTCGCCAGACAGGTTTAGTACCGAATATCTTCTCGGCTTTCACGTGTTTGAGCGAAAAATCAAAGCCGTGCCGTTTTTGGTGCTTCGTACGGATGACCTGGCCTGTCACCACCACGATATCCTTGAAAATCTGCTCGGTAAGATCCCAGTGCTCGGCGGCAGTGCGACCGCCAACGTAGGCTGGCGCGAAAAGCGCCGGCACAAGAACCCAGCCATCATCAAGAACACGTTCCGCACCAAGTGTATCGATGGATGCAGCAATGTAAGCACCAGTTCCGACCCGGCTGAGCCAGCCTTGCTCGCGCCAGCGGGCAAGCCGCTTGGCCGCCTCGACCCGTGAAATGGCAAGCGCCTTCTCGACGTCGACGATGTGGATGACATCCCCCGAGGCAGCAAGGACGCGCTGAAGTTGGGCACGGCCCTGAGGAAGGCGATATTGGGCATGTTCTTTCATATGATAAACTTCGCAAAAATGTAGAAAAATTGCGTATACAATATCCTACCCTCTTAATTCAAGTATGCTATTTTTCGCAAAAAATGCGAATTTTTACATACAAACTATCTTTGATCAAGTAGGCTTCTTCCCGACATCAGGTCAATCGCCGTTTGGTGATCATCTGACTCGAACAGATGCCCGCAGCGAGCCATCGTGACTTGAAGGCTGCTAAGGCCAGCACGCCGCGATAGCTGCATGTGAAGCTGAAAGAGAAACAAGGCGGGCGCGAACGCGTATCGCGCGGTAGCCATTGTTCGGGCGGACATACTGACTGACAAGATTCTGCCTCCACTAATGCCAAAGGAAAAGTCTTCTGCATACGCGCCGAAATTAAAGGTCTTCTGCGCGGCTTGAATCGCAGCGTTCCGCGCGTCGAAGATTGGAGGCGGCAGACTCGCTGGCATTGCGCTCGTCGCGCATCCGGCCGTTGATGGGGAAGACGGCCCCGCTCCCTCGGAGCCGGCGATATACTGCCGATGCACGGAACCGCTAACAGGAGCCATTGACCAATGGAAGTCGCGACAATTGGGTTGGACATTTCGAAGCACGTATTTCACGTCCATGCAGTTGACAGCAAGGGCCAAATAACCAGTCGCCAACGCCTCCGGCGAGGCGAGATCGTGTCGTTCTTCTCCTCGATCGAGCCGTGTCTGGTCGGCATCGAAGCCTGCGCCACCGCTCACCACTGGGCCCGCGAGTTCAGCGGTTTGGACACGAGGTGAAATTGATTCCGCCTGCCTATGTAAAACCTTATGTGCGGCGAGGAGCTAAGAACGACGCCGCCGACGCGGCCGCGATCTGCGAAGCGGTGACCCGCCCCAATATGAGGTTCGTTCCGATCAAGAGCGTCGAGAACCAGGGCTTCCTGATGCTTCATCGCGCAAGAGGCCTGCTGGTCCGCCAGAGAACCATGACGGCTTGTGCCATTCGAGCTCACTTCGCTGAGTTCGGAATCATTGTCGGGCAAGGCCGGCAACGGGTGGACGGTCTGGTGGACTTATTGGATGACGAGGCCCTGTCGTTACCAGCCAATGCTCGTCTGGCACTCGCCGCTCTCGTGAACCAACTGAAGGAATTGGACCAGCAGGTCGAGGCCATCGAGCGTGAGCTGGCTCTCATCCAGAGAACTAATCCGATGGCGAAGTTGTTGTCCTCCATTCCCGGCATTGGTCCCATAACGGCCACGGCTCTCGCTGCGACCGTGCCGGACCCGACAATGTTTCGCTCCGGGCGAGAGTTCGCGGCCTGGCTTGGCCTGACACCTAAGCAGAATTCAACTGGCGGGAAGGATCGGCTGGGCAGAATAACAAAACAGGGCGATTCCTATCTCAGGCACTTGCTTGTGATCGGAGCACGTAACGTCGTTCGGTACCCAAAGGCACGCTCCAGGGTCGGAGGCGGCTGGATCGAAGCCCTGCTTGAACGGCGTCGGCCCATGGTGGTCGCCATCGCCGTTGCCAACAAATTGGCCCGGATCATCTGGGCAATGATGACCACCGGGGAATTCTATCGGCCTAAGCTCGCGGCTTAACTTTCCGCGTATCCTGGCCACCTTATGGTGTGAGGGCAAATGACAGCATGATGGAAACCGGCGGAGCTGGGGATCGAGCAAGCCCGAAGAGCTTTAAGCGCACAAGCGCGACCCGTTGATGAGGCCTCGATCCGCGATCTCCATCAGGGCCCGCGGCCATGGCATCGGTCGCACTAACAGGCCGTATACATGAACGCACCCGACCGGTATCCAAAGTATGCTGCCAAAAATCCCTTGCATCCGCGGGGCCGTCTATACATGAAGCTCTCGACAAAGCCGTTCTGCATCGGCTTTCCCGGTGCGATGAAGTGCCAGTCGATGGCTGTGTCCTTGCATCAGGCGAGCATGGCGTTGCAGGTGAACTCAGTGCCATGGTTCGGACACGATCATTCCTGGCTTGCCACGCCGCTCGACGATCGCCGTCACTTCGCGGGACACGCGCCGCCCCGAGATCGACGTATCCGGAATGGCGCCGAGACACTCCTTGGTCACGTCGCAAGCTCCCAATGCCGGCATCTATCGATGCATGGGTTGTCACCGCGAGATCGGCATTGCGTCGGGACACGTCTTGCCGCCGCAAGGACATCATTCGCACACGATGGCGCAAGGATCGATCCGATGGCGATTGATTGTGTACGCAGATCATCAACCGAAATGATTTATTCCAAATGAAAGTCCGATGAAAGTCGGACTTTCATTTTTCGACAGCGTCGCTCGGCTGACCGCTGCTGATGCCGAGCATGCCTGGAGTTACGGCAATCCTTCTAGGTTGGTTGGGGGGTGAACAAGTGTCTTGAATCGTATACATACGGATACTACCCTGAGCCGAGGCACAGCACGATATCACCGGTCTTCATTTCATTGGAGCTTGTACAATCGCACCCGCCTCCATTCTGCCATGGGGTACATCGCCTCGATCGACACGGAGGCAGAAGCTTGAATCTGTTCACCCCTTGGGACGATCGCGCCGCCCCTCTAATACGAGGCGACGGGTCGCTTCCGAATTCAACAGATGAATTGAGCAGATCGCCTGGACTGCCCTTTTGCTAGTTTCCCGTTCCGCTTCCGGTTTCAGAGCAAGCATAAGCATCCGAGATCAGCTTGTAGCAGCCACATGCCCTTTGCTCGAGGCCCTTGCGTTCATCGATCTCCAAGACGCCGCGCCCCTTGCGGATCAACCCTTGCGCTTCGAAGCGGATCAGGGTCTCCGTAACTCCAGCTCGGCGCAATCCCAGGACGGACGAAAGGTAATCATGGGTAACCGGAAGCACATGATCACCTACAGCGTCACTCGCCAGGCAAAGCCAGCTCGCGAGCCGCTTTTCGCGACCATGCCGAACGCCGCACAGTCCAGTCTGAGCGCAATGCAAGGCGAGCGCTTGGCTATACCGAGAAAGATGTTCTCTTATCTCAGGACGCTCATTCATTACCCGACGCAGATCCTCGACGCGAATTCTGCGAGCGGTTCCGAGAAAGAGCACAACGTACTGGTATGTCGAAAGATGTCCTCCGACCAAGAGCGAAGCGCCGGCCGCCGCTCGATGCCCGAGTATCGCCGTTTCAAGGACGCTTCCCGCCGCCACGATCCTGAGCGAGACGAGACCAGAATCGATAAAATAGACATGGCCAAGGTGCCCTTTCGGCTCCTGCAGCACCATGCGTTCTCTCAAGACGACCGGCTCAAGGAACTCCTTTATGTCTGCGAGCGCTTGGGGAGAAATTCTCTCCAGGATCGTATTTTTAAGGAACGACCGCGTATGCGGACGCATCTCGGCAGACTGACGAAGGATTTGCGGTGTGCCGGCTCTCTCGTTGAGAGCTGCCTGTTCCGTGCTGTCAAGCGCCTCCAAGAACGCGGGCACGTGCTTGGTCATAGTGCCGTCCGTCTCCTAGCATGTCGAGTTCTGCGGCTGCCGCGTTAATTGTAGCGATGTTTTGTTCGTCATTAATGCAATGAATCCGGGCTTGACGCTCAAATACCGCTGCCACGCATCGCTTTCCGCCGGATTCCAACCGCTCGCGGCCTGATGGACGCGTCGACGAAAATTCCTCGCAACAGCACCAACGGCCTACCTTTAGGCTTTGGCAATCTGGCCTGCGCATCCGGCGAATGACGGTAGCATCCGCCACTGCCGAAGAGGCGGATCGGCTTGCGTTGCGGGGCGAGGTTTGCTCCGGCGGTTCGAATCAATGCTGATCTCTGCACGACGGATGGTGATCGATTGCAGGGATGCATTCGTGTGAATCGGGCCTCGCCGAGCCGAGAAACGCCGTCGCAGCTACCGACTCCAGGGCGGCAGAACGGCTATGTTTTGTTCAGTTAAGTCGACGTGACGGCGATCATTGAAATGGGTCATCAGGCGGCTTGATCGCAGCTTAGAGCCCGATCGTGTCGCTCATAAGGGTGCTGCAGGCGGCCGGTAACGGGCTCGCCCGCCACATGCTCATCGAATGCGCCTCGCCCTGTCGGCATCCTGCCCAAGAGCGGAACAAGGAGGCTATACCGGCTCGAGCAGGCACGGCGGTGCAAAGACACAGATCCGCCTGATGGATCGCTAGTGGAAGCAACCCATGGCGCCAACTACGCCAAGGACCGGCGAACGAAATTGGATGAGCTGCCCTTTTTTTCGGTAGGGCGACTACCCCAATTCTTGCCTGTATCCTCCATCTGCAAGAGCGAGACCGTCGCGACTAACGCGCTGCAAGTTGTAAGTGGCGGGTACCAGAAAACGATGTTGGCTCAGATTGTGAGCGATACGGAACTTGCATCGAACAAAGAGCACCAAACTCAAAACCTGCATTCAGATCGAGGCTGCACATGGCATGTTCCGATGATCGTCACTCCCCAAAATACTTTCAGTTGCAGCAATTGGCGCGCCAACGCTGGGATCAGAGAACTTGCGCTGAGGTCGACTATATCAAACCGGCAGCAGCTGCCCATGTAACTTCTGCCCGTTCTCCTGAATAGCTTGATGCGATTTCTGATTACTGCCGAGCCGGCGCATCATGTCGCAATTGCCACAGACATCTGAGTTCGATTGCTCATGCTACGTAACCATCCGGCCAGGTTAGTCGCACCAAATCGGAGCATCTCGCGCCAAGCTGACGGCTCTGTCGAGATATTATGCCCGGGACAAGCCCTTGGCAGGCGCTTTAGTGCCAAAAGATGAAGGAGACGAGAGTGACCACCCAGGACCCAGCCCTTAGAATTCGTGTCCCCGAACATCCTGCTGAGCGGATATTCGTCGAGCGCTGGTCGCCGCGTGGGTTCACCCAGGACTCAATTCCGATAACAATTCTGAACACCTTCTTCGAGGCCGCTCGATGGGCGCCGTCAGCGTTCAACTCCCAGCCATGGCGATTCCTCTATGCCTTGCGCAGCCAGTCAGAATTCCAAACCTTTCTTGCTCCTTTGATCGAATTCAACCAGGGTTGGGCACGCCACGCGGCCGCGCTGATCTATTTGTTGTCCCGCAAGGACTTCACACCGCCCGGAAAGACCAACGCGCAATTTTCACGCACGCATTCCTTTGACAGCGGCGCGGCCTGGGCCAATTTTGCCAACCAGGCGACCGCAGCAGGTTGGGCCGCACACGCCATGAGTGGATTTGACGCGGACAAGGCACGCGACGAACTCAAGGTGCCAAAGACCTTTGCTGTCGAGATCGCGATCGCCGTTGGGCGCAAGGGCGACAGTGCGCACCTGTCACCGACTCTCGCGCAGCGCGAACAGCCGAGCGCGCGTTCTTCTATCGAGGACTTTGTAGCCGGCGGCTTGTTCCCCGATCGATTCAAGCGCTGACGGATGATCGGCACCGCTTGTTAAAGGCCGCTCAGAGCGCCCGACCTAACGACCGCGCTCAACTTGCCATCAAGTGGGACCTGTATTTTGCGGAACGCGATATCCGGGAATCAACCCCTCCGGGACAACGTCGGAGCTATTGCACCTGATAAACATAGCCATTCGGCGCTCGCCGCGAAGAGACGACGGACGACGGCTCTGATCTGGCAGCGGCCCCTCCTTATCTATCTATCGGAAGCGAGATTCCCTCGCGGTCGACGATAGAACCACCGGCCAGCTTCACTTGAATGCCGCAAGCATCTTGCTCGCCCCGCAAATGAATGCAAGCGTTCGATCCTCGCAATGGCCGAGAGCTTGCGATCCCAACTGCCTATCCTGTCACACCAGGTTTAGTGCGACGACTGCGGCACTTCTGCACGGATGTTGCCTACACCTGCCCTCGTGAACCGATTAGCCGGCCGCTTGAGACCCAAATTGTCTCTTAGTGTTTGTCCGGCATATCCGGATCTAAATTTGGCTCGTCGGCGCAACTCGGGCACGACGAGCTCAATGAAATCCTTCAGTCCGCCGGGGAAGGTTTCCGGTATGATGTTAAATCCATCAGCCGCCCGTTGATCGAATCTATCGACCATGACGTTTGCTATCTCGTCTGGCGTACCAACAACCAAGAGTTGGCCTTTGCTGTCAGATATATAGCGGATCAGTTGTCTCCAGGTGAATTTCTCGCGCGCAGCCATTTCGAGGAGCAGCTTCTGTCGGCTCTGAATGAAATTCGTCTGCGGTAACGTCTCGGGGACCAACGAGTCGAGGTCCATTGAACGCAGCTCGGTAACAAACCCCAACAACCGATCGGCTAGTCCGGTTAGAACGTCGATGTGCACATACGAATGCAACCTTTCGAGCTTCTCGGCGGCCTCCTGCTTGGTTCTCCCGACGACCGGTACGATGCCGGGCATGACTTGCACCTGATTGTCCTCGCGTCCGAATGCACGGGCTTTCTCTTTGAGAGCTGCGTAATGTCTTTTGCCATCCTCCAAGTAGGGAGCGGCGCCGAATACGACCTCGCCGAACTCGGCGGCGAATGTTGTCCCGGTCTCGGATGCGCCAGCTTGAACGAACACGGGATAACCTTGCGGCGGCCTTGCAATATTGAGAGGACCGCGCACTGACAAGTGCTCTCCTCGATGGTTGAGCAAATGCAGCTTGCTGGTATCGACAAAAATACCACTTTGCTTGTCGCGAACGAAAGCGTCATCCTCCCACGTGTCCCAAAGACCCTTGACAACTTGTACGAATTCCTTGGCGCGAGCATAGCGCGTGTCATGATCCGGAAGCTGGCTCTCGCCGAAATTTTGCGCTTCGAACTTGTACCCCGAAGTAACGATGTTCCAGCCCGCGCGTCCCCGCGAGAGGTGGTCGAGTGAGGCGAACATGCGTGCTAGATGATAGGGCTGATTGTAGGTCGTTGTCGCTGTCCCGATCAGACCAATTTTGTCTGTCTTCATCGAGAGTGCCGACAGCAGCGTAATTGGCTCGAACGCATCGTTTCGGCTCGACCGCGCGATCGTGGCCTCATCTCGTTCCAGGACGCTTGGGCTATCGGCGAGGAATACGAAATGTAATGCTGCGCTTTCGGCAAGATTTGCCAGATGGGCATAATAGTCGATATCGACGCCACCATTTGCCGGCACGCTCGGATCGCGCCAAGCCCCTTCGTGAACTCCCGCCTGCGTGAGGAACACCCCAAGCTTCATTTCACCATTGCGTCCCATACCGTCCTCCTGCTGACATCCTTGCGGACCATGCTCAGCTGCGCGGTCCTGCAGACTTCGCCGGCGTCACCCTTGCTACAGCAACGGTTGCCGATTCTTTCTCCAATTCGGTCGACATCACAGTGGCGAACCACCGCGGAACAGCCCTCTTGATGATTTGAGAAATGGCGAGCGCATCACACCCGTTGCGCATGCCAGGCTGCAGAGCGGAATCTGAGGTTGACCGGCTGCCGCTTTCGGAAGGTCTCCCCGATCATTTCCAGTATGGAATTCCACAATTGCGAGGAGACCTGACTGGGGATATCATGTCTCCCACGCCAGTAATTGACATACCGCTCCTCGTTCATCGGTATTGCTTGGCTGGTCGCGAGAGAAATGCAGTTCCCGAGGCCAGGAAACTGGTTGAGGAGCGCCTCGTAGGTGCCCATCTGGCCGGTGAGGGTCGTCCGCGACCGTCGTAGAGCCGGAGCCATATCGCGTATAAGATTTTCGATTTCGAGTTGAAAGGGATCGGTCTCAAGATCAGCAAGGACGTGCGCTATTGTGAAGAAACCGCCCGGCCGCAGGATTCGCATGCTTTCACGAAGCGCATCCGCCGCATTCGTCAAATGGAATGACAGGCTGTAGCAAACCCAATCCAGCGACTCGTCGGCAAGAGTCGTGTTTTCTCCCGGTGCATTAATCCACGATATGGCAGGATATGTTGGGCTAAGCCTCTGTCCCACCGCAACCATTTGACTCTCGGGTTCGACCGCGTAGCCGGTAAGACCCATGTCAGCTAACGCATAGGCGATTGCCCCTGTACCTGCGCCGATATCACCAAACACCGGGCTCCCGGTTAGGTGTTTGACCTGGTCGACAAGGACCTGAAGCAGCCTCCGTGAGTAGGGTGGGAACGCCGGATAAAACTCTGCAATTTCGGAAAAGCTTCCAAAAGACGGTCTCTTAGCAGCCTGCATTTTCTGTCTCCACAGCCACTGATTATGAGAGTGAAATGGCTGCGGTCACCCGCATTGCCCAAATTGCCGCTTAGGCATTGCGCCATTGCTTCTGACCTGCAGATCCACTCATGCGAACAAGAACCTATCAGACCGTCATAGCCGACGGTCCCCTCGAGCTCGCTCCATTCCCCCGAGGGGACTCAGACCAGATCATCGATCCACCGATCTCGCCCGAGCCATTGCCCGAAACGTATTGCGCCGCCTCTCACCCACGAGTTGTCGCAGTAGATGTTTTGCGCTCTTGATGGAACCGTCCGACAGCAGCGTGATCGGGTTGCGCTCTTTGCTTCCTACTAGACAAGTGTGTGCGCGTGCCGCGTTCCGGCGCGTGTGAGTGACCGACGAGCAATAGCCAGCGAAATGCTGTAGGCCGGCACGCGTTACGAGCATTATCGTCGACACTATAGCCCCGATCCCTGGCGGGCTCAGGTTGCGGTCCCTGACATGAAGGCCGGCTCGAACAGGCGAGAGGCTGCGCTTCGCTTCGTCATTGCCCAGCATGCCAACTCTCGCTTGTCAGACTACGACCTCGACCGCGTTCAGTTGGCGAAGCGCTTACTTGTCGAGGCCAGCCACCCGGCTCAACATACGAGCGGACGGCCTCGATCATCGCGTGGGCACGCCCCCCCTGCACGTCAACGAGACGGTACATCACCTCGGCGACACCAAGGATACCAAGACAAAGCAATACAACATCTCTCCACACCATTAGCCAGCGCATCGGCTGCCGCCAGGCGGCCTCAACAGTTTGTAATCGATGCCGCATCCTGCACTTCTTTTTTGCAGTTGAACACTGAGCCAACCGGCGCTTTGTCGATGACCGGTCAGCCGGCACTCCTCACGCAGGAGGTGGCATGCTGCAGCACCCAGGCTCAACTACCAGCTTTGGCAGTTGACGGCCCAGATCTTCCCAGTCATGAGCTCTCTCTGAATGCTCGTAGGCCCTACGGCCCGGCGCTGCAGGTTAAAAGATGTTCGGCTACGAAATCCAAGCCCCATGCACGATCGGCCAATGGCGATCAGATTGATTACGATGACTTCGATTCCGGCCATTTCGGCAACCAGTTGTCATCAAGCTCGAACAGGCGAGATCCCTGACTGCGAACGGCATTAGCTGCAATCTTCCTCGTGCCCAGTGCTGTGTATGGGCCCGGCGACCACAACAGCTCAAGCGGACCGCAGCTGTCGCCATTCCTGTTTCTAGTCCTGGTGCTGTTCGCGACGCGTGGCACGAACAGGCGATTTGCCGGATCGCGCTGGAACGTACCCTCGCAATGGTCGCCTGAGCCATACCAACGTTGGCTGACAGGCGGTAACGCTGGTAGTTTGCCACTGAACTGCGGACATTAGCAGGGACGCTCAGGTGCCACATCGGACCATCGTCCACCCACTACTCTCATCGAAGGTGGTACGATTTTTGAATTGCTTTGCTTGGCTGTCATAGATGGCCATCAGCATCGCTTCGCAAAGATCCGCCCTATTGAGGGGAGTAAGACGAGCAAAATGTCACATCTACGACGCGCATTCGCGTTTCGTCGACATTCTTACTCCGTAGCACCATAAGCATCGCCAGGATGAGACGCCAGAACGGCACTCTGCCGTTGGTCACTCGTCCGACAATTAGGAACAATCGCAGCATGACTGCACTTGCCAAACCATTCACCGCCGATATTGTCGAAGCGCTTTCCTTCCCGACGTTTGTACAAGTCACGCACAATCTGATTGCCGCGAAATTCGATCTTATGAAGTTCACGCCGGCGAAATGTATACTTGACACCGCGTTGGCAAGCGGACGACTGCGACCTGGCGGACATGTGATTGAAAGCAGTTCTGGCACCTTTGCCTTGGCTCTGGCTATCCTGTGCTCCTTGTATGATCTTCGCCTCACCCTGGTAACTGGCCCGACCTCTGACGTTGTCCGCTGGCGGCTGGAGAATCTGGGCGCGGCTCTACATACAGTTCACGCCAGCAAGAACTGCGAAGGTGGCATTCAGCAGGCCCGCCTTGAGGTGCTGGCCAGGTTGCGTTCATCGCTTCCCAATACCTTCTGGCCACAACAGTACACAAATCAGCTGAACTCCTCCTCTTACAGACCGATCGCCGAGCGTGTACTGCTGACAAAGCCGAAAATTGATGTAATCGTCGGCACAGTGGGCAGCGGCGGATCCCTGTTTGGAATTGCATCGGTCTTGCAACGCGCGAATCCGGATTTGAAGGTCATCGCTGTCGATCACAATAGAAGCGTGATTTTTGGTGCCCAAGCCAAGCGGATCAGCAAGATGTGCAGGGACACGTTCGAGCAAATTCTGGCGATGGGAGCCGGAATTCCCATGGGCAATGTAAATTTTGAACGTTGCGACGAGGTCCACTGGATCCCAGTGCCGAAAATGGTGCAAAAGGTGCACGATTTCCATCGACACACCGGAATTCTAGTCGGACCATCGAGTGGCGCCGCTCTTACAGTTGCGGAGTGGTTCGCAACTCAGGATCCATCGCATACCGTTTTGACTATTCTACCGGATCACGGCGTCCGTTATGTAGAAACAATGTTTAATCCCGGATGGTTGAACCATTGGAGCGATGACCTCAGTCGTGATTGGGCAAGGCCTAGCGAGATCGCTTCGCTGCAGGATGTAACGGAAGGGTGGTGCCGATTCATGTGGGGGCGACGCAAATACCGAGATGTCGTCGGGGCCGATCCGGCGCCCCGCCATGCCGGGTATAATCCGTAGCGCTCGTTCTAACTGCCCACCTTAGTGTTCAAGTGCGTGCGGACGGTAGACTGGGAGAACTAGTCGCCGCGAAGTTTTAAGGCAGCGCAATAGGTCATCCAGGCTGATTGCTGCGGCGGCCTCCACTCAATTGCAAAGCCGCTGCGGTCTCGACAATGCGACTTTCCATGGCTCAACGTCTTCCCGTTGCATCGGGCCGATCGGGTCCCGACCGCCGCGGCGTTGCGCAGTCCACATTCGCACGCCGGCGCGATGGCAGCTCGCGACGCCAGCGCCACAGCGAGCAGCCGAGAGCTCTATATCTGCGGGCTTCGGCGTTATCGATTGGAAATGATCAGCGCCGCCTCCGGACGTCTCAGCGCTAGTGTCTCCGTCAATCGGAATATTCTAACCCCAGGAACGGCGAGATGAACTAGCTTGCGGCAGAAAACCAGACAGGATGTTCAATGAACGACATCGTTGTCGTGTTTATCACGATGGTGCCCGGACGCTCATTTCAGGGAACTGCCCAGTTAAGCCGTTGATTAGCCTCAAGGGAGCATCTTCTAAGATCCTTTCGTCACAGTGGCACGTCTTTTGAAGTTATGGTCGCAAGGCGCCGCAAGGACGCACGCGCTATTCGCTAATCTCGAACAAGCCGCAATCAACGCAGGTACCGGATCTTGACCATCGGCTGCACACACAACTTTAGCTCGGATCTATGAGATCAACCGCTCCTGCATCAGTTGGCTACGGTGAAGCTATCGGTCACCATGGTGAGCTACTTCAGGGCATATTCGAGGACGAAAATGCTCGTCTGCGCCGTGGTCTGACATCGCTGCCTTGCCGTCATCTTAAGTCAACGGCAACGTTCAAAGCGAGCGACCAAGAGGGGTTGACCGTCTCTCCAGCGTGTCGTGAAAAGTCGAGACGCGCCGCCGAGCTCGCACTCGCGATGTTCGCAAGGAGCCGAGTTGGCGGACATCTGACAATAGCAAGCAATATCCCCGTTGCGCGTGGCATGGGTTCGTCGACGGCCGACGTCCTAGCAAGCATCTCGGCCATTCTTGACTATCTGGACCTCGAAGCACCGCCTGGCCGCGTCATGGAAATCGCGGTGAGAGCGGAGACGGCGTGTGATTCCACATTGTTTTCGCAGCAGGCTGTGCTGTTTGCGCATCGCGAGGGAGTCGTGATAGAGTCTTTTCGCACCTCGCTACCAGCGCTTAACTTCATCAGCGTCGATGCAGCTCCCGACCAAAGCGTCGATACGCTGCTATTTGAACCGGCACGGTACAGTTCTTTCGAGATTGAGCTTTTTCGTCCGCTCCGCAGTCTTATGCGTCGGGCAATCAGGGATTCCGACCTTGAATTGCTTGGCCGAGTTGCGACCGCAAGCGCTCTGATCAATCAGAGATTCCTCCCAAAGCCGCGCCTCGACCACATTCGGGCGATTGGCACTTGCCACGGCGCTCTTGGCGTGCAGGTTGCACACAGTGGCACCGTTGTTGGCTTGCTGTTCGATCCAGCGAGCGACAGAACCACCAGGCACATGGAAAAGGCGATGCACGACCTGCAAAAGTCGGGCTTCGAGCCATCGATCTTCCGGAACTGAACGAGATTTGGGAGCAACGATTGGCTAGCGTGCGCAAGCTCGAGGATTTCGAGAATCCGAGATTCATCAAGTTGAGAGATGGCCTGTATGGTGCCAGTTTCTTTCTTATGAAGCTTCTCCCTGCCCGCTTCATCCTTGAGCGGGCCGCGGAGGAGGGTTTGCTCAGACCAGGGGGGCGAATTTGCGCGTCCTCTTCGGGCAATTTTGGTTTGGCCCTGGCCATGCTTGCCGTGCAGCATGGATACCAGCTTACTCTGGTAAGCGACCCCACCCTCGACCGGCACCTTCATAAGCGCCTCAGCCATCTTGGGGTTCACTTAGACATTGTTCCAAAACCAGCAGCCAGTGGTGGATTTCAGCGCGCGCGGTTGGACAGGCTGACCGCGTGGCAGAAAGAAACGCCCGATAGCTATTGGCCCTTACAGCACGCCAATCCGCACTATCCGATTGCTTACGCGAAATTCGCAGCCGCGCTCATCGACAGGGTCGGAAAGATCGACTGCCTGGTGGGCACCGTCGGCTCAGGTGGTTCCATGTGCGGCACGTGCGAGGCCCTAAGGGCACTGTTCCCCGAACTAAATGCGATTGGTGTTGATACTCTCGGGTCGGTCCTGTTTGGGCAGCCCAGCGGTCGACGATACTTTAGGGGGCTGGGAGGTGACGCTCTATCCTCCAATCTCGATCACAGACACTTTGACGAGGTGCATTGGCTGCCGGCTGCAGACGTCGTTCACGCAACGCATCGGTTGCATCGGGAGCATGGACTATTCATGGGGCCCACCAGCGGGGCTGCATTTAAGGTTGCGGAATGGTGGTCAGAAACGAATCCGGGCAAAACGGTTGTTGCCGTCTTTCCAGACGAGGGCCATTGTCACACTGACAGCACCTACAACGAGGAATGGCTGTCTTCCAGTCTTGGATGGCCGATTTCAGCCCGCCAAGAGCCGCTGGCTGTCGCAGCCCCGACCGACGAACTGAAGGGCTGGTCATGGTATAAATGGGGCAGGCGAGCGCTTGACGAAGTGCTTTCCGGATTGATCGACCATGCTCCAAGACGCACAGTCCACCCTCTCCTCGGTTCGGCAATCTAGGAGCGGGAACCCGTCGGCATGACACCCTGGGCATCGACCAGAGCTATCGAGGACACTCGCGTTGAAGCCGTGAAATTGTCTCACTTCGATGAGGCGGCGGTCAGCCATTTAAGCCTTCGTCCCGAGCAGGAGCAGTTTGTAGATCCGATCGAGCAAGTGTTCTCCGAGTTTCGAAGCAGTCCTGGTCCCGAGCTAAAGCACCCATTCGCGATAGTTGCCCGCAATAGCGTCGTCGGCTTTTTTGTGCTGCGTGAAAAGACGGCAGTACCCGAGTGGGCGCCACCTGGCGTGATTACTCTGCATAGCTTCCGTGTTGGCCCACAATACCAAAACAATGGGTACGGTACCGCAGCAATTCGACTTGCGACTCAATGGATCCTGGCGAAGCGGCCATGCGTTGATCATCTTATGCTTGCGGTAAATGCCCGCAATGCGACAGCCAGGAAGCTCTATTTGAAGTCGGGATTTCGTGACACAGGCGCGACTTACCTCGGCCCGGTCGGTATTCAGAACATCCTTGAATATAAAATGCGCTAGGAAATGAGGAGCCTCCCCCTCTTTTCCGGCTCTCTACAAGAGGCAGAGCAGAGACATCGGATGGCCGTCCCAATTGACAAGGTAGAAGTGGGCTTGGAGCGTGGCGGTTTGAGCGCCTTCGCTGTGGTGTCACCGAGACCGCGCCGCCGTCGACGCGCGCGCTCATTATTTCTCGGGCGCTTGCGTCGACACCCGGAAACCATGCGAGCTGGTGGGCCGACGACAAAGTCTCCCTTCGGGGCTTCCCGTCGTCGGGGACCTTGTCTTGGTTCACCAGGAACACGGAGCACTATCCGAGCTCATCTTCAATTCCGCCGCGACGAGCGCGTCGCGATGACGCTCGCGTCGCGCTCGCTCCCGATCCGTCCGAATCGTCGTCTGAGACGCAGCTCGATCCGTCGGAAGAACACATGAGCCAAAAAGAGCACCTTCGGTTGGTTTGGCAAACTTCTGGAAGCCCATTAATGCAGAAGACGGTCGCCGGTTCGCTGCACGAAACGGTCAGACAAGAACTCGTGCGGCGAGTGATGAAAGGTGAATACAAGGCAGAGGCGCCTTTGCCATCGGTCGCCACATTAGCGGAGGAGTTTGGCGTAAGCGCGATAACGATCAAACGTGCGTTGCGCGACCTTCAATCTACAGGCATCCTGCGTACCGTGCCCGGGCTCGGCACCTTTATACGAGAGAGGCATAGGTTCATTCGCGACGTCAATTTCGGCTTCGTATCATCCAAAGATGGGCAACGATCTGAGCGCGAGCCGCGCATTCAGTTGGCGTCAGTATCTAGAGAGGCCATCCGCCATCCCTCGTTCAGCGAATTCGATGCACCGACTGGAACAATGCTCTGCCTACGAAAGATAATATCGGCCGACGGCATACCCTTGATATTTGACACTTCGTACTTTCCGCTGTCGTTCGACAGCGTATTCGATGAATATGGCGACGAGCTTGCCTGCGAGGCTCTGCACAATTGCGGTGCGAACCAGGAAAAGATAAGTTTGCTTATCGATGCCGCTCCAGCGTCAGAAGAGGCACAACAGGCATTCGGGATCCCTAATGGATATCCGACCCTGCGACGGCTTTATGAACTGACGACCCTAGAGCCTGCCTTTACGGTATTTGGTATTTCCGAATCGCCATTTGACCGGTTGGCGTGCTCGGTACACCTGAACAGAACAGACACGATCCGCTCGCCAATGCAAACGTCTTGAAGCCTACGCTGAGCTTCAAGATTGGTAAATCTAACTCACTGGCCGACGACTGACACGGCACTCGTCGGACATTTGATCGATCACGAAAAACGGGACAGAGGCGATCGCCGTTCGGGAATCGGGATCATCGCCGGCTCAGACGCTTCGAGCATCCGCTGTACGGCGCCAGCGCCAGTATCCACGCTCCGTCCAAGCTGCGTGCGGCAGCGACCACACTCGATCTCAATATTGCTGACCATATGCCGCTCCGCAGCCGAACGGCGCGCTGACCAATCTGTGACCTGGCCCGCAAGTGCGCCCAAGAGGAACCAGAGCTGGCACGGACCCGCGGCAATACGAAGCTGTCGCGCGTTCCGAGGCAAGAAGGACAGCGGCCGTGAGCTGGTCCCTGCAACGCACAACGCCTCCTCACAAGGATCGCGTTCGCAAATCCAAAAACAGCGAATGCAACGGGCCAAAGTACCGATGGTAAAAATCCAAAAACCGTGGTGCTTCCTTGGATCGAGGCGAGATGCCAAGTGATGGGTGAGACGCGGCCGCCCTAGTTCGACCGCATGCGGACAGGCGTAGTGTTCGGAATCTCGATTTGCGGCCGCGTTCAGAGGGCAAATCGTATCATCCTTCCTGATCGTCACGCCGCCGAGCGTCACGTCACGATTCGGACTTCTGTAGCGAAATTTTACCGACCCACGGAGTGGGACGTCTCCTCGACAACGCGCTGAGAGCTCCTTCCTTATCACTCGTCACTGCGGCTCGCACCGCGGAATCGGTCAACGTAGAGGTAGATGGTGTTGGGAGTCGCTTTCGTGTTCTCGCCGGCGCCGAGCGCCAATTCCCCAACGACCCCAGGGGAGCGGCCTTGGCGACCTGCCGCCGGCGGACCGCCGGAAGGCGTGGTCGAGATGATCCTTGATGTCGCTGAACACTACGCTGCCGAACTCACAGCCAACCACCTTTGCGGCTGGCAACAGCGCTCTTCCCTACCGGCGCGAAGCGGTACGACAAAGATCATCGCTCGGCGCACCGCTGAAATCCGTCGGATGCAGGTCGTCTCAGGCCAATCGGGCTCGAGATTGCGGCTTGGTGAAAGTGATGGAACGCAGATTGCTCCCGAAGAATGCGCCCGGTGTGGCAGTCGATCCGGCGATTGATGTCCGATACCCTGCCCGCGCAGCTATTCGTTGCTGCGCACTGAAGTAAACATTTGAATTGACTTACTCTTTTTCCAATCTCTTGAGCCGGGGGCCGGCTCGGCCAAGAGTTGGTCGATCAAGTTACGATGCCACACCAGTCCGACGCTGGCATTGTTTTCATCGTCGAATAGTCTCCCAGAATAAATGCCCATGAACTCCGAGACTAAGATGTTGTCGGCTTGAATGGAGCCATCCCCAAATGCCGCAGGTCCAAAGACCCGCGCGAAAACTGGAGAACCTGACATACCCTTTGAGGTCCGACTATCGATCAGAAACGCCGGTCGCATGTTCCATGGGACGATAATCTCACTTGCGATACTTCCCCGCTTCCAAATGGGAAATGGCACAGGATAGGCATTCGTGCTTTCGGGCAATGCGTGGCCCAAAACAAAAATCTCGCTTCCGGCGAAGTGATATAGCCTTGGGTAGGTATGGTCGTTGACGCAGAACACGTCTCCTCCGGCTAATTTGTCCGTCACGTCGAGCGCCACTACGTCGGCATTCCACTCGTAAGCCATCGGATGCTGAACCCAATACGGCCTGTGAAAATCTTCAAAGAGCGGAAGATTGATGTCTGGCACGGCCATGCTTCGCCAACCCTTCGGTTGGGACGCTCCCATTACGAAATATCGCAATACGATGCGCTCCGGTACCCAATGATTGCCGATAGCTGTTCCGTCCATCATGTTGAGGCCGGTCACCACATGCCAATTCGTGATTAGAAATACCTTCTCTGAACGCCGCCAAAAAAAGCCGGTTGCCTGTCGCGGCATATCGCCTACGCCTTTCAAATCCAAGAAGCACGCCGAGAGCGAAAGAGAGTCAAAGCGAGTAGCATAGTCCGGTAGAGTCATTTGCATTACTGTAAAGTCCTACGTTTCTAGTGTTGGCCCGGCCATCAATACGACGTTAATCGCTTGCTGGACTCCTCGCTTGCGTCAATACAATCAGATGGCGGCGCTTGTCAGGATAGCCCCGCACTTCGCGCATGCCTTGCAACGCAAGTAGCGCTCCCACTCATGGATGGGGTGTCGCCTCGTTCGATGCACGAGGTCGATGGCTACGATCTGATGTATGTCGCAACCGTCAGGTACACGTAACCAGGGTTGCGGATAGGTCGCTATCGTGCGCGCGGCGACTTGACGAGGCCGGCGGTATCGGTCCAACCGCGCTGTACTCCCTCTCCACGCGCCCCATCACGATCTTCAGGGGCGCGATCGGGCGAGGGGTCGACAAAAATCCGCAGCACAATTGCGGAGCAGGCGCATCGCACAGCGATTTCGGCCCCGTCAACATCTGGCGTAATCCGAGGTCGAAGGAACTTGCGCCACTGAACGAGGACCGTGGTGGTCAATCTGTTCAAGCCGAAGCAGGGTGACTACCTGTGGGTTGGTTCGCCTGATTAGGATCGGAGTCATCCCATCTGCGGTGCAGGAACTTCTCCACATCATCGAAACCTCCATGTTTGATGTAGGCGTGAATTCTTGCCAAAATTGACTCTGGCGGAGCCCAACCAGCGTGACCAGACAGAACTCCGATCCAATAACCAAGGTATGGATAGACGTCATCCTGCTCGACCAATTTGCGCTGGATGGCACGTTCAAACTGTTCGATATATATGAAGAAGCCATCGAAGCTATCGAGCATGTGGAGCTGCTGAGCGCTCAGCGGCCCCTTGCGCAATACGCTGTCAATCGCCTTGCTCAGCTCGTCGAAATTGTACAAATAGCGTTCAAATTTTTCGCCGCACTTGTAAGTTATCTCGCGTGGATCGCCTTCGAGCATCCAGCGCGCATGCCTGCAATCCTCGTTCTCGGAGAATTCCTTAAAGAGCTTCGCTACAAATTCGGTCTTTTTCCAATTCTCGGACCGTACATATTGGCCCAGCGCAATCGCAAACACCACGACTGCTCCGAGGGGAGCGGCGGCGCTCAAGCCGTGCAACATATACTTCGACCAGACCCGCGCATCTTGGATGAGTTGATAGATGAAATCCACGTGACCGCCCCCTGCCCTTGCGTCAGTCCCGATCGCCTAGGAGCGTCGTGTGACACCAAGCTAAAAGGCTCTCATCCCGGAAGGGTAAGAGCGTGACGCTCCAATCGTAATGTCGCGCGATGGGGACCGATGCCATACGGGCCCCTCGATGGTAGATCCGGCCGCGCAGGCGATCACCGAAGCCGCCTGCGCCAACAAGCTGGAAGCAAACGGACCGTATCGCCCTCACAATCGTCGCTGCCGGCGCATATCGCCCCCCTTACTGCAATGCGTTGTTCAAGAGCTTCGCAAGACGTGCTCCTGCGACGGCCGCCCGCTCGTTCGCAACCGCCTTCGCCCTTCGCTTGTACGTGTCGGTAATGGTGAACGGCCCACCGCCAACACCGATCGGCGGTTTGTAAACGTCGCTCTTGGCCAGCTCAAAACTTTCCACGATCCAGGTGTGGACGTCCTCATTGGCGGCGCTACCAGCCGGCGCATCATCGATCTTTCGCGCGGCATTGATCGCCGCGCGCGTGCTCGTTCCCGTTCCAAAAAGATTGTCCCAGAAGGCGTGCAGTTCGTCCCTGCACGGCCTTTCGCACAGTTTCACGTCGTTACCGCCACGATCGCCATCCGGCAAGTCCTGGGTGAAACGCGAGGTCGCGTGTAGGGGCTGGTGCACGTCGCCCACCAGGTGAAGCAGCCAGACGAGATCATACGATCTCACGTCATCCGAAGCTTCCGAGGCGAGTGCATCACGAAACGCAATAATCTGAGTCTCGGCATTAGGCTCGGGCCCGTCATGCGTCTGGGTGTCGTCCGGCGAGAACGGGATATCCTTATAATGCCAGTAGCGATGCATCAATTTATCACGGTATCCTATGTTGCGCGCAGAATCCGGATCTGACGGCTTCTCACCGTCATCCGTGTAGTCGTTCTTTTTCTTGATGTCGTCGGCCCATCCGGCGGCCCGGGTAAAGGCGGCCTTGCTTTTCTCGCGGCTAGAAAAGCCCTCAACCCAGTGATCATAATCCGGGTTCAGTCTCAGGAGCTGACTGACTCTAGCCCTGCTTGTGGGCGTCAGCTGATCCCAGGCGATCGCCGCGATCTCCATATGGCCACGGAGATTCCAGGCGGAGGCGTCACCGGAAAAAAAAAACACATTGCAAATGGGATTATCGCTTTGGCCTTCATCGCACTCTCCAAACAAAAAGTGATCGGTTTTACAAAATCGCTGACGATCGGTAGCTGGATGCTGGGCACGCGCGCTCCCGGCTTCGGCCTTGTGGCCGAATACGAATCTAGAAGACTCGCGGCTTGAGATGGCGCAGTCCAGCCAAAGGTTGTATAAGACGCTATATTCGCTCAGCGCCAAAAAATTACAACCACAGATTTTTTTCATGAGGCCCTTATGCCCCACGCCTCGACGTCGAATATCGCCGCATGTGGTCTCCCCTTAGTACGTTACGTACATTTCCTAACTGGCACGTTGCTGGCCTTGGCAGCTGCCCTCCTGCTCGGTCTGTTTGCGCCAGACACGGCCATCGCCGACGACACCTGGCCGGTTCACGGGTTGGTACAAGGCAACAACGGCAAGAAATCAAAAAACGTGAGCGGCATCGCATGCAGCAATCTGCATGGCTTTCGGCGCGCCTGCCTCGTTATCAACGACGACGCGCAGCCGGCCCAGTTCGTGACGTTGGAGGACGGCGCGATCCATGCTGGCGAGATGATGCCGCTAATCGATAACCGCTTCGAGGGTCAGGCACTCGAGCTCGACAGCGAGGGCGTCGCCTACGCCGAGGAGTTCTTTTACGTGATCGGTTCGCACCGTCGTCCCCGCGACAGTGAACACAATCTCGGCAAGAAAGAAACTGTGGCGCGGATAGCGGCAAGCAGCCAGATCGTACGCTTCCGCGCGAAGGCAGCCATGATTTGTCTGTCGTCGAGAGGCAGGCAGAACTTCGCGCAATCATCGCGCAGGAACCGACACTCTCCAACTATCTCGATCGCAGGTTAGAGGACAATGGGCGGACCATCGAAGGCGTCGCAGTCCGGCACGGACAGATCCTCGTGGGGTTCCGCGGGCCTTCATTGGCAAATGGTCGCGCCGCCGTCCGTTCAGTTGCCGTTGATGCCATATTTGGCGATGCGGCCGCCAGTGCTCATTTTTACCGCTTGCCTCTGGGAGGAGGCCGGGGGGTCCGTGACCTCGCCACCTTCGGCGGTGGCGTCCTGGTGCTCGCGAGGCCGACCACAAGCGATCCCGGGCGGTACGCGATCGGTTGGTGGGACGGCGAGAGCGACGACGCAAGGCTTCTCAAGGATCTTGCGGGCGTCGTGGGAAAGGAGAGAACGCGCAAAGCCGAAGCCCTTCTGCTGCTGGATGAGGGCCCGTCCGGTCTGCGCGTCCTCATCCTGTTCGATGGCGAAAAAGAAGGAGCGCCGGTCGCGCTGACGATCCCGAGAACCTGACCTTTGCCGCCAAAGATCCCGCGGCACGAACCGGTGAGAAATTGTGACAGCCTCGACAGTCGCAACCCACCCACCCCCTTTCCCGAAGACGGAGGAGCGAATGACCGACACCAACCGGACGTGCTTTATGAAGGGACAGGGCGCTCAGCCGCGGCGCGACCGCTCGCAATTGCCTCCACGTAAAATGGCAACATTGATTATTGTTCTCACGATGCTGTTCTTCCTCGCCGCGGCTCATAACGCCGCGGCCCAACCACAGAAACCACAACCAGAAAGACCCCTCGTCTTTGTCCCAGGCATCCTGGGCTCGCGGCTAGTCGATGATAACGGCACGGTTATTTGGGGTGACCGCAACTCATATCTGAATTTTCCAAAGCTCGAAATAGCGCCTTCAGGTCCCGTAACCGCGCTGCACTCTGACGGCCGTCTCGTCGAAAGCATCAACGTTCTTGGTCCGTTTTGGACCATCCATCAATACGATACGCTCCTCCACTATCTGCATAGTCTCGGCTATATCGATAATGAGACGCTATTCGTTTTTGCCTATGATTGGAGGCTAAGCAATTTCGAAACGG
Source organism: Bradyrhizobium sp. CCBAU 53421 (assembly GCF_015291625.1). Lineage (NCBI taxonomy): Bacteria > Pseudomonadati > Pseudomonadota > Alphaproteobacteria > Hyphomicrobiales > Nitrobacteraceae > Bradyrhizobium > Bradyrhizobium sp. CCBAU 53421. Next base: position 7,876,231 of record NZ_CP030047.1, read on the forward strand.
CCAAGCAGCTCCAGACATTTGTCGATGATCCTAAGCGCGGCCGCCTGCAGAACGGCCAATTCGACCTTTTGTCCCACAGCATGGGAGGCATCGTCTCGAAGCTTTGGATGGTGAAAGAAGGTGGCGCCGCGCGCGTCCACAAAGCGATCTATATGGGCACTCCCTTTCAAGGCAGTATGAACGCTTTTGAGACCCTATCGGACGGTTGGGGCGACTTCACCAACTTTATTGCGGGCGGACTTCCAACCGTGCGGCGCGTCGCCCTTTCATTTCCGGCACTCTACGAACTCTTGCCAACATACGACAAGTGCTGCCGTCTAGGGTCGCCTGAGAAATACACTCCCCTGGACGTTCTCGATGTGGCGACGTGGCGCCAACGGGATTGGCTGCCCTCGGAATATCGCGCGAACGGTCCACGCGGCGCTGCCTTCGAGCGAGGCCTATCGGAGGCCAGGCGCGTCGGAGAACTGATGCGCCAGCCGATTCCAGGTGTTGCGCAGGTCATGATAGCGGGCGACTATTTTGATACCGGTCTCTACCTGTACGTTCCCACGAACAGGCAAAGCTGGCGGGACTGGAATTTTCGCCGCAGCAAAGGCGACGGCACTGTTCCCGTTTGGAGTGCTGCAAATAATTTCTCTTCTATCGAAGGAACGGAGCCTTCGTTCCAACAGCATGCAACGATCTTCGCGGACAAGTATCTGCAAAACAAGCTCGAGCGCGAACTGCTGAACACCGCTCCCCCACCGGTAAAGCACGACGTACTAGGCGAGATCGATACTCCGAAACATGAAAAGCGCAGGCTCGATCTTGCCCGTGCCGATCTCAGTCCGCGAATAGCCGAACCGGGCGCGAATGCGACTGTGACAGTCGCCTTTGAATTTGAAACGGGCGTAACGCGGGGGGATGTTCAGCCTACCGCACAATTGCTCCAGCGTGGAGCCGCAGACGCTCCAATAACGCTTGTGGAAACCACCACAGATGCTGATCTTGCCGTGCGCCGCCTGACATTTGCGGGATCCCTCGTGGCGCCGGCAGTTGAGGATACGTATCGCATCGACATCAACGTCGCCGGTCAGGGAGACCACGCGGTGTTTCTGACGGTGCTTTCGGCCGGACGGAGGCAGCCGTGACCAAACTCTTGGCAGTGTGGGGCGTGCTCGCAGCTATTTTCTGCGTCACGGCCGCTCGCGGCGCCGATCAGCGCAGCGCCGTCTGGGAGAAAAACAAGCTTGCGATCGTCCGCATCAAAGTGACCGGCCGCAATCCGCAGGGCGAAGCCGTTCCTGCACGATACGGCGTTGGCGTGGTGGTTCGATCAAGGGGAGAGATTATCACTGCGGCACAGATGATCGGCCAAGATAGCGAATGGAATCAGATTCCCAGCGGGCTTGACCGGCAGATAGAAATATCCGGGCTCGATACGTTTCGGATCATCAAGCCGCTGGGAAATGCCTCGGCGCGGCTGATCCCCTCGCTCAACGTCGCTATCCTCACGATTACGGCTGAGGGCCTTTCTACAGCTCGTGTCGCCGAATATGCGCCGGACGAACTGGCCACTTTCGTTACGATCGCTTGGGAGCCGCAGAACAGCATTCCGGAGGCCGTCTCGACAGATGGCGTACCGACGGACAGAGGGAGGGACGGAGACGTTTTAACAGTACGCTTTCCAGCGATCGACGGTTACTTCGGCGCTGGCGTGTTCGACGCTGAAAGCAACCTGGTGGGTATCGTCTACAAACGAAGGGATGCCTCAAGGCTGCTCGCCGTGCCTAGCTATTTATTCAACCAATTCCTGTCTCCTGACGGGAGCGCCGGCAGGCGCGCGGGTGACACCGTTTTGACAGCCTTTTTGAACGTGAAGTTCTCGACGCCGACTTCTGATAGTCCAGACGCGATGTTGAAATCATTCAATCTGAACGTCACAAACGAGGAGAACCAGCCGGTGTTTCTCGATCCTTCCCTACGCTGCCTGGGCACTGATCTCTCAAAAGAAAGCACACTGGAGCCCCTCATGGTCCGGTTCAAAAGCAACGAAGTGACCCGCATTTCGTCGAAAGACACCGCAAGCATTGTGTTCGAATATAGCGATACATCCCCCGTCGTCCTGAAGGGTGCGGCCGAGGCAAGACGTTTCTGGACAGTCGACGGCAGCAAAACGGTGCCGCAGTTCTCGTGCATTTATGCGTACACCGTCGGCGGCAAGCTTCGGCTTGGCGCAACGGCGCCCGCCTTGTTTGTGCGTCACGTCGTTCCGTAGGTCCGCCTAGCGCACCAGCGATAGCGATATTGACGATCGACATTGTCACATTTGAGGAAAGAAACATCGCATGCTGTCAAGGACATCTTACACGGCTTTTGTAGTTGCGATCGCTCTGAGCGCCCCTGCAACCGCACAAAGTATCGATCGGAGCTCGGTGTGGGCTGCGAACAAGCAGGCCGTCGTCAAGATCAATGTAACGGGACGTAACCCGGCGGGCGCAAGCGTGCCCATGCGCAAGGGCTCTGGCGTTATTGTCCGTCCTAACGGAGTAATTGTGACGGCGTTGCATGTGATCGGCGATGACGCAGAATGGTCTGAAACGCCCGATGGGAGAGACCGCCGGATTGAGATTATCGGGCTTGATGGCAATGGGATTGAGCACAGTCTCGGGACGGCCTCGGCCAGAGCAGTGCCTGCCTACGACTTGGCAATCCTGACGATCACGGCCTCAAACTTGCTTGCGGCAACCGTTGCGGATACCCCGCCTGCGGAGCTCTCAAGCGTTGTTGCGATCATTTGGGATCCCGGGTCTCATCAGCCCGAGCCTGTCAGCGCGGACCTCGTCCCGACCGACGCATCGCGCTTTCGAGACAACCTGACGCTTCGCCTCGCCGTAGTTGAAGGCCACAGTGGATCCGGTGTTTTCAATGCCGACAACAAGCTGATCGGAATAATAACTAACCAACTCGACGCCAACCGGGCGCTTGCCGCGCCCGTCTTCGCGTTCAACCACCTTTTGCCGCCTCCGCAGCGAGCTCGGCCGACTGAGCAGGATGTCGCGCAATGCGAAGCGGACGCGCGTAAGACACGCGTCGATCGGGAGGCATTTAGCGTGTCCGATGGCGTCCGCTGTCAGAATATGGGAGATAACCAGCAAGGGACCGTGCAGTACAACGCACCGCCCGGCTATTCCATCGTCGGCCAGGTGCAAAGGGTCGATGAGACCAATTACGGATCTGTCGGGCCGCTTCGATATACACGTGATGGCGGGCGCGTCAGCTCGGTTTCGGCGGATGTTAGTTGTTCGACTCCCAACCGTCCCTTCGGACCGGGTGGATGGTCGAACGCCACCTTGAACGGCTTTATTGAGAGAAGCTTAGCTCAAGACGAACTGGCGGAAATCCGGCGGACTTGCCTCGCCCAATGAGCCCCAGCCATATCCGAGCGCCAAATTCCCGCCGCCGTGCAGAAAACGCACAGAAGCAGCCATACAGAGCTTGCACCGAACTCGACAGCACCCTCAAACGCGTAAGTGACTGGACTGCGAGGATTCCAGTTCGGCAGGATCTCGTGTCTAAAGCATGATCCGGAAAAGTGCGAAGCGGTTTTCCGAAAAGATCATGCTTAGTCAAAAAGCTAAAGCCCGATGACGATTCGACCTGATCACATCGCGCTTTAGTCGCACGTGCTCTTCCGTCAGCTCGAGCAGCGTGTACGTGAAGGAGCGCCTGCGCGTCGTTCCGAACGAGTGAAAACTGTTTTGGCTGAGGCCAGACGTCGAACGAACGATACTGGGATTGAATGAAAGCTTGCGGGCGGCGAAGAAGCGTGCGGCCCGCTGACGAGTTTGCATCTCGGCCAGGTGAAACACTGGATGCGGGACATATGAAGCATCTTGCAGCGGGATTGCGCGAACCTTGAACGATGCCGGAATCACGTCGGCGTTGGGCGGAAGTTCTCTACGCAGAGCGTCAAGAACTATCCGACCCACAGTTAACATTTTTGGGGTCTCGATAGCTCACCGGCACTCAGAAACAATTTTGATAGTTAAAGCACGTTGACCGCATAGTCCAAGGTCAAGCATTCACTCGAATTTAAACCGGTGCGAAAACATCTCATAATGGAGAACCTGTCAGGTCCCCTGTAGCCCTTTGAAGCAACGTATTGCCAGGAGCGCCCGTACTTCGTCAACTCGCCATGAACCGGACGATCCTTGATAAACAGGTCAACCACGCCGTTTACTGCATCAAACCATCTCTGGCACGCACCATCACGCTGCAACCGGACTTCAAAATGAAATGGCTTGATCGTATTGGTTACAGCGCAAAACCGACCCTCTGTGCGGCCCAACGTTTTTCTTGCTTCGGCAACGTCATCAGGTCCGAGTTTAGCTGCATCCTCATCGTTAAACGGATCGAGGTCTGGTCCTCCGACGCCACAGTAGTGCCCTGCACAAGGCGATTGGTCAAGTCGAGCTATTTTTCCGTTGCGCTTGACGCCTGTCGTTCTTGAGGCGTGTTTCTGCTCTGACGTTTCATCATTCTTCGAGCCGAGCAATGCGAAAAAAAAGATCACAAGGGCGATTATCAAAATGCTACCCAATCCGCAGAGGACAATAGGCGAGCCGTCTTCCTTCCAAACCTTCCAAGCCGTAGCGCCATACTTCGCATATACCAAGCGAACGAATGTCGCCAAGATGCAAACGATGATAACTTCCGCGACGAGCGGGGCACCCAACTTCCCGATTGCGTCCCGGATAATGCTCAAGACTTTAATCGCCCGGTCAAGAGTGACCCACAGTTCGTTAAGCCAAACCCACATCGCTCCCTCAACGACAATAGATTCCAGTAACGGCCCCGCCCCTCCTTTTAGAAAGCACAAGGAGAAGTTGTCAATGTACTTCACTCCGTCAGCTTCGGTGCGCTTACGCGTGTGCCATTTCTTTGACAGAACGGTTTGCAGCTAGGACTATTCCGACGTCGCCAACATCCCTGTCGTTGCTTGCCGACCAATGAGGTCCGACTTCAATATCTTAGGCTTCGTTCTTGTAGTTGGCCTTCAAAGCACGATGACTGCTCACTGCGAATGTCCAACTCTGTCGATCATGAACCGCGAGCCCACCACCGACTCCCCGCGCTTTCCGACTGGGTAACCTAAGTTCACTGAACTGGCCGCTTTGGAACGTTTATTTCTTATCCAACGTAACTTGGTCGGCAAGCCAGTCGGATGACCAGCAGCTGAGCATGGTAAGCTCAGGCCCCTGATAGACGCCGTTCAGTTTAGCTGTGCGGCGGGCCCCGACATGAAAATGCATCCGTTGATATGCTGTAGCGGATGTCAAGGCGCTTGGCAGAACAACCATGTAAAGGACCGATTTAGCTTTGTACGACGCCAGCCGAACTGAGCGTGGAGGAAGCGAGTTCTAGCTGCGCGCGCAAACTGTACGTTTCGTACTTTCCAGATATCTGACGTTCGACGCGCTGCTGGCCCACATGAACCACCCAACGTAAAGTCTAATGAGCTGGCAACAAGATGCTAAAAAAACGATTGATCTTGGGTCACTTGCTAAAATGACAGCCGGCGCAGAACTCCGACAACGAGCAGTTCAGAACAGCGGCGGATCAGTGCTTTCAACACGCTGCCGGACCGTCGGCGCATCAGTGAGATGATAAAGACTATGTCAACAGTGGAAGATGTCGGCACGCCGAACTCAACGCGAGCCGAGACAGAGCATAGCGCATTGGTATACCGATAGAGGCCTTTCGACGAAGAGCGAAGCGCCGCCCGCCGTCCCATGTCCTACGGCTATGGCAAGGACGGACCAAGCTGAGCCCGATGGGAGCGGCCAGACAAGCTCCCATGAAGGAGAGCCGGTAGGCTACTTCGACGGCTTGATGAAGAATGAGATGCAACCCTTATTGTCTTTGTAGAGCCACTGATAGGTGCGAGGAAGGAAGAGGACAGCGTCATTTACGTAGAAGAACAGTTCATCGGTCACCTTGGGCGTCACGTATTCAGAAATCTTCTTCACGCGCCGGTCGGGGTCTGGTTCGAGGAAGTCCACTTCGCTGCCAAGCGAACCATAACGCGCCACCGGCTGGAACCAAGGCTGAAAGTAGTACCGCCGCAGCGGTAATGCGAGAACATGGACGACGGTCTCGGTCCAGGACAACTGGGTGCCATCCTCCGGATTGCGGAAGGTCGAATATCCGCGCGCGTCCGTCTCAACGCCGCCATTCATCAAGATTGCTTCGCCCGCGCCCGCGGCCACTTTGCATGTGTCCCTGCTGGTCGAATAGTTCTCGTACTGACGGGCAAGCGCAGCCGGATCCGGGTTGGTCCAAACGTAGTATCGTTCGAGGCGGCCGACCTTGTAGCCCGTGGCAAAGCAAGGGTCGGCTGTTACAAAGGAGACCAGCGCTCCGGCATCAGGGATGTAGTCCAGCTTGCCGGTTGGCTTGCAAATCAGTCCCGCTTGATCCACAGCGGTGAATAGAAGTCGGTCCCCGACCGTGAGTGCCAGGTATGCAATGACAACGGCGGAAAGCGCCGGGCCCAGATAGTAGCGCCATCCTGAACGGACTCCCATCAGGATACGTTCACGACCGCCCGGCATGGAGTTTGGAGCCGTCACCGGCGCAGAGAGCTTTCCGGCGAATGCTTTGCGCCAAAGCGCGGTCATTCGGTCGTCGGTCGCGGAAGCGACGCGCTTACCACCGACGATCAATGCTCCAATGATGCCCACCAGGATCAGGAACGTCCCGGGATATTGTGCATAGGAGGCGAGCCATTGCGAGATCCATGACGGCAGGAACCCACTCAACGTCCGGATAATGTCCGAAACCCATTTGAGCGCGTTGACCCTTTCACCAAGCGGATCGCTCCGCCCAGTGAAGGGAAATACGACGAACACCATGGTTGCCGCCAATGTGAGAAAATATAGCGCCGCCCGGGTGTAGACCAGCGGCCAGACGTCTTGGCGCTCGGCGAGGACGCGGGCCTGAGCTTGCTCCGATGTTTCCGGCGTGTTGATCGTCGGCCCCGATGCGCTGTCCGGCAAGCTATCGATTCTGAACCGGACGCTGCCGTCTTGCGCTATCTCGGGCGAGATAACGTCATAGTCATGTGGAATTCCAATCGGCGCATAGACATGGGCGTTGTTTTTTATGCGCCGTAATACCGTCTCGTGGATCTTGGGCTTCTCAACATATACCTCATCGCCGGTCGTCCAGGAGAAGCGCTGCCGGGTCAGGCGGGATATGCGTCGTGGCCCATAGCGGTAGTAGCTCGCCGCGCCCGCGCGGGAATCATACAGCCGGCCGTCTTTATCCTGCGCCTGCTTAGTTTCCGCGAGCGCTGCAGGATCCGATAGCTTGAAGCAAAGACCCTGGGCTCTCGCTTCCTGCATAATCCAGTATAGCGGGATCTGAGCGAGGGAATCGTCCGGGTATCCGCCCCCAACGTTCGCATGTACCCCGACAAACCAGACCTGGCTAATTCTCTCCGCGCAGGTATAACGGGGCGTTCCGCTTGTCGGTTGTTTCTCCTGTCTCTCATTCCAAAGAACAGGATGAAATGTGGTGCGCTCGTCATCGAGGGAAAGCGCATGGCACGCGCGCTTGACACTGGGATGAAGCGTGTGGCCGGGCAGTTCCAGCGGCCATATCCATTGGCTCACACCTTGGGTCATCTCGTCGATCGGAAGGCCATAAGCCGCAACCGTATCCCACAGCCCCAGAAAGCGGATGACTGGCGTTTGCCTTCCGGCAGGCACGGTCGCTGGCTTGGAAGACACTTCTCTTCCAAACAATTTCTTCAGGCCAAGGACCATCAAGTACCAGTTCGTATGGAAATGCCTTCTGTGATACGCCCGGTAGGCCTTTTTCGCCTGCCGGTCCAATTCGCTATCGGAGATGCCCTGTGCCGGAATCAAGCCCTGGTCGAGGATCAAGCCCATCGTCACGCGGATGGTGAAAGCGCCACGGCTGAAGCCGAATGCGAATATCTCGTCGCCCTCGTTGCGGTAGTTGCGACAGGCGAACTTGTAGAGCGTGATGACATTGCGGCGCAGACCAATCCCGAAGGCGCCACCTAGGATCGCCAACGGCTTAAAGGACGAGGTCCCAACGCCGTCATCATAGCAAGCGACTTGATCGTCGTTGGTAAGATCCAGCGCGCTGAACATGCGCCAAACGTTTGTCCGCCAAACCTTTGCCGAGGAATTGCCGGTGCCATCGGAGAGGAGCACGATGCGTCGTGGCATTTTCTTCCTCAAATCAAGACTGAAATCAGCGGGCCGCTGCGGAGCGAACAATATAAGGTTGCAACATCATTTAGGTGAACGCTCCGGGGGCGCAAGTCAAGACCATTTGCAGTCTGCTCCTCAAGGGATGTTTGCCCAATGAGAAGAGTAACTTGCTGCGCTGCCAACATGCAGGAAATCGATGCAGGAGTTCGGCAACTTTCTGCATCATCTCGCAGGATTTCAATCGATGACTGACCTAAACTGATCGCACGATAAACTGTCGGCCTGGCGGCCCCCGCGCATGCTCCTACCTGGCCATCTTCGCGCGAGTGGGCGGCAGCCGCCAATCTCTTTCAGATGGCATTCAGTGGAACACAAAACCCATCGCGAGCGCCATCCGTCCGTTCCCAGACAAATTCCAAGGTCTGAGCTAACCCAATCACTCGATAAGGACAGCTGAGCTGTTTCCATCCTAGATTCAGGCTCGGATTCAGGCTCGGCGATTTTCCGTGGACGCTGTGTTTTTAATCTCAGCGCGCTTGCGGACGCAAATGCGGATAGGCGAGGAGTTTTGCCCTACGCTATTTCTATTGGACTCGATCCTTGTGACAACCCTTTTTGCGTCCAATATCCGCAGCTGGGCCCCGATTCAGTTCCGCGAGCACGAACGATTGACCGAACTCAGGGGTTCGGATTACGAATTTACGCACGCCGCAAGAGGAGGATCGGGAAAGAGAGTATCGCTGATGGTTGTTGGCTACTGCATAATTTGTCCCTAGCAACCGGGCCTTTGTAAACAGTGTTCGCGTCCCTCGCGATCCGTGCGAAAAGCTTCGATGAAGCCGCCTTGACGCTGCGTTACGAATACCGTCTTTCCATCAGCACCACCGAATGCAAGATTGGTGGGTTCGCTACCCTGCAGATCGACCTCTCTCTGCAGCGCGCCATCGGGTTGCATAACCGCAATCTTGCCTTTCTGGATTCGTGCGACCAGCAATCGTCCCGCAGTGTCGGTACGCAGGCCATCCACGGTATCCGCCTGGAAGGTCTTGAGCGTGCGGGCCGACATCAGTTCGTTGCCGCGAACGTCATAAGCCCAGATCTGGCCGCTGCTCGACTCGCTGACATAGAGGGTCTTCTCATCGGGGCTCAAATCGATGCCGTTCGTTGTGCCCATCGATCGTGCCGCGGTCATCACCTGGCCTTGCACCGACCCGTCAGCGGCTTTTGCAATCCGCCAGATCCGGCCGCTACGCGCCTTCCAATTCGGGTCACTGGCGTAGATCGTGCCGTCTCGAGCGATAGTCATATCATTTGGCTGACTCATCGCATCGGCATGAAAATAGACTTCCGATTGCAGGCTGCCTTGCTTGATCTGGAGAATGTTGTGCTTTTTGTAATCGGCGACGAACATCGTCCCATCGCGACTAAAGCGGATCGAGTTGCCGACACTGCCTTCTGGCAAGTCCAGATATTTTTTCGAGCTGGCGCTTCCCGGGGCGAGCTTGCCGATCGTGCCCTGCTTTCCGAAATTGACGACAAACAGATTCCCATCGCGATCGACGGCAGGTCCTTCGATGCCGAAGGTGTATTCGCCAGGTTGCGTCACCGCCTGGCTCTCAAACAATTTTGGACCTGCGTACGCGGCGCTTGCCACGAGCGTGACCAGCAATGCGCTACCGCAAGGGCACAAGAGCCTTTTTAGGAATGTAATAGCCATCGGCGTCAGTGCACTCTCCGCTCAGGAAAGGATCGGCCGGCCGGTAAATTCGGCTAAAACCCGGCTTACCTACGCCCTCCGCTTCTGTCACGATAACGACCTTGGTTGTCGGAATTTGGCCGCAGATCTTGCCGGTCTTGCTGAAGAAATCCCTCTCGGCCGGCCCCTGCTTGACCTTCATCCGCGTGCCGGGAACCATCGTGCCGGCCAGGTAGTCCGCCAGGTCGAGAAGGCGCGCATAACCCGGTTCCGTCTTCGGCAAGGACTCTCCTCCGGGCGGCATCAGCCTCTCGGCGCCAAAGCCGCGTAGACGCGTGCGCAATTTACCGGAATCGGGATCTCCCGGATAGATCCAGCCGTCCTGCGACAGCATGAATTTCAATGCGGCCTGATCTTTGTCCGCGTCTGATTGGCCGTGCTTCAAAGCGAAATCCGAATGGCAGCCAAGGCAATGTTTCTCGATAATCCCGCTGCGAACTGCGGTAAGCCGGGCGCGGTTCTTAGGATCGTTTGCGACGAAGTCAACCAACTCGTCGATCTGTGCTTGGGTTCGCATATCGCATGGCAATGGATCTGGCGCATTGCCAAGCGCGCGATCAATGCGGATGACGGTCTTGTTCTTGTCCTCCACCAGCCAGATCGCCCCATCGGCCGCGACAGTCAACCCAACCGGTGCCCCTCGCGGTCGTGCGCCATTGACCCTATGCCATCCTGAAATTAGCTCCTCGAACGGCGCCGCGGGGGCCCTGCCCGCATCGGTCTCAAACGCACGTGAGGGCACGGCCTCGCAGCTGACCTTATAGCTGACCGGCGGAGCGATGACCTTTGGAAAGCCGTGATCGTCGACGTCGTAGATCAAGACCCGGCTGCCCGCAGGCCGATAGCCGTGCAGCCCGACCAGCAGCTTGCCATCCAGCTCCGGAAATCTGCTGCCATGATAATACAGCATCCCGAGCGGCGCGCCGTGGGGCGGTAACAGCGAGTGCGGCGGTTTGTAGATTGCCGTGTCGTTGCAGAAGTTCTTGTAGGGTCCGTTCTGCAACACGGACCTAAACTCCGGGCTCGGTGTTGCCAGATCGTAGCAATACGGCCAGCCGTAATGTTTTCCCTTTTCAATCGCGTTGATCTCTTCGTTGGGTTTGAAGAAATCCTTCAAGTCCCTGCCGTTTTCACCCTGAAGGAAAGCAAAGCCCGGTTCCGGAAACCGCAAGTGCAGCGCCAATGCCATCGAGTTGCGTAGTCCCCGTGCGTAGATCTCGCGCGGCGGGTTGGGATCGGCGGGTTTGAGCGCGGGGAAGACGCCACCATTCGGCGGCATGAACATCCAGATCGATGCGAGCGGCGATGGTCCCTCTCCCGTGGGGCACACCTTGGTCACCGGCCTTCCAGGATTTGGGATGCAATCGTCGCTGTCTGAGCCGACGTTGACGAAGATCCTGCCCGTCTTATCGAACACGAACTGCTTCAGCGAATGGCTGCTCTCCGCTACCTTCGTGCCGTCGGAAAGGGTTGTCCTGCGGCCCGGCAGGCCGTGGATGATTATCTCCATCGTACTGCGCGGATTGGAGGCAAGCGGATCGAAGCGAAAGATCATCTCTGCAGTTGAGGCATAGACCTTCCTGTCCGGGCCGACCGCCAATCCAAAAGGATACTCGAGCCCGGTTATCGCTTCCCTGATCCGCTTTCCATCCGCAGCATGAGGATCCAAGATCAGCAAGCGACCATCCGTACGTTGCCACCCTCCCATGTCCGAAATAACAAAAAGGTCATGGCCAGGAATCTGTACAATCGAGCGCGGAAAGATCAGACCGTCGTCCTCGCTGGCGACCAGACCTGCGCAGAAGCCCTGCCTCATATCGATTTTGATCCGGGGGAACGACAGCCTTCCGCTGCCGCATTGCTCGGATCCCAGCGTGTAACCGCTCTTTTTGAGGGCTTGCGACGACGCGACTGGACTGCCGGTCGATAGAACAGCAAGCGCAATCATCGACACATGAAAGACATGCGCGAGAGGACGACAACGGCTCGATACTTTCAATGGCGAATCTCCCCAAAATAACCGACGGCAATACGACTCGGTCTCCAGCAACCATACCGTGTGAATACACGGTTTGTCTCGTCCCGTGGTTCTATCAGACAAATGTACTTGGCGGACGACACTGCGAGCGCGATTGCTTAGTCGTGGCTGGCAAAGAACCGGACATTGATGATCTCGCGATCACCGCATGCCGGCACGTCCGGCAGATTACGTTTCTATTTCCCGGGTTGCCGCCTCGGTCTCACTGCTGGGACAATGCAACGGCACCGCCCCGAGCGCAGAAACCCAGTCATGAAGCATTCGTCGTGACCGGTAACGTTCATCGTAACCAAAAGCGCGAAGGTACGTTCTGGACGAACGTTGGCTGCATCTGGCCGCGCGATGGCGGCAAAAGGCCTTGAATGTATCGAACTAATCGCCCGACCAAGTGGCGGTCGACTGGCCATCCACGAGCGCAAGGAGGCGAAAGACTAGCCGCGCAATTGATTCAGCAAAGCTCTCAGTCGCTCTTTGTATTCTCCCAGAACAGTGGCAAGGCGCACTGGCGCAGCGAGGAAAATCACCGATCGGTTCACGACGGGTCGAAGCAAGTGAGAGCTGTGCAGTGAAAGCTGTGCCGCGCAACGTGCAGAGCGATGCCCGTCCGCAATCGTATGCGCCGCGCGTCGACAGAATGGACGCGGGATCCTGCCGTCGGCCGAGACGTCAACCGCGTCTGACAGACATATCCCGCCAATCAGTATGAGCCTAAGCTTTCCGCAGTGACGGCAAACGAATGGCCGCCGAGGATAGAGGACCTGCCGAGTAGGCGGGGATGTTGCAATCCCTGCCCCTCACCAACCCGGACGAGCGGATTACCCGCATCCGGTCCTTCGCGCGTAAGCTTCGCTCCCGGGACGGCATATTGGTGGACGATCTTGGCTGTCGGCAGCGGGTGTCGCGCGAGCATAGCCCGGAAGCGCGACCACGGCAGATTGCTGTGGCGGCGGCCACGCGGGAGGGACCACCGGAGGCGGCAAACATATCGTCGATATGAAGAAGCCTCGCGATGAATCGAGGCCACAAAACGGCGCCTCGCCGACAAGAGCTGGCTGCGGAACGTGTTGCGGCTGCCGTAGAACCACGTCGCTAACATCCGCCCCGGCTAACGGCCCACAAGGGAGCAAAACGACCGGGCCATTGCACGGCCCGGTCTTTTCTTCTACTTCGGGCGCCTTGCCGACCTACCCTGGAATGTACACGCAACCGGGATCGTCCGGAGGACAGTCACATTTACCGATCGTCTCGGCCAAATTGGAGAGTTGAGGTCTGTCCTTCACAAACTCCTTGATGGCCGTCAGGCTCTTCCGGCTTACCTTGACGAACTGTCCGGAAGACTTGAGACGTGTATTGAGCTCATCACCCAAACCCGCGTTATGTACGGCAGTCATGATCTTTCCCAGGCCATGTACGCCGAAATTGACGTGAGTCCCTCCTGAGCGGGCCGGTTTGGGCTTGGCGGCTTTCTTGGTCGCGTTCGGCGCCTTTTGGCCTGCTGCTGGTTTGCCTCTCTTGGCTTTCTTAACTGTTGCCATGTCTTGCTCCTTTTAAAGGACCGGTTTGAAAATCTTCAATGCTAGAAATTGCTGAACTGCCCGCGCCGCGCCTTGTTCGGCGCGTCCACCTGATGCGGTGATGAGCGAACCTTCGTAAATCGGGCCACGAGCCACATCGAGAATTTTTGCTTCTCCCTTATCCAGATACAGCCCTACGGTTAACTGGTGTGTGTCCTTGCGCGACACGGTAACGGGAAAGCTCACGTCAGTGGCTTGTAACTGCGGCCCTGTCGGCGCGAAGACAATTTTGGGTGATGCCCCACCGCCAATGGTCGTGGTGAACTGAAGCTGCTGAACCATGCTCGGCGGGCCTTTTTTTACCGTCGCCACATCCTTGTTGAGCTCGTCGAGATTCTCGAACAGACTCATCAAGGTGAATTCCTTGATCAACTTCGCGAGGCCAATCCTACCCGCGATGGGGTACACATAATCTTCAGTTCTCACCAGATGGTGTGTGCAATAGCTCTCGCTCGTCTTTTGAACGAGATTTCCGAAGTTGTCGGTGATCGTAAACGACCACTCGTTCTGCCTTTGCCTGTCGAAATTTCCAGTGAGACCCAGGGTCACAAGCGACGTAATGGGCGTCGGCCTAATGAGGTTCGCAGCCGGATCGATGTTGTTCGTTTCCAAGCCCGTTAGATCGTAGTAGTAGGCGATGCCTGTACTGTAGAGGAGCTTTGTCACCGTACGGGCGAAACCGGTCACCTGTGAAGGATCAAAGGCTCTAATCGCCTCGGGATTCTCGTGGTACGCCCGCTTGAGCTCATTTCCGACTGCATAGGAATAGTCGTCGAGTTTCTTCTTGTTCATATTGTTGTCGGGGCTAGTCAGATAGCCGAGCAATGCGTCTATTACAGCCTGCCGCGCCTCGCAGCGGACCTGCCTTGCAATATTTGAGGCTGAAATATGCGCAACGTCATCCGTGACTGGCGCAATGGCGCATCCGCTCAATACAAGTAATGCGCCAAATAAAGATATGCGGGTGCGCTTCGCCCGTGTTCGCATTGTATCCCCCAATACATTACTGAAATCCGCAACTTTTGAAACGATCGGTCTCGAATAGACGCCAAAAAACTCAACTTCTCGCTGACTGATCGACCCTTCGATAGGCAGGGCGCCGCATGAATATGCCGTGGACCATCGCGTCGATGCTTTTGCGGACGCGGCTTGCCATCAAGTGGCATCGGGCATTCCCCTCCCAACCCGTCCCACTTGCCACCTCAGAAACTCAACTCGTGAAGACGTCAAACCGACTGTTCAATGCCAACGCCCCACAACCCCGGGATGAGCCTAGCCTATCTATCTGGTCAGACAACCACAAAGTGCACAAGTATTTCGCAGTTTTTCGGCAAAAGAACCGCCACTTGCGCATCGTCGCCAAACCGTAACCCGTGACCCCAGCTGCTAACCAGCCGCCTCTCCACGTCGGAAAAACCGGCGGATGCTGCAGGTCTTCCCGGCCCCGGCGCGCCTCGCGTAACGGGGGTCAGATCTGACCGGCGTGCGGCAGCAGGTTTGATCACGCGCTGACCGCCCGAGTGCCGGCCCCATCGTGCGTGAGGATCTCAGCAGATATTCGGGACGCTGTGTGTCTGCGCGCTCGAAGATCGCGGTCGGATGCGCTCACCCGTATATCGAACGCGTCGCCCCGATATCGCAAAGCACCTCGCGCCACTCGCGAAGCGAACTGAGCACAATCGACATGCGAAAGGCGGCCTTCCGAGTTTTCTTCGGGCGCGCGGATCAGGACATGTTGCTGGCGTACGTCCGCTCCCGCGGACTACACCAATGCTTTAGCGTTATACCAGGTATACTATTCGGTCAAGCAGGCTGCAAAATGAGCAGGTTATGCGCTAATAATATGCAAGGAGCCAACTGGAGTTCAGTTCTGGTCCGAAACAAAGAGAAGACCCTTGAACAATCTGCAATTGGGGATTCCGTCCATTCTGCATGAGCGTGTCCGAGAGGAGCTCCTCAAGCGGATTACGACAGGCACCTACCTGCCGGGTGATTCGATTCCCTCAACAGCGGCGCTTTGCGAAGAGTTCGGCGTCAGCCCAATTACCATCAAGCGCGCACTACGTGACTTGCGCGTCTCGGGCGAGTTGGTGGCAGTTGCGGGCAAGGGCACCTTCGTCAAGCGGAAAAGAAGATTCGTTCTCGCGCTGGACGCGGGGATATCGACCTGGCGCGGAGCCAGCATTCGCCTGCTATCCGTCACAAGGGAAAAGATATCCGAACCGACGATGGAGATCTTCAATCCGCCCGCTAAGGCCATGCTGTGCGTCAGGAAGATGATATTCTTTGCCGACGAGGTGACGGTCATGTACGATGCGACCTATCTTTCATCGGACGTTGAAAGCGACATCGTGGACGAATTCGGTGAACGGTTGATAGCCGACGCGCTACAGCGACATGGGATTGATATCGTCAATACCTCCCACCTGGTGGATGCAGCCCCTGCTGCTGGGCAAGCTGCCGAATTATTCTCGGTACCCAATGGTTATCCGATGTTACGCCGTTTCTACAAAGTTGAGACAGCCAAACCGACCATCACTGTTTTCGGTGTCGTGCAATCTCCCTTCGACCGGCTTGCCTGCTCCATAAACATCCAGTCGGGCTCTTATCCCAAGCGCAAATGAACCGCGGATGCAAGCTCTCAACAGCCCCGCATGGACCGAACTGTGATGTGTTCTCGCAAGCGCTTAAGAAGCGCTGGATGCGGCAATTGGCTACTGCAAGAGAGACTTTGCTGACATCCAGCTGGGAGCACGGTCGTTCGTTCCGTACAAAAGTGGCGCACTGTCGACACGATGCAGATCAAAAGTCAGCGTGCCCACGATGAACCGGCGACACCACGAAAAATGTGTTTCCGGATTGGCTATAAGTTGGAAGCCGCTTTGCGCTGAGCTTGATAGCTGGCGATCAGCGGCGATCTCCCTGACCTTGGGCCGCCGGCTTTCACTGCCGGCGGCTCCCTTTCGACAATGCCTTCTGTCGTTTGTTCTCGAGGTCCGTTGCGGGTCGGCGCACGATTGAGAAGCCGTCTTGGTCTTCGACGGCCCTGCTGCGAACGGCCGTCGACTTGGTACTTCTGCGATTGAGAGGAATTAGATCACGTCTGGAACAATAGTTTGCACGATTGACGCATCCAAGGTTTCGTAATCCCTCAATCCGATCAGCTCGTACAGTTCCGCGCGTGTCTGCATCTCGTGGACAATGTTATGGGCGCCACCGTCTCTTTTGAGGGTGGCAAACAGATTGGTCTGAGCCTTGTTGGCAACCCGGAGGGAAGAAACCGGCCATATCACCATCCGATAGCCCATTTCCTGAAACTCGGAGGCGGTGAAAAACGGCGTTCGTCCGAACTCCGTCATATTCGCGAGCAACGGCACCTCTCCCATCCGCTGTGCGAATTCTCTGAGCATCTCGCCACTGGTCAGCGCCTCCGGGAAAATCGCATCGGCGCCGGCCTCGACATAAAGCTTGGCCCGCGCAACGGCCCCATCGAGGCCTTCGCTTGCAGCGGCATCCGTGCGTGCGATCAAATAGAGATCGCGCCGCGCACGTGCGACAGCCGCAACCTTTGCTGCCATGTCGTGCGCGTTTGCGAGCTTCTTGTCATTGAGATGACCGCA
Source organism: Bradyrhizobium sp. CCBAU 53421 (assembly GCF_015291625.1). Classification (NCBI taxonomy): domain Bacteria; kingdom Pseudomonadati; phylum Pseudomonadota; class Alphaproteobacteria; order Hyphomicrobiales; family Nitrobacteraceae; genus Bradyrhizobium; species Bradyrhizobium sp. CCBAU 53421. The sequence goes on from NZ_CP030047.1 coordinate 7,893,450, forward strand.
CTTCTTGGGAAGGATCTGGTCCTCAATATGAACGGCGCCCGCACCTGCATCTTCAAAGCAGCGTACCATATGCATGACATTGAGGATCTCGCCATAGCCAGTGTCCCCGTCCACGAGCAGGGGCAGCCCACTCGCGCGAGCAATCTGACGAATGAAGAATACCACTTCATCGATTGTGATGATGCCGAGATCCGGCAGCCCCATGGATGCGCTCATCGCCGCGCCGGACAGATACAGGCCCTTGAAACCTGCCGCTTTTGCCTGAAGGGCCGCCATGCCGTTGTGAGTTCCTGGAAGCTGCACGATCCCGCCACTCTGCACCAGAGCGCGAAAGCGCTGGCCGGCGGAAGACCGTGGAAGATCAGCAGCAATCAAATACGCCATGTCACTCTCCTCACGCCGCGCATGACGCAGAGGATCCAGTCCTGTGCTGGATCGGCACGAAGGGGCGATTTTCCGGCCCGATGTAGTTGGCAGACGGCCTGATGATCTTGTTGTCCGCGCGCTGCTCGATGACGTGAGCGGCCCAGCCTGACGTGCGTGCGATGACAAAGATCGGGGTGAACATTGCGGTCGGCACGCCAAGCAGGTGGTAGGAAACAGCGCTGAACCAATCAAGGTTGGCGAACATTGTTTTGCGCCGGGCCAGCACGCCTTCGATCCGTTCGGCGATGTCGAACATTCGGCTCGAACCGGCCTGCCTGCTGAGCTGCTGCGCAACCCGCTTGATCACTTCATTGCGGGGATCGGCGATCGTGTAAACCGGGTGCCCGAAGCCGGTGATGACCTCCTTGGCCTCGATGCGACGGCCAATGTCACGTTCCGCTTCATCTGGATCGGCGTATCGCTTCTGTATATCGAAGGAGAGCTCGTTGGCCCCTCCATGCTTGGGACCTCGCAGCGCGCCGATGGCGCCCGCAATCGCCGAATGCATGTCCGCGCCGGTGCCGGCGATCGAGCGCGCAGTGAACGTGGATGCATTGAATTCGTGCTCCGCGTAAAGGATCAAAGATGTGTGCATGGCGCGAATGTGGCTGTCCGCTGGCGTTGCACCGTGCAACAGATGCAGGAAGTGCCCACCGATCGTGTCATCGTCGGTTTGCACTTCGATGCGACGGCCGTTGTGGGCGTAGTGATACCAATACAGCAGCATCGAACCAAGCGAAGCCAGAAGCCGATCGGCAACATCGGATGCCGCGGCTGCCCCATGGTCGGCGGCTTCCGGCAAGACGCAGCCAAGGGCCGAGACGCCACATCGCATGACATCCATCGGGTGCGCTGAGGCAGGCAGCGCCTCGAGGGTCGATCGAACCGCCATCGGCAGCCCGCGCAGAGATTTCAGCCTGGCCTTGTACGTGGTCAGCTCCTGGATCGAAGGGAGCACGCCATGCACCAGAAGATAGGCGACCTCCTCGAACTCGCAGTTCTCGGCGATATCGATGATATTGTAGCCGCGATAATGCAGATCGTTTCCCGTGCGGCCGACGGTGCAAAGTGCGGTGTTACCCGCGATAATGCCCGATAGCGCCACCGACTTCTTTGGTGCAACCGGCTGCTGGACTGGAGCAAGCTCTGTCATATCGATCTCCTTCAACACCGGCATCACGCCTGGCGACCATCGTTCCAATCGAACAGACCAACACGCTCCGCTTGGCCAAGCAGATCGCTATCGACCGCGAAATTGAGAGAGCCGAGCTCGCCGGCGTTGAGTTGCTCCACGCGATCGACCGCCTCGAGGAAGCGCGTCTGCTCGGCTGCACTCACGACACCGTCTGCGAGCGTACGAAACTTGTTGATGTAGTCCGAGCGGCCGAATGGTCGGGCACCGAGCGGATGAGCATCGGCCACCGCGATCTCGTCCTCGATCGTCGCGCCGTCCTCCAGGGTGACGACCACCCGCGCGCCGAACGCCTTCTGCCGAGGGTCGTGGCTGTGGTAACGACGGGTCCATTCTGGATCCTCAACCGTCCTGATCTTGTGCCAAAGGGCGACCGTCTCTGGGCGGCCCGCCCGTTCGCGAGCGTATGATTTCTCGTGATGCCAGGCGCGGTCCTCGAGCGCGACGGCGAAGATGTACATGATCGAATGATCAAGTGTCTCGCGAGAAGCATGCGGATCCATCTTCTGCGGATCGTTGGCTCCCGTGCCGATCACATAATGCGTGTGATGACTGGTGTGAATGACAATCTCCCGCACGCGACCCAAATCACCGATCGCCGGCGCCAATCGACGCGCGAGATCTATGAGTGCCTGGCTTTGATACTCGGCCGAGTGCTCCTTCGTATAAGTGTCGAGAATTGCTTGTTTCGGCTCGCCTGGCTCCGGCAGAGGCACACGATAATTTGCGTCCGGACCGCCGAGCAGCCAGGCGATGACGCCATCTTCGCCCTCCCAGGCGGGGGACGGCGCGCCCTCTCCGCGCAGCGCCCTGTCGACCGCCTCGACCGCCATTTTGCCCGCAAAGGCCGGTGCGTACGCCTTCCAACTCGATATCTCGCCCTTGCGGGACTGCCGCGTCGTGGTCGTGACATGGAGCGCTTGCTGGACGGCTTGATAGATCGTCTCAGCAGCGAGGTTGAGCAGCGCGCCAATTCCGGCCGCCGCGGACGGCCCGAGATGCGCGATGTGATCGATTTTGTGTTCATGCAGACAGATGCCCTTCACGAGATCCACGTGGATCTCGTAACCGGCCGCCACACCTCGAATGAGATCGGCGCCGGAGCGTTTGCAGTGCTGGGCAACCGCGAGAATCGGCGGAATATTGTCGCCCGGATGGGAATAGTCCGCAGCCAGGAACGTGTCATGGAAGTCGAGCTCTCGAACGGCCACACCATTGGCCCAGGCAGCCCATTCCGGCGAAACGCGGCGCTCAGTGGCGAAACCGTACAGGGTTGCGCCGGGTGTATAGCTATGCGCCAATGCTTGCGCTCGTGCGCTCACGACTGAGCGTCGCTTTAGCGAGGCGGCTGCGACCGCGGCATTGTCGATGATCCGGTTTCCGATCATCTGGGCCACCGTCCGCTCCACCGGAACCTGATCGGCGGCCACTTCGGCAATCTTCCAGGCAAGCTGGCCGGACCTTGGCAAGGGCGCTCGTGAAGGGTGAACATGAACGTCGTACTGCTTCATTCTTTGCACCTCGGCTGAATTTGTGCAAACTTAGCAAAGCCAAACTCAGCGAAGTAGCGTCAAAGATGCTCATAATTGCCGACGAACCGCCCATTTTTGTAAATTTTGCGAATACATGAGGCCACTCAAGGTATTCGCAGGGGATCGGCTACGGCGCCTGCGGGAGCAACGCGGCACGACGCAGGCCGCCTTGGCACAGACCCTCAATATCTCCGCGGGTTATCTGAGCCAGATCGAGGCCGACCAAAGGCCGATTACGTCACAAATGCTGTCAAAACTGACGCGGCTGTTCAATCTCGAAACTGGATACTTCGCGGACGACGAGGATCTGCGCATGGCGGGCGAGCTGCGCGAGAGCGCGAGCGATCCCTTGTTCGGCACGGCAATTTCCGCGGAGGAATCGGGCGCTGCCGTGCGCGTTGCCCCTGAAGTTGTGCGGCGCTTCCTCCATCTCTACCGATCTTATCTCGCACTTGAGGAGGAGCACCGCGCACTTCAGACGAGTTTTGCAGAGGCAGACGGCGCGGCGAGCCGATTTCCCTATGACGAAGTCCGCGACTGGGTGCAATCCAAGCGCAACCATTTCGATGTGCTGGATCGTGCGGCGGAACGGCTCGCCGCGGCAAAGCATTTTCAACCGCAGAATCACGGGGAGGATTTTCTAAAATACCTGCGTGATGCCTACCGGATCAGGATTGAGCACGCGCCTGAATCGCTGGACCACGGCATGATTTGGAGGCTCGACCGGAACGCGCGGACGCTGTTTCTGTCCAAGGACGCGCCATCGGAAAGCCGCGTGTTTTGGATCGCACACGTGATCGGTTTGCTTGAGCAGCGCGATGCAATCGATCGCCAGGTTCGACAGGCGTGCCTGAGCAACGAAGAAGCCGCCGCATTGGCCCGTGTTGCCCTCGCCAATTACTTCGCCGGCGCACTCGTCATGCCGTACGAAGCATTCTTGAGCAATGCGCGCGAGGCGCGATACGATATTGAGCGGCTGCAGCTGCGTTTTGGAACGAGCTTCGAGCAGGTATGTCATCGCCTAAGCACCCTGCAGCGCAGAACCTCACCTGGAATTCCGTTCTACTTCCTAAAGATCGATATCGCCGGCAATGTCCTGAAGCGAAGCAGCGCAACTCGCTTTCAATTCGCGCGTTTCGGCGGCCCCTGTCCATTGTGGAATGTGCATCAGTCGTTCTCTCAACCCGGTCGCATTATGGTTCAACTTGCAGCTACGGCCGACGGTACGACCTATTTGTGCATCGCACGCACGGTGAGCCTATCCGGCGGCTCTTATTTGAGCCGTCCACGTGCGGTTGCGGTCGGATTGGGTTGCGAGATCGCCCATGCCGACCAGGTGGTCTATTCAAAGGGACTGGACCTGGAGGATATCGAGGCAGCCGATCCGATCGGGCCGGGCTGCCGCGCCTGTGAGCGCACCGATTGCCGCCATCGCGCTCTGCCACCCATTGGACGCCCTTTGGACGTCGGCACCGCGGAACGGGGTCTGGTGCCGTACCGGATCGAGACCAGGCCACGTCAACGCTAAAGACGCGCCGAGTGTGCACCTGAACAGGGCCCGAAACTTGAGCTCGCAAGCTGAAGCTGCGGGATTGGCCCCGGTTTTCGACATCTCACCGACAACCTTAGGCGGCATTCCCTCTTGCCGTGACGAGTGCCGCAACGGCATCGGCCGTCACCGCCGAAAGCGTCCAGCCCAGATGGCCGTGGCCGGTGTTGTAGAAGACGCGCGGATCGCGGCCTCTCATGACGCACGGGAGAATGTCCGGCATCATCGGCCGCAGGCCCACCCAGGGCACGACGTTGCGCGTGCTCATGCCGGGAAAGTGCCTGCGGCACCACGCGATCAGTGGTTCGATGCGCGCTGCTCTTATTCCTTGTTGGTGCCGTTGAACTCGGCTGTCCCGGCGACGCGGAAACGTCCGGAGCCAAGACGACTGGTCACGATCTTTGCGCGGTCATCCAGCAGACTTGTCCATGGCGCGGCCCGCTGATCCGAGCCGTCAGGCAAGTGCACGGTGATTGAATATCCCCTCACGGGATAGACATTCACCCGATCACCAAGATTGGCGGCGATGCGGCGAGAACCGACACCGCCGCAAACCACGATGCCATCAAAATCGGAAATCCCAGCATCACTGTCGTGATTTTCGGTCGACTTACACTTCAGCTGGATGTTCGTGCCCTTGTCGAGCGCGATCGAGAGCACATCGGTGGAGAAGTTCAGCGTCGCACAAGGCGGCCACAGATAAGAGCCGGTCCCGTCGTGAACTTGTGGATGTCGCCCCTGAAGTCGGAAGCGGTGTAGAAGCCGCCATGGAATGTCCCGCGCAGGGCCGGCTCGATTGACCGGATATCTTCAGGGGATACAGCACGCCGCTCGAGCCCTTCTTTGGCGAGCAATGCCGAAACATACGCCGCGGCTTCAAATTCCGCCTTGCTGTGATAGAAGTGCAAGATGCAGCGGTTTTCGCAATCGAAGTCGATGTCCTCGTCCTGCGCCATTCGTCTCAGGCGGTCGCGCGACTCGATTGCCAGCCGTACGGTTGTGACGGTGCTCTCTTCGTATTTCGGGATCGAAGCGACGAATTGGGTCATCCAGGAGAGCTTGTGCCAGGACGGCGTCGGATTAATCAGAAGTGGCGCGCCGGGCGTGAATATCCACCTGATGCCTTTGAGCACCGTCGCCCAACTATTCCAAACCTCGGCATTTGAGGCTGGAAGAAGGACGTTTCCATTGCCGCATAGGGTGGCGGTCGAAAACGGTCATCCGGCAGCCCCGCTTGAGCAAGTTATAGGCTGTGGTGATTCTGGTTACGCCCGCGCCGATGACGGCGATATGGCCATGATGAGATTGGGTCGTTGGTGCTCCTGCCCGCGACACGCGGGCCATCTGGCATCACCTCTGTCATTGGCCTGAGAGCTTCATCGCAGCCGTCATCCAAGCGGCGACTTTCACCATCGGCACAGGACTGAAGTCCTGCTTTTCAGAGTCGAAATGTGAGCGTTCTTTTGCCTGAGAGTTTCCGGGGTCGTTGGTCCGTCGGCGCCGCGCCGAGCAAACTCGCCACAATTAACCGCATTCAATTCAAGCCTATTAAAGTATACTCAGTATTTCAACACTCCAGACTGCTTCAGTTTGAAACGGTTCAACGACCGGCCGCCAATTGACTGGCTTCCACGAAGACGGTATACCTAGTATGTCAACAGCAGAAATATCGCTCGTTTTGCGAGCGGTGCAAATGAACGGGAGCGAAGTTGAGAGAATGGCCGTAGAAAAATCTCTCGCCACCGCCCAGCTCTCGCTGGGTCCTGACAAGGGCTCGTTTGCGCTATTCCCCCCGAAGCTGCGGGGCGTCGAGAGCCTAGACGGGTCGTACCAGTACCCGCTGGAGATCGGGTTTGAGTATTTTCGCCTGGATCGATACGTCCTTTCGACCCAGCGCGGGCAAGGAATGCTTCGTTGGCGGAGTTTGCTGCCTCCCATTCTTGACGAGCTCAGTCTGGGCGAGGGAGGCACGCCCCTGATTGAACTTCCAGGCCAGTCCGGTCAGGCCAAAGTTTTTCTCAAGGACGAGAGCAGAAATCCGACCTTCAGTCACAAGGACAGGCTGAACCTGTGTGTGGTGAGCGCCGCCAAAATGTCGGGCGCACGCGGCATCGTTGCCGCATCCACAGGCAATCATGGCATCTCAACCGCAGCTTACGCAGCCAAGGCGGGGCTGCCATGCATTATACTTGTCCCGGAGCGCTTCAGTAAAAGCTACTTCGCTGCATTGAACGCTTACGGAGCGCATGCCGTTCCGGTCAAGGCCGAGCGCAAATTCGAGATACTCGGCAAGTTTGTAGCCGAGCTTGGTTTTCATCCGACCAGCAATTCGACACGCTACCATACTGGTCACCCTTTCGGGCCGGAAGGGTACAAGACAATCGCGTATGAGCTGTTTGATCAGCTCGGGCGGGCGCCGGCAGCCGTGGTCGTACCAACGGGCTACGCTGAGCTGCTGTTCGGGATCGTGAAGGGGTTTCAAGAGCTGATCGAGCTCGGCCTGACGGGTGATCTGCCACAGGCGTTCTCGGCCGAGCCTGCGGGGTTAGCCCCGTTGGCGACTGCGCTGGACAACAGGCTGCCGATGGCAGCCGTCAGTGCCGCGGACAGCCGCCTGACGTCGATTGCCTGTACCGTGAGCAGCTACCGTGGCGTTTGGGCGATCTCGAAGTCCAAGGGTGCCGCATTGCGCGTCACCGATCAGGAAGCGTTGAAGGCGCAAGCCAAATATGCCCGGATGGGTCTTTGGCAGGAGCTTTCCAGCTCGGCTGCGCTGGCTGCCGTCGACTTCATCTCCCCGAACTTCCAAAACAAGGACGTGGTGGTCATTGGCACATCGAGCGGAGTGAAGGACCCGATCGACTGGCACACCGTTCAGCGGGTCTGTTCGACAGTTGACGAAGCCGTCTCCTACTTGAAGGATGTGTATGCCTATAATCCTGGTCCAAACGCACAATAGCGGGCTCCGTCGATGCTGATGCAGGCAAAGGATAATGTACGCGAGCTTCCGGCAGCGCATGCCGCTATCAAGATGATCGGCGTCAACAAGTGGTACGGCGAATTTCACGTGCTGCGTGACATTGATCTGAGCATTCGCAGAGGCGAGAAGATCGTCATCTGCGGGCCGTCCGGGTCAGGCAAGTCGACCATGATCCGATGCATCAACAGGCTCGAGGTGCATCAGAAGGGACAGATCATCGTCAACGGTACGGAGCTGACCGGCGATCTCAAGAAGATCCACGAGATCCGCCGGGAGGTCGGCATGGTATTTCAGCACTTCAATCTGTTTCCCCATCTCACGATTCTGCAGAACTGCACCCTTGCACCGGTCTGGGCGAAGAACATTGCGCGCAAGGAAGCCCAAGAGATCGCAATGAACTACTTGCGCATCGTGAAGATTCCCGAGCAAGCCAACAAGTATCCGGGCCAGCTCTCTGGCGGCCAACAACAGAGGGTCGCGATCGCGCGGGCGCTGTGCATGAATCCGAAAATCATGTTGTTTGACGAGCCGACCTCCGCGCTCGATCCAGAGATGGTCAAGGAAGTGCTAGACACCATGGTCAGCCTGGCCGATGAAGGAATGACCATGCTTTGCGTGACCCACGAGATGGGCTTCGCGCGGCAGGTAGCCGACCGCGTGATCTTCATGGACGGCGGCCAGATCGTCGAAATGAACACCCCTGACGAATTCTTCGGTAATCCCCAGCAAGAGCGCGCCAAGCTTTTCCTGGGTCAGCTCCTGCACTGAAGAAACCGTGCGACGTATCGCGAAAGCGTGACGCTCTCTGATATGCGCAAGATCCTTACCGATCAGCCAGATCATCGCGGGGCTGGCAACGCATTTTTGTCAGGCGCCGAGCATGATCTTATCGCGCGATCCCCGCCCAAGAGGTTGAATCAGCTCCTTCGCCATCCGCGGCATGCCGATCGCTGCAGCAGGGTTGAGTCAGAGCTACGGTAGGACGCGAAGGGGGCAATGTCGAGGGTCGCAGCGCACCGAGGCATTCGGCTTCAATCGGAGGCCGCTCTCGCGATCTCCTGATCGGCGGCGTCTCGAACCGGTCGTATGCCTTCAGACGCCGTGGTCAAGATGATGTCGAGATCGATATCGTCGTAGCCGGGTCGCACGACGTTCGATAGTCACGAGAACGTCTCGCCACGGGATGTGAGGGTAACAACCCTCCATGAGCCCCGGCTCGCTCCGGCGCTTCTCTTCCTTGTCTAAACCAATCGCGGCTTCCCCGACCGTTTGCAGCGAGTAAAGGATGGCGTTTTGGGTTCGCAGATCGCCGTCGAACGCCTTGCGTGAACCCGCGCAGAGAAACGCTCCGATCTGATCGCAGCACTTCATGACATCGCGTAAGCACGCGATGCGGCGCCGTTCACTAGCCATGGACCGCATCCCTGATGAGCTCAATGTCCAACCCGCGACGCGTCCGGCCCCGGCGCGCTATATCAACGCGGTGACCAATGATGTCCTGGAGCGTTCGTCGCACACGGCTATAGGCAAACAAGTCTCTCACAATGGCACGATCGAGATCGACCAAAATGTCCACGTCGTTGCCTGCAGATCTTCACTGCGGGCCACTGAACCGAAGATCTCCCCATGACAGACGCCGATCTTTTTCGAGCTCTCCCCCGATCGGCGCGAAGCAGTCGAATAACTTCCACCAGCGTCGGACGTGATCTTGGACCGGCCGTCAGGTCACTCACGACCAGGCCTTCAGGCTAGGCCGTTAGTTTCTTGCCTTCGACGTCCCTAGCTGGTCGCGATCAAGCGCCTCTTGCTGATGCGGACTCTGAAGTTAGTAATGGCAGTAGACCGTCAGACACATTGGCAGGAGATCCCCACATGCTAAATTTTGGTAAGGCGAAGGAGGCATATCGGTCGTCTGGTGCGATTGATCCGCATGATAGTGCGGTCCCTCATTCAGAGCGAAGGCGGACCAATTTTGGAAATCGGTCCGTTGCGTACTCAACTTACTATTCTAAGATGGCGTGGGTTGATCTACATGGGCAACGGGTGGAACTCTTGCGTCTGATCCTAGGGAGATGATGAATGCCGGTGATAACTATTGATATGCTGCCGGGGCGAACCACGGATCAAAAGCAGGAATTTGCAAACGTAGTCACTGATGCTTTTGTGAGAATTTGCGGTAGTACGCCTTCGAACATCCACGTCATCTTTAATGAGATCGAAGGTTCCGACTGGTTCATTGCTGGCGTGGAAGCTGGCCAGCCCGTTTTGCCCCAACCCTGATGTACGTTTCTCTCTTTGATGTGCTTCCGGGCACCTGCGTACCGACCAATCACTTCACGCGAAGGCCGATGCGATCACCCCAGGGTTTCGAATAGGCGGCCCCAACCCGGTATGACATCTTGGCATTTGGCCAGTCGCAGAGCATGCCAGCACAGTGCCTGATTCGACGAGATGACAGCTTTTCCCGTGATACGCTCGAGCTCATCGATGAGGGCCGCAGCGCGCATCTGTGTGCAGGCGACCACAATCGTGTCAACATCTGCTTGATCGGCCATTTGGTGGACGGCTTTGGAAATGCTCGCGGGGGAAATAAAGGGTGCGTCATCGGCAATAAAGCCATCCGCCTTGTGAAACGTGCTGGCTTTTGGCACCGGGAAGCCCGCGATTTCGATCTCGGCAATCATCTGCCCGGCAAGATCCCGAGGATAAGGTGACACGTAGCCCACGCGCACCGAGCGAAGCGCCCGAAGAGCAGAGAGGATGGCAGTAAAGGGGTTCGTGACGCTTGCACCTGGATGCACCTTATGGATGCGAGCTTCCAGTTCCTTGGGACCAAGCGCCATTGCAGCCGACGTACATCCCAGCGCGACAACGTCGGACGGACGCATTGTATTGATCTGGCGAAGCGACTCATCGATGCTCTCCGCCTGCTTCTTCATTCCACCGAGCGTTACGGGCTGGTTGCGAGCACGCGAGGGGGGCACACGGCTCTCGTAAAGCGCTACGCCTGGAATGTTCAGCATCGCTCGCGCTTCATGTGAGAGCGACTGGTCATTGGAAATAACGACCATCCCGATGTGCGCTCTCCAGCCAAACCCCTGATCTAGCTCGTAGGGAATATCGCTCCAGAGCCTGGTTTGCGAGATCGCTCGTTGCTCTGACATGCTAGGCTCCCTCAGCGCCTATACTTTGGTTGATACGGGCTTCCGCTCTTCATGCAATTTCCAAGATGGTGAGAAGGCTCAATTCCGTCCAAGCCGATCTTCGATCCGGGCACCGGCACTCTTGGCAAGATACATACCGGGTATACTCCCTGTAGATATTTATGCTGTCAAGCCGGACGGCCGGACCGCCAGTCAGTTGGCTTGTCGATCCTGCAGATGGTGCCTGCACGCTCCTATCCGGCGCATATCACGGCGCGGGGCCTTGATCGGGCGGCATCGATCCCTCAATTGGCGGCCGCCAGAAAACAGTCGCGCACGCACATCGACCAGCGTCCTGCGAGAGATTCCGACCTCAGCAACTCACCAAGAAACTTGCGCGTCCGATCATGCTCAGGTTCGGCAAAAAACTACGTCGGCGCAGCCTGTTCGACAATGCGTCCTCGGTCCATAAAGACGACCCGGTCGGCGACCTCCCGCGGGAAGCCCATTTCATGCGTGACGCAGATCATCGTCATGCCTTCCTGCGCAAGCGTCCTCATCACATCAAGGACCTCCTTGGTCATCTCGGGATCCAGAGCGGACGTTGGTTCATCGAAGAGCATCACCTTCGGCTTCATGCAGAGCGCCCGTGCGATCGCCACGCGCTGCTTCTGTCCACCTGACAGTTGATCCGGATATTTCTTTGCGTGCTGTGGTATGCACACACGCTGAAGGTTCGCCATGGCGACGGCTTCGGCTTCGCCGCGAGACATCTTTCGTGCGCGGATCAGAGCCAATGTACAATTGCTGAGTATGGTCAGATGCGGGAAAAGGTTGAACTGCTGGAACACCATCCCGATTTCGCGACGCACTTCGGCTAGCCCGCCCATGCCCGGCGCGAGCTCCGCGCCATTGACGACGATTCTGCCTTTCTGATGCTTTTCGAGCTGGTTGATGCATCGGATGAACGTGGACTTTCCTGACCCTGACGGGCCGCAGACTACAATCCGCTCGCCTGTGCCGACGGAAAGGCTGACGTCACTCAGGACCTGGAAGTCGCCGTACCACTTGCAAAGGCCTACGACGTGCACCGCTTCAGCCGCGATTGCGGTCTGATCAGTGGTGTTGTCTGACTCTCCTAGCTCGGACGCCATGTCGTCCTCTGCGTTATCTTCACAGGACTAGTGCGATGGAGCGACTACTCCGAGCCGCCGCTCCAGTCGCCCGATGAGAGCGACTGCGACGGATGCAAGAGCAAGGAACAGGATACCGACGACGAACATCGGTTCGGCATACCGGTACGTGTCCGACGCCACGTCGAAGGCGCTGCTGAGCAGTTCGGGAACGGCGATCACGGCCAGGTATGGCGTTGCCTTGAGCACCGAGACAGAGTATGCGCCGAGTGGCGCGGCGACGTTTCGCAGCATCTGAGGCGCGATCACGAAGACCAAGGTATCAAGCCAGCTCAGGCCCAGGCTTTCGGCGGCCTCGCGTTGCCCTCGCGGCACGGCATCAATGCCGGCCTTGAACACTTCGGACATGTAGCCGGAGTAATAGAACCCAAGACCGAACACCCCGACGAACATCGGCGGCAACGTGATGCCATAGTACGGCAGAACGTAGAATGCGAAGTAAAGCTGGGCCAGCACGGGGGTCGATCGAATTGCATCGATAACAAATTGAACGATCGGACGCACGATCGGATGGGAGCGCCGAAGCATCTCCCACAAAAATCCTAGCATTGCAGCGCATAAGAAGCTGAGGACCGAAACAACGAGCGTGTTGTCCAAGCCTTCCAGGATTCGTGGTAAAATTTGCAGTGCAAAGCCAAGATCGAAGTTCATGCGCCCCCCGCACGTCCCTTGCCGAGCGACTTTTCCGCACGCCGCCCGAACACTGTCACCGGATAACAGACGATCAGATATGCAAGGAGGAGAGCCGAATATATCGGCACCGGATTATAGCTTAACTGAGAGATTTCCTTTGCTCGAAATGTCATATCGGTCAGCGTGAGCAACGAAACGAGTGAGGTCCCTTTGATCAACTGAATAGCCAGGTTTATGAACGTTGGCATCATCGCAGAAATTGCCTGCGGTAATTCGACCAGACATAGCACCGCCGGGCGACTGAGCCCCAACGCCAGTCCGGCTTCGCATTGCCCCTTGTCGAGGGCCTGAAGGGCTGCGCGGACCGACTGGCTGCCATACCCTCCGATATTCAACCCGAGCACCATGGAGGCGACGGTGATGCCGGACAGGTAGATCCCGAAGGCCGGGAGTGAATAGTAAAAGGCATATAGCAGCACAATGGCCGACGAACTGCGCCAGAACTCTATGACGGCCGTCACAATCCAGCGCGAGATGCCGGTCGAGAAGTGTTGCAATACGCCCGCGACAAGCGCGAACGGTATTGCGTACAAGAGGCCGAGCAGGGTCACGATCGCAGTGATACCGAAGCCGGAAAATATCTCTGTCAGGATACGAAGAAAGCTCATTGGCCTTACCGACCTAGCTGACGGTGAATGATCTGCGCTGCGAATCCCGACCTGCTCGTCGGAAGGATTGCAGCTCGAAATTGCAAGCCCCGCATTGGCCCGGCGCACCGCTTGATTGAAGTCTTCTTGCTGTCCGACGCGGCAGTTTGCATTTTCGGCTCTGCCGTTGGAAGGCAAGCGGCTGAGCTGCAATCTGCGCGCAATGCGGCATCAGCGCGCGGACTTGGCCGGGACCAAAGTTGGCGCGGCCTCAATCCGGCTCAGGCTACACAGCGAATCTACGAACGGGCGCCCGTCGGCGCCTCAACCATATTAGTGCGCGGGGGCCAGAAACTTCCACCTTCATCGACCGCACCCCTCCTCCCTAGTATAGCGAGTTCTTCTTGATATACCCAGTATATCAAGTTCGTGAGACCGTCAAGTTTTCACGATGCCTTGCAGGTCGACGCCCCGCCCCGACTTTGGTTGCCGCTCGCAGAGCGGGCCGAAAGGCGGGCCTCGGCCAGCTTGCTTCCTACGAGAAGCACAGGCGGCCCGCGGCGGGTCAGGCGGCCGGCTTTCAAATTGACAGCCTACAATGTTAGGGTCGGCGCAAAAGCGGAAAACCGTTCGACGCACAATCGGCAGATGTAGTACTGCTTGCAAAGTGACCAAGCCAGGGAGATCAAAGTTGGTCAATACAGCCAACGCAAAGGCAAAGCCAAAGGTAGGCCGATCCAGGTCGGCACAGGTAAAGAGAAGCAACCTTGCGGCGGTGTCCAGTATTGCGCAACCTTCCAACTTTCAGCACAGCTCGCGCCCGCTGCACGAGATGGTTCGCCTCACGCTGCAAGAGCGCATTCGCTCCGGATTCTACTCCAAGGATCTTGCACTGCCTTCCGTGCCTGCCTTGGCCGAAGAGTTCAGCGTCAGCGCCATTACCCTCAAGCGAGCCCTGCGAGACCTGAAAATGGCCGGGCTGGTGCGCTCGGTTGCGGGGCTCGGCACTTTCGTGCGTGAGCAGGAACGATTCGTGCATGACATGAGCGCTGCGCTGAAGCTGTTCGGCAGCAAGGAAGATGCCTTGCGCTCCAGCCGGTCGTTGCGGATCAAGCTTCTTTCGGTCTCCAAGAGCGAGATCCACGAGCCGGCGCTTCTGCCCTTCAAACCTCCAGCTCAGATCTATCTGCGTGTCGAGAAGATGGTGTATGTCGATGAGATTCCTCTCATTTTCGATCGCGCCTTCATCTCCCAGCCGGTGGACGAAGAGTTCGTTGAAGCACTTGGGTCGCGGTTCATTTACGAGATCGTGCGCGAGCGCAAAATGCCCATTGTTTCAAACCGGATTTTGATCGACGCTGCGCCGGCAAACGCCGATGCTCAGGCCGCGTTAGGCATTCCCGACGGATATCCAACCCTTCGCAGGTGCTACCACTTCGCGGCCGGCGCGAAACCAATGCGTGTTTATGGGATCGCCACCTCGCCTTTCGATCGCGTCGTCTGCTCGCTGGAATTGTCTGAGTCGATCCACACCTGAGGCCGAAGCGAGAACAGGTTCACACTTCAGCAGCCGCAGTCGCTGACGAGCGCAGGCTCATGTTCTCATGGCGTTGAGAACAGTCGCGGCAAGAACGCTGGCGCCAATAGCAAGGGCATCCTCATCAATGTTGAATTCCGCAGTATGGTGGGGCGCGGTGATACCGCGATCCGCATTGCCGCAACCCACCAGGAAATAGCACCCAGGGATCCGCGTCAGGAATTCGGCCATGTCCTCGCCTGCCAGTGTGCAGTAGGGAACATTCGCGTCACAAATCCGGCTAAGCGAGGCTGCCGCCGCTTGCCTCACCTTTGCGACGGCATTCTGATCGCTGATACAGGCTGGAATAGCGCCGGTGGCTTCGAGCGATATCGAGACCTTGAACTGCCGGCCGGTCGCGTCTGCGATCTCATTCAGTCGCTTCAGTATGAAGCTACGGCTTGCGGGGGACTGGGTCCGCAGCGTCCCACGCGCGTAGATCGCCTCCGGAATCACATTGTGCGCGGAGCCTGCTTCCAACTGCCCTATGCTGATGACCGCGGCTTGCTGAGCGTCAACCTCGCGAGCCACCAGATGATAGTTTGCCTGGATCAATTGCGCGAGCGCACCGACCGTATCATGCGCGAGATGCGGTATCGCACCATGCCCGCCGGTGCCCCTGATGGTCCACGATAGTTTGTCGCAGGATGCAAAGAGTGCCTTTGAGGTGATCGCGAGCTGGCCGGTCTGAAGCTCGCTCCACAAGTGCAAACCGTAGCATTGAGTCGGCTGATAGCGCTCGATCACGCCATCGCGGATCATTGCCAAGGCACCTCCGCCCGGCTCTTCCGATGGTTGGAAGCAAAGCACAAGGCGGCCGGCCATCGAGGCCTTGTGCCGGGCAATAATGCGAGCCACGGTGAGCGCGATGGCCATATGGCCGTCATGGCCGCAGGCGTGGCTATTGCCTGGGATGGTCGAACGCCCTTCGCGCCCGGCGATCTCCTCAATCGGAAGCGCATCCATATCGGCACGAAGCATGATCGTAGCACCGGGCTTGGCTCCTTCAATCGACGCAACCAGCCCCGACTGACCGTAGGGCCGTTCATCAATGGTGCAATCAAGGCCGAGCAAAGCTTCTGCAACGAAGGCGCGCGTGCGCGGCAGATCAAAGCCAAGCTCCGGGATCTGATGCAATGCGCGCCGGCATTTGAGGGCCCAGTTGAAATCGTCATCTGTCATGGATGCTTCTTCATTCAGATACGATTTGTATGCAACAAGGGACAACTTGGCCTCCATGCTATGCTGATCAATCCAACTGTCCGCGGTCGAATGACGGGACCGCGCTCACCTGGCACACACGGCCGAGGCGATGGCGTCGGGCATTTCAGATGCTGAAAACCCATACTTCTGGAGGATATTGAGCAGCGTCCCGTCAGCCTGCATCGATTTCAGCTGCACGTTATAGGCGTCACGGAAATCGGAGTCTTCCTTTCGGAACGCTGGAGCCACGTAGCTGAAAAGCGGATTGCCGGCGGCATCCCGCTTGCCGTTGAAAGGGACCGCTCGCTCCACGCCCTTATTTTTGAGGTCGTCAAGCAGGGCGACGATGGACCCGAACGTCGCTGAAACAGCGTCAATGCGTCCGGCGATCAGCGCCGAGATCGCAGCCTGATTGTCCGGATACAGAACCTGGCGTTCCTTCGGCACGCCCGCGGCCAACGCGTCCGCCGCAGTGGTGAAGCCGCGCCCGGTTCCAATCGTTGCATCCGGATTCTTTGCAACGTCCTCGTAGCTATGCAGGTTCTTGGGATTGCCGGCCTTGACCAGCAAGGCATCCGCCATCTTAGCGGCGGGATCGCCAAATGCGACCAGCTGGCAGCGCTCGGGAGTGATGGCTAACGCGGCCGAAACAACATCGATTCGGCGGGCTTGGAGACCCGGGATCAGAGCGGCAAATTCGGTGCTCACGGCCTCGAGCTTCTTTATGCCCAGCCGCTCCATCGCTGTACGAACGACATCGACTGCCAGGCCGTGAAATTCACCCTTCTCGTCGGTTACTCCCCACGGCGCCTGATTGTAAACCGCAACCCGCACAGAACCGGTGCGGACTGCTTGCTGGTACACCGATTCGGCGTTTGCCGCGGTGAGTGTGACCATCCCAAACAAGAGCGCAATGGACCCGAGTGACAACTTGAACAATTTCACCTGCCGCATGTCCGCCTCCAATTCAGAAAAAAGCAATTCTTAAGGAAACTATACCAGGTATACCTTTTTCGGCAATGGGCGGCGGACGGGATTTTTCTCGATGGCTACCTGCCGATCGGCCCGTTCCAAGATGTGCAAAAAACCACGATGCCGGCAGACCTTGGCTCCACTGTCGCCTGGGCCGTGCAATTACGTATCGGCTTCGGGCCCATAGGCGTGTGATGGATTGCCACCCGCGCTACGTTTCAACTGCCCAGCGGGCCTTGCGGCCCGCCCGGCCGCACGTTGGAAGCGGAAAAGTCCCTCTGGTCGGGCTATATCCGAAACTCAAAACCTCAAACATTCGCTCGAATTCGGTTGCCATCGCGGTGCGTAGACAAACCGGCTGATCTCCACCGGAACGGCATTTTCATCCCGCCGGAAACGACGTCACCATACGTGCCAGCTGAACGTCCGGTTTGATCGTTTCGTACAAAGATTCCGGCGTCCTTGGCGGCGCATTTGCTTTATATTGAAGGATATCGTGCGCTCGTGGGGGGCTTGCGGAGCGGACGGAATACTCCGCTGCAGGCGCGCCGGCAGCCGGCGTCATCCAGTCTCCCGATAGGAATGTCGTCGGCCAAGTCTTGCGCATCTCGCCACGAATTTTTCATGATGCATCAGCCCGCTCCCCGCAAAGAAAGGTTAGTGACGGTGGCCGACGACATTCTAGACGCCTTGCGTTCAAAGCCGGCCCTCAGGGCGGTACAACGGCCCGCCGAGTGCTCGGCGACGTGACGAAACGAGCACTCCCCTTCAAAGAATTGATTGCCGGCGAACTGGCCCGCATCGAGGCTCAGCTAGTCAATGAGCCAAGTGGCCCGGAGCGCGAGGCGCTTGAACGCAAACGACGTCGGTTCGAGACCGCATTTGACACCGGTAATTGGGACAAGCCGGCAAGACCGGTTCAGTAGCTGATGGGTCGATCCTCAGTAGAGCTCGAACGACCGCACGTTCCGCGATTGCGCGCAAGGACACGTGCTTTGTCATCAAGCTGTGGATGGAACTAAGCGTTGGACCGCGGGAGCAAAGGGCTCTCTCATGAAGCTTTTGGACCCGATCCAGCTGAATTGCGCCTCCGATCGCTGCCCCGCAGACGTTAACACTGAGGCAACAAGGCCGAACGATGCGCCTGCGGACCGGAACACTTGTCGGTTACGACTCGCAGTGGATGGTGTACAGATTCATCATGTTTGACGGCGAGCGAAGGGTTAATTGCGAGATCAGCAATGCCGCCTTGTCCGCCTTGGGAGAGATGCGGACAGATCCCGGACTCACCCGCGATCTCGTGGTCGCACGCCACCGCCGACTGATCGAAAGAGTGGCCTCAGGTCTATACAAGGGCGATGCAGGGCCAGTGAGGCTTTTCGCGAAGCATTTTCCTTCTACGAAGTTGCGAGCAAGCGGACCGGTCAAACGTTCCACTCGCCTGAGTCGCTTGGTGTCTTGATTGTTTCAGAAAGCATCGTCGATTCGAGCTAGTGCTGCCTTGAACCATCTGCTGCGCGGTACGGCCGGCTCGCAGAGCATGCTTTCATTAGTGCGCTGCGTCAAATGCTCGTCGCGAGGTGGCTGACGAGAGGCTGCTCTTGAAGCAAGGCTTGGCAGTATTGCTGCGCAGGAAGTCTGATGAGCATCCATCCGTTTCGTCACAACTGCAGCTGTTTGGATGCGACCTCAAGCGCCGGACGCATGGCGTAATGGCTTCCGGGCGCGGCCCGTATGCGATATGCCCGCATTGTTCGTTCCGTACCAAGTGACGAACCCGTGAAGCCTCTTGGAATTGACCGCGCCACCGTTTAGTCTGGTGGGACTTTCCCTGCAGGCGGACCAATGCTGATCTCTGACATGACGTGTCGATGCGGTGCCGCATACGAACGTGCGCAATCAGAGCAGTACAAGTGCGTGTCGCAAGACAGCAACTACCGATGCGACCGCTGCGGGTCGATGCTGGAGAACCACGATCGGCAGTTCCTCGTCGTGTATCGGCGGGCCTTTATTCCATCTACGCGGTTCGTCATTTTCCCAGAGTGGAAACCAGCTTAGCCCAACCAGTCTCAGAAGATGCGCGCCAGAGCCGAACCGGGAAAAGCCTGGTTTGCGGCCGTAACAATGAGCGTGGCCGCCGAGGACCGGCAGCGTCCTCGCCCAATTCCTAGCTTACGCGGGACTGCCCTGCGGGGCAGCCCAGATGCGCCGGGAGTGGCAGCATGCGGCACCTCGACGAAGTTGCAGACACCCGCCTCTCGCGGTTTGTGGAGTGACCGTTCGCTCTGATAGTGAACCGCCATGTAATGCGACCGAACGACAGCGGTCGTGGTCAACTGATAGGCAGCTCGACATCGAGCTATTGCCCCATCGCCGGCGCTGAGAGACATTTGTCTGTCCAAGCCGATAGGGTCTGAGCCAAGACCGTTCGTTGGAGACCGTCGTCACTCCCTGCGCCGCGGCAACCACTGGCTAATAGCCCAGATCGAGCTTGACTTCATGCGTGAGAGGCATTCCGCGCGCAAACTCAACCAAGCTCTGCGTACCCCACTCCAGACACCGCTGCAGGACGTCATCGGCATTGTGCGCCTCGGCCATGGACACAAGGACATTTGGCAGCTTTTCGATGCCTAGGCGTGACGGGTACGAGAGAGAGCGAGGGTAAGCTCTGACGTATTCATAGATCCACCAGACGTCGGCCGCATATCCACGCAAGCGAGCAGTGGTCAACGCGTCATAGAGCGGCTTTTCCTGAACGATGTTGGCGCGAGATACATTGATCAGATAGGCTGACGGCTTCATAGCCTCAAGCTCTCGTTTTCCGATCAACTGATTGGTCTCCTTCGTCAGAGGCGCCGTAATGACGACGTAATCGCTTTCTGCCAGCACGTAATGCAGCTCATCTATTCCATGCATTGAATCCACGAATTCGGCCGGTTCAGTCTTATTGCGACGGACACCCAGGACCCGCATGTCGAAGCCCTTTGCGAATTTGGCAACGCGCCCCCCGATGCTTCCCGCGCCAATCACACCCAACGTACGACCACTCAGCATGGCCGATCTGTTATCATCTCCCCACAGCGGATAAAGCCTGCGGCATTCACGGCCGGCATTGTGCTTGCGCAGGGTCTGCTTTGCGAGAGCCAGCATGAACATCATGGCCTGCTCCGCTACGGCCAGAGCATTCGATCCCGCTATGTTCGTGACCTTCACGCCGCGCTGCTTCAATCGCGCGAGCAGACCAAACTGCGCCAGATCGTCGACGCCCGCATGCAACCAGCAGAACAGCCTGAGTTTTTCAGCGACTTCAAGCACGCCTTCCGGCACGGAAAAGCCAATCAACGCATCAGCGTCACGAGCATGGGCCTCGAGTTCGCAATATGTGGTTTCGTAGCGGGAAAAGTACTCTCCTTTCGGCGCCACCACTTCTGTGCCTACCGGCATCGCCCGCTTGATCTTGTTGATCTCCTCGTCGCTCGCGTACCACAAGCATAGAACCTTCATAGGTGACGTCTCCTGACTGGATTCAACCGCGCGCCCACATGGTAGGGGCGGCGCGTTCATTGCTACGTTGGCGACTCTTGCCTTCCCGGATCCGGCCCACCAGCTTGTCATCGATCGTCGGCAACGATGCGAGCTCGCCACAGCGGGCAAGATCAGGGCCGTCGATCATGACATGTGCCACCATGGGCGTGCAGCGATGATGTCTGGTACCGCCCCCGTCACTGCTGACTGCGGCGCCTCAAGAGCTCGGCTATATCGAAATCAACATCCAGCAAAGCGCGTTTTGTGACGTCCCCCGCAGCCAAGAGACGGCGCGCTGACATATGCTCGCGCGCCCGGTTTACGCTCTCCACACAGATGCAAACATCGCCAAGGAAGTGGAGGACTGAAATGTCAGACGCCGTTCCAGGCCGCACAACGCGCTCGGTAGCGCCTGTTGGAAGTCCTGCGATCTGAAGCTTCAGTCCGTATTGGTCCGACCAGAACCAGGGCAGAGCTGCGTATGCCTTGTCAGCCCCCGCAATGACGGCTCCCGCCACGCGCGACTGATCGATCGCGTTCTGCACCGATTCCAGTCGCAGTCCGCCTAAGTTGAATGGCCCGCGAAACAGCGCGCAATCGCCAGCTGCAAATACGTTCTCTCGGCTGGTACGTGACCGAGAATCAACTACGATACCGCTGTCGCCCGCAAGGCCGAGCTGACGCGTCAGTTCAACGTTCGGAATCGACCCGATCCCGACGATGACAATGTCTGCATTGACCGATCTGCCGTTGTCGAGCACCACTTTGTGGACGATGCCGCTTTCGCCAACCAGCGACTTAACGGTCCGAGACGTCAGCAGTTTGACGCCACGAGCGGTGTGTGCCGACGAAAAGAAATGAGACAGCTCCGGTGCGACGACGCGAGCGAGCACCCGGTTTTCGGCTTCGATCACCGTGACTTGCTTCTGAAGCTGCACCAGAGCTGAGGCAATTTCCAGACCGATGAAACCACCGCCCACGATCACAACGTTCTCGGCGTCAACCGCTGCGGTTCGCAGAAAGCGGGCGTCAGCGACCGAGCGCAGGTCAAACACGTTTCCAAGTTCTGCGCCTTCGCAGGCCAGTTTTCGCGCACGCGCGCCGACCGCAAGGGCGAGAGTATCAAACGCGATACGGCTTCCGTCAGACAAAAGGGCCGTCTTCGCTCCGGGATCAAAGCCTGTCACCGTGGCGCCCAGCTTCAGATCGATTTTCTTCGGGGCGTAGAAGGCTTCCGCCTTGAGGGGCTCCGCCTTTGCCGTTTGATCCTTGAGATAGGTTTTTGAGAGTGGCGGCCGATGATAAGGAAGTTCGGGCTCCTCGCTGACAATCAGAATGTCTTCGCCGTAGCCGTTTTCGCGGGCATGCGAGGCAAGCTCGCACGCAGCATAGGATCCACCAACGATCAACAATCTTTGACGCATCTGCGACGTCGACATCTAGGCCCCGATGGCCTTTAGGGTGTGGAGGTCAGTCAATGCCAGATGATCTCTTGGGACGCGGCGGACCCGCCACCGCCATCCGTCAAAATTCAGCGCCAGGAGCGAGTGTCACAATCAGACCGTCGAGCTCTTTCGAGAGCTCGATTTGGCAAGACAAGCGCGAATTCTCCTGTCGCGCCTCGGCGACATCCAGCATGGCGTCCTCGGTCTCCGCGATAGGCTTGAGCTTGCCGCGCCAGGCCTCATCGACATAGACGTGGCAGGTCGCACAGGAGGCGCACCCCCCACATTGCGCCGTGATGTTCAATCCCGCATCCCTGATCGCCTGCATAAGGGTTTTATCGGCGGGGTTATCGAGTTCGAACAACGATCCCTTTTGATCGTAGACCAGCACCTTCATCGTGAACCGCTCCTAAAACAGCACGTGCAACGGGGCAAACGAGCGATGGGAGAAGTCCGCAAATTGCGGAGCCTCCTTGGAAGGATCAAGACGCAGGTCCGGAAGACGAACGATCAGCGCTTTCAAGCTCTCTCGTATCAAAAGCCGCGCAAGATGCATTCCCGCGCAAACGCGGGGACCAACACCGAACGCCAAGTGATCGGTGAGCGGCCGCCGCTTCAGATCGATCATGTGGGGGCACGCATAGTGTGCGGGATCGCGATTGGCGGCCGCATGCAACAGAAGGATGGAATCATTCTTCTTGACCGCCACACCGCCAAGCGAAATGTCATCATTGGCGATCCGGTAGCGCCACTGGACCGCTCCCAACAGCCGCAGGACCTCCTCGACAAAAGCATTCAGAGTTCCAGCCTGGTCATTCTTCACCGCCTCGCGCATGGCAGGATCAGACAAGAACAGATAGATTGAATTGGCGATGGCATCGGTGGTCGTCTCCCCTGCCCCGATAGCAGCGTCTCTTACTATCGCCAGCACCTCGGCCACACCGACCTCGCCGTAGTCCTCGGAGGCGCGCGACCAGATCGAGCTGACAAAATCGTCGGCGCGATTGTCCTTCCGCTCGAGCACGCAAGGCAGGAGCAGTTTGTTGAGTTCATCGGACGCAAGCTTTGCCTTGCGCGTCAACTCGTCTCCGGAGTTCTTCATGCCAATCCAGGCGGTGACGTCTTTATGCCATCTTGAGATATTGACAATCAGCGTATCATCTCTCCAGGAAAGGCCGAAAAGCGATGCCATTACCCGCTCGGGGATCTTTTCGGAGAATTGAGAGACGAGCTCCGCCCTTCCGTTGGCAATGAAGCGGTCGATGGCGTCGTTGATCACCGGAAGAACATGCTGCTCGCGATATTGCGGCATCAGCTTGTCGCCGAGGAGCTTCAGGTAAACCCGACGCATGCGGGGATGCCTCTCTCCGACCAGAGCCGACAGGCCCGCCTCACCGCCCTTGATCTCGAGCGTCAAAGGAGACGCATCAGCGTACATGATCCGAAAGGTCTTCTCGTCCGACTCGATGAGCTTGCAGAGGTCATAGCTCAGCACGAGCCAGCACTTCATTCCCGGATCCCAGACGATCTCCCCTCGCTTGCGCAGCCTCTCGTAACTCGGAAATGGATCCTTGTTTGCGAGCGACAGCATCGACCACTCTGCAGAGGACGGAGGTATCGGAGCGGCACTCATGGGAGGTTCCCTCGGACAGCGGCTATTGGACACATATTATACCCGGTATACCTTCCTGTCAATGAGACCCCTCCTGCCGGCGGCTGTCGCCCAAAGAGGATCAGAGATCGCGAGAGGAGCCCGGCGCAACGCACGATGGATTGTGCAAGCACATCAAACCACTCGCATAGTCTCGGCGGCTTCGAGCACAAGCTTCGCCTACCTGCAGAGCCGAGAATTGGTCCGCGGCTCGGCTGCGATTGCTGCGGCCTCGACGAAACGCTCACGACAGGATAGACGCTGTCGGTCAGCCTATCCTTTCGGATGCATAGCTGCCCGGGCTCGCCGGGAACACGACGGTTCGCTCGCCATTGACGAACGTGCGGTGGTCGATATGGGCATGGATGGCGCGGGCCAGAACCTGGCTTTCCACATCGCGGCCGATCGAAGTATAATCCTCAGCCGACTGTGCGTGAGTGATGCGCGCGGTATCCTGCTCGATGATTGGACCTTCGTCGAGGTCCGCGGTGACATAATGCGCCGTTGCACCAATCAGCTTCACGCCACGCTCGTAGGCCTGCTTGTACGGGTTCGCTCCCTTGAAGCTCGGCAGGAAGGAGTGATGGATGTTGATGATCCTGCCTGACATCCTTGCACACAGCTGGTCGGATAGCACCTGCATGTAGCGAGCCAGCACGACAAGCTCGGTGTCAGTGCTCGCGACGATGTCCGTCAACTGCGCTTCCGCCTGCGGCTTGTTTTCCTTCGTTACCTTGATGTGATGGAAAGGGATGTCATTGTTGACGACGAGCTTCTGGTAGTCGAAGTGATTGGACACGACGCCCACAATGTCGATCGGCAGCGCACCGATCTTCCATCGGTAGAGTAGATCATTGAGGCAATGGCCAAAGCGAGAAACCATCAGGAGGACCTTCATGCGCTTCGACGTGTCGAAGATCTCCCAGTCCATGCCGAATCTGTCGGCGATAGGCGTAAAACCTGCCGAAAGCGCCGCGTGATCGACACCTTGTTCGGAGATGAAGCTCATCCGCATGAAGAACATGCCGGTGTCGCGATCATTGAACTGCGAGCTATCGGCGATGTTGCAGCCATTGTCGGCCAGGTAGGTCGAAATCGCGGCGAGTATTCCACGCGCAGACCTGCACTTCACCGTCAGGACCAACTTGCTTGTCATGATTTCCCTCGCAGAACCACAGCAGGCGGGCACGCCGGCGGCTAGCACTTGCCCTTCGAATTCAAGTCAGCGGAATTCCGCGCTGAGCTCGACGAGCTCATCCCAAAGGCTTTCCGCAAATCCTCGCAGCACGATCAGCTCGAACCCGTCGTCCGAGACACGGGTGATGTGCGCGGCGATGTGGCCGATCAATGTCGTGGTCGCATGGCCAACCGGGAAAGCGTTCAAGGCGAGATCGACGGCGGTTCCCTTGGCCAATACCGACGTCGCCTTTGCGCCCGCGATGCCTATCCGAACGCGGCCATGGCTCTGGTCGACAATCTCGGCATGCGGCTGCACCTTGCGCGCAATTTCGGCAAGAGCTTTTGGCGACAGCGGCTCGTCGCCGACGAGGAACCATTGGCCCGGCGACACGCTCCTTTTGGCAAGCGCATCGCATCCGAGCACAGCGGAGACGGTGCTCGAGACCTCGCCATCTGCGCTCGCGGAGAAAAGATGCAACACATGCCCTTCAGGAAGCGCATTGAGGGTTACGCCGCGCAACATCAGGGGAGGTTTGCCGGCAAGCGCGGCGCGGTGTTCGATCGCGAATGCGGACATCTGCTCAGCCCTTCAGCTTTTCGTTGGCGGGATCGACGAAACCCGGATGGCAGAGACGTCCGGCGGTGAATTCATTCTGCAGCCCGTTCCAGACCTGCACCTCCTCGCCATGGCGTGACGAGCCGCGCTTGACGAGCGCAAGGCCAATCGTCGATCCGACATGCGGCGAGTAGCAGCTGGAGCTAATGTAGCCCTGATCGTTCTCGAGCGTCGCTGCCGCGCCCTTTTCGAGGATGTGGGCACCACTGCGGAACGACATTCCAGAATCGAGCGGCACCACCCCCACGAGCTGGTGCCGGTTCGGGTCGTTGAGACCGTCCCGTTGCAGCATCCGCTTGCCGATGAAGTCCGCTTTGGTGACTGACACCATCTTGCCGAAGCCGAGATCTGCCGGCACGACCGTGCCGTTGATCTCGTTGTGTGTGACGTGGCCCTTCTCGATCCGCAGCACCGAGAGCGCCTCGACCCCGTACGCGCAGATTCCGTGGTCCTTGCCGGCTGCCATCAACGCATCGGCCACGGCCTCGCCGTAGCCGGCGGGAACGGCGAGTTCGTAGGCCAGCTCGCCGGAAAAGGATATCCGGAAAAGCCGGCCAGACAGCTTGCCGCCGAACAGCGAGACCTCCTTGGCGCCGAGAAATGGGAACGCTTCGTTGGACATGTCCTGGTCGACGATCTGCTGCAGGATGAGGCGCGATTTCGGTCCTGCGACGGCCATCTGTGCCCACTGGTCAGTCACCGAGGCGAGCCGCACGTCGAGCTCGGGCCACAGCGCTTGGGCGCAAAATTCCAGGTGGTTCATCACGCCCGCCGCGTAGGCGGTCGTGGTCGTCATGAAGAAGCGGTCGTCTTCGAGGCGGCTGGTGGTACCATCGTCGTAGATAAAGCCATCCTC
Organism: Bradyrhizobium sp. CCBAU 53421; assembly: GCF_015291625.1. Taxonomy (NCBI): domain Bacteria; kingdom Pseudomonadati; phylum Pseudomonadota; class Alphaproteobacteria; order Hyphomicrobiales; family Nitrobacteraceae; genus Bradyrhizobium; species Bradyrhizobium sp. CCBAU 53421. Next base: position 7,919,768 of record NZ_CP030047.1, read on the forward strand.
GCGCAGCATCAATCCGTATCGTGCCTTGCCGACGGGCAGCTTTTTGAAGGCGTTGCAATAGACCCGATCGAGGAACTCCGCGGCATCCTTGCCGGTGATCTCGATCTTGCCGAGCATCGAGACGTCGCAAAGGCCTGCATTGCCGCGTACGGTCTTCACTTCACGGTCGACGCTTTGGCGCCAGCTCTTTTCCCCGGTAAGCGGAAACCAGGCGGAACGATACCACAGGCCCGTCTCGACGAACGTCGCGCCGTTCTTGGCCGCCCAATCGTGCAGCGGGGACTTGCGCACCGGCTGGAAATGCTTGCCATGCGAGCTACCGGCAAGCGCCCCGAAGGAGACAGGGCTATAGAACGGGCGAAAGGTGGTGGTGCCGATATCGGCGGGATTTACGCCGCGCGCCTCGGCGAGAAGGCCGATGGCATTGACGTTGGAGAGCTTGCCCTGGTCCGTCGCCATGCCGTTGGTGGTGTAGCGCTTGGTGAGCTCCACGTGCCCATAGCCTTCGCGAGCCGCAAGGCCGATGTCCTTGCGATGGACATCGTTCTGAAAATCGACGAACGCCTTGCCCTTGATGCCCGGAATGATCCAGAGCGGCTTTGAGGGGGCGGCAACAATATCGCCTTCGACCGCGCCGAACACGGCAGCCTGCACTTTGATGCCGAGCTTGCCGAGCAGCGCCGCGGCCTTGCTGGCGCCGGCCTGAAGGCAGCCGGCGAGATCGCTCGTTTTGACAGCGGCGCCAGCCAGCGAAAGCCCGTTGTGATCCTCGGCCGCCAGGAAAGCGCCTTCTCTGTCCGACCATGTTGGCCTGCCGCCGCGATGGCAGGCGAGATGGATGACCGGGCTGAAGCCGCCCGACATAGCGAGCGCGTCAACAGCGAGCTTTTGCTTGCGGGCATTCTGGAGAATTGTGATGGAGGAGAGCGCCTTGCCGCCTTCGGCGTCGGGTACGAAGGCCCCGTTTATGATACGGGCCGGACCGTCATACACGCCTGCTGCGGCGCCGGAGCGACGGCTGTCGATGATGGCAGCAAGCTGCACGCCAGCCGTTTCGAGATCGCGAGCCAATATGTAACCGCTGTCGTTGGTGGTGACGACCGCGACCGACTTGCCCGGTGCAACGCCATAGCGATTGAGATAGGTGCGCATGGCGCCAGCCATCATCACCCCGGGGATGTCGTTGCCGCCGAAGACCAGCGGACGTTCTTCCGCGCCGGTGGCCAGAATGGCCTGCTTGGCCACAATGCGCCATAGCCGCTCGACGGGCAGCCGGGCACGCGGCTCTGAAATGTGCTTCTGGACCCGCTCGACTGCGCCGAAGACGTTGCCGTCATACCAGCCGAACGCTGTCGTGCGCGAAAAAAGCTGCACGTTGGGCAGGCTTGCGAGCTCGGCAACCGCCTGGCGGGCAAATTCGACCGCGGTCAGGCCGCCGATCGTCGCGGTTTCGGATAAGAGCCCCCCGCCGATCATCGCATTCTCGTCGACGAGAATGACCCGGGCGCGGGCGCGGCCTGCGGTCAGTGCCGCAGCAATCCCGCTGGCGCCGCCGCCGACGATCAGCAGGTCGCAGTGGGCCCAGCACTTTTCGTAGCGGTCAGGATCGGCCTCGTAGGTTGCCTTGCCGAGGCCGGCGGCCCGGCGGATCAAGGGCTCGTAGAGCTTTTCCCAAAGAGGCGCCGGCCACATGAAGGTCTTGTAGTAGAAGCCGGCGGACAGGAAGGGCGACAATAGGCCATTGAGCGAACCGATATCAATCTTGAGCGAGGGCCAGCGGTTCTGGCTCTGCGCGATAAGGCCCTCGTAGAGTTCCTGCATGGTCGCGCGACTATTGGGCTCGGTACGCCCACCGCCGCCGAGCGTCATCAGCGCATTGGGCTCGGATGCGCCGGCCGAAAGCGCCCCGCGCGGCCGGTGATACTTGAAGGAACGGCCCATCAGCATCTGGCCGTTGGCCAGCAGCGCCGAGGCAAGGCTGTCGCCTTCGAGCCCGGTCATGCGCCTGCTGTCGAAAGTGAAAGACAGCGGCTTCGCGCGGTCGATCAGGCCGCCTTTGTCGAGACGATAGGACGTCATATCGCCGTCTCCGTGCGCACGGCGGCGTCCCGGGCGCCTTCGATCTCATGGGTTGCGGTGTCCCGCGTCACCACCAGCCAGCGGCGGCAGCCGGACGTGTGGTGCCAATGTTCGTCGTAACGGCCCCGTGGATTGGCGCGCAGATAGACATAGTCGAACCACAGCTCTTGGGCAGCGTCCGCGGCAGGACGCACGAGTGCGGCCCCCTTCACGGTGAATTCTTCCCTGGGCCTTTGCCCGCAATGTGGACAGGGGATGAGGCTTGCCATTTCGGTGTCCTTGCTGTCCCGAAATCAATGCAGATTCGGTTGGGCGCCCTGGCCCTTCTCGTCGACGAGATACCCGCGCTCGAACCGGTCTAGACGCATTTCGCGGGTCACCGCGTGCGGTTGGTTTTTGGCGATGAGATGGGCGAAGCAGAAGCCCGAGCCAGGTGTCGCCTTGAAGCCGCCATAGCACCAGCCGGCGTTCAGATAGAGATTGTCAAGATGGGTACGGTCGATGATAGGCGTGCCGTCCATGCTCATGTCCATGATGCCGCCCCACGAGCGCAGCACGCGGACCCTCGATAGAGCGGGTATCATCGCCTTGCCGGCTTCGATGACGTGCTCGACGCTGGCAAGATTGCCGCGCTGGGCATAGGAATTGTAACCGTCGAGATCGCCGCCGAAAACGAGGCCGCCTTTGTCGGATTGCGAGACATAGAAATGGCCAGCGCCGAAAGTGACAACGCAGTCAATGAAGGGCTTCAGACCTTCCGAGACGAAGGCCTGCAGCACATGACTTTCGATCGGGAGTTTGATGTCCGCCATGGCGGCCACCTGAGAGGAATTACCGGCCACGGCGACGGCGAGCTTGCCGCAGCCGATAAAGCCCTTGGAAGTCTCGACGCCAGTCACCCTGCCCCTTTCGCGGCGGATGGCAGTGACTTCGCATTGCTGGATGATGTCGACCCCCATCGCATCGGCGCCACGCGCATAGCCCCATGCCACGCCGTCGTGGCGCACCGTGCCGCCGCGGCGCTGGATGAGGCCGCCCTGAATCGGGAAGCGAGCGTCGTCGAAGCTGAGGAAGGGAAGCATCTTTCTGACCTGCGTCCGGTTCAGCAGGTCGGCATCGACACCATGCAGCCGCATGGCATTGCCACGCCGCGTATAAGCATCGCGCTGGGCGTCTGTATGAAAGAGGTTCAACACGCCGCGCTGCGAGACCATGGCGTTGAAGTTGAAGTCCCGCTCCAGCCGTTCCCACAGCTTCAGGGAAAGCTCATAGAATGGATTGTTGCCGGGCAGCAGGTAGTTCGAGCGAATGATCGTCGTATTGCGCCCAACGTTGCCAGAACCGATGTAGCTCTTCTCCAGAACAGCGACGTTGCGGATTGCGAATTCCCTGGCGAGATAATAGGCGGTGGCAAGACCATGCCCGCCACCGCCGACGATGATGACGTCATAATGCGATTTGGGTCTGGGCTCGCGCCAGGCAGGCTTCCATGCGGCATTGCCGCGGAGGCCGTTCAGGAAAATGGAGAAAGCTGAATAGCGCATGGTCTGTTCCACGATATTCGGCCTTGTATAGCGGCGATTTTCGCGTAAAAATTTCACAGGAGAGCCATAAAAGACCACACAGCGGCCAATGAGCGAGCCGGCCAGCAGACTGACGCAAACCATGGGCTTTCTGTTGCTGCCCGGCTTTGCGTTGATGTCCTATGCTTCCGCAACCGAGCCGTTGCGCGCCGCCAACCTGCTCGCCGGCCAGGTTCTCTATGATGTCAGGCCGCTGTCGGTCGATGGCGCCGCGGTGACGAGTTCGTCGGGCGCCGTTATTCCTTGCCAGCGTCTCGATCAATCGCTGTTGCACACGATCTTCGTCTGCGCAGGCGGAAATCCTTCGACCTTGGGATCTGCAGCGCTTTATGCGGCTCTTCGTCAACTGTCCCGAAGCGGCGTGCGACTCGGAGGAATTTCGGGCGGACCTTACATTCTCGCTGCAGCGGGACTGCTCGACGGGCGGGATTTTACCATTCACTGGGAGCACGCCGCGGCCCTGATCGAAGCCTTCCCTCATCTGGCTCCAAGACAGGCGCGTTTCGTGATCGATGGCAACCGTATCACCTGCGGGGGCGGCGTGGCGCCGCTCGACATGATGCACGCGTTGATCGCCGACCGGATGGGCACCGATTTCGCCCGGCGCGTGAGCGATTGGTATCTTCACACCCAGGTCGCCGAACCGGCCGCGCCGCAACGCGCCTCGGCGGCGGAGCGTTTCGGGGTCAACCATCCCGTTCTCTTGAACATATTGGAGAAGATGGAGGCTGCGATCGAGCAGCCGCTGGATCGCTCACAGATGGCCGTCTATGCCGGCGTCAGCCAGCGCCACCTCGACCGCCTTTTCTCCCGGCATCTCAATGCGGGATACCTCGAGGTGTATCGAAACATGCGCCTGGCACGCGCCCGGCGATTGCTGCAGCAAAGTCCACTCTCCGTGTCTGAGATCGCATTCGCCACGGGCTTCTCCAGCGCATCACATTTTTCACGCACCTATTCCACCCTGTTCGGCAAGACTCCGAAACAAGAGCGCAAATGATAGGCCGTCCGGTCCAGCTTGAGCCTCAGAGAACAGTCGATGAAGCCGACCGTTGCGGCATATTCCATTCGGATGCCGTTTGCTTCCTGCAACCACTTCAGTATGCGCGACGTGTCGTTCGCATGATCGCTGCTTTCCCAGATCAAATGTAAGCTCCGTTATTTGTTTCACTACTGACACTACCGTGCTGCTTCAAGCATCGCTCGCAAGTTTTCGCAAATTGCCGACATCAACCGTTCGAGATCGGCGCGCGTCTCGGCCTTGTGGAGGACGAATAGATCTGAGAAGGCGCTTTCGAGGATCGGCCGTACCGGCCCGAAGATCAAAAGGTCCGTCTTTTCGTCCGAAAGCGAAGCAACGGTCATCAGCACTCCTTTCCAGACGTTTATTCAGTGAGTGCGGCAATTTCACATGCGATCAAGGAAATCCCTGACCATGCGCAAATTGAAATATGCATGGCGCCCTAGTACGAGGTGCTACGATGTCGAGATCGCGGGCGACAAGGCGTTCGAGTACCAACAGGCAGCCGAGCATCGCCTCGTATCTGTGACTGGCGTCATCAACATACCGCATGGCCACGAACATTACTCGTCTGCGCAACGAACATTCGCAGTTGTCTGCCCGAGATTGCCAAGCGATCCAGCAATTTGACGATCCGCAGGTATCACCCCGGTATCATCTGCCGCACAAGCTGGATGACGTCGCGTCAGGCATCTCGGCTTCCGAAAATCCGTATTTCTGCAGTATCTTCAGGAGTGCGCCGTCGATCTTCATTGCCTTCAGCTGCATATTATAGGCATCGCGAAAGTCGGCGTCTTTCTGGCGGAACGCAACAGCTGCGTAGTTGAAATGCGGTTGGCCTGCAGCGTCCCGCTTACCGACAAAGGGGACGGCGCGCTCTACGCCTTTGGTTTTGAGATCGTCATACAGAGCGGCGATAGAGGCCGCGGTCGCTGACACCGCATCAACCCGGCCCGCGATCAGCGCCGAGATCGCTGCCTGATTATCGGGAAACAGGGTCTGCCGGTCCCTAGGCACGCCGGCAGCCAATGCATCCGCGGCCGTGCTGAAGCCGCGAGCCGTGCCAATGGTTGCAGCCGCGTTCTTGGCGACATCTTCATAGCTGTGCAAGTTCTTGGGATTTCCGGTCTTCACCAGCAAAGCATCGGTCATTTTGATGTCGGGATCACCGAATGCTACAAGACGGCAGCGCTCAGGAGTGACGAACAGCCCAGCAGTCACGGCGTCGGCCCGGTGCGCCTGGAGTGCGGGGATCAGGGCGGAGAACTCCGTGCTGACGGCCTCGAATTTTCCTATCCCCATCCGCTCCAGCGCTGTCCGCAGCACGTCGACAGCGAACCCGTGATACTCGCCTTTCTCGTCAGTCACACCCCAAGGCACCTGATTGTAGACCGCCACGCGCGCCGAACCGGTGCGGAGAGCCTGCTGGTATGCGCTCTCGGCATGTACCGAGGTCGCCGTAAACATCCCGAGCACCGCCCCTCCCCAGACGCGAAAACCAAATCCTGTCAACAAGCGCATACCCGCCCTCCGCCTCTATCGTTGACGACTACGCTATACCTGGTATACCTTTTCGTCAACGATATAGCCGCGATTTTCGAGCACCGGGTCAGAAAGGTCAGCAATGATGGCGAGTTCACAGGCGGACGAAGTGGGACGACGAATCGAGAAGCTGCGCGGCGAAATGGCGCGCTTGTCGATCGACGCTTTCGTTTTGACCGATCAGTCCAACTTCGAATACTTCACCGGCTACAGGTCGTTGTTCTGGGCATCCAAATCGCGTCCGTTTTTCGCGGTGATCTTTGCGGACGACAATGCACCGCTCATCATTACGAGCACAGCTGAGGCGCGAACGCTCAATCAGTCCGTCGGCATGCCCGCCAACCTGCGCGTTGAATTTTACAGTGGGTTCATCGAGGCGGGCCTGGCAAAGCTGATGGACAGTGTCGCGCCCAGATTGCCCGTTTCGGGCGTGATCGGCCTCGATTATGGCAATGACCATTTCGGGCGCGGATCGCTGACACTCCCCGAGATGTGGCACGCGCGTCGGCAAGACATCGAGATCATCGACGGGTCGGACGCGATCTGGAACGTACGCATGATCAAATCCGAATATGAAATCGAGCTGAAGCGGCAGGCAATGAAGGTCGCCACTGACGCGTTCTTTACCTGCCTTGAGGCGCTTCGGATTGGCGACACGGAGGAACAGTTCGCGACAGCGCTGAAGCGCGAGATGCTTGCTCAAGGGGCGGAGAGCGTGCCGTGGCTACCGGTGCGCTTCGGCCGAGCCGACATGGCCTATAGCCTGAGGCCCACGAAAAGGCAGCTGGTTGAGAACGATTACATCTGGGTCGATATCGGATGTGTCCGCGAGGGCTATATGTCTGATGTCAATCGTATCGCCAAGGCCGGCACGGTCACGGACGAAGAACAGGACGCCTACAGGACTATTCGAAAGCTCACGCTCGACGTACTGCACTCCATTCGTCCCGGAGTGACGGGCGGTGATGTGTATAGAAACTGCGAGAGGCTCGCTTCCATAACGCCGTTTGGCGCACCGGCAGCCGCCGCATCGCGGATCGGACACGGTTCGGGTATCGATCTGACTGAGCCGCCTTCGATCATGGCGGCTTCCCAGGAGGTGATCAGGCCCGGGATGATCATTCATATTGAGCCCAAATATGAAACCCAGCTCGGCGTATTCCAGCTCGAAGAGGTTGCCGTGGTACGCGAGTCAGGGATCGAAATGCTGACGATAGCTGCGCCCGAAACGCTTCCGGCGTTGAAAGTGCATAAAGGCCGCGTGCAGACCGAGTTGGTGCCCTAGGCCTACGGAGCCGGCCGGTCGCGGAACAGCGAACATTGGAGGCGAGCGTTGTGACTGCTCAAAGGTAGCCTTCACGCGGATGAGCCGGGGCTGCCTTTTCGGGCAGCCGCTCGTTGGACCGGCGCAGTTCGAGAAGGACGATTTTAAACTGGAGACGTTTTGGCGAAGACGGTGCCGATATTTCAAGGCCTCGAATGTCTGGAGCGGAAGGTGGAGCGGGTACACACTGCGCGCTGCGTGCGCCCTAACACGCGGACATCCGTCAAGAACACGATCTTGGCGAGGATCTCTCTTCAGGATCTTGCCGCGGTCGGGCCGTCTCTTGAGCCGGTCGTTCTGCGAGAACGTCTGGTGCTCCATGAACCGAAGAAGCCGCTCGATTATGTCTATTTCATTGAATCAGGCCTTATCTCCTTAAGAATCATTGCCGAGGGGAGCATGCTTGAAACGGCACTGATCGGATATCGCGGCGCGGTCGGCGCCTCATTCTTGCTTGGTGGCCATTGCTCGACGCACCAATCGGTCGTGCTGTTTCCTGGAAGCGCACACAGAATTCGCGTCGAGGATGTGCGCAAGGCGATGAATGAGCATCCCGCAATCCGGGAACAACTCTCTGGCTATGTGCAGGCGCTGAGCTTGCATTGTGCTCAGATGGCCTTGTGCGGCGTTCGGCACAATCTGGAGAAGCGCCTTGCCTCCTGGCTCTGCCTGGCGAGCGATGCTATTTGCTCTCATGTCCTTCCAACCACCCACGACTATCTTTCCTCAGTGCTCGGACTGCGCCGCGCCGGGGTGACGGAGACTTTAAACAGGTTCGAAGATAAGGGCTTGATTCGCAAATCGCGCGGCGTCTTGCAGATCGACGATCGCCAGCACCTAGAGCAAAAGGCATGCTCCTGCTATAAGCTCATCTCCCATGCCTATGCCTCGCCCGAGCCCGCCATTCCGATGGCCGTGCCGGCGGAATAGCGGGCTCGCGCAAGGTTTGATGACAGAATCAGGACCTGCACGCCGGCACCCTGCAGCACCGCGCGGATGAGCTCGATAGATTGGGTCGTCGTGGCAGCACAGCCGCAAGTGCCAAGCATCGCCCAACTTGGCCGGTGGGAGCGAGACTGCGACCTGCTTTCAAGCCGACCGAAGATCCTGGAACGCCTCGACCTTCCCGCTGATTCAGCAGCGTCCGTGGGGCCGACGCAACGGCGATCCTGGACGCCCGTCTTCAGGCTTGGGTTGTTTGAAGCGCTGGTATTTCTTGCCCTTAGGGCCAGGGCCATGAATCTGCCATCCGATGAAAACGCGACAATTCGGGCTCTCGTCTCGTCCAGCTGGATCAGTTCGGAATAGAGCCTCGCTAGCTGATATCGAGCCGCATGGCCGACGATCCGCTATACTATTTCCGCGAGATAGTATAGTCACGCGGCCTCGCCTATCCTAAAGGACAGGGTCGACGCTGAACAACAGCTCGGACAGACGCTCGACCACGTCGACATGAGCGTCGAGCGCACTGCACATCGTGGCCGTCTCCAGGCCGATGATCCCGCCGCTGGGCATTCCGCTCCCCCTTCCCGTTCGGCCAATTCGACATGCTCGTTGCCTCTTTCGTTTCCTTAACCGCGTGCAAGCGGAAACACAGATAAGGGTTCTTTCGAGAGCCGTCAGCGTCTGCGGCCCGCCAGGACTCTCAGCGTCTTGGGGCCCGATCTTGCAAAATCAACGGATGAGGCGCCGAGGCCCAAGCGCACAGACCGACTCTTCCGTGGTGCCTTGCTCGCGCAACTGATTGCCGGGTAGCGGGCCGCGTCCCGGCGATATTGATTTCCCTTGCGACCGGCCGTCTCCCCGAACCGCCACCTGCTGAGCGTCCACGAAAATAGCCATCCGCCGAGCACAAGCTCGCCTACTCTGCGCTCTTTCATCGGCCGCCGGAGCTGCACTTCAACCGGGGCGATTAAACTGATTACGAATCCGCCCGAAGACCTCAAGCATTTGTTTCGTCGCACTTGATTTGACGGCAGGAGGAAGACCAGCGCATACGCGGTGGAACAGCTCCGCCATATCTATCGTTCAGCGATCGTTGAATTGACCAGAATACCGTCTCAACACCGATATCGCGGCCAGGCAGGCTCGTCGGTCGCTGGCGGCAGATGGTACCGAATCCGTTGAACTGTCACGCGAACATTGGTGACCAGCATGCGATCGAAGCCAGAGGAACAGTGAATCCCACTTTGGCTCGATCCAAGACAACCATTGTTTCCAGGTGCTTTATGTCCGGGTTTTGGCGCACAAGATGCCGGGTAAACGCCTCATACTCTTCCAAATCATTTGTTGTGACAAGCAGGGCGAAGTCGGCGCGGCCGGTCACATAGAATCCACTCATCACCTCGGGCATCCTGCAGATCGCTCGCTTGAAGCGGTCGACGATGTCGGCCCGAGCGCGCTCAAAATAGACGAGGACCAACACGGTCACGTTCCGTCCAATTGCCTTTGGAGAAATGATCGAAACATCGGCCTGTATGATGCCCTCCAAACGCAAGCGCTTCAATCGACGCTGAACTCCGGATGCGGATAAGCCGACCTTCGCGCCGAGTTCTTCGCTGCTCAAGCGATTATTGCGTTGCATGAGATCTAGAATACGAGCATCGATTTTATCGAGTTCTGCGGCTGCGCTGCGCTCAACAGAGCGGGCGTCCGTGGCCCAGGCACACGATGTCATTTCGCTAGTACCTGTCATTTCCCACCTCCTCGCTTCTGAACACGACTTTGCTGCCTAGCGACAATGTTCGCAATTGTTCGAACGCCCAAAGGAAGCAGCGGGCTGAGGAACAATGCCTCACGTTGCATTCTGGCCGAAGCGCGCCAGCGCCTTGACCGAACTCCTCCGGTGGAACGGCTGGTCGGACGAACTGCCGGCCTGATGCAGCGTCAAACTCGCTAATCGTCACTTCCCAGTTCTTCGCTCAATCCTGGATCGATGCCACCAAAACGCGTCGCGCATTGGCAAACTCGCGTCGGTTCCGATTTCCATGTTGCGCAAAAGTCTGACTCCTCGTCGACACATGGCACAACTGAGCGATCGCGACCTTGCAGATAAACTAGCAACGCTCCTGCCATGGTAACCTCACGCTCGCGACCGTTTTTCACCAGTGAGCATGCGCAAAATCGCGTCTGATTCGCCAAGAACCGGAACACAAGTTCAGCGCCGTTCTTACGAAAGACTGTCTGACTGAACAAAGGAAGAGATGCATCAGCAGCGCGTGCAGCGACCCAAGCCAACGTCGGATGATTTCACTGAACCCGAATTGATTCAATCTCCGCTATCGTATGCGGTCAGATGGTCCTTCTCCCGCTAGCGACCGGCAATAGGTCGGTACACACGCCTTCGAACAGCTCCGCGGCCATGCCTATCGTCTCACCCAAAGTGGGATGGGGATGAATTGTCTTGCCAATGTCGATCGCGTCGGCTCCCATTTCGATGGCAAGGCATATCTCTCCGATCATGTCCCCTGCATGAGGACCGACGATCACCCCTCCAACCACGCGGTGGGTGTCGGTGTCGAACACAAGCTTCGTCATCCCGTAGCGTGCGCCAGATGCGATCGCGCGACCTGACGCGGCCCAGGGAAATTTGACGGATTTGACGCTCCGCTGCGCGGCTATGGCTTCTTTCTCCGACAGGCCGACCCAGGCAATTTCCGGATCGGTATAGGCCACAGAAGGGATGACCTTGGCGTCGAAATAGCTCTTCTGTCCAGCCGCGGCTTCGGCCGCAACATGTCCCTCGTGCACGGCCTTGTGAGCCAGCATCGGTCCACCCACGATATCGCCTATCGCAAAGATGTTCGAGACCGATGTACGCATTTGCTTGTCTATCGCCAGGAACCCGCGCTGATCTGGCTTCAGTCCGGTGGAAGACAACCCGAGTGCGTCACTGTTGGGCGTTCGTCCCGCCGATTGAAGCACGAGGTCGTAAGAGCGCTTCTCCAGATCCTCAGCCATTATCGTAACGACGACTTCGTCATTGACGATCTCGGCGCTTTCCACCGAGGCGCGCAGCCATATGCCATCAAAGCGGTGAGCATTTCGCTTGCGCCAGATCGCAACTGCATCAGGATCAACGCCGGGCAGGAGCTCGGGCAGGCGCTCGACGATATCGACACGAGCGCCGAGCGCGCTGTACACCGTGGCCATCTCAAGGCCAATGATCCCGCCGCCGATCACCAGCATCCGGCGAGGGATTTCTCTCAGCTGAAGAGCTCCGGTGGAATCGACAATGCGCCGATCGCTCGGCAGCATGGGCAACCGGACAGGCGAGGACCCCGCCGCAATCACACAGGTCTTGAAACCGATGGTCTGGGTCCCGCCGCCGTCCGATGTAACGGCCAGTTGGTTCGGCGATTCGAATCTGGCTGATCCGCAAACGATCTCGACTTTGCGTGCCTTCGCCATCTGGCTCAACCCATCCGTCAGACGCTTTACAGTAGCGCTCTTGAACGATCTGAGCGCTTCAAGGTCGATGACAGGTGGATCGAACCGGACGCCGTTCGAGGCGATCCGCTCGGCCTCCTCTTTCACGCCCGCAACGTGCAGCAGCGCCTTAGACGGGATACAGCCAACATTCAGACAAACGCCCCCCAGGACGTCGTAACGTTCGATCAAGGCAACCTTCATTCCAAGATCAGCGGCACGGAAAGCCGCTGAATAACCGCCGGGGCCTGCCCCGATCACCACAAGGTCGAATTCAGGTGCAACCGGGGTGTCGTGCGACTTCAACGGTACCGCCACGCGATCGGTCGCAGGAGTAGCCTGCAAGCCCGCGATCTCGGCGATCACAGTTCCCTGCGATACCTTGTCGCCAACCTTGACCGCAACAGACTCGATCCTGCCGGCCGAAGGCGACGGAATCTCCATCGTCGCTTTCTCGGATTCAACCGTCAGAAGCGCCTCGTCCTGGGCAACGATCTGGCCTTGTTTGATCAGCACTTCAATGACCGCGACGTCCTTGAAGTCACCGATATGGGGCACGCGAATGTCGGATATTTGGGTCATGAGTGATCCTCAGAGCGCGAACCGACGCAAGTCGCTGATGGCAGTAGCGACGAATCCCAGGAATTTCGCTGCCGCAGCGCCGTCGACGACCCGATGGTCCCAGGATAAGCTAATGGGCAAGATCAGCCTCGGCTTGAACGCCTTGCCGTCCCAGATTGCTTCGGTCGCCGACCGTCCCGCGCCGAGGATAGCTACTTCGGGGGCATTGATAATTGGCGTAAATCCGCAGCCACCGACACCGCCGAGCGAAGACACCGAGAAACAGCCGCCCTGCATGTCGCCTATCGGAAGCGCTCCCGAGACGGCCTTGTCGGCCAAGGCTCGCATCTCTGCCGCGATATCGAAGAGCCCCTTTCTGTCGCAATCCCTGATAACGGGCACCATGAGGCCGTTCGGCGTATCGACGGCAAATCCGACGTGGACATATTTTTTCAGAACAAGTTCTTCGCCATCCAACGATGAATTGAATCGCGGGAATGCCTTGAGCGCGAGCGCGGACGCCTTGATAAGAATGGAGACCATGGTGAGCTTGGCACCCTGTCCTGCCGTGCCGTTCACGCTCTGACGGAATGCCTCAGCATCTGTCACGTCGGCCTTGTCGAAGTTCGTGACATGAGGAACAACATGCCAGTTCCGCGACAGGTTTGCGCCGGCGATCTTCTGAATCCTCGATAAAGCGGCGCGCTCGACCGGACCGAACTTCTCGAAGTCCACCTTGGGCCAATCGGCAAGCCCGCCCCCGCTTGCGGTCAGCTGCGGGGCGGCAGCTGAACCGAGCCCGCGCTTGACATAAGCAGCAACGTCCTCGCGCAGAATCCGCCCCTTTGCGCCGCTCGGGGTCACTTTTGCGAGATCCACGCCGAGCTCGCGCGCGAACGCTCTGACCGACGGCGTGGCATGTGCAGCCGCCGTCGGATCGGCATTTTGCGTTGTTGGCTCTGTCCTGATCTCATCCGCGGGTTTGGAGGCCAGCGCTGGCGCAGCGGCCGCCGAGGCGGTCTCGGTCGAGGCCGCCTCGGCGGGAGAATTGGCCGAGGGCATCGCTTGGTCGAGTAGCTGGTCGAGCAGCATGAGTGGGCTGCCATGCGACACGCGGCTGCCGACCACTACCTTCAGCTCCCGTATCACGCCCGCAAAGGGAGACGGCACTTCCATCGTCGCCTTGTCCGATTCGATCGAGAGCAATGGCGTATCGATCGACACGTGATCGCCGACCTTTACGTTGATCTCGATGACCGGCACATCCTTATAGTCGCCGATGTCCGGCAGAACGACATCCACCAGTCTGGTCATGGTGAGCTCCACTTATACAGACCACGGCGAGGGAGCGCCGACCGCTACGCCGTAACGCGAAATCGCATCAGCGACCCGCTGCCTGTCGATCGCACCGGAACGCGCCAGGGCAGAAAGAGCTGCAACAACCAGTTGATGACGGTCGACTTCGAAAAACGCTCTGAGTGCGGCCCGCGTGTCACTACGGCCAAACCCGTCGGTACCCAAGACTGTGAAGGGAGCTTCGATATACGACGCAATGAGCTGAGGATATGCGCGCACGTAGTCGGAGGTCGCGATGACCGGCACCTGCCCAGGCAGGCATGCCGCCACGTGACTGGTGAGTGGTTCTGTCAGCGGATTGAGACGATTTTGCCTCTCGACGTCGCGAGCATCACGCGCGAGCTCGGAGAAACTCGTCGCCGACCAGACCTCGTAGCTAATGCCCCAATCGCTCTTCAGCAACTTGCCGGCCTGGATCACCTCCGGCAGAATCGCGCCCGAGCCCACCAATCGAACGCTTGGCGATCCTGCCGTCTCGGCGCTGCGCGCAATGCAGTACAGGCCCTTGACGATGTCCGCTTCAACGCCCTGCGGCATCGATGGCTGCGAATAATTCTCATTCATGACGGTTAGGTAATAGAATTCATCGCGGTCCTCCTCAAGCATGGCGCGCATTCCGTGGTCGAGGATCACTGCGACTTCATAGGAGAACGCCGGATCGTAAGCTCTGCAGTTGGGAACTGTTGCCGCAATGACGTGGCTGGAGCCGTCCTGATGCTGGAGTCCTTCGCCGCCGAGTGTGGTGCGTCCCGCAGTGGCGCCGATCAGAAAGCCCCGCGAGCGCTGATCGGCCGCCGCCCAGATGAGATCGCCGACGCGCTGAAATCCGAACATCGAATAGTAGATATAGAACGGCAGCAGCTTCAGACCGTGCACGCTGTACGAGGTAGCCGCGGCGGTCCAGGACGAAATTGCTCCCGCTTCCGTGATCCCTTCTTCGAGAAGCTGGCCGTCGACTGCCTCCTTGTAGTAGAGCATCGAGCCGGCATCTTCCGGCTCGTACAGCTGCCCGACCGGCGAATAGATCCCAACCTGCCTGAACAGGTTCGCCATTCCGAACGTTCGTGCTTCGTCAGCGACAATCGGAACGACCCGGGGGCCAACCTGCTTATCCTTGAGCAGATTGGAAAATAGCCGCACGACGGCCATCGTGGTCGACATCTCCTTGCCGTCGCTTTTCAAGGCAAACTCGGCGTAGCTATCAAGTGCGGGTACGCGAACCGATGGTGCAGTTCGCTTCCTGGCCGGAAGAAATCCGCCGAGTGCTTCACGACGTTGCCGCAGATACTCTAGTTCGGCGCTGTTTTCCTCAGGCCGATAGAACTCGAGGCGTTCGACCTGTTCATCACTCAATGGAAGCAAGAACCGATCCCGGAAGGCATAGAGCGCATCGACATCCAGTTTCTTGGCCTGGTGGGAAGTCATCCGTGACTCGCCGGCACCACCCATGCCGAAGCCCTTTTTGGTCTTCGCGAGAATGACCGTGGGCTTACCTTTGGCGGCCTTGGCTGCGGCAAAGGCCGCATATAGCTTGCGGAAGTCGTGACCGCCACGCCGAAGAGCGTCGACCTCCCGGTCCGACATGTGAGAGACCAATGCCCGCACCTCGGGATCTTCATCGAAGAAGTGCGCCAGATTGTAGGCGCCGTCCTTTGCGCCAAGCGTCTGATACTTGCCATCGACTGTCGCGGCAAAGCGGCGAAGCAGCGCGTGTTCAGTATCGCGGGCGAAGATCTGATCCCATTCCGATCCCCACAGGACCTTTATCACACCCCAGCCCGCACCGCGGAACAGCATCTCCAGCTCCTGGATGACCTGACCGTTACCGCGAACCGGCCCATCCAGGCGTTGAAGGTTGCAGTTGATGATGAAGGTCAGGTTGTCCAGCCCCTCGCGCGCGGCAATCGACAGCCCCGCCAGGGATTCCGGCTCGTCCATCTCGCCATCGCCGAATACGCCCCAGACGTGGCGGTCCTCTGTCACCGCCAGACCCCTGTTCTGCAGGTACCTCATGAAGCGGGCCTGGTAGACGGCACTGATCGGTCCGATTCCCATCGACCCGGTCGGCACCTGCCAGAAATCGGGCATCAGCCATGGGTGGGGATAGGAGGACAGTCCACTGCCAGTCAGCTCCTGACGATAATGCTTGAGATGTTGCTCCGTCAGGCGACCTTCCAGAAACGCGCGCGCATAGACACCTGGCGAGGAGTGCGGTTGGAAGTAGACGATGTCTCCGCCTGATCCGTCGTCAGAGGCGCGAAAGAAGTGATTGAAGCCGAGCTCGAAGATCTCCGCCGCCGAGGCGTAGCTTGCGATGTGTCCACCAAGCTCGCCATAGGCCTTGTTGGCGCGCACCACCATGGCCAAAGCGTTCCAGCGTATGATTGCCGTAATGCGCGTTTCGATGTCGATGTCACCCGGATAGGGAGGTTGCGACTCCAGCGGGATGGAATTGCGATATGGCGAAAAGGGAGGCGCCTCCGAGATCACGCCGAGCTCCTTTGCGCGTGCGTCCAACGCCGACAGGACAAAGCGAGCTCGTTCGGCTCCGCCATTGCCGTAAAGCGTCGCCAGAGATGTCAGCCAGTCTGCCGTTTCCAACGGATCTGCGTCGTCAGTCGCGGAGGCCCGGACGTGGCGAATCTTCTCGACATCGTGAATCATGGAGCTCTGCCAATCTCGTGAATGCGAACGTTCTCCTAGCACCCCATGCACGAGCAGGTCATACCGAATACCTTGCGAAAAGGCCTCCAAACAGCTAACCTTGCCGTTTCTGTAGCCCATTTCAGCACGTCATGCCGATGCAAGATTTCGATGCAATCGACCTTAAGATACTCAAGCATTTGCAGCGTGATGCGAGCCTGTCGAATGTTGAGCTCGCGGCGCGCGTCGGCCTTTCGCCGTCTCCCTGCCTGACGCGTGTCAAGCAACTCGAGGCGACGGGCGTCATCTCACGTCGTGTTGCGCTGCTGGATCCAGTCCATCTCGGCTCCGCCCTCAGCGTTTTCATCCATGTGGCCCTCGAGAAGCAAACAGAGCCAAGGCTTCAGGCCTTTGAGAAATCCATGGCGAACCTTCCGGAGGTGATGGAATGCTATTTGATGTCCGGTGACTCGGATTATTTGCTGCGCGTCGTGGTGCGGGACGTGGTTGCCTTGCAGCAATTCATCGTCGACAAGCTAGCCAAGACCTCAGGCGTTGCGAATATCAGATCCAGCTTCGCGCTTAAGCAGGTCAAATATAACACCGAACTCCCGATCGAGACCCTAGTGAATCTAAAGCTTGGCAAATCAAGGCCGCGAAACCCGCGATGAATCGCAGCCTTGGGCTTCCATCCCGCGCAACAGGAGCAGAATATAGCGTTTCTGGGCTCCATTCTGCATCCGGATCACCTGTCGTCGTTCTTATCCAACGCTTCGCACTGAGCCGGCCGACTGGCCAGCGCATGGATGTTCGGTCTGACGTCCCGACTTCGATGGTAAGCTCGTTCGCGAAAAAAGCTGTTCACGGCCTCGGGTGAACTCCGTGCCTGACCGCAGGCGAAGCGTCCCACCCCATGGGTGACCAACGCGCTGGAAATGAATTCATATCAAGCCGCGCGGAAGTCTAACTTCACGAATACGCGGCAGCACGTGCGACACGCGATTGCACCGGCACGGTAGCTTGGTTGATGAGCCTGATGACTACAGTGGAAAAGTGCCCGCAGCACGTACGATGAAAGTGTCTAAAGCGTGATGGCATTAGGTTCGATAGCCTGAGTTTTTCAGGTAGTTGGCGCATTCCACGGATGTGAAGGCCTCGAGTGCGTGACCGATTGCGGCGCAGACCGCGTCGACGGTTCGCGCGGCAGCTTTGCGGACGAGTTGCTTGAGCTTGGCAAAGACCTGTTCGATCGGATTCAGATCGGGCGAGTATTTTGGCAGGAAGAAGAGTTTGGCGCCGACCGAACGGATGAGTTGGCGAACCGCCTTGCTCCTGTGGCTGCCGAGGTTGTCCAAGATGACGATATCGCCGGGTCGAAGGACAGGCAGAAGAACCTTCTCGACATAGGTGCGAAAGCTCACGCCGTCGATTGGCCCCTCGATGAACCATGGCGCATCGATCCGGTCATGGCGCAGGGCCGCCAGGAAGGTCATGGTCTTCCAGCGGCCGTGGGGGACCTTGGCGTGAAGTCTGCGCCCGCGCGGCGCCCATCCCCGCAAGGGCGCCATATCGGTCCGGGTCCAGGTCTCGTCGATGAAGACCAGCCGCTCAGCTTCGACGCGATCTTGATACTTTGCCCACTGGGCTCGCCGCCGCGCGACCTCGGGTCGATCGCGTTCCCCAGCCGCCACGCTTTTTTTTGAAGCTGAGCTTCTCGGCATGCACGAAGTCCCACACCGAGTGGTAGTCGACCTTCAGACCACGTCCGGCAAGCTCGGCGACGAGACCACGTATGGTGAAATCGCCGTCCTTGATCCGTTGTGACAGCCAGACCGCATGCTCGCCCGAAATTGCCTTCGGCTTGTAGCCGCCGATCTGGCCAGGCTCAACGCTGCCGGTCTCATCGACCCGCTTCATCCAACCGATGGCCGTGCTGATCGCCACCCCAAACTGCTTGGCGGCCTGATTGCGGGACATTCCGCCCTCAATCGCGGCTACCACACGCTTGCGAAGATCCAGAGAATACGGCTTGCCCATCCATGCTGGCCTCCGTCCAGCCAGCATGATGAATCAGAAACCAGCTGATTTGGGAATCCCAAATCGATTCAGACTAAACTCATCCCGCTTTAGGGCGACTGGCACACTGGATGGTGGCGTAACACTAATCCTTGACCACCCGGACAGCACCGCGCGCAGCGCTGGAGGTCAGAGCCGCATAGGCCTTCAGCGCGGTCGAGACCGCGCGCTTGCGCGGCGCTGCCGGCTTCCACGCCGCATTGTCCTTGGCCTCCATCGCCGCGCGGCGGCGCTTCAGCTCAGCATCGTCGACCTTTAGGTTGACCTTGCGGTTCGGAATGTCGAACTCGATGATATCGCCTTCCTCGACGAGGCCGATCAGGCCGCCTTCTGCGGCTTCCGGCGAGACGTGGCCGATCGAAAGGCCGGACGAGCCACCCGAGAAGCGGCCGTCGGTGATCAGCGCACAGGCCTTTCCGAGGCCCTTCGACTTCAGATAGCTGGTCGGATAGAGCATCTCCTGCATGCCCGGGCCGCCGCGCGGACCTTCATAGCGGATCAGCACGACATCGCCGGCCTTGACCTTGTTGGCCAGGATGGCGTCGACCGACGCGTCCTGGCTCTCGAAGATGCGGGCGGGGCCTGAGAACGTCAAAATGCTCTGGTCGACGCCGGCGGTCTTCACGATGCAACCGTCTTCGGCAAGGTTGCCGAACAGCACGGCGAGGCCGCCGTCCCTGGAATAGGCGTGCGCGGCGTCGCGGATGACGCCCGTTTCGCGGTCGAGATCGACCTCGTCGAAGCGGCGGTCCTGGCTGAACGCTTCCTGGGTCGGCACGCCGCCGGGCGCGGCCCGGTAGAAATTGCGCACCTTGTCGCTTGAGGTCCGCACCACGTCCCAGCGGTTCAGCGCGTCGTCCAGCGTTGCGGCATGCACGGTCGGGCCGTCGGTGGTCAGCAGTTTGGCGCGATCGAGTTCGCCGAGGATCGCCATGATGCCGCCGGCGTGATGCACGTCTTCCATGTGGACGTCCTGCACCGAGGGCGCGACCTTGCAGAGCACCGGCACTTTTCGTGACAGCCGGTCGATGTCGGCCATCGTGAACGGCACCTCGCCCTCGCGGGCGGCGGCGAGCAGATGCAACACGGTGTTGGTCGAGCCGCCCATCGCGATGTCGAGCGTCATCGCGTTCTCGAACGACTTGAAGTTCGCGATGTTGCGCGGCAGCACCTTGGCGTCGTCCTGCTCGTAATAGCGGCGGGCGAGATCGACGATCAGATGGCCGGCCTCGACGAACAGGCTCTTGCGGTCGGCATGGGTTGCCAGCACCGAGCCGTTGCCGGGCAGCGCGAGGCCGAGCGCCTCGGTCAGGCAGTTCATCGAGTTCGCAGTGAACATGCCGGAGCAGGAGCCGCAGGTCGGGCAGGCCGAGCGCTCGATCACCTCGACCTCCTCGTCCGAGACGTTGGAGTCGGCGGCCGCGACCATCGCGTCGATCAGGTCGACTGCGCGCTTCTTGCCCTTGAGCAGGATCTTGCCGGACTCCATTGGGCCGCCCGAGACGAACACGGTCGGGATGTTGAGCCGCAAGGTCGCCATCAGCATGCCGGGCGTGATCTTGTCGCAGTTCGAGATGCAGACCATCGCGTCGGCGCAATGTGCGTTGACCATGTATTCGACGCTGTCGGCGATCAGCTCGCGCGAGGGCAGGCTGTAGAGCATGCCGTCATGGCCCATCGCGATGCCGTCATCGACCGCGATGGTGTTGAACTCCTTGGCGACGCCGCCGGCCTTCTCGATCTCGCGCGCGACGAGCTGGCCGAGATTCTGCAAATGGACGTGGCCGGGCACGAACTGGGTGAAGGAATTGACCACCGCAATGATCGGCTTGCCGAAATCCTCGTTCTTCATGCCGGTGGCGCGCCAGAGGCCGCGAGCACCCGCCATGTTGCGGCCGTGGGTGGTAGTGCGGGAGCGATAGGCGGGCATGGTGTTTCTCCGGTTATGTAAGTTTCTCCATTCCGGTACGATGCGGAGCACCGAACGCGAAAAGGCCGAGATTTCCAGATCTGCTCTTTGAGTGCCCCCGGAATAATCTGGTTCATACGAATGGTTCTAGGCCGCCGCCATCGCTTCATCGAGATTCGTCGACAGTGGTTTCGGCACTATCTGCGGACAACTGAAAAGGCCGACTTGCTACGAGGACTTCCGCTACTTGGTATCTGCTGTGGGAACACTAGGCGAATCGAGGATGCTTCAAAACGATCAGGCGGCGAAGCTCAAGTCACCACAGAAAAAGCCCGGCACCTTGAAGATGCCGGACCAAGATTGCGCCAAAGTAAAGTCCGAGGCGCTTCCGGGAGGGACCGGAACTCGATTGTCAGATATCCAATGTGTGATCGCGCTCCCACTTGGTGAGGTGGCGCGTGAAGCTGCCCCATTCCTCGTGCTTCAGCTTCAAGAACGCGTTCACGAAGGGATCGCCGAGCCGATCGCGCAGGACTTGCGATTCCTCGAGCGCGCGCAACGCGTCGAGAAGATTGAGCGGAAGGCGCTTCGCGTCCTTTACGCTCGCGCCCTCGGTATACATGTTGATGTCGAGACGCTTGCCGGGAGTGCGCTTGTTTTCGATGCCGTCCAGTCCGGCCGCCATCACGCAGGCGGGAAGAAGATATGGATTTGCCGCACCGTCTGCGAGACGAAACTCGAACCGCCCGGCACCGGGCACGCGGATCATGTGAGTACGGTTGTTTCCTGAATACGTGATGGTGTTCGGCGCCCAGGTCGCGCCGGAGACGGTCCGAGGGGCATTGATCCTCTTGTACGAATTGACCGTCGGATTGGTAATGGCGCACAAGGCGTCGGCATTGTGGATGACCCCACCGATGAATGCGTAGCCCAAACTCGACAGGCCAAGCTCGTCGCCGCGATCAGCGAACACATTGTCGTCTCCCTTCCACAGAGAGACATGCATGTGACAGCCGGATCCCGTGAGATCGATAAAGGGCTTCGGCATGAAGGTCGCGCGCAGGCCGTGCTTTTCAGCGAGCGTGCGAACCATGTACTTGAAGAACACATGGCGGTCGGCCGTTACCAGAGCGTCGTCATAATGCCAGTTCATTTCGAACTGACCGTTGGCGTCCTCGTGGTCGTTCTGGTATGCGCCCCACCCCAGGGTCAGCATCGCGTCGCATATTTCGCGGATCACGGGGAACTGCCGCATCAACGCCGACTGATCGTAGCAAGGCTTTGACGCGTTATCCGCAAGATCGCTGATGGTGTCCCCGGACGGCGTAATCAGAAAATATTCGCATTCGACCCCGGTCTTGACCTGGAAATCCTGCTTCGCCGCTGCGCGAATCACGGATTTCAGAATGTTGCGGGGGCCCTGAGCCACCGGCTCGCCGCCCATATAGAGGTCCGACGCCAGCCATCCAACCTCTCGATTCCAAGGGAGCTGAACCAAGCTGTGGGGGTCCGGAATCGCGAACATGTCGGCGTCGGCGGGCGACATGTCGAGCCAGGTTGCAAACCCGGCAAAACCGGCGCCGGCGACCAGCATGTCGGAAATCGCGGATGCAGGAACCAGCTTGGCGCGCAGGCTCCCGAACAGATCGACATAAGACACGAGGAAATACTTTATTCCCCTCTCCTTGGCGACTTCCGACAGATCGGCCACTCGCGATGATTCAGAAGCTGACGATGTCATCTTGTTCATGTGTTTCCCCCTCGACTCCGTTGCGTTACAGGCCGGGTATCCAGTTCGTCCCTGCAAGGGGCACGCGCGCCATCGCAGCGGCCTCAACGGTCAGCGCGACGAGATCCTCCGGCTCGAGGTTGTGCAAATGGCTCTTGCCACAGGCCCGCGCGATCGTCTGCGCCTCGAGCGTCAGCACGGAGAGATAGTTCGCCAGTCGGCGTCCCGCCTTCACGGGGTCGAGGCGGGCAGTCAACACAGGATCTTGAGTCGTGATCCCGGCGGGATCCTTGCCTTCATGCCAATCGTCATATGCGCCGGCGGTGCTGCCGAGCGCCTGATATTCGCTCTCGAGCGATGGATCGTTGTCGCCCAAAGCGACCAGTGCCGCGGTGCCGATTGCGACGGCATCGGCGCCAAGTGCAAGAGCCTTGGCAACATCCGCTCCGGTGCGGATGCCACCCGAAACGATGAGTTGAACCTTGCGATGGAAGCCGAGATCCTGCAACGCCTGCACGGCCGGCCGAATGGCGCCCAGGATCGGAAGCCCGACATTCTCGATGAATACGTCCTGGGTGGCGGCCGTGCCGCCCTGCATGCCATCGAGGACCACCACGTCCGCACCGGCTTTCACGGCAAGCGACGTGTCATAATAGGGACGGGATGCCCCGACTTTCACATAGATCGGCTTTTCCCAGTCGGTGATCTCGCGCAGTTCTTCGATCTTGATCTCCAGATCGTCGGGCCCGGTCCAATCCGGGTGACGGCACGCCGAGCGCTGATCGATGCCCTTCGGAAGGGTTCTCATCGCAGCGACGCGATCGGAAATCTTTTGTCCAAGCAGCATGCCTCCGCCGCCTGGCTTGGCACCCTGCCCGATGACAACTTCGATCGCGTCCGCCTTGCGAAGATCGTCGGGATTCATCCCGTAACGAGAAGGAAGATACTGATACACAAGCAGCGACGAATGTTCGCGCTCCTCGGCCGTCATTCCTCCGTCACCGGTCGTGGTGGACGTTCCGATCGCGGATGCGCCTCGACCCAACGCCTCCTTGGCGGGCCCCGACAGGGCGCCGAAGCTCATCCCGGCAATCGTCACCGGCGTCTTCAGGGTGATCGGCTTCTTGGCGAAGCGCGAACCCAACGTCACGTCGGTCCCGCACTTCTCGCGGTAGCCTTCGAGGGGATAGCGCGAAATCGATGCGCCGAGAAAAAGCAGATCGTCAAAATGCGGCAGCGCTCGCTTGGTGCCTCCGCCCCGAATGTCGTAGATGCCGGTCGCGGCCGCTCGCCTGATCTCGGCGAGCACGTGAGGCGAGAAAGTGCTCGAGAATCTGGGGAGCGTTTGCGGAACCGGCTTGGTATGCATGGTCATCTCAGTGAGCCCTCAATACGCGCCGGCATTGTCGACATGGAAGTTGTACAGCCGACGCGCCGAGCCGTAGCGCTTGAAGCTCGAAACATCGACCTCGCCGGCAACACCTAATTGCTTCAGCTTCTCGTGCAGCGCCGATTTGTGCTCGTCCTTCATCGGCTTCTCGATGCAATCTGATCCTAGGCTGGCGACCGAGCCGCGGACGAACAGGCGCGCCTCATACAGAGAATCCCCGAGATATTCTCCCGCATTACCGAGGACGATCAGGTCTCCCGCCTGCCCCATGAAGGCGCTCATGTGGCCGATGCTGCCCTTGACGAGGATATCGATGCCCTTCATGGAAATGCCGCATCGGGCCGCGGCATTGCCATCAATGATGAGCTGACCGCCACGACCCGTGGCACCAGCGGCTTGGCTTGCATCGCCATGGACATGGACCGCTCCGGACATCATGTTCTCGGCCACACCGACGCCAGCGTTGCCGTTGACGATCACGGTCGCTCGCTGATTCATGCCGGCACAATAATATCCGACATGGCCGTCGATCTGGACCGTTAGAGGAACGCGGATGCCGGCCGCCACCGCGTGCGCTCCATTCGGATTCTTGACGACCCAGCGCCTGGTAACATCTGCTTCAGACGCTCCATGCAAAGCCGAATTGAGATCGCGGAGCTTGATGCGCCCCAAATCGAAAACGTTGTCGCTGACCATCAGATTCACGCCGCATGCTCCCAGAAGTAAACTGTTGCGGGCTCCGGCTCCCATAGTTTCGCGTTTGCAACGCCCGGCAACGCCGCCAAGGCGCGATACTCCGATCCGAACGCCACGTACTGATCGGTTTCGGCTAGGATCGCCGGCTTGCAAGCAATTGGATCGCGGATGACACCGAAGCCGGATTCGGTTCCGACAACGAATGTGTAGAAGCCGTCGAGATTTGACAGGCCCGCCTTCAATGCTTCCCCTAAGGTTTCTCCCTTGCTCATCCGCCAGGTTAGGTAGCCTGCGGCGACCTCGGAATCATTATCCGTCTCAAATTTCAGCCCCTCATGCTCGAGCTTGCGACGAAGGCCCGCGTGGTTCGAGAGCGAGCCGTTGTGCACAAGACATTCGTCGACCCCGGTCGAGAACGGGTGGGCCCCTCGCGTGGTGACCGCGGACTCGGTCGCCATGCGGGTGTGACCGATACCGTGGGAGCCGCTCATGCGAGGAAGGCCGAATGAGTTCGCAACGTCCGAAGGACAGCCGACATCCTTGAACACTTCCATTCTGCGGCCGACGCTGACGACACTCAGGCCGGCCGAGTTCCGCAGCGTGGAGCGCGCGAAGCCCTCGTCTGATTTCCGTACGGTGATGGTTGTGTGATTGAAGCGGCGGACCGGCCGCAGATCGTATTCAAGATGCGCCTCGATGTCCTTGATGGCGGATTGAGCGCTCTGCGGATCGAGGTGGCTAAAGGTGATCTTGATACCGGCCTGCGGGCTGCCGTTGGAGTAGACGGCAAATCCGGCGCTGTCGGGGCCGCGAACGCACATGGTCCCGAGCATTTCGGACAGTAACGCACCGAGATCTGGCTCGAGCTTCTTATCCTTTATGAACAAGCCGACGATGCCGCACATAATCACCACCTCGCTGGTCAATCCAACGAAGTGATATTACCCGGTCACTTTTCTGTCAAGAAAAAAAATTTCGCAATAGGAAACTAGCTGGATTCCCGCGAATACACGATGATCGACAGATAAGTCATAGGAACTTCAATGAGTTGGTCCGGACCGTGAGCCGCCCGGGAATCGAACATCAGCGAGTCGCCGGGGCCAAGCTCGTAGACCTGATCTCCGTGCCGGTAGCCGACCCTTCCGCTCAGCATGTAGATGAACTCAATACCGGCGTGCTGGAACCCGGTGAACGACTGGGCGCCTTCGCGCAACGTGATGAAGTACGGCTCCATGACGATGTCACCACGCAAGGCATGTCCGAGCAGTTCGTAGACATGCCCCGATTTGCTGCCGCGCCTTTCGATGATGAGGCCTTTTCTCGCGGCCACGTATGAACAATCACCCCTCTCTTCGGACGCGGCGAACAACGAACTGATCGGTACGTTGACTGCCCCGGCGAGCGCGGCAATCGTTGTCAGGGATGGCGAGATTTGACCGTTTTCGATTTTCGAGAGCATGCCAACCGAGATGCCGGCCGTCTTCGCAAGGTCAGCAACTGACAGATCCTGAGAGCGGCGGATCCGCTTGATCTGGCGACCCAGCGCGCGCTCCAGTCTTCGTTCCAAAGCAGCCGGCGCGCCAGACCCGGTTGGAAAATCTTCTTCAGACAAATTGCACCCAACGATTGCTCATGCCTAGATAGGCATGCGCTGTCGCCATGTCCATGATTCAATTGTCTGAATTGCCCGTCCGACGCTCAAGCTCGCGGTCGCCGCGACGATGGTTCTGCGCGTTCGAACTCTTCCCGACCACTAAACAGAACGCCTAGACGAATTCGGCTCTCCATCTCCATCATCATGCGGCTGCGTTCAGGACGTTTCTGCAATCAAATTAAAGGGTTGGAAGGTGCCTCGCAATTGACCGTCGCTCCAAGTCGAGTTCGCGAGCAAAAAATGCAGCACACGCCGTTTGTCCTCGGCAGTCCACACGCCCAGGCGTCTTCAAGTGCCGTCCTTGTCAGAAGCCCTTCTCCGTTCTTCTCCGTGACCGTACGTGTTCGAGCGCAGCAAGATCAAGCTGAACGTTTCGGTGCATGCCGTCAATCTCCACATCGTGTCCAAGAAACGCTTCTCCACTCACCAGCTCATGGTCGATCAACTCGACAACGTGTGGAAGAGCGGTCATCGCCTGCAGACGACGTCACGATTTTCTTTCACCGGATCTGCAAATATGTGGCGGGACACCCTCCCCGAACTGAGCGGAGCGACAGTGGCGACGCCGGCGATACCGACGCCCTTCTTCGCCCGCTCAATCGTGATTGAAGACCGAATTATCAGCTAGACGTGTCCATTGTCGTAAATGGGAAAAGCGGCGGTCAGCGAGCGCACCCGCTGCTTGACGCTGGATTGAGCCTTCTCAAGCGCGAGATCGTCGCCTTTCATGAGGGCCTCCAGAAGATCCGCGATCATTTCCCCGATCACCTCGAATTCGAATCGTCCGAAGCCGCGGGTTGTCGCTGCCTGGGACCCTAATCGGATTCCGGACGTAATGAACGGCTTTTCGGTGTCAAAGGGGACGCCGTTCTTGTTGCAGATGATGTTCGCGCCAACGAGAGCCGCTTCAGCCGCTTTGCCGGTTAACCGCTTGCTGCGGAGATCGACGAGCAAAAGATGATTGTCAGTTCGGCCGGAGACGATCGCAAATCCTCTCGACGCGAGCGTTTCAGCCAGCCTCTTCGCATTGCTGACCACCGACTGGGAATATTCCCTAAATTCCGGTCGAAGAGCCTCCCCGAACGCCACCGCTTTTGCGGCGATGACATGCATCAGGGGTCCACCCTGGATCCCGGGGAAAATCGACGAGTTGATCTGCTTGGCAAGCTCGTCGTCGTTGGTCAGGATCATGCCTCCGCGCGGACCGCGAAGTGTCTTGTGCGTGGTCGTGGTCACCACATGGGCGTGTGGAAATGGCGAGGGATGAACGCCGCCGGCAACCAAGCCGGCAAAATGCGCCATATCCACCATCAGGTAGGCTCCTACGGCTTCGGCGATGGCGCGAAACCGCTCGAAATTCCAGAACCTGGAATAGGCTGATCCACCGGCAACGATAATCTTCGGACGATGCTGGTGGGCCAAAGCCTCGACCTCGTCCATATCGATCGTTTGATCTTCTCTTGTCACGGAATACGGTACGACATTGAACCATTTTCCCGACAGATTAACCGGAGAGCCGTGCGTCAGATGGCCCCCGGCGGCCAAGTTCAGACCCATGAATGTCTCACCCGGCTTCATGAGTGCGAAGAAAACGCCCTGATTGGCCTGCGAACCCGAGTTCGGCTGCACGTTGGCGTGAGCGCAGTCGAAAAGCTGCTTTGCCCGGTCGATCGCCAGTTGCTCTGCTTCATCGACCCGCGCGCAACCGGCGTAGTAGCGCTTGCCGGGATATCCTTCGGCGTATTTGTTGGTCAGCACTGACCCTTGGGCATCGAGCACAGCGCGAGAGACGATGTTCTCGGAGGCGATCAGCTCGACTTCGTGCTGTTGCCGGGCAAGTTCGCCGCTCACGATCGAGGCAATTTCAGGATCGGTATCGCTGAGACGGCTTGAAAAGAATTTCCGGTTCAAGATCGCGTTCATCAATGGCTTTCCTTCAACACTCGGGGAGATTGACCGCCAATCCGCCCAATGACGTCTCTTTGTATTTCGATTGCATATCGCGGCCGGTATCGCGCATGGTCCGGATCACGACGTCGAGCGACACGATATGCCTTCCATCGCCTCTGAGCGCCAGGGAGGCGGCGTTGACCGCACTGACCGCTCCGAAGGCATTGCGTTCAATACAGGGCACCTGAACCAATCCTCCCACCGGATCGCAGGTCATGCCGAGATGATGCTCCATGCCGATCTCGGCCGCGTTCTCGATTTGCGCATTGTCTCCTCCGAGCACCGCAGCGAGGCCAGCCGCCGCCATCGAACACGCTACTCCAACCTCTCCCTGGCAGCCGACCTCCGCCCCCGAAATCGACGCGTTCATCTTGAACAGAGCACCGATCGCAGCCGCAGTGAGCAGAAACGTCCGCATACCGTCCGCCGAACTTGTCGGGCAATGGTCGCGATAGTAGCGGAGCGTCGCAGGGACTACTCCCGCCGCGCCGTTGGTCGGAGCGGTGACGACGCGTCCGCCGGCCGCGTTCTCTTCGTTGACAGCGATCGCGTAAAGGCTGACCCAATCCATCACTTCATGGGGAGAACGCATGTTCGATCTGGCCGAGGCCTCGAGCTGATCGAAGATCGATTTCGCCCTGCGCTTGACCTTCAGTCCGCCTGGAAGCTCTCCTTCTATGCTCAATCCCCGGTCGATACAGCCCATCATCGCGGCGGTGATTTGATCGAGATGATACTCCACCTCCTCTTTGGAGCGGATGCTGCATTCATTTGCCATCACCATCTCGGCAATGCTCAGCTTGCGTTCGAGGCCGAACTTGAGCAGATCTTCGCCGCTTCTGAAGTCGAAGGGCGCGGTGATCCCTGTAGGCTGGGATGGCGAGGTTTGCGCGATGTCGTCTTCCCTGCAGACAAATCCTCCGCCGATCGAACACCAGGCCTCCTCGACGACCCGCTCGCCATCGCCGTCGAGGGCACAGAATAGCAAGGTGTTGGGGTGATGTTTGGCCTCGCGGGCGACATCGAAGACGATGTCGAGATCCGGATCGAACGAAGCCCGGAACGCCTCGCAAATCTTGATCGACTTCTCGTTGCGAACTTCGGTCAGCATTCGATCGATCCGTGCGGGATCGACCGAGCTGGGCAACTGGCCCAGCAGTCCCAGCACGACGGCCTTGTCCGTTCCATGCCCCCTGCCCGTCCAGGCTAGGGAACCGAGCAGACGCACCTGCAACCTTCGAACTCTGCCGACGCATGCGCTGCGCGAAAGCGACCGCACGAAGTCGTGCGCCGCCCTCATCGGACCAACCGTATGGGAAGACGATGGACCGATCCCGATTTTGAAGATGTCGAAGACGCTGATCAACGGATATCCTCATGCACGAACAGTTCGAATTCCATATGGAACATGGTCCTTGCGCCGGAGGGCGCCTTCGCGCCCGTCAGCCGCACAATCGGCGGATCAGTGACGAGTAGATCTCGAACGCATCCTCGATTTTGCTGACATGGCAGAACTCGTCGGTCCGATGGCATTGCGCAGCTTCGCCAGGCCCGATCACAACCGTCGCGACATCGTTGAAGCCGGGCACGAGCGCCGAGGCATCGGTGAAATAGGGGGCACCGGCTGGCTTGGGCGCCGTCCGCGAGCGTGACTCCAGTATCTGGATCAGCGGCAGAATGCTCGGATCGTCCGGCTCGGTTGCAAATCCCTTGAAGTCCGTGATGACTTCGATCCTTGCCTCGTCTCCGCACAGCCGCTGAATGTCGGCGAGCAGCTCGGGGTGCCCGTAGGCCGGAATGGTACGAAAATCCACCGTGAAGCAGGCGGCGTCAGGAACGGAATTGATGCTTTGACCGCCGGACACGGTGGTCACAGAACTCGTGACATGGCCGAGCAGTGGATGCGGCTCGATTGGGAACTTGTGGGCTTCGATGCGGCGTATCCATTCAGCGATGGTGTATATCGCGTTGTCACCTAGTTCCGGCATTGAGGAATGAACGGTCTTGCCCTTGGCGGTGATACGCACGCGCAGCGAACCCTTGTGGGCGATGATCGGCAAATTTGAGGTCGGTTCGGCGACGATCAGCAGCTCGGCCGATCCAAGCACGCCCCTTTTAGCAAGGTGGAATGCGCCCTCGCATCCGGTTTCCTCTGCCGCCGTAATCACCAGGGTGATGCCACGCTTGAGCGGCACCTTGCCTTTACTCTCGGCGATCGTCGCGGCCACGAACGCCGCGACGCCCCCCTTCATGTCGCTGGCTCCGCGTCCAAAGAGCTTGCCGTCGCGAATTTCCGCTGCGAACGGCGGTACCGTCCAAGGCTTGTCTCCGAGCGCAACGACATCGACATGTCCCGAAAACACCAAGGGCGCTAGGTCGCTGTCGCCGCGCAATCGCGCGACGATCGACGGCCGTCCCGGGACGAAGTCATGGGTTTCGACTTCAAGGCCTGCGCGCGATAGCAACTCCGCCAAGAACTCGATGCAGGCTCTTTCGTCACCTGGCGGGTTCAGCGAGGGAAACTGGATCAACTTCCTCGCGAGCTCGACGCTACACAGTGTCATGCTTCCACTCCTCGCCCAATCGGGCGCAATCATTTGGCGCGCGGGAACGCCACGCACGCGCCGCGATCAGCGTAATCCCAAGCGAACCGCCGTTCAGTGGTCCAGCACAGAATGCAGGAATGCGCGCGTGCGGTCCGACTCGGGGTTGCTGAAGATCTTGTTGGGCGGTCCCTGCTCTATGATACGACCGCGATCGAAGACGATAATGCGATCAGATACCTCCCGGGCAAAGCGCATCTCATGCGTGACGATGAGGATCGACACGTTCGATTCCTGCGCGACACCGCGCACGACATCGAGAACTTCGCCGGCCAATTCCGGGTCCAGCGCCGAGGTAATTTCATCCAGCAACAGTATCTCGGGCTTGAGGATGAGCGCCCGAGCAATCGCAATGCGTTGCTGCTGACCTCCGGAAAGTTGGGCGGGATATGATCGCACCTTGTCTGCCAGCCCCACCTTCTGCAGATATTCTAGCGCGCTCTGCTCTGCCTGTTCTTTGGAATGGCCGAGGACTGTCGTTGGGGCCAGAATGAGATTCTGCAGTACGGTCAGATGTGGGAACAAGTTGAATTGCTGGAACACCATCCCGCAACGGCGACGGATACGCGCTTCCTGGGCACTAGAGAGTGGCTTGCCGTGCGCATCAAACAGAATGCTCTCTCCAAGAATCCTGATGTCCCCGCTGGTCGGCTTTCCGAGCGTCATGGCGAGGCGAAGAACAGTGGTTTTGCCTGATCCACTCGGACCAATCAGCGTAACCTTCTCGCCGGGCCGCACTTTCAGATCGAGGTCCACGAGCACTCGATGGGATCCAAACGATTTGCAGACCTTGTCGAACTCGATGGCCCACGGGAACTGCTCCGCGTTGCTCATGGATGACTGAGCCTTGGATTGAGCCGGTGTCTTGCTCGGGGCTGCGGCAGAGTCCTGGCTTGCGAGCGGTCCCGATGGATTGAATTGGGTGATGTTATGCATGGCGGACCTTGAATCTGTAGAGGACGTAGAGGAACGGCAAATTCATGGCCACATAGATCAATCCTGTCAGGGTGTAGGGCTCAAGGTAGCGGTAGCTTTGTTCTGCCACGACATCAGCTTGAAACATGAGGACAGGAACACCTATTGCGAACAGCCAAGCGGTGAGCCGAAACAGGCTGAGAACGTAATTGAGCAGGGCGGGGATCGACCGCGTCACCATTAACGGGATCAAGACGCGCTGCCACATAGCAAAGCGGCTCAAATTCAGCGCCACACACGCATCGCGCAATTCGCCGGGAATCGTGATCAAGCTACCGCGATACACCTCCGAGCAGAACGCGGCGTAGACGATCCCCAACACGCCGATGCCGATCGGCAGCGCCGGCATCGTGACCCCGATTTCCGGCAAGACATAAAAGCTGAAGTAAAGCAGAACCAGGACTGGCACGCCGCGGAAGAATTCCAGCCAAAACCGCACAAATGTCCTGCCGAGCGTGGTACTCACACTCTCGAGAATTGCGAGCAACAGACCGCCGACCAGGGCAATGGCCGAACTCGCAATTGTCACAAGAATGGTATACCAGATGCCGATCATCAGGCTCGGCATGATCTGCTGTACGTACTGCCAATCCCAAGTCACGAGGCAGCTCCTTCAAGGGCGTCCAGGCCGGGCACGACTCGCGTCGGGGCTTGCGCCGCCCGCAACGCACGGTTCAGTGGCAGTGCCCGCTCAAGCAGACGAAAGGCGGTGGCGCATATGAGGCACAGGATCCAATAGGTTGCGGCAAGCAGAGCAAACACGATTGCCGTCTTGAAGGTCTGGCCTCGAACGTAGTTTGCAACATAGAGAATATCCTGCACACCGACAAAGCTGACGATTGCGGTCCATTTGACCATGTCCCTCGCCAGACTGCCGAACGCCGGCACAATCTGCGAGAGGGCCTGAGGAAGCACGACCCTTGTGAAACTGTTGAATTTACTCAAGCCGAGCGCGTGGCATGCGTCAAACTGGCCGCGATGCACGGTCTCGATGCCGGCACGCACGATCTCAGCACCGTACACGGCCCCATCGAGCGTCAACACCAGGATCGCAGCTGCCTGGGGTCCAAAGCGCGGCATCCCCGGAATGAGAGGAAGCGCGTAGAACACCCAAAACAGCAGCACGATAGCCGAAGGGCCGCGGATAAGCTCCGTAAAGAGCATCGCGGCTGCCCGGATCGCGGCCGTTTTGGACAGCCTCAACGCACCGAGCAGAACGGCGCCGACTGCGCCGCCTAGGATCGTGGTCGCCGCGATCCACGCGGTGACCCATAATCCCTGCAGGAAGGCAGGCCAGTACTCCAAGACCTCGCTCATGGCGGTCGCAGCCTACTGGCAGCTTGGAACGAGATCGCGGGCTTTGCTCACCTTGGCGAGCATCTGAGCTTGGGCATCGCCGCCTGATAGTCCGTATTTGTCGTAAAGCTTTTGAACCACCCCGCTCTTGACCAGTGCCATCCTCTTCTCGTCGAAAGCATCGCGGAAGCTTACGTCTTCCTTGCGAAATGCTGCTGAGGCACCTGATACAGGAGCCTGCTCGTCCACGACGAGCTCGAGCCCCATCTTCTCGGGATGATTGACCGCCGTCGTGCTTTCTACGTATGTATCCGCTCGTCCGTTGAGCACCGTTGCAACGCCGGCCTGAACGTCAGGGACACGCACGACCTGCTCCTGCTTCACTCCGTTTTTGAGCGCATAGGCTCCTTGAGCCGACCCATCGATCATCGCAACCTTGATGTCCGGATTTTGCGCAAGATGGGCGATACCGGTCAGGCGCTTCGGGTTGCCCGATCGCACATACAGCGCGACTCGGTAGACGTAGATGGGCGCGGTGAATAGGACTGCTTTGCAGCGTTCTTCGGTCGGCGCAAGATCGGCAACGAAGTCCACCTGCCGGCCCTGAAGCGCGGGGATCATGGCACTCCATGCGGTGAGCTGGGGCTTGATCATCGGCAAGCCCAACTCCTTGAGAATCATGTTCTCGATTTCTAGAACGGTGCCCTGCGCCTCGCCGCTCGGTGAAATCAGCATATAAGGGGGCTGCGAGGCCATCGCGACCTTGACGTCGCCCGCCTTGTGGATCGAGGCCAGCAGCGCGTTATCGATTTCGGCGAAGGCAGGGCTCGCAGCAAAAGTTGACGCGAGCACGGCGGCAAGCAGCAAGCGGTTCTGTATCCCAGACATGACATTCCCCTTCCTCGTTAATGTTTTCTCAAAAAGTTCCTTGCAGCGTGTCCCTACAGTCCGAGCTTTAGCCGTGCCGTGATCGCCCGAGAGCAGCACGTAACGATTTTCGTTGATTGCTCGGTTTCGAACAGGACCGAGTCGCGGTGATCGGCGACTCCCTCCAGCAGATCAACGACACAGGTGCCACATACGCCCTGCGTACACAGAAACGGCGGATCCAGACCATGCCGGCGCAACGCTGCGAGTATCGTCTCATTCGCCGCCACGGCAATGACCGCGCCGCTGCTGGCGATCTCGACCTCAAAGGGCTTGTCGTCGCCAGTCGTTACAGCGGCAGTGAAGCTCTCAAAATGGACACACTCCTTGGGCCAATCCTGAAACGCACCCTCCACTCTCTTCATGAGCCCGGAGGGGCCACAGCAATAGACATGCGCGCCATCGCCCTTCTCGGCCTCTGCAATGCGTTCGACCTGCATTCCGCGGCTTGGATCACCTCCATCGATGTGGAGCGTCGTACGCGCTGCAAAGGGCTGCTTGGCGAGCAGCCCCAGGAACGCCCCGCTCGTTGTGTCCTTGATGCAGTAATGCAGATGCCAGAGCGCGCCTTGTTCAGTCAGCGCACGAACCATCGAGAGTATCGGAGTGATTCCGATACCACCGGCAATCAGCACGTGCCGTTTCGCCGACGTCGCGAGCGGAAAATTATTGCGCGGTTGCGAGATCTCAAGCACCGATCCGCATTCGATACGGTCGTGAAATTCGATCGATCCGCCGCGTCCATTGAGCTCGCGCAACACCGCGATATGGTATGAGTTGGGAGCTTCGATTCCTCCGATCAGGGAATACTGCCTGATCAGACCAGAAGGCAGATGAACATCGATATGGGCGCCCGGCGAGAATCCCGGCAAACCATCTTTCGTGCCTTTCAGGACATAGGACCGAACTCTCTCTGCCTCGGCACGGACGTCCGCAACTTGAACCTGCAAAAGTTCATTGGGTTCAGCCGTCATGACTTCTCACCTTCAATCCCGCCCAGTGCCTAACGGGGTCGAAACGATCCAAATCGTTCACCAACTCCGTACCACCCGCCGTCCTCTTGACTATTTGACCTTCCGATCGATCCTGACGCGCTGTGGCTCGACCGCACGGCGTGGCTTCGGCTTCCGCTTGGCACTCGCCGGCGCGCGCACGCGCTGCGACGCCGTCGCGTCGGGCCAGCCAGTCGCCAGAGAATATCGATGCTATTTCGACCTTTAGCTCGCCGGCGGCGAGATCGTCTCTTCGGACGAAAACCAAAGCATCTTCCGCTTCGCTGCGGGCTTTGCGTTGCGTTACTCTTACCTTGAGCTCCACCGACGAAATCCTTTCCTCCACGCGGTCGCAAACGACCTAGTCGCCTACCGCACGTTTCTTCATACTGAATTGCGGGTCTTCAGGGCCGACGAGTTCGGGAATCGAGAAGCGAAATCTGCACACATGATCGCCTCTCGTCTTGAGGGATTCCCAGCGGACCAGGGCTTGGGGGTGGTAAGTTTGGTACAAGGTCGTGTGCAGCTCAACGTCGTACAGATATCCCAAGTCCATGCCCTCGTTTCCAAATTGAGTCCACACGTCAGCATACGGACAATAGATGCAGTCCTGGTGCCAGGTCCCCTCTGACAAAAAGCCCTCATCCTTGAAGACCCACGTGGAGACAAGCGGGCCGTCCCAATCAAGCATCAGCGTCTTCATGTTGAGTTCGCGGCCTTCTCGAAGGTGCTTTTCGCGCAGCGCCAACCCGCGTTCGCGCCCGAAGCCGCGGACACCTTCGCGAACGAGCTGTTCACCGGCCGCGTCGTAGTTACGGATGACTTCGCGGGCAACGAACATGTAGAGTGCGCCGGCGTTGCGCGAGCTGCGCCGGATCAAGGGCAGCGCACGTTCCGGATCCGACAGAATTTCTGTGTCGATCCCCTCGCTCCGCACGCGTCCTTTTGCATGTGACGCCAGGAACTCGACCGTGATCGTCCAGGGACCGAAGATATCGGGAGCATCGCTTCTGATCGTGCAGCCATCGCTAAAACCTGCCGCGATTCCGGACATCGTTTCAGCCCAGTAGTGGCGCAGCAGGTGTTCGTTGCCAGCACCCAAAAACTGCTCTGAGCCGAGCATGGCCGGCATCGTGATGCTCGCCTGCAGTAAGCCGCCTGATATCTCGTTCGATCCATCAAGTGTCCCCAGGACAAGGTCGCCGCTGTCCCAGTTCTGCAGAATTGCCCGGGCATTCTGATTTCCTGCGATCGCCGACGGCGCTATGCGCAGATTCTCGCCCCGCCACTCACCGAACTGGCGAAATCCGCGGTCGATGACGTCAAGCCCAGCTTGGCCAAGAGCAGCTTCTACTGGCTTCACCAGATTGCGCACCAGCATGAACTGCTTTTCACTCACGTCCCGAAGAGAGGCGAGAAGCCCATCACGGCTGGTTACATCTTCTTCGAGTCCCATCGCGCTCGATCCTTGAAGCTAAGTGCCTATGGCCACAGCAGGACCGTGGCGCCGTAACGTTTCCCGTCTTCAGATCGCAGATATACGAACCGCCTACCTTGCGCTCTCGCACACGGCTTTGCTGGTCGTGCCCTGGCATTCCTCTGGAGGGCTCGGCCGGCGGCTCGTCAAGACCGCGCCGGCACGCGGCCTTCCTTCCCAAACCGCGCTAACGCTGACGACCCGCGAGACGCCTAAAGAGTCGTCTGCTGGCAATCACGTGCTCGCGCAGCATTCACCCGGTGCATAGAGATCAGCACTCGCACCGAGCTATCCGGTTAACGATCGTCGAGCGCTAACCGGGGCACGCCATTCCTAGTATCCACGCTCCGGCTGCACCTGGTGAAGCAGGGGCTGTCCAGCAACATAACGCTTGATATTGTTGCAGAGAATATCAAGGCACCGGACGATGTAATTGTTATCGTCCTGCGTACCGATATGCGGCGTCAACAGCAGGTTGGGCGTATCCCAGAGCGGGGACTCCGACGGGACCGGCTCCGCTTCATATCCGTTGACGATCGCACCGCTCAAATGGCTGTCCGATAGCTTGGCACGAAGCGCATCCCAGTCGAGCACCTGGCCGCGCGAGATGGAGGAAAATCCGGCGCCAGGCTTCATGCTGTCGAACTCCTTCCGTCCGATCAGCTTTCGCGTCGCGTCGGTCAGGGCTGCGCTAAGGAACACGAAGTCGGCGCGAGCTAGCACCTTGTGGAGCGCCTCCGGTCCGAACATCTCGTCCACATTCTGGTGCGGCTCGCCGGAGCGGCGAACTCCAAGGACCTTGAAGCCGAGCTTCTTCGCCAACCCCGCAACAGCACCCCCAATGGCTCCCACGCCGATGACTGCAACGGTTTTGCCCTGAACAGTTGAAATGAATTTCCGTTCCCAACTATGGTTACGCTGATTTGTGACATACCAGGGCATCTTGTTGTTGAGCATAAGCAGCGTCGTGAGCCCATATTCGGCGGCGACCGGCATATGGGCGCCCAGACTCTTGGTCATCACCGCCCCCGCCGGCATCCAGTCGAGCGGCAGCAAGTGGTCGATGCCAGAACCGATGTAATGGACATATTTGAGCTTCGAGGCGGCCGAGAGGCGCTTGAGCGGAAACGTCAACCCCATCAGTGACGTAAATAAAATGTCGGTATTCTCCACGATGTCATTTATATCGTCATAGTCGGTGCCGACGCGAAATTCCGCTAGATCGGTCAGCCCCTCGTGCTTTTTCAGAGCGGCACTCAAGCGGTCCGGAGTAACCCAATAGATTTGCGGCACAGCCGTGATGTTGGCGATATTCACGACTAGACGACGCGATGCGTTGCTGTTCATTAAAGATTACTCCCAGAGATGCTACTTATCGGCCGCTTGTACCGTGATCTGCTCGTGCATCTAAATTGACGCCGACCGGCACGGCTCTGTCGCTACTTTGCGTTCACCTTGTCGATCACGTAGTTCGCGAAGCGATGGATGAGGATTTCCTCGTCCGCATAACGACCCGGCGTGCAAAAACGCGATCGCTGCCCCTGCTGCACAAGTGGCGCCACATCCATGTCTTCCTGCAGCACAGCCTCATACCGCTCGTAATAGCTCGCCGCCACCTCGGCAAAACCTGGTCGCTTGGTCGTGTTTTCCGGGAAACACCAATTGTGGACGAGCGCAAGTTTGTTGGGTCCTTGTGGCAGATACTGGCGGTAGTAGAGATAGCTCGAGGTCAGGATCAATTGCAGATTAGGCTGAACTAGCAAATGATAGGTGCCGCTTGCCTCGCGCTCCGATAAGGTCTCGATCACCGGCAAGTCCGAGAAGGCGGTGATGCCCGCAGGGACAAAGAGGGGAAAATAAGGCCCGGTTGTTTTTGGAAATTCCGCTACCGTCGCCTTGCCGACAAGGTGTTTCGTGTGCACTGTGGCAACATGATAATTCTCCATCGAGTTTTCAAAATAGATTTTCCAATTGCACTCGATGGTCTTCACGTGGCTGTGGGTTAGCCGCATGTTCGCCAGCCCGTAGTTCCTGACCAATTCCGGCAGATCGCCCAGCCATTCGAGCAACGGCTTGGCGTCACGATCGAAGTTGACGAAGATGAAGCCCCCCCAGAGCTCCGTGCGATGCGAGATCAACCCATAGTTCTTCGGATCAAAACCGGCCGCGTGATCCATCGGGTCAGGCGAGCCGGGAACCGAAACCAACTCGCCGGATAGAGCGTAGGTCCAGCTATGATACGGGCAGATGAAAGTACGGCACTTGCCTTTGCCGCGCCCGAGGACGGCCCCACGATGCCGGCATACCGCGCTATGGACACGGACGATGCCCTTACCGTCCCGCACGACAACGAGCGGCTCGCCGACAATGTCGAAGCGGAAATAATCGCCGGGATTGGGGACCTGCTCCTCGCGCCCAACGCAGATCCACTCCTTGGTGAAGATGCTCTCAACCTCCCGCTCGTACCACTCGGCAGACGTGTAACAGAACCCCGGCATCGTCGAGGCGCGCTCGAAATCGGCTCGCGTGTTGGCCAGCAAGCTTGCCTGCGCGCTGTTCATACCCCTTCCCTTTCTATCTGGAGATCCGATTCACTCGGCGAGTACCGGGACGCATAGGAGAACTTCACGCGATCGATGCGATAGTGCATCGCTGTGAAGGCATATGACTCACCGTTCTGCATGTAGTCGGTACCGGAGCTGACCACGATCATGGTGCCCGGAGTCACGCCCAGGATCTTCGCGTCATCCAGCGAAGCCGGTGCAAACTCCAATTCCATCTTGTGTTCAGTGATAGGCAGTCTTGCGTGGCCGCCGAACAACCTTCCGGCAGGGACAGTACCAATCCTGCTCAGGTCGACTTCATCGACGATTGAATCCGGGACGTACCGACGATCAAAAGAGATCACTCTGTCCTCGACGCTGCGAAGCAGGGTGACGACCGAGATCTTATCCAAACGCGCGCGCGGCAGCCTTTCCAGCAC
This sequence comes from Bradyrhizobium sp. CCBAU 53421, assembly GCF_015291625.1. Lineage (NCBI taxonomy): Bacteria > Pseudomonadati > Pseudomonadota > Alphaproteobacteria > Hyphomicrobiales > Nitrobacteraceae > Bradyrhizobium > Bradyrhizobium sp. CCBAU 53421. The sequence continues at coordinate 7,958,962 of NZ_CP030047.1, forward strand.
GTGATCGGGAGCTTGGGCAGCACGCTCTACCGACAATATCTCGGAGCGCATCTTGATCCCTTGTCGCTCGAAATCCTGTTCAATCGGCAACAAGGGCATCAGCGAGCGCACCACCCTGGGCGGGTTGACGATCGTCCCCCGGCCACGCTGCCGGTCGACCAATCCACTCCCCTCCAGCACGGCAAGTGCACGCCGGATGGTGACCCTGCTGACATTGAAACGGCGAGCAAGCTGATCCTCGCTGGGCAACAGCGAATTGAAGCCCAGCCCCTCGATCTGAGCCCTCAACTCGTCGGCCACTGCGACGTAGCGAGCCATCATCCTCGGTTCCCACCTCTTCGCGTCGCATCAGCGACGGGCTCTTGTAGATACTTAGATGTAGGTGCTAATATGTAGATACTAATATGTCAATACAAATATGTAGACACGATGCATGCTTATCCTCGAAACTGCAATTTCGGATGAGACCGTTCGGGGCGAGGACGCACACCGGAGAATGCCTCGATCCAGTCAGGCGGCCGAAATGGGTCTCGTTGGAGGCCGGCGATGAGCACCAAACTCGTTTTCGCAATGCCGATCGAAGTGCTGCCTAGCGCGCGCCTCGCATCGGAACAGCTCAAGCTTCTAGCGAGCTGAGTTCCATGGCTCGCAAAACGATTGCGTTAACACGGAAGAGCGATCAGGAACGACACGTGCGCCCGCAGACATTTATCAAGAACACCATTTTGGCGCGGCTCTCTCTTCCGGATCTCGCTGCGATAGGGCCGTTTCTCGAGCCGGTCCTGCTTAGAGAACGTCAGGTTCTACAAGAGTCGAAGAAGCCCCTCGAGTACATTCACTTCATTGAATCGGGCCTTGTCTCGCTGAGAATTGTCGCTGAGGGAAGCTTGCTTGAAACAGCGCTGATCGGCTTTCGCGGTGCGGTTGGCGCTTCATTCCTGCTCGGCGGACATTGCTCGACACATCAAGCCGTCGTGCTGTTTCCCGGGAGCGCGCACAGAATTCGTGTCGAGGATCTACGCAAGCTCATGGATGAGCGTCCTGACATCCGCGAGCAGCTCTCAGGCTACGTGCAGGCGCTAAGCTTGCATTGTGCCCAGATGGCCTTGTGCGGCGTTCGGCATGATCGCCGCAAACGGATTGCATCCTGGCTCTGTTTGGCGAGTGATGCGAGCGGCTCTCATGTCCTGCCAACCACTCATGATTACCTTTCCTCGGTCCTGGGACTGCGACGCGCCGGGGTCACGGAGACGCTCAACAACTTCGAGAGCAAAGCTTTGATTCGCAAGGCACGCCGCATCCTGCAAATCGATGACCGCAAGCACCTCGAGCAGCGGGCGTGTTGCTGTTACATGCTCATTTCCAATGGTTATGCGGCGATGGATCGAGCAATTCCGACGGCGGCGCCAGCAGTCCAGTGACACCCTCAACCGTCCTGGTTGTCACGTGCAGCGATTGCGCGGCGGTCAGTCGGGCCATCCCAAGGGACATGCGTAGGATCGCAGCGCGATAACCTTAGCTTGGTCGGCGATTTCGCTGACGTCGTCCAAGAACCCCTACTGGCCTCCGCCTGCGCCTGAGGCGATCGTCACCACATCAGCCGCGGCACGGTCCGGCGTATCGTCTTCACGGCACCGAGCCAAACGGCCGCTCGAGCATGCGGCGGACGCGCACTGGATCAGAACCGATATGGAAAGCGATCGCCTGCTTCTCCATCGCACGCTCCGACTGGGTGGAGCGGTTGCGCTGGCGCAAATAGTCGAGCCAGGTCGGGCAGTGATATCGCTCGATCCATATCTCGGGATCGGCAATGTCGCGCGCGATCGACCAGCCGTAAGCGCCGTTGCGCTTCCGGAACAGCTGCACGTCCTGCATGATGTTATGAAAAGCCCGTGCCTGCTCCTGCGCCACGCGATATTCGACTTCCACCACCAGGGGTCCGCTGCGTCCGGTCAGATGCAGCCGTACTTTGGGATCATCCAGGATTTCGGGCTCCTCACCTCGCGCTCCGACGGGCGGCATCCGCAGCCAGAATCCAATAAGCGGCGAGACGAACATTAAGGCAGCCGCGACCACCAGCGCCATTTCGACACCGGCGACATCGGTCAGATGGCCCCAGCCCCAACTGCCGATAGCGATTCCACCCGAGCTCGCAGCCTGATAGGCCGCGATCGAGCGGCCGGCAACCCAGCGGGGCGCCGAGAGCTGCACTCCGACATTGAACAGCGTCCAGGCCATCGTCCACATAGCGCCCGCGAGCATGAGCGCGGCGGCGGTCAATACCGGCTGACGACTCAGCGCGAGGCCGGCAATCGCCCCACCCATCGCAAGGCTGCAAGCACGGATTGCCGCCTCGCCGCTCATGCGCTTGCGAATCTGTGCGAAGCTGAGCGCGCCGAGAATCGCTCCGATTCCAAAAACGCCAAGAAGCATGCCGTAGGTCTGCGCTCCCGCTTGCAAAAGATCGCGTACGACCAGCGGCATCAGCGCGATGACCGCGCTCGTGATAATTCCGGTGACCGCGGCACGCGCCAGCACGATCTTGATCGGCGGTGAATTGGCAATATACCGCACGCCGGAAACGATGGCGCGGCCCAGCCGTTCAGGCGGCAGGCGCGATGGTTGGGCGATGCGTTTCCACAGGAATAGCGCGACCATCAGCGGCAAACAGAGCAGGGCATTCAGCGCGAATGCTGCCGCGGCGCCGGCGGACGCGACCACAATACCGCCGATGGCGGGCCCAACGCTGCGCGCGATGTTGTAGCTGATGCCATTGAGCGCGATTGCCGCCGGCAGCGCTTCCGATGGCGCCTGCTCCGCGACCGATGACTGCCACGCAGGTCCCAGCAGCGCCGTACCACTGCCGACGACAAAGCATAACGCCAGCAACAGCGTTGGCGTGGTGAGCCCCGCCCAGGCGAGTGTCGTCAATGTCGTGGCCCCGGCGAGCGCTATGGCAAGCGCGCTCAGCGCGACCACGCGGCGGTCGTACATGTCGGCGATCGCCCCGGCCGGCATCGAAATCAGCATGACCGGGAGCATCAGGGCCGTCTGCACCAGCGCGACCTTGTCGGCTGACGGTGTCATTTGCGTCATCGCCCATGCAGCCCCGATGCCCTGAATCAGAGTGCCGAGGTTCGACAACAGGCTTGCCAGCCAGATCCGACGGAACACCGGGAAACGTAACGGCGCGGTAACCCCGTCTACGCTAGAGGCCCGCGGCTTGGTCATGTCGGCTCCTGCCTCGCAGTCTTGCTGCTGCTTAATACTTCGACAGAGTCGATGCCACTCAAACTGGCGTGTTGCCGCGAATGTTTAGTTGTGCGTCTTGAGATACCTTGACGCGCGCGCCACCGACGCCGCAAGGCGAGCCGTCGTCGCAGTCTTAACTAGCCTCGTCCGACGAACGGCATCTTGGTTGCCATCACCGTCATGAACAGCACGTTAGCCTCCAGCGGCAGCGTCGCCATATAGACCACGGCGTCTCCAACCAGCTTCGTATCCATGCGCGGCTCGGGGACCTTGCGGCCGTCGGGCTGCAAGACGCCATCGAGCATGGGCTCGGTCATCGTGGTTGCGGCATTGCCGATGTCGATCTGCCCGACCGCGATATCATACATGCGGCCGTCCAGGTTGGAAGCTTTGGTGAGGCCGGTGATGGCGTGCTTGGTCGCAGTGTAGGCCGAGGAAAACGGCCGCGGCGCGTGCGCGGAGATCGAGCCGTTATTGATGATACGGCCCCCGCGCGGCGTCTGGTCCTTCATGATGCGGAAGGCGTGCTGGGTACAAAGGAAGGGACCGGTGAGGTTGGTATTCACCGCGGCCTGCCACTGCGAAAGCGGCAGATCCTCGAAATTCACCGGCGGGGCACTCACGCCGGCATTGTTGAAGAGCACGTCAAGCCGGCCATAGGTCGCTTTCACTCGCTCGAACAGCGCGGCGATCGAGTCCGGGCTTGCCATGTCCGCGGTCACGACCAGACTTTGGCCGAGATGCTGGCCGAGCTTTTGCGTTTCCTCCAACATCTCCGGGCGACGGCCGACGAGAACGACTGTAAAGCCGGCTCCCATCAGAGCCAACGACGTCGCACGTCCAACGCCGGTGCCTGCGCCGGTCACCATTGCGATCTTCTTGGTTGCTTCAGTCATGGCCTCTCTCTGCTTTCGGCGTTTGTCTTTGCTTTGAAGGAGATCGCTACAGCATGCATCCTGCCCCGGCGCGCTGCGGACCAGCACGAGCGCACCGAGGGAATCATGTCCACCAGGTTGGATCCGCTGATTTGATCCGATCGCCTTGATCGGATTGGCGATAATGCTTCAAGCGCGACGAATCGTCTGTGGCCGATCCAGGCAAGCGCGACCGATTCACCTACGCTAATACGAAGCATCTCTTGCATTTCGAATTGGCGGAGCCGCTGCTTTCCGCTCGCCGAATCCCGTGTTCCGATCAGGTACTCGCCACCCTCATGTCTTGCTCGTGGCGCAGATCCGCGACAAGGCATCAGTCTTCTATGCTGCCCATCACCGCAAGGGGGAGTTTGACAGCTCGCAGGCCTCCGGCGGGCATGCCGGAGGCCTACAGGAGGTCAACTCAGGAGATATCCATGATTGCCGGCTTGACTCAGTCTCAAAAGTTGCGCTGAGCCCAGAGCTGGAGTGCGAAGCTGCCCTGGTCCTTCAGCTCGTAGAGGCCAGCTGGCTTGCCGATCCCCGATTGCAGCGGCAGGACCACGGTGCTTCCGCCCGCGTACTTCTGGTCCAGCAAGCCGTAGGAAAGCTCCGCTCCGAAGGTCAGATTCTTGACCGGCGTCCAGGTGGTTTTTGTGCCGACAATCGCATAGTTGAAGTCGGGATTGCAGCCGTTAAGACCACTCGACAGTGCAAGAGTCGCTACGAACGCACCGCAGATGTAGCCCTTGGCAGTGCCATTATAACGCACCGCGCCAATGCCGCCGAACACACTGGTGGCCCAATAAGCATCCCAGTTGTGGTTATAGGCACCGTTGGCGCCGAACGTCGTGGTTAACTCCTGCCCCGAGCCCGCGATGAACACAGAGTCGGAAATTCCGCCAATTCCGAGGCTCTGATACGCGCCCGGCAGGTTGGTCCCGCTGTACCTAGCATAGGTAGTGAACATATAGGGGTTGAAGACATAACGGCTTGCACCGTTGGCGTAGACTGCGGTCAAGTTGATCGAGTCACCCGGACCGGTCGGGATGTTCTTGATGGACAATCCAAGCTGGGCAGCCCAACCCCATTTGTCGTCCGGATGGCCGGTCAACTCAGTCCCCCCGTAATAGGCTGCATGATTGTCATGCGCCGCGAACGATGCTTGGAACAGACCCCAGGACTGGTCGACGCGAAGCGCTGCGACGAAGTCAGGAGAGACGGTACCGGCGATGTCGTTGCCACCGTAAGTGCCGGTTGCGAGGCCGGCAGCGCTCGCCGCACTCACGTTCCAGACGTTGGTTGTGCTGTGCTGGACCTGATCTTCAGCCGATACGGAGAAGGTGATGCCCTGACCGAAGTCAGCAGTGTAGGCCACCTGGTTGACCTGGTCAAAGCCGGTACTTCCCGGCAATTCGCTGAAGTTGCCCGGATATTCCATCCAGGGCGTGGCGAACTGCGAGGCCACCTTACCGAAGGTGAAGCCGGCAAACTGAATAAAGGCGTTCCAGACGCCGACCGTACCGCCAGCAATGGCGCCCGGGTTGGCGTTGTTTGGCGCCGACACGCCACCGATCGACTGATAGACGGTCGAGCCGTTACCGAGCCCGCTATAGGTCCCCGTCGTCCATTGAAATACGCCCGTAAAGAAGGTGCGGACCGTGCCGTACTCCGATGCAGTGCGCGTATCGATGTTGACGAGCTCACGGGCGCGGTACGTATAATAATTGGTGAAGCGGTTCGCGGCTCCGCCCGCACCAGAATCGGGATTGACCCCGACGGCATTGGTGTTGAACGCCGCCCAGGCACGCGTATAACCACCCAGCTTGATACACGTGTCGGTACCTGGGATGTAATAGAAGCCCGGTCCATACAGCGAACAGACCTTAACGTACTCGATCGCCTTTGCTTTCACCGGCATATCCGCGGCCTGCGCCGCGAAGGGGATCAGGCCTACGGCCGAACTGAGCAAAAGGCTCTTCGTAACCTTCATGATAGTCCTCCAAAATGTTCACCCCCGAAGCGCCTGATCGCTCCCCAGAGAGACCAGGCACCTCCGCCCCCAAGCATTCTCGACTTGCAGGGCACCGCAGACAGATCACCCGACAAGATCCAGCGACGTGGCAGCGCGGACGACTCCGCCGCTTGCTTTAATCAGGTTGCCAGATTGCCTTGCGAAAGGTGGAACAAAGTCGGTGCGAAACGGACCGCCACGCGAAGGCGCCCGACCAAAGTGTTACATTAGCGTCACAATGGTACGTTTCGTACCAAACAGCGCCTAACTCCGCCGAAGCAACGGACTACGTCCCACAATTAGATACCCACCAGTCTCGAGCGGATCGGCATAGTGGTTCATCCTAGCCGGGAAGCGAAACGTGACGCACCGCATACGTCATCTCAATTGCGCTCATGAACATTTTGCGTTCTGAGAAAGGCAATCCCCTCGTTACAATATCCCGTCACCAGGAACCCGATCAAGGCAGCGGACGAATTGCGGCCAGACTGAGCGCTAGACATTGATCTACCAAGTCCCTGCTCGTGACTTGCAGGCTGTATCGACCGCGCTCTCAAGGGGGCTGGCAGGTAAGCTGCGAATGACGGTAAAGGCCGCGGGTCGACAAAGTGGATCGATGTCATGTCAAGTCAAGTCTAAAACGAGCAGGCTCGGGCAAGCAACGCAAATCCGACCGCGGTCGGTCCGAGCAAGTTGCAGGAGACAAGGTCATGATTGCCCATCAATGGCCTCCGTTGCGGCCAGTACCCGTTCGACGGTGGCCGCTACGTTTCGCGTTAGCGATCAGCAGATATTTGCAGAATCGGGCGCAGAATTCCTGCCACTTCGAAAAGAAGTTGCACTTCTCCAGCACGGTGAAAGGATACATCGCTGTATTCCAGCCTGAGTTATCGCGTAGGTGTGTGACATCTACAACCGCAATGCGACGAATCCGATCTAGTCCCAAGCGCCCGTCCCGTGCGGCGAGCGCACCGAATGGCAAGCACCACACGCTGTCCCCGCAACTTCCGGAAGCGCCTTGTGAAATGCAACGATAGCTAATCCTTCGATGCTTTATTGCAGTTATTATCTTGATGGCGCCCCACAGCGATCACGTTGCGCTGGGAAACAACGCGCTCTGACCGACGACTTCGCCTTAGCGGCAGCTTATGGTGTGACATGGTTATCATCTGGAGCATTTATCTCGTAGGCAGGACCATGAGAGCCCTTCGTTGGCTGTTGGCCCGATCATCGCAGTCATCGGATTGAACTGGTCATTTTGTGGAATCGGATGTGTGGGGATCGGATATTCGCGTGAGCTCCGGTAGATCATCGCTCGCTGCGAAATAGCCGAGCAACAACTTCACCTCTGTCCCTAGCCAAAGCGTACCGACACTCGAATATTGGAAGTCTGCAGGCGGTCCCGATCGGCCAGGAGCAGGCCGCAGCCTCGCTCGGACTGAGTTTCTGGCGCTCGATGCAGCACGTGATCCTGCCCCATGCGTTGCGGATGGTGATCCCAGGGCTAGTCAACCCGGCGATCGACTTCCTGCTCGCCACCTCGCTTTTTGCCTTGATCCGTATCATCGACATTCTCAATGCCGCCAACGCGGCAGCGAGCGATCCCAACCGGCTTGGATTCTACAAGAAAGCGTTTTCGACGCTCGCCCCGATCTCTTTTGCAATCGGCTATGGCCACTCCCGCTACAGCCTTTGGCTCGAAAACCGGCTTAGTCGCGCCGGCCAGCATTGAGTCCAGCGCGCAGCAGTCTCCTACCCTGTCGCGGCGCTTCCACTCCGGACTTGCTTGCTTGGGCTTCGCGTGTCGCGAGCTTCGGCCAGTTCCACCGGCCGTTCGGCATGGCGCGGAGATTGTCCGGTCTCGCGGCCTGTTCGCAGCGAAGCGAGCAGCAAACTTCCCTGATCGCAGCCTCAAAACAGAGTGTGCAGGGGACCAAAATAACGATGATAAAAATCCAGGAACCGCGGCGCTTCCTTGGATGGATCGAGTCGCAGATCGGGGCAACGTGTGATCAGAGCCTTGAGGCTCTCGCGGACTTCAAGCCGCGCCAGATGCATACCCACGCAGACCCGCGGGCCGACGTTGAAGGCCAGATGATCGGTCAGACGCGGCCGTCCCAAATCGACCATATGCGGGCATCCATAGTGATCGGAATCCCGATTTGCCGCCGCGTGAACGAGGCAAATCGTATCATCCTTCTTGATTGTCGCGTCACCGAGCGACACGTCGCGATTGGCAACCCTGTAGCGAAATTGAACCGACCCTAGGAGCCGGAACGTCTCTTCGACAAATGCATTGAGGGCGCCGTCCTGATCGCTTGTGACCGCCTCGCGCACGGCAGAGTTCGCCAAGAGGAGGTAGATGGCGTTAGCCGTGGCATTGGCGGTGTTCTCGCCGGCGCCGAGGGCCAGCTCTCTTACAACGCCCAGCACATCCTCCACTTCGACCTCGCCGCAATCCTTCTCGGCTTGAGACCACACCAGGCTGACGAAATCGCTCCCGCGATTGTGCCTTCGCTCAAGGATGTGGGGCAGCAGGATGGCGTTCAATTCCTTGCATGCGAGCTTTGCCTTCCTGGTCAACTCCTCGCCGAAATACTTCATGCCGATCCAGGCAACAATGTCCCGATGCCAGCCAGCCATGTCATTGAGAAGCGCGTCGTCCTGCCATGGAAGTCCGAACAGGCTTGCCATGACCTTACCGGTTATCGGCTCGCAAAACTGCGACACGAGCTCGACACTTCCTTCGTCGGCGAACCGGTCGATTGTCTCGTTGATGATTGGCAGGATGTGCTGGTCGCGATATCTTGGCATGGCCGACGGCGCGAGAAGCTTGAGGTAGACCCGCCGCATACGCGCGTGCCTCTCCCCAACAAGCGCCGACAGACCTTCACCTCCCCTGATCTCGAATACAAGCGGAGGCGCGTCAGCGTAAGTAATTCGATAGGTACCCTCGTCCGACTCGACCTGCTTGCAAAGATCGTAAGTCAGCACGAGCCAACAATTCATGCCTTGATCCCAGACGACCCGTCCCTTCTTGCGCAGTAAATCATAGGCTGGAAAGGGATCCTGACCTGCGAGTGCCAGCATGGACCACTCTGCGGAAGTCTGAGGAACGGAGGCAACGCTCATGTCAATGTCGATCCTCTCAACGTTCGGGAGCTCATAAAAAAATATACCCGGCATACCATCACCGGTCAACGCCAGGTTGCCATCGTTCTCGCCCGAAGATTCTCAAGATTTAGGACGCCACCGCTTCGGACAGTCACCGCCGGGCAAATGCGATTCGCTCTGCCTGCGATCACCGCGCCCTTTCTTGCCTCGGGTCGACCGCATCGCACCAGGCATGGCAGTGGCCTGCTGCGCGAAATTGACCGAGCCAAGACGATAGAACTTGCAGTGCCGGCATCTCTACCGGCACCTCGTTTCGCTCGTGGGGCGAACGCGCCGCTCATTGGGCCGTCTACGCGGGCGCGCCAACGACCACGGTGCGCACTATCGGACCTTTACGGCGGCCTGGGAAAGCTGGATGGGCTCAATGGTAATTTGTGCCACAGAGCTCTTTTGCAGTTATGGACTGCGCTGTGATGTCCTCACCGCCTAGACTATATTTCGTCAAGATCGTCTTTACGGTTCCGTCGGCCTGCCGCTGGGCCAGTTTCTGATTGAACAGATCTCGAAACTCGTTGTCCTCGGGGCGAAATTCAAACGCGCCATAGTCCTTCTTTTCCCGACCATTGATGACCAGCCCCGTGAACGGCGTTGCCCGTTCGATCCCGGTGACATTGGGGTCTCTGAGAATGCCTACGGTAGATCCAGTCGCAAAAAGGGCAGCATCAATGCGGTCGGCCAGCAGCGCCCCGAGAACGGCATCGTTGTCGGGAAACAGCTGAATTTGCTCCTTGGCTACCCCGGCGGCTATGGCGTTCGGGGCAGTTGAGGCGCCACGCAGTTCCCCGACGCGGGTACTTGGCCGCTTTGCGATGTCCTCGTAACTGTGAAGGTTGAGCGGATTTCCCTTCTTCACGAGGATCGAATCCCCGCCGGTATGAAATGGGTTGGAAAAGCTGACCTGTGCACAGCGAGCAGGGGTGATCACCATTCCGGAGGCAACGACATCGATTCTTCGCGACAGAAGACTAGGGATGAGTGCGCCAAAATCCATCACAACAAAATCGACCTTCTTGACACCAAGCGATTCTGCCGTGGCTTTGAGCACGTCCGGATAAAGACCGGAGACGTCGCCATCATCCGTCTTGATCCCCCAGGGAAACTTGTTGTGTACGCCAATCGTCAGCTTGCCTTCACTCGCAACTTTTTCCTTCAGAGTTTCCGCGCCGGCTTTTAACGCCGTACCCCCAAAAATGACGAGTGCGATGGCACCAACAAATGCAGCGCCGGACAAAATCCCTTGTACTCTCATCGGCCCCTCGGTTTGGTAGTTTGACAACGACCCTATCTGCGCGACCTCTACTCCAAGCAATGTTTCGAGATGAGGTCGCGGCGATTAATCAGACATGCACGGGTAACTAGGTCACTCAGGCCATTTTGGCCGCTCCGTCGCGCTTTCAGTTCCGCCGGGCCCCCGAACGGCGGGTTGGAAACCAGCTTCGCGGCGTAACAAGTCCATACGCCTCGCAAACCTCGCGACCGCCGGCACGTGAAGCACGCCCGTCAAGTGAGCCTCTAACGTTTAGTTAATGATATACCCGGTATACAAAGCTGGTCAAGACCGTCCCCCAATGATGTCCGGCGGTGAGGGGAGGCCGAACGGCGGAGGCCTGCTCTGGAGGCTGCTGGCTCAAGGAAGCCCGAACAAACCAGGTGAAGCCTGGCCGCAGACCGCAGTTCGGCAACTCGATCCGTGCCCGGTATAGTTGAACCCGCTCTAGGCCACGGTCTCTAATTCTCCGAAGATCAGGTGCGCGCGCGTTCACCAGTCTGGGCGGTACCGACTTGTAAGCGCGGCTATGCCTCCAACGCCGAGCTGCGGCCGTCATGAAATCGAAATACGAAGTACTTTTCCTCCTTCGACTCTTCCGATTTAAAGGAAGTTCAATCCGGTATCCGTTGCGCGAGGTCAGCTGCTTACGAAGATGCGCGGCAACTCTTCGCGCGATTGCATCAAGTCCGACAGCACCCTCTGTGCCAGCGTGTAAAGAAGCCGCCGGTCTGAAGACCGGGCGGCTAAGTCAAGGGAGGAAACGCCCGTAGGGGCAAGGGTAGCAAGGCTACTGCTTCGCACCGCAGACCACTTCGGCGGATCTGGGTGAACCTCCTCCGAATTGATGGACACCTGTAGTAGGCTCGAAGAGCCAGGAGGTGTCAGATGGAAGGACGTCAACGTCGGTCGTTTACGGACGACTACAAGCGGCAAGCGGTTGACCTCGTAGCGTCGAGCGGGCGCTCGATCGGATCTGTGGCCAAGGAGCTTGGCCTGCGCGATTCCGTGCTGCGGCGGTGGGTGGAGCAGCGAGGGGCCCGGCCGGAGCCGACGGCGGCGGCGCGGCGCCCCCCAACGCAGGCGACGCTGCCGTCGGCGGACCACGCGGCAGAGATCGCGCGTTTGCAGCGAGAGAACGAGCGGCTGCGCATGGAGCGCGATATTTTAAAAAAGTCGATCGCGATCTTTGCTGGAACACGGACATGAGATTCCGCTTCATCGAAGATCGCCGCGCCGATTATCCGGTGACGCTCCTGTGCGACGTGCTCGGCGTCTCGCCGGCCGGCTATTATGCCTGGCGCTCGCGCCCGGAGAGCCGACGATCTGCCGCCAATCGTGACCTCGTCGACGACATCAGGCGGGTCCACCGCGACACCCGCGGGCGTTATGGAAGCCCGCGTATCCATGTCGAGTTGAAGGCGCAGGGCCGCGGGGCGAGCCGTGGTCGTATCGAGCGGTTGATGCGGCGTCACGGCATCAGGGCCATCATGGCGCGGCCACGTCGGGTGCGGACCACCGACAGCCGCCACGACCTGCCGATCGCCCCGAATCTGCTCGACCGCAACTTCATCGCCACTGCTCCGAACCAGATCTGGCTCGCCGATATCACCTACATCGAGACCAATCAGGGCTGGCTCTATCTGGCCGCCGTCATGGATCTGTATAGCCGCAGGATTGTCGGCTGGGCGATGGCGGATCATTTGCGCGCCGAACTGCCCTTGGCGGCCTTGCGGATGGCGATCTCGGCGCAGCGGCCAAGTGCCGGCCTGATCCACCATTCGCCGAGGCCGGAGTAAGGACCGCTCCTTCGCTGGGGAAACGATATGAACGCTCGTGGCGCAGCTTGGGAAATCTGCGAGACGCTACCGCGTTCACGACAAAGGTCCCTGACCTGCGGAACAATCAACGATCGCCACGGCGTGCCTGCCGCCATCATCCGGCGCGGACAGCCGTGGCATCGAGGTATAAGCCAGGCCCCCCATCTGGATGGCTTATGAATTGTTTGGACGCCTCACAGCCGACCTCGGCCGTGACTTCCACATGGACCTTGCGGACGTACTTCGCAACAAACAGAAAAGCCGTGCGTTACCTCGCGCGGCCGAAGCGTAGAAAAAGCGCCGATGGGGACAGCAATCCGGCCCGGCGACGTCTATATTGACCGGCATGAAGCCCATTTCATCCCTCCGCTGGGACGCCCTGGCCGGGTACGCTCGCGACCCGAAGACGCTGTTTATGGCCGAAGAAGTCGGCTGGTACGAGCACGCACAGGAGCGCGTCGTCGGGCTGCTGATCCGGGATTACGAAGACAATGATTATGCCGGCGTTGTCTTCGGACGCGACAAGAAGCTGCGCTTTCGTTGCGTCTGGATCACCGGCTTCGATTCCCGGCGCCGCCACACCGAGGTGGCGCTCCGGCGTGAGATGGAACGCGCAGCGGCTGAAGACGACGCCGACTATCACCAAGGCGATGAGACCGGCAAGCCGGTTGATTTCTTCACCGCTGTCGTGCCTGAGGCGCGGCTAAATCCGAGCTTCGTCAAGCTGCGCGACGAGGAAGCGTTCTCCGCCGCGCGCGGCATCATCGAGCCGATGATGCGCTGGTATGAAGACGCTGACGGCAATTTCGTCGAGCAGTTTCAGACCACCGGCTTCGATGCAAGAATCTGGGAACTGTATCTATTCGCCGCTTTTCGAGAGATGAATTTTGGCATCGATCGCAGCCACGCCATACCGGATTTCGAATGTGAGAACCCGTTGGCGCGGTTTGCGGTCGAAGCAACAACCGTCAATCCGTCGCAAAGCGCAACGGGCGCGCCCCTGGCCGAACCGCCGCTCGATACGGCCGATCAGGTGCGGGCCTATCTCGATGGCTACATGCCGATCAAGTTCGGTAGCGCTCTTAAATCAAAGCTCGATAAGAAATATTGGCAGAAGCCTCATCTGGCCGACGTGTCGCTAATGTTCGCCATTCAGGATTTTTCGGCTCCGCCCTCCATGATCTATACGCGGTCCGCCTTCGAGCATTACATCGCCGGCTACAAATACGATTGGGATCGCGACGAGAACGGACAGGTGAGAATTCATCCGCGGAAGATCGGGACGCATCGATGGGGCACAAAGGAGATTCCTTCAGGTTTTTTTGAACTGCCTGGAACGGAGAATATTGCGGCGATTGCATTTTCAAACAGCGGCACGATCTCGAAATTTAACAGAATGGGGTTGCTCGCCGGGTTCGGATCGAAACGCCTCAGGCTTGTCCGCCAAGGCACGGCCGTAGATCACGATCCGAATGCCACGGAGCCGTTAGCATTCAAGCGTCTCGTGAACGACCCAGGCTATTCCGAGACATGGGTGGAAGGTCTCGATTTCTGGCACAATTCGAAGGCCTTGCATCCAATCGACCCGGTCGTTTTGCCCGGTGCCGCCCATCATCTGATTGGCGCGAATGGTCAGGTCCAGCATCGCGTTCCTGACTGGCATCCGCTGGGATCGGTGACACTGCACTGGCTAGACCATTCGGACGAACAGGCCGAACCAAAAGCATGATTCCCCATGCGGCGCTTTATTTGCTGCGCTCGCCAGATTTCATCGAGACAGAGGGCCGGATCGTCGGTCCTGTTCATCGGCAAAAGGCCCCTCCATGATCCGACGCAGATCGCCAGATCTCGCAGCTCGTTAATCCAGACCGCAAGTTTGGTTGGTTCGTCGAGCCTGCCTAGCTACATCGTCGGAGAGGTCGTACGTGTGCTTGAGGATGGCAGGTCCTGCCACCAGCCGCGTCGGCAGCGGCGGCCGGCCCGGCTTGTTCTCGTAGACCGCGCCGAACCGCTCTTCGAGAAACGACCAATCGATCGTCCGCGAAAGCTTCACCAGGGTATGGTCCATGTCGATCATCGCATCCGGCCGCGGGCGTAGAAGGTCGGCCAGTCTGCTGTCCCGTTGCTCGTTGGGCCGCATCGTTCCTTTCCTATGCAACCACGGGATGAAGACGCGCGATTTGAAAGGAATCGCAAAAATGAAATTGCAAGCTTTTGCGCCTTCGGAGCCAAAACGCTTGCAATCTGAAACATCGCTCCGCTCCAAAAAGCGACTCCCGCTCGATCGCTTGGGCATCATTTCCGATACGCTCGTCGCTGACGTTGCCCAACCAATCTACGTTGGTTCTGGCGGCGGATGGCTAGTGGAGCTATTTTGCACACCTGCCAAAAGATGCGCCGTCTCTAGAACCCAGCCATGAGGATGGTCAAATTTCCTTGGTCGGAAATCAGACCTCCGCGTTGAGGGGCCAGAGAGGTTTCAAGTCGCAAGGATTTGCCAACCATAGATGCTTTCCGATCCGTCCGCTAACCAATCGAAAATTGATCCGCCTCATGTTCGCGTCTCAAAGTCGAATGGGAAGAATCAAACATGACGGGATCGGCAATTCTGGAAAACGTGCGTCGCTACCGCGCAATAGCTTCGCTATGCCGTCAAGCAGCAGCATTCCGCCCGATCCAACGAATCTCATTACTGACACAGGCCGACGAATGGGAGCAGCGAGCGGTTAATGAGATCGAAGAATACTTCGACGCCCAAGGCTGTCCGACAACACCTCAGCTCTCCAGCAGTCAATTGACCCAGAGCTCGGCGCGAAAGCCGGATAGACTTGGCGCGTCAGGGGGACAATGTCGCCTAGTTGGCGCTTCCCGAACATGAAACAGATCCAGAAGCCGGCTAATGCCGCTGCAGTCGGCAAAAGCGCCCTCCGCGAGGCACGCCATCGGAACCGCCGACTAGCCCGACACCTGCTGGGTTTCGCTCCTACGGGACGAATGCGCCGACGCCGCTCACGCCCAAAGGCCGATCCAGTTACGCAAACTGTCCGAGTTCGGCCCCACTTTGGCGGATCTGCTGCAGCCGCCGCAGGCGGATCGTAGAAATTCAGAAGGCGGATGGCACGCGCTTCTACGTAGCAGACACTATCTGGCGGCCGGTCAGTCAGCGCCTGCTGGACAACACCTGAACGGAGCGCACAGGTCGCCGCGAGAAAGATGCTTGCTGGCCGTCGTTCGAATAGTCGCGCCGGCGCGCCAATCGATGTCTCTTGCGTTGGTCGAGCAAGCCGTCGACGGCGGGCTACCCTGGCTGAGATCGAAAGCGCGCTGCAACATCGAAGTCGGCGCCATCGACCCAAGGCGATGCCCGTCATCCTGACGACGCCCGACGAAGTGGAGACTTGGCTGACCGCGGCGGCCGACGAAGCTCTTGAAGCTACAGCGGCCGCTGACCGACGGCGAGCTCCGGATCGTCGACCGGCGTGGCTCTGGCCAATGTGATCCGGATCGCGCCTCACAAGGTCCAGCGCCGTTGATCTTGCCGGCGCGCCTTGCGCGGCAAGCGTCGTCATCTTCGATCACGTAGGACTGGCGCACCGGGCTCTCCCCAAGCCCGTCGGAGGCGCGCAATCATGCGTCGCTGCATTAAGGCTGTCTGTGCCTGGCCAAGCGCGGCCCTCAAAATTACAACGTACCGCGAAGCCGTAGCCATCCTGGGCTGTCGCCGGCCCGACGCTATTAGTGACGATCGTACTTCTCAAGGTCACACACGAAGATGGATTTGCACGACTCATTGTCGGAGCGTCGACAATGTAGGAGATCAGACAACGTGCCATGAGGGCGATCGCGTTGCTTCGACACCGCTTTCGCATTTTGGCATAGCACCTGCAAGACCATCCGCAAAAGGCGTTGCGTCATCGATGAACTCATCTCTTGGCCGGCCATGACGAACCTTCCGGGTGTAACAGACAAGGACTGCGCCTCGGCCGGCCGGGCCGTGTGCGCGCAAAACTGAGCTGCGCCAATGCAGTCGCGCCGTGGGAAACGAACTACTTGCCGTGGAACGATATTGGATCGCAATAGCGCAAGGCACGGTAATCGTCGACGTCCGTGCCGCGACGCATCAATCCGTCAAGGTTCGCCAACAATGCTTGGCCACCTAAATCGGAGAAGAGCCCATGCTAATCAATCAAGGAGATGTCCCCAGTCTCACGGCAAAGTTCCGGTGGGGACACGCAGCGATCTCGCATGTCTTGTCCAAGTTCGGCAATGAACCGGAGGTTTGTCCACAATTTCCCTGCTTTTTCGGCCGGCGAGCTGTCAAGCGCGGCAATCTGCGCTTTCTCCTCATTCCATATGATCTCGAACGACTAGGGTACGAGCTTGATCTTCTGGTTTGCGGCTTACGCGCATACATCGAGGATATTGACATCGATGCTCTCGACATCAAGCGCCACCGTCCATTACTCGTTCTTTTTGAGCCGATCGATACCCTTACGACCGCGGGTCAGTTTAAGCAGGTCTTCATCGAAGCGATGCAGCTTCTCATCGAAGAAGATCGGCATCCCTGGCCTACGCACGTGCCCAAGGATCCGGCGCATCCGAAGTGGACGATGTGCTTTCACGGCTGCGAACTCTTCGTAAATGTCAGTCATCCATCCCACGCTCTTCGCAGAAGCCGAAACATGGGAGCCGGCTTGGCTTTCGTTGTCAATCCACGCAAGATCTTCGACATCGCAGCTCCAGCCGATCGACGAGGCAGAGCTGTTACGGCAAAGATCCGACAAAACATCGACGCCTACGATCACGTCGCCCATAGTCCGCTGCTGGGATCATACCTTCTAGGGGAAGCGCAGTGGCCTCAATACATGATCCCTGACAACAATGAGGATGCACCCCTTGAGTGCCCTCTGCACTTCAAGTGACCGGCGAGGCCGCAACGGCTCGCTCGCCCTGGATTGCGCCGTCATCCAGTCATCCGGCGAGTCATGCTTCGCTCTTCTATCCGGATGGCAGCCAGGGCAGGCTCCAACGGCTTGTCGTCGGGAACCCTACCGATGGTGCCTCTTACTCCCAGACAGACGATCAGTGGATTTTTCCGCCGAGGCCAGGATGAAAGATGAGAGCCAGAGCGGAATTAAGGGACACCTGGAGCTTAGCTCAGGGATTTTGCTCGTCGTTTCGGTCATTCTTGGATCCGGCATACTCGTGCTGCCCGGAATGGTGTTCGAAAGAATTGGCAGTGATGGCATATACGCCTGGCTCGCGTGCTCCCTGCTCACGACGCCGATTTTGGCGACGATGGTGATGTTAGGCAGGGCCTATCCAAGCGCAGGCGGCGTTGCATACTATGCCAAGCTCGCTTTTGGTCAGTACTTCGAGTTGCTGGTGGCGTTGCTGTTTCTCGGAGCTGCAATGCTGGGCTTACCATCGATCGCAATCGTGGGGGCGGCTTACCTACAGAAGCTGATTGGCACCAGCGTCGACATTCATCTGCTCGCCGTACTGTTTATCCTGCTTTGCGGCTTCCTTGCCCTGTCCGGTGGCAAGTCGCTCTCGAGGGTCGTGAGGCTGGTGGGCGGTTCGTCGTTATTCCTTCTAATAGGCGTACTCTTTGTCTTAATCGTGCTGGCAGTCCGCGCCAATGGCGCCGGATTCAGTCGACCCGCAAGTTTCTCGTCGATCGTGGGTCAGATTCCGCTGATCTTTTTCTCCTTCACTGGCTGGGAAATCGTCTCGCATTTGGCTGCGGACTTTCGGACTCCTGGAAAGACTTTAGGACGCGCAATGGTCTGCTCGTTCTTTGTTGTCTTTTGCGTATACATCGGCAGCGCTGCGCTCGTGCATGTTGCCGATATCAAGTCGAACTTCAACACGCCAATATTGCAAGCCGCAGTGCAGATTGCGCCAGCGGCGCCGGGCTGGCTGGTTGCCCTGCTTGGAGTATTGTTGATCGCTGCCAATCTGTTCGGATCAGTTGTGGCTGTCTCGCGGCTCATTCTTTACCTTTCCGGTCGCCGCGTCCTTTCCGCCGGTCTCAGTTACGTGCGCAATGGAGCACCTCGCAACAGTGTCTATTTTGTCGCTGTGTCGCTCACCCTAATCGTTGCTTGCGACTGGATCGAGCTGCTCGATATCGAGATAATGTTTCGCTTGGCTGCCATGAATTTTCTCGCCATCTACGTGATCTCGGCGATTGCCTTGGTCAGACTCCGGCAGCGCCTGTTTTCACGACTGCTTGCTGCCGCGGTTGTATGTCCATCAGCCCTGATCATGCTCAGCTCCGCGTATTCCCTTTCCTATGTCGCGTTGATAGCGCTTATGACCTACTTCCTTACACGCAACAATCGAACGAGATCGACATGAACCAGCTCTATATCGATGGGGTTTTCAGGACCATCTCGATCAAGGAGGGGTTGCTACCCGTGAAGGTCACACCATTCTATGAAAGGAAGATCAAGGAAGAAGTTGAGGCGTTGGGCAATCATCAGGGGCCGCTTCACCGAGTGTCCTTCCCGACGCAGGACAGAATCTCATTAAGGGCCCCCAACGAGGTGAAGGACTTTGTCGATGATCGGTCCAATGCCTGTGGCCGTTCTAACAGGACGTCAGCGGTCCGCAAGTATGCCAGCCGCGTGCTATTCCTAACCACATCGAAGTGCTTTGGTAACTGCCAGTATTGCTTCCGCTCGGCCGCACTTAACGAAAGCGTCGACGTCGACACGCGAACTGAGCAGGATGCAGATTTGCGGCATCTGATCGAATATCTCCATAGCCAGCCCGATGTAACTGAAGTGATCCTGTCAGGAGGAGATCCGTTAATCCTGCCGGCGTCCCAGCTATCGGCCATTATCGAGGGGATTCGGTCGGTTTCATCCGTAAAGTCAATCCGAATTCATACAAGGGCGATCGTGTATGAGCCGAGGGCTTTTACAGCGGAGAAGATTGATCTCCTTACACAGCATAAGCTTCGCCTTACCTTCCATATCGTGCACCCGTACGAAATCTGTGAGGAAGTGTCGGATAAGATTGCAGAGCTTCGACAGCACAAGCTGAGGCTCTACAATCAATTTCCTCTGTTGCGTAATACAAATGACCACCATGCGGTGCTTTATCGGCTCCTGGAAAAGCTCGACGAGATGGGCGTACGCAATCTCTCAATCTTCATTCCGGATCCCATTTACTATTCCGCAGCATTCCGTGTGCGTTTGAGCCGCATCTGGCGCATTTCTGATCGTCTCAATTTCATTTCACCATCATGGATCAATTCGACACGCTTTGTGTTCGACTCCCCTCGAGGTAAGGTAAGGCGAGAACATTATAGCAGAACGAATGACGACACTGATGTCGCCATCTTCATGCGAGACGGCGACCAAATTTCTTTTCCCGATTTTCCTGTGGCTCTTGATGTCCCCGGCAGGATCGAATTCATGCTGTGGAAGGAAAGCCGACCGTCCTAAAAGACGCGTGAGATGTTGATCTCTCCGCTCTAGTGGATTCGAGCACCGCATCATCAGGACCTTGAGGTGGAACGGAAGCCGGGTCTGCCGCCTTGGAGGTCGTCTGCGATTTTCGCGATTTATTTTCGGCTCTCGGGAGGCATGCCCCCCTGACCTAACGCCGCAACTCCTTCATCCGCAGCATCAACGTTCGCCCATTTCGGACCGTTCTGATCTGCGGGGCTGCTGCTCCCGGGTAGTTCAGAAGGGCAAACGTCGGCGGCCTCCCTCAACGCTTCCGTCCCGTTCGTCGTCAATGAATCCTTGGAGAACGGTGAGACTTGTAGAGGTGCCGACAACGCATTCTTTTTCGATGATGCAAAGGTTGCCGTCACTTGGGACCTGCAGACACTTCGTCCGGATCGACCTCCTCGGGAAGAAGTGGCTCCTCGCCGAACGGGCGATTGATGATGCTCAGCGCTTCGGTGGCCGCATAGACGCGGTTGCGCGAATAGCCAGTACGCTCGGCCAGAATGCCAACCTCTTCCAATTGAACGATCGCTGATGGACTTGCGGAGAACTGATCTCGAGGAGTTCGCCGAGCCGCTTGGCCGTCACGACTGGATAATTGTGAAGTTCGTCTAGGGCGCGCGCGGCCGCCGATCCCCTTCTGAATTTGCGGCGCTCCCTCCAAATGTTGGACAGTTCGGACAGCGCCTCACGGGTTCGGATGAGTTCGTCTACCGTAAGCGTAGCGCCGAGGCCCCTTGGATTGCTTGTGCGGAGTCTTGAGAGCACCGCTAGAAGAGTCATCTTCTGCAAGGGTGCTCATAATGGACGACCATTCTGACGACATAAGACGACGGTTTTCACCACGTATCGAAGTGTATGCTGGTGCAGGTTGCAAGCGCTGGCCGGACGATTTGAAGGCGCAGATTGCCGCCGAAAGCCTCGAGCCGGGTGCGGTTGTCACGGATGTCGCCCGTCGTCATGGCTGCCGGCCCCAGCAGGTGCATGACTGGCGGCGCCGTGCGCGGTTGGGCCAGTTGGTGCTGCCGGCGTCGGCGGACACGCTGTCGTTCGTGCCGGTGGTATCGGAATCGGCGTTGCCGGCGACCGCGGAACCCTCCGAGTCGCCGGAAGCCGCCGTTGTGACGATCGAGTTCCAAGGGGCGCGCGTAGAGGTGCGCGGGACGCCTGGCCTTGCTGTGCTGAGTGATGTGTTCCTAGCGCTCCGACGGACACGTTCATGCTGACAATGCCCGCGAGCCTCACGATTTACGTGGCGACGCAACCCGTGGACTTCAGGAAGGGAGGGCTTGGCCCTGCTGGCGAAAGAGACGCTGGGCCATGACCCGATGAAGGGCGTAGCGGTGGTCTTCCGTGCGAAGCGCCCCGCTCGAGTGAAGATTGTCGTCTGGGATGGCACCGGCCTTGCGATGTACTGGAAGCGGCTCGATGGCAGCGGCTTCAAATGGCCACCCATCGTGGCCGGCGTGATGCGGATGAATGCCGCCCAGTTGTCAGCGCTTCTGGCCGGCATGGATTGGACACGCATGCACGCGCCTCGAATCCCGCAGCCGAAAGCGCTTGCGTAAAAATACAAATCTTCGCTGCATCACGGCGCGAAGCATGGCAAGCTCGGGCCAATGAGTGATTTGCCCGATGAGCTGCCGAGCGATCCAGCCGAGTTGCGTGTCTTTGCCGCGGCTCTGCTGGATCGCTGCGCCAGGCTCGAGCGGTTACTCAAGCTTGCGAAAGATGCGCAGTTCGGTCGATCCTCGGAAAAGCTCGATGCTGATCAGCTACAGCTTGTTCTGGAGGACATCGAAGGAGCCGTCGCAGCTCTCGAAGCCACCGAAGATCGCGCCAATCCCAGAGTTTGCGAGAAGAGGACGGCCGAGCGCAGAGCCAACCGTGGTCAGCTGCCGGAGCATTTACCGCGCATCGTGGAAACCTTGATGCCGGCCGAGACCTGTTGCCCGTCTTGTGCGGGCGACCTCTTTGAGATTGGTCGGGATGAGAGCCAGAGGCTTGACGCCGTTCCGGCGCAGTATCGCGTCATCGTCACCCGCCGGCCCAAGCTCGCCTGCCGCGCCTGTCATGGCGTCGTCCTGCAGCATGCTGCTCCCGAGCGACTGATCAGGGGAGGATTGCCCACCGAGCGGCTGGTCGCGCATGTGATCGACGCGAAGTATCATTGGCATTTGCCGCTTTACCGCCAGGCGCAGATGCTGGCGACGCACAGAATAGCGCTGGACCGTTCCACGCTGGCCTTCTGGGTCGGCTATGCCGCCCAGGAACTGAAGCCGTTGTGGCATCGGCTGCGCCAGCTTCTGCTCGCCTCCTCGAAGCTCTGCGTCGATGAGACCCCGGCGCCGGTATTGGATCCGGGGCGCGGCAGGACCAAAACCGGCTACTTCTGGGCGCTGTCGCGCGATGACAGGCCCTGGGCCGGACCTGATCCGCCTGGAGTGGTTTATGCCTATGCACCGGGCCGCGGCGCCGTTCATGGCTTGCGGTTGCTTGAGGGCTATCGCGGCATCATCCACTGCGACGGCTATCAGGCTTACAAGACCGTGACCCGAGAGACGCGTGCGGACGCCCTGTCCGGGACGCTCGCCTTCTGCTGGTCGCATCTGCGGCGCCAGTTTGTGAAGATCGAGCGCGAGGCGGCACCAGCGCCAGCTCCGGTTGCCCGCGAGGCCCTCGAGCGCATCGCTCAGCTATATGCGGTCGAGAAGGTTCTCCGCGGCCGATCTGCGGACGAGCGCCGCGCCGGCAGGCACGCGCATGCCCGGCCTCTGGCTGCAGCCTTGAAGCCGTGGTTCGAGGCCAAGCTTGATCACCTTGCGCAGAAGAGCGACACGGCGAAGGCTTTGCGCTATGCGCTGCGGCATTGGGACGGCCTGACACTGTACCTTGATGACGGGCGCATCGAGATGGACACCAATGCTGTCGAGCGAGCGATGCGGCCGATCAAGCTCAACGCCAAGAACGCCCTTTTTGCCGGCTGCGACGAGGGCGCTGAGAATTGGGCATTGCTCGCTTCGCTCATTGAGACCTGCAAGCTCAATGGCGTCAGCGCCGAGCACTGGCTTGCTGACGTTCTCGCCAAGCTCGTCAATGGCTGGGCTGCGGCACGACTGGACGAACTGCTTCCCTGGGCGTCGACCTATACGATGCATACACACGATCCGAGGCTGGCGGCATGAGCCTGAACACGACCGCGGTCCGGATCAAGGTGACCCTCAAGGACGTGAAACCGGAGGTGATGCGATGCCTTGTCGTGCCGCTCACGCTGCGCCTTGATCGGCTGCATCTGACGCTTCAGGCGGCGTTTGGCTGGACGAATAGCCATCTCTTCGAGTTCCTGGCTGGCGAAGGACGTTGGGGCATCCCTGATCCCGATGGTGATTTTGGCCCCCAGCCCGTCGATGCCCGCAAGACGCGGCTCTCCAATATCGTTCAAGAGACCGGTGCGAAGACGATCCATTATCTCTATGACTTCGGCGACAGCTGGGACCATGTGATCAAGCTCGAAAAATGGTTCGAGAACACCACAACGGAGGGCCTGCCCTTCTTGCTCGAGGCCGCCGGTCGTTGTCCTCCGGAAGACGTCGGCGGTGCGCCAGGCTATGCCGAATATCTTGAGGCCATCAGCGACCCCACCCACCCGGAGCACGAACATATGCGCCTCTGGGGCCCGGAACGATTCGATCCCAACGTCGTCGACCGGAAGGCGCTTGAGGCGGCGGTCAACGCATTGTCCGACATATGGAAGCCGCGACGACGCGCTACGCGGACAAAGTAGGCGTCAAGCGTCAATCAAAAGGGCCGCAGAGCTACGCTTACCGTCTACCGTTCCGGTGACGGCCTCGGCCATGAAGGCGATAATCGGCTGCCAGTCCAGCCGCTGTTGAGCATCCTTGAGCGAGGCGTAGTGTACGCTTCCTTTTTGCTTTCGATATACGGCGACAGGTACAAGGGGACGTGCTTCTCCGCCGCCATCATAAGCGGAAGAAGGAGGCGGCCGACGCGGCCGTTGCCATCGCGGAAGGGATGTACCGCTTCGAAATGAGCGTGCGCGATCGCCATGCGCGTAATGAACCCTTGAGTCATCTCCTGCATGCCCTCGTTCCGCAGGAAGTCGATGGTCTGAGCGAGGCAGTCGGGAACATCGGCTGGGGCGGAGGATTCAAGCTCGAATACGCGATATCGCCTTTTCCGCCGATCCATACTACGCGGTTGCGGAGATCACCGGGGACGTCCTGGTAGTCTGGATCGTCCTTCATCACGGCGCTATGGAGATTTTGGATCAACTCCATCGTGAAGACGCCGTATCCATCCTTCGCCGCCAGCGGAATGAATCCATCCAGTGCCACGGCGTAGTTTCTTATCTGACGTGCTTCATCCCTGGGTAAGCGGCAAAGAGACCCCGTCTGGTGCGGGGGTGAGCGATCGGCTATCGGCTGCTGAGTTTGTAAGCCGATGTGAGCTTCTATGTCTGCGCCTAGTTCTGGAACTAGAACCTTCCATATGATCGAAGCGGTCGCCGACCGTCTTGAGGGAGCGCCGCGGCAGCTTCGTCGACACTGGTCGGACGAGTTTAAGGCTCAAGTCGTGACAGAGGCGCAGGAGCCTGGCGCGAGCGTCTCGGCGATCGCCCGCAGGATCGGCATTCACCCGTCCCAGCTATTCGCCTGGCGCCGTGATGCTCGGGCCGACCGACATTGCCTGGCGCGGCACTCGAGCTGCGAGGGGGTGGTGGCGTCTGCGGCAGGCGGGGTGATCGAGATTGCCATTGGCGAGGTGATCGTGCGCGCCGGCGTGGACGTCGACGAGGCGCAGCTGCAGCGGGTGATCCGGGCAGTCCGTTCGGCATGATCCCCTCCGGCGTGAAGGTGTTCCTGGCCAGTCACCCAGTCGACTTCCGCAAGGGGATCGATGGGCTTGTTGCGCTGGTGCGCGATGCGGGCTCAGATCCGTTCGACGGTGCGCTTTACGTGTTCCGGGCGAAAAGGGCTGACCGAATAAAGATCGTATGGTGGGATGGCTCCGGCGTGTGCCTCTATTTAAAACGGCTCGAGAAGGCGAGGTTCTGCTGGCCGCGGATCGGACATCATCGGGTGCAGCTGAATGCTGCGCAGTTGATGGCGTTGGTCGATGGGATGGACTGGAAGCGGGTCCGAACCGCGGCGGTCAAGCCGCCGGAGATTGTTGGGTAAAAGCACTGCGGCGAAGTGAATCAGTGAGCTGAAAGGGCAAGAGAACCGGGGCAAAATGTGCTCTGGTCGGGTCAATGACATCGCCCGATCTTAGCCTCCCGAATGACGTAGAGACGCTGAAGGCCATGGTTCTTGCCATGGCCGAGAAAGCGGCCCGCGCCGATGCTCTGGAGAGTGAAGTCGGCGATCTCAAGGCCCGCAACGCCGACGCCGATGCACGCATCGAGCGGCTGACGCAGATCCTGAAGGCCTTCGACCGCGCCCGGTTCGGCCGACGATCGGAAAAGCTCGGCTCGGCGAACGGCGACGATGAACAGCAGGCCTTCGTCTTCGAGGACGATCGAGACCGGCATCGCTGCAATCAAGGCCCAGGTCAGCAAGGGCCGTGCGCAGGCGGATGACAAGCGTGCACCGCGTCGGCGCAAGGGCTTTGCGCCCCATCTGGAACGGATCGAAACTGTTATTGAGCCGCAAGAGCTGGCTGAGCATGCCGGCAAGCAGAAAGTGCTGATCGGCGAGGACGTCTCGGAGCGCCTGGATGTGGTACCGGCTAAGTCCGTGTGATCGTCACGCGCCGTCCCAAGTATGCCTTCAAGAACGCGGACGGCGTCATCCAGGCTCCGGCCCCGGCCCACATCATCGAAGGAGGCATTCCGACGGAAGCGCTTCTGGCCCAGATCGCCATCGCCAAATATGCCGATGGCCTGCCGCTCTACCGGCAGGAGGCGATCTACGCCCGCGATCATGTCGAGCTGGACCGCCAGCTGATGGCACAATGGATGGGTAAGCTCGGCTTCGAGCTCGAGATCATGGCCGACTACATCTTCAGCGAGGTCAAGAAGGCCGAACGGGTCTTTGCCGACGAAACCACTTTGCCGACGTTAGCTCCGGGCTCCGGATCGACAAAGACGGCCTACTTATGGGCCTATGCCCGAGATGACCGAACCTTTGGCCGCAGCGGTCCGCCGATGGTGGCTTATCGCTTCGAAGATAGCCGCGCCGGCGAATGCGCGGTGCGGCACCTCTATGGTTATCGCGGCATTCTGCAGGTGGATGTGTGTGGACGCCCCAGTAAATGCAAGCAAAATCTAACTTCGGAACAGGCATGTGGTCGGGTGCTGACGTGTGTCCGGCCTCGTGATGCGACCTCGACACGTCGCGGGCCCTTATGGAATGCGTGGATTGGATCCAATTCGGCTACGCGTGCTCGCTGGCACTCATCCACCTGTTGATTCTTCCAATCCCAGTCCCTGACCGATTGCCCATAACCCTCCGTTAGACCTTACCACATCCCGACGTCTCCCGGCGTCTGGCCTTGCGTTACGCAGCGCCAGACGCTGGAGCTTGGTAAGCGCCACCGCGGACCATCAAGGCCCAGGCGATACGCGCCATTTTGTTTGCTAGAGCGACCGCGATCAGCTTTGGTGGCTTCTTCGAGAGCATTCTCGCGAGCCAGGATCCTGCTGGCGATCCATGTCGTCTTGCCCATCGCACGACGGCGGTCGCACCAAGCACAAGGAGGCGCCGGAGGTCTCGCCGGCCCATCCTGGAGATTTTGCCCAACCGATCCTTGCCTCCGGAAGAATTCTGTTTGGGCGTGAGACCAATCCAGGCCGCAAAATCGCGCCCCTTGGAAAAGGTCTCCGCCGACGGCGACAAGGCCTCTATCGCTGTGGCGCAGATTGCACCGATCCCCGGAATGGTCATTAAGCGAGAGGCCACCTCGTCCTGTCGCGCGCGCACTCGCAGTTCCTTCTCCAGCTCTGCAATCCGCTCGGACAGGGATTCCACGTGCTTCAAGAGATTCTGGCAAAGGCCACGAGCGAGGTCGGGTAGGTCCGGATATGTTGCCAGGAGCTCATGCAATCGGGGGATATGCCTCACGCCCTGAGCCACGATCAAACCGTATTCCGCAAGATGTCCGCGCAAAGCATTGATCGTCTGTGTGCGCTGTCGAACTAAGAGATCACGAACCTTGAACGCGATGGAAGAGGCTTGCTTCTCAGCGCTCTTGACGCCGACAAAGCGCATCGTTGGTCGAGACGCGGCTTCGGCGATTGCTTCTGCATCTGCTGCGTCGTTCTTCTGGCGCTTAACGAAGGGTTTCACGTAAGAGGGATGGATCAGCCGGACATCGTGGCCAATCTTGCCGATCTCCCGCCCCTAATAATGAGCGCTGGCGCAGGCCTCCATCGCGACCACACACCTTGGCAACTTGGCGAAAAACTCGAGCAATCTGCCACGGTTGAGTTTTTTGCGCAGGACCATCCTTCCATCCTGCCCCGCGCCGTGAACCTGAAACACGTTCTTGGCCAAATCCAAACCAACGATGCTAACCTCGTCCACGGACGTCCTCCTTACCGGGTTTCAACACCCACATCTTGGCACAATCGATGCCGTCGGGGGGCGTCCACTCCATCGGATACGCCGCCTATAACAAGCTCGCGCGATCCGATCGCGGCAATGATGGCATCTCGTTGGCTGGCTGCTGGTCACACTGCAGACGCAAGTTCTACGAGCTGCATGTTGCAGGGAGCTCGAACGTGGCAACGACGACGGTCGAGCGGATGGCAAAGCTCTGGCAGGTCGAGAAGACCGTACGCGGTCAAAGCCCCGACGCACGCGTTGCTGCGCGTCAGCAAGCCTCCGCGTCGATCGTCGAGGATCTCTTCGACCTCTGGCAGCAGACCTTGCGGCGGATCTCCGGCAAATCAAAACTGGCCGAGGCAATCGCTATGCGTCTCGCGCCGTGCCATCTTCGAACGCTTCCTGACCGATGGTCGCATCGAGCTCGGCTCCAACATCGTCGAACGCGCCATCCGGCCACAAACAATCACGAGAAAGAATAGCCTCTTCGCGGGCAGCGACGGCGGCGGACGAACCTGGGCGACCATCGCAACACTGCTGCAGACAGCAAAGATGAACAACGTCGATCCGTTCGCTTGGCTTGCCCTAACAGGCTGTTGAAGAAGTCTTTGATCGACGCGCGATGAATGGGATGTTGTCGCCGTTGGCGAGGCAGATCTCACCTTCGAGTGAGTCGTCATCCTGCAATTCGGCCCAGCCGTCACCATTGGCTGGCTCCATTTCGTCGTTTCCCTGCCAGCCGAACTCGACGGCATCGCCGTGGCAGGCTCCATGAATGGAGCCAGTGAGGCAATCGACGGCGAACTCGCCGCCGTCCGCATCGAACAGGATATAGGCGCCCGCCAGGGCCATATCGTAGCCTGGCGTCTCGACAACCCGCCACCTGCCCCGGATGCTCATGCCGGCGCCGCCAGAAGCTTGGGAAGCCGGATTAGATTGTATGCTGCAAGCGCCAGGACGAAGACGGCATCGACCCGGTCGCGGCCTCGCAGTTTTACCTTGGCCAAACCAGCGGAACTCTTGATCCAGCCGAACACCTCTTCGATCCGTTTGCGGCAACGCTGGCTGATGTCATAGCCGCTGTGGCGTGTGGTCCGCGCGTCGATCGCCGTCTTGCGCCGCTTGCCGGTCTTGCTCAGATGTCCGTCGATCGCGATATGCGGAGTGACCGACCTCTCTCTGAGATCGTGCACGAACTGCGTGACGTCATAGGCCTTATCGGCCCCCAGAGTGATCCGCTTCGTGCACCTGCGCCTGTCGATCATGGCAAGCGCAATCTCCCGTTCGGCGGTGCCCGTTGCTTGGCTCACTCCACCCAAAACCGCCAAGCCATTGCGGTTCTCCATCAGAGCATGGCCCATATAGCTCAGCTTGGCTGGCTGGCCGTCACCCTTCTTGTAGAGCCGCGCCTCAGGATCGGTCGTGCTCTCATGGATCTGGTTGGATCGCTTCTCCTTATGGAAGCTGCGCTCGGCGTTGCGTCCCGGACCATCCTGGTCTTTGTCGCTGCCATCCTTCTTCCGGAAGCTCTTGATCGAAGCCCAGGCTTCAATCAGCGTCCCATCCACCGAGAAATGATCGCTCGATAGCAGACGCTTGAGCTTTGGCTGCGCCAAGAGCGCGTTCAGGAATTTGGCCGCAATCTCGCCCTCGAGCAGCCAGTCGCGGTTCTTCGAGAAGGTCGAATGGTCCCAAACCACATCGTCCACGCCAAGCCCGACGAACCAGCGGAACAGCAGATCGAACTCTATCCGTTCCATTAGATGCCGTTCCGAACGAACACCATAGAACGCTTGTAGAAGCATCGCCCGAAGCAACTTCTCCGGTGCGATCGAGGGGCGACCGAAGTCCGTATAGAGCTTGCCGAACTCCCCAGAAAGGTCGCCCAGCGCCGCGTTCGCCAGGTCCCGGATCACCCGTAGCGGATGGTCGGCGCGAACCCGAGCCTCCAGGTCCACATAACTGAAAAGCGAGCCAGACCGTTCGTCACTCCCCCGCATCGCATCCCCCAGGCAAATCCTGGTTCTAGAGAATCACGATACAAAACGCTTCGCTACCGACTTCTTCAACAGCCTGCTAACTCTTCAGCGTATCGCCAACGGTTGGCCGAGCAGCGAAATCGATGCGCTGATGCCATGGAACCACGCCGCCTGACGGCCTCAGCTTGCCGCTTACATCCCTGGCACCATCGTCCCCCGTCTCTTCCACGGACAGCAGTTCGTCGAGGGTGCTCTGGGTACCTTCGATCGACGACGAACTGACCGCCTCGCGTCTGGTCAGCACGCGGCTGACGATGTAGGGGTCCTTCATCTGCGCCGCGATGGCGTCGACCTTGCCGAAAGCCGCTTGGGCAGCATCCAGAGCTTTCGCCGCCCCAGCTACCGAAACGCCCTCCTCGGGCGGCGCCGGCGGAACGACTCCGTAATGTGAATCGTACGGCGGCGGCAACCGCTTGAGGGTCTCCCGGATGGTGTGGCTGAGATCGCTCCGCTTCATGAAAAGCCAAATCTGGGCGTTGGGTTTCCTATTATAATTAGGGTTCCTGTAAAAAGCCATAGCAGACTGCGATCTCAGAACCCCAAAACAGGGTGTACGCATACGACGAAGACCGCCAGATTGGCTCATGCGCGTGAGAGCGGCAGCCTCTATGATGGCCGGGCGTTGTGTGAAGGTCAGGCGACCTGCTGATCGGCGGGCTTGTCGGCTTGGCGCAGGAGCTTCCATTCCCAGGGCAGCAGTTCGTGCAGACGCGATGCGGGAAGATCGGCGATACGGTCGAGGACGTCGGCGAGCCAGGCTTTCGGATCGACCTCGTTGAGGCGACAAGTCGTGATCATGGTCAGCATGATGGCGGCGCGGTCGGCGCCACGCTGGCTGCCGGCGAAGGTCCAGTTGCGCCTCCCCAACGCGATGCCGCGCAACGCTCTTTCAGCGGCGTTATTGCTGAGGCAGATCCTGCCGTCGTCGAGGAAGCGGGCGAAGTCGTCCCAGCGCCTGAGCATGTAGTTCATGGGCTTCAGGACCTCGGAGGAACGCGATAGGGTTTCTCGCTCGCGGAGCAGCCAGTCGTGCATGTCGTCGAGCAGCGGCTTGCTCTGCTCCTGGCGCACGGCACGCCGCTCGTCGGCGCTGCGGCCGTTGATGGCGCGCTCGATCTCGAACAACGCATCGAGGCGTCTGACAGCCTCCAGCGCGATCGGGGAGATCGGTTTGCCTCTCTGGCCTTCCCGGGCATTCTTCTCGATGTCGGCCAGTTCGAAGAAGCCTCGCCGTGCATGGGCGAAGCAAAATGCCGGCGTGACCGGCAGCACCTTCTTCTGCGGGTCGAACAGCGGCTCGAAGCCGTTGTAGCAATCGGCTTGCAAGATACCGGCGAAGGCGGCCAGATGCTTCTGGGGATGCTTGCCTCTTCGGTCGCTCGAGGCGTAATAGACCGCCGCCGGCGGCGCAGGCCCGGCGAAGGGGCGGTCATCCCGCACGTAAGTCCAGATCCGTCCGGTCGTGCACTTGCCCTTCGCCAGGATACGGATGGTGGTGTCATCGCCATGTAAACGCTCGGCAGTGAGCACACGGCGTTCGATCAAGTGGAACAGCGGCATGACCGCGAAGGTCCCGTGGCCGACCTGGTCAGCCAGCGTCGACAGCGGCAAATCGATCCTCTCGGCCTTAAAGCGCGCACTCTGGCGGTTGAGCGGGATATGCATGCCGAACTTGTCGAACAGGATCGTCGCCAGCAATTTTGGGCCGATGAAGCCGCGCGGCGTGGCATGGAACGGCGCCGGCGGCTGGCTGATCTTCTCGCAATCGCGGCAGCTGAACTTCTCGCGCACTGTCTCGATGACCTTGAAGCGACGCGGGATCTCCTCCAGCGTCTTGGTCACATCCTCGCCGACCTTCGCCAGCCGCGATCCGCCGCAGCAGGCGCAGCTCGTCGGAGCGTCAATGACGACACGCTCGTGTTCGATATCGTCCGGCCAGGGCTTGCGCACCGGCCGCTTGCGCGTGAAGGGGCGGACGTTCTGCGTCTTCGCCGCTGCGGCCTGCGCGGCAAGCTCATCCTCGCTCGCCGCGGCGACGAGGTCTTCGAGCTCCAGTTCCAACTGCTCGAGCAGCCGCGCCGTGCGCTCGGAGCGCTGCCCATACAGTTCGCGCTTGAGCTTCTCGATCCGCAGCTCAAGATGTGCGATCAGCGCCTCGTTGTCCGACAGCTCCGCCCGCGCACTGGCAGCTACCGCCTCGGCTTGTAGCCGCGCCTCACGTTCGGCCTGCAGCGCCGCCAGGGCACTCGCAAGATCCGATGGAAGGTCGTCCGGCTTCGATATCATGAAGCCATTGAATCAGATCAAGCAGCAGATTCAAACCCAAAACGACTATCCGACCCGTGTCGGACGCTGGGTTTCTTGTGGGTTGCGCCAATCGATTCCGGACAACAGGTAGCTCATCTGCGCCGGTGAGATCGTCACTGCTTCGCCCGCAACCGATGGCCAGATGAACCTTCCTCTTTCGAGTCTTTTGGTGAACAGGCATGCTCCTTGGCCATCGTGCCAGATCACCTTCACAAGATCGCTGCGGCGACCGCGGAAGACGAACAGATGACCGCTGAGCGGGTCTTTGCGCAGCACCTCCTGTACTTGGAGTGCCAACGACGGAAAGCCTCGGCGCATGTCCGTGTAGCCTGTCGCGAGCCACACTCGCGCGCCTGTCGGAACCGGAATCATCGGCGCACCAGGGCATCGACAACGCGACGTAGCGCGTCTCCATCAACGTCGCCATCGACCCGGATGCGGTGTCCGCTACCAAGGTCGATCTCGATGATGCCCTGGCTCCTCCGTCGACGCGCCGGCGCCGTCGTCAATGGCGCTTCGGCCACATCCCGCGGCGGCACAGACGGTCCAATCTCGACCGGCACGAACGGAGCTATACTCGTCTCACCGTGCTTGCAAAGCTCTTTGCGCCACCTGAACAGCTGGCTCACATGAAGGCCGGCCATGCGAGCTACCTCGGAAACAGTAGCTCCGGGCTCGAGCGATGCTGCAACTAGCCGTTCCTTCTCGTCTCGCGACCACCGACGCCGCCGCTCGACCGATGTGATCACCTCTGTCCGCGAAATCGTCATAGCGCTTCTCCTAGGATTACCCCTAGGACCTGCAGCGCTCGCCTCCGTCAAACAAGGCGGCCGTCGACGGATGGATACAACAGGGTTCCATAGCTCGCCAGCAGGAACTCGCTGTTACGTTCTTTATATGTTCCTATGCCCATGACGGTACTATCCAAGATAGGACACTCGCTACGGGGAATGAGGAGGACATTCACGTCGACGTCACCGCGGGCTTTTTACGATGGCTATTTCGGCGAGCACGTCCTGTCTGTGAAGTTGACCGGGAAGCGCAAGCTTGGCTGACATCAACAATGAGAGCGTAGGGCAAAATTCGTATTCGCGCCGATTGCCCAACGAGTTCTGGCCATCAGGCATCGGCCGCCGCTCTGATCTCTCCACCAAGTGCTGAGTGGTAAGACCTCGAAATCCTTGTGAGGTGGGGCTAATGGATCGCGTGCGTCCTTCTAGCCCTTGGCATTCATCAACCTAGTCGCAGCGGCGAGCCTGAGTGCGTTTGTGGCGATTTATCTAGAGATAGGACCCAGTTAGCGAAGCCCCTCCAATTGAGCGACCCCAGCAACTTTGGGCCCTGTGTAGAGGCTGGAGCCATCAACCGGACCCAGGTTGGATCGGGTGCGGACTACTGCACGAACATCGCGACGCCGATGATGACGAGCGGAGTTAACCCCAGCATTACGATGAACGCGCTTTCAAGTATGCCACTGCCCATGACACAACTCCTGCGAGATGTTGCAAATCCACGCCAAATGGACTTTGGCTGAAAGTGCAGATTGTGCCGGCAATCTACTGAAACCAAGTGGCGCCCCTCTTCGGCTCTTGGGTCAGATGAAGAACGGATCGCGACCCATCGAAATTGATGGGGCCAGAACATCCGATAGCGGACTCAGTAGTCCTACTGATAACGGCCAAGGCACGGTTTCTGCTCGCTTAATCGGAATCAGCAAACTCCGAAATCCGACTTGGGACACGGGCTTAAATCCGTCTTATGGCGACCCCGACCGGCGAGTTAGCGAATACCGCCCGAGCATGGATGGAAGGCCAAGCTCGCGCCCTCCCCAACGACGGCGTGCACCTTATCTGCCGCGCCCCTCATTCCAGCGGCACGGAAAGCAAAGGCGCTTTCTTACCGTGCTCGCAAGCTGTTGGTCCGTTGAGCGGCATGACCGGAGATGAGGCAACCGACGCGACCTCGGTGCGGCTGATGAATTCGGTCAGATTGGTGTTTGAAGACCACTCCAGATAACTGACCAGGACAAAGACAAGCGCGAGGACAACGAGAATGCCGAGCACCGACGTTGTGGCTGTTCCTGACCAGCTTTCGCTGCTGAATAATGACATCAGGACCTCCGAGACCGAAGCTGTTACCCCATGTAAATCATCTCGCAATCATCATGTGTGAAGGGCCCCACATCTCACGCGTACTTGATCCGAAGTCATAAACCAAGGCTCGTCGGTACGAAGGGCCAAGACGTTTCGGACTCCTGCCGGCCTAAATTGACGATGGCAGCGAAATCTTCTGCCTTAGCTGATCGTGCAAGCCCTTCCCGGCGATCCGGGCGGCACCTGGCAACTTCTGTCGACCGACAGGACACAGCGACGCCGACCGGGTCCATGAACCCGGCTGGACCCGGGCAAGGCGATCAATTTCACGAGGCATTTGCATACCATGGACGCGATATTCGACAGGGTCTCGGTCAGCGGCATGAACCGTGCAGTAGTTTTGTTGGCAGGCATTTTCAGTGTCCCGATTCAGGGATAAAGCGCCGGGCGTGTTCTCTTGACAACGAGGTCGTCTTTGTTCGGGACACTGGGCGCGATCTCGTACCTAGATCGATCAGGGAGGGACAATGAGCCACGACCTACCTCCGCAACAATCCAGATTCGTCGTTCGAATGGGCACCACAGGCTGGATGGTTTATGATCGTGAACGCAAGGGGCCGGCGCTGTTAAAGGATCACAGCTTGGCCGAGAAGCTATCCAAGGAACAGGCAGAGCGAATAAGACAGGTACTCCTTGATGGTTCGATCAAGCGTCGACCATGATCCCCGAAGTCAACCTTCAATTCAAGGAAACGAAGGTCTACCTGCATTCAGCCTCGCTCCTAGAACCTCGCGTGTAGAGAACAGCCTCGCTGACGCGCCGTTGTACAACCGGGCCTGGTGAGTTTGAACAGTTCCTTGGCACCTGCCGGTCATCAATGCCGATGACTTTGAGACAATCGGCCGGCGAACGGCAGCGGCGTCGGACAACACGCGGAAGCATGTCCTGCTGGCAGCATTTGCCGTTTTGCTCAGCCCGTTGCCGGTCGGCGATCAACCGCAGTCACGTATCGCCAATATCGACTACCAAGGTTCAGCAGCTCCGGTCGCTGTTACCAACAGTCGAGCAAACGATGTCGTCAGCGACGCTCGTCAGCTGATCGACAGGTAGGCTTGCTAGGGGCAGAACGCTTGCACGTTGACTGTCCTCTTGGACTTATTCGGTCGATGAAATCGCAGCAAGCTTCGCAGCAGTATCGATCCATTTGCCGCTGGGGGATTGGTGGGAACCTGCCCGACTCGAGGCTAAGAGCCGCCGTGCACGTGCAACGCGAGTGATCATTGCGCCGGGCAATCACCGCCTTGGCGGCCTTGAGAAGCGACGGGTATATCAGCGGCTTCACCCGAGCCGTGGCGGATTGGGTCGAAGTATCGACAGGATATCGGACTCCCGGCTCTACGCGCGAGCGGATTCTGGAAAATTGGGTTGCCGAAGAGGGGCAGGGCGAAGCCGAGAATCGCTTTTTAGACGCTCAGAGCGCGGCCACGTCGATCACGCCTTCTCTTCCTGTTTCGTACGTCGCGTACAAACCGTCGGAGACTGGACCTGCTCAAATAAACTACGCGAATTTTCGGTTTGCAAAGCTATGACATCGCATGGCGTCAAACCCCGCTGCGGAGATCTGTCCATCATTGCCTTACGCTGGATCGTAATATACGAATGCGAGCTAAGTCGCGGGCACCACGTCTACGGTCATATGATCCGTCACATCGTTTTCTTCACAGCCAAGGAAAAATCCGATATCGACCAAATCATCGAAGGTCTATCGGTTCTCACCTCGATTCCATGCGCACGCAGGCTCGAGATTGCCGCTAACCGCAAGAGCGATCAGCTAGGTAACGACGTTGATGTCGTGGTGTACGGTGAATTCGACAGCGAGACAGATCTCGCTGCCTACAAAATGCACGATTTGTATCGAGAAGCGATCCGCCGCGTACGGCCACTCCGCGAGCTGCGGTTTGCAGCTGACTATGAGCTATCAACAAATGTGCATTTCGCTGGAATGGCAGGAGTGAGCCAGGCTCCTCCGCTGAGCCGACTATCTGGCCGCGGCTAGCTTGATCATCATGCTCAGGATTCTTGCGCGTAGAACAACGAGCACTCGTTTGAAACGGCGTTCCGCGGCTCGGGCATCTGCCGGTCGTCGATAAGAGATAACCTATGCACATCCGCGAGCTGCAGTGGATTGAGCCTGTCACGGCCCTGCGATGCCTTGCGCGGCGGCCGGAGCTTACTTTTCTTGATAGTGCGGCAAGCCATGAGCTGCTTGGGCGATACTCATATCTGGCCTGCGAGCCGTTCGGCACCTATCTGGTAACCGACGGACAAGCAAGTTGGAATGGAACGGCCCTCGCAGGCGATCCGTGGCAGTCGCTTCGCGACCTTCTAGCCAGATACAAAGAAGCGCATTGTCCCGATCTCCCCCCCTTTCAGGGCGGTGCAAGCGGCTTCCTTGCTTATGATCTGAACCGAACACTCGAGCGGGTGCCATCGCCATCCAATTTTGGTCTGCGATTGCCTCAATCAATGCTGCATTTTTACGACGTGGTGGTCAGCTTCGATCACCGGGAAGGCAGGTGCTGGATCGTCTCGACCGGATGGCCGGAGCAGGATCCTACTCGACGAACCGAGCGCGCACGACGTCGCGCCGACGAGTTTGCCGCGCTACTTGCCAAACCAAAGTCGCCGCGAATCATAATCCCTAGCACCGCCGGCGCATGGCATTGCAACTTCAGCCGTCAGCGCTTCATGGCAGCGGTCCAACGCGTCATCGACTTGATCATGGCCGGAGATATCTTCCAGGCAAACATCGCGCAACGCTTCAGTGCCAGGGTTTCGCCCCTGTTCGACCCGCTCACCTTCTATTGCCAGCTCCGATCATTGAATCCGGCACCGTTTGCGGCTCTCTTGCGCTATGGTAAGCTTACGATCGCATCGAGCTCCCCCGAGCGATTTCTAAGACTTGATGGACGGCAGGTCGAAACACGTCCGATCAAGGGAACAATCGCACGCGCCGCTGATTCCGCAGAAGATGCGCGCCGGGCCAAACTCCTTCTTGCCTCCGAAAAGGATCGCGCGGAGAACATTATGATTGTCGACCTGCTGCGCAACGATCTATCACGGGTTTGTACAGACAATTCGGTCGAGGTTGCCGCACTGTGCGACCTGGAATCCTATGCGTCGGTGCATCATCTCGTCTCGACCGTCCGAGGCGCACTTTCTGCAGGCCAGGACGCTGTCAGCCTGCTTCGCGCCTGCTTTCCCGGCGGCTCCGTCACGGGCGCTCCAAAAGTGCGAGCAATGGCGATCATTGCAGACATCGAGAAAGTGGCGCGGGAGGTCTATTGCGGGGCGATCGGCTTCATTGGATTCAACGGGCACATGGACACCAACATTGCGATCCGAACGATTGTGATCGACGATGACCTTGCTGTGTTTCAGGCAGGTGGAGGGATAACGGCGATGTCAGATCCTGAAGCTGAGTATGAGGAGACGATTGCCAAGGCACAGCGGCTGTTCGATGCCTTCGGTTCCGATAGATGTGATGCATTTTGATCGTCATCGTCGACAACTACGATTCCTTTGTCTTCAACATTGCTCGCTATTTTCGTAAGCTTGGCGCAGAGACGGAAGTTGTCCGAAACGACGCGGTCAGCCCTGCCGACCTCATTGCTGTTAAGCCGCGTGCAATCGTAATTTCTCCCGGCCCCTGCACACCGAAGCAGGCCGGCGTATCTACTGACGTCGTTCGCGAACTTTCGGGTCGCGTGCCACTCTTAGGAATCTGTCTTGGGCACCAATGTATTGGAAGCGTTTTCGGCGGTCGCGTAGCGCGCGCACATTGTCCCATGCACGGCCAAGCCTCCCCCATTAACCATGACGGCCGAGGCCTGTTCAAAGCTCTCCCATCGCCACTTTCTGTCGGACGGTATCATTCTCTGGCGGTCGAACTCGATGAGTCAGACGCGCATCATCTCGTCGTGACCGCCCGTTCAAACGAAGGTGAGGTAATGGCTTTGGAGCACCATCGCCACCCAACCTATGGCGTACAATTCCACCCGGAGTCAGTACTTACGCAACAAGGTCAGAGGTTGCTCGAAAATTTCTTGCAACTGGCAGACAGTTTCGAAGTTTGAGCCCGGTCCCCAAGAGCGGTGTAACGGAAAGCGCGAAAGAACTCGG
The DNA here is from genome assembly GCF_015291625.1 of Bradyrhizobium sp. CCBAU 53421. Classification (NCBI taxonomy): domain Bacteria; kingdom Pseudomonadati; phylum Pseudomonadota; class Alphaproteobacteria; order Hyphomicrobiales; family Nitrobacteraceae; genus Bradyrhizobium; species Bradyrhizobium sp. CCBAU 53421. The sequence continues at coordinate 7,997,055 of NZ_CP030047.1, forward strand.
TTCGTACGCTACGTACGCAACTTTTTCTTTTAGTGCGGGCTCGATTGAATTACTTGAGGCGGCAAAGCGTAGCTCTTCGCATCACCTCCATTCGATGAGCAGGGATCATCCTCTGGCATAGTGGCAAAGTGCTTGTTCCGAGATCCGCCAAGCGATTGGCGGTGCCTTGCGGTACTCTCGCTACCGCTGCCCTCACGGGCGTTTCCTCCCTAGACTTGGCCGCCGGTCCTAAAGGATCGGCGGCTTCCTTCGATATCGGCCCGCTTCTCAGATCAATCCGCACTTGAGAAAAGCGGGGTCTGACGGCGGCCGAGGGCGTAATGGCAACTAGAGGAATTTATGCAACACAGGGGCGTGCAATTCAGCATTCAAGAAGCATTGCCGGGCGAATGGCGCTACAGTTTTAACGTCGATGGCAAGAAGATCAGTGGCAAGACTCACACGAGATTGGAGCTTCTTGCAGTCCGTCGGGTTAAGGATCGGATTAATCGTGCACTGAATCACAGCGTGGAAAGTCAGAGTTGATATAGCAGTGGTCTCGCCGGCGTCGTGTCCGCCGCTCCGGTGATCCGCATCCGAACTCGCCGCTGGCCGGCGCGACCGGACCAGGCGCCGCCACCGATTCCGGGTCACCCTCGCTGGTACGAAGCCATCTGCTCGGTGGCATCCTTCGCTCGGGGCGAAACGACGGTCGAAAGCAGATTGTGCTAAGCACCACATGCTGGTTTTCGAATCGGCGTCGTCATGTCCACGATACGGGCAGGCACCTACTCTCGCTCGGGTGACTTGATTGAGCGCCATGACATCTGCCGCCGAGATGGTTTGAAGGGCGCTTCGCTGGAGCGACATCCAGCACTCTTGGCCGTAGACTTGCAGACTCGACCACCTGCGCACGCGTAAGCTAGGGCGCGGACTCATAACGCGCGGCCAGCCATAGGCGGATGGATGCGAGTTGGACGAAGGCAAGGTAGTTTCCCGCAAGCCTATCGTAGCGCGTCGCCACCCGACGACATTGCTTGATCCTGTTGAAGAACCGTTCGACGCGGTTGCGAGCGCGATAGAGGTAAGGGCTAAAGCAGATCGGATCGCTGCGGTTGCTTTTCGGCGGGATATTGGCCCACGCGCCTTTATTCATGGCAAGCTCTCTGATCCAGTCGGCGTCATAGCCACGGTCGGCAAGCAGCATTGATCCGGATTTGAGACGAGACAGCAGTTTTCCGGCAAGTCGAACGTCGTGCGCCTCGCCAGAGCTCAACGCAAGCCGTACCGGCAGACCATTGCCATCGACTACCGCATGGATCTTGCTCGTCAAGCCACCGCGTGATCTTCCCATCGACTGGCGCTGGTTCCTTCTAATGCAGGCCGCCTGCTGATGCACACGGACGATCGAGGTGTCGATCATCTGGACAGCGGCATCATGGGCAGTCGCAAGCGCATCTATGATACCGCCCCAGACGCCAGCCCGCCGCCAACGGACGAAGCGGTTGTAACACGTAGTGTACGGACCGAAGTTCTCTGGCAGGTCGCGCCATGGCGCCCCGGATCGCAAGACCCAGAAGATGCCATTGAGGACACGACGGTCATTCACTCGTGGCACACCGCGCGACTTATTCGGCAGCATCGGCTTAATGGCAAACCACTCATTGTCCGTCAGTTCGTAGCGCATGATTCGACCCCTTCCGTCGGATGGCTTGAATCATGGTTCGGCCGTCAGGCTCAACTGGTCGCTATGCACCCGAAAGCGGACCTATTATGCTCACCTTGAGTTTTGTCGTTCATGGCCCACAGGCTACATTTCCGTCTCCAGCGCGGTCAGTGTTCGCGTTCCCAGGTCAGAGTGCCGACGACTTTTTTACCCTGATAGATGCCAACGGAGCTGACTTGTTCAGCCGTCCGAAGGCTCAACTGATCACCCTCCAACTTGAAAAACCTCACTTGATCCAGCCCGGTGAGGAGTTCGTTGCCCGATATGTCGACCTTGGTCGTGAACTTATCTCCGTCGATGGTGAATTTGCCGGTGTAGACAAGCAATGACTTGAGCAGCGCCACTGCCTCTTCGTTGTTTGTTGCAGGCTTGCGGTTCGCTCCGACAATAATGAAGGCCGCATACCCGTCTGGCGTGAAAGCTGCCCTACCTTTCGGGTTGGGACCGAATGGCTCGGTTGCATCGCCACCGACAATGTGAATGGTCCATGAAGTCAGCTTCCAACTTCCGACCAGCAGCTTCGATGCGTCGTCCGCAAACGCGGGTCCAGACGGAAAATAGCAATAGAGAGCAACGAATAAGGCAACGAGACGCGCCATGCTGTTCTCCCTGAATGGCAAGTCGGGCTCCAACAAAAATGAGGATAGCCCGGACAATCAAATGTTACGAGCCTCGGACTGCGACTTGAGACGTCGAAGAATATCGCAAGCACGCCTCATTGAAAAATCATATGCCGGCCGATCGAAGGACGGGCTTGTCCGCATCATGTAGCCGTGGCGCACGCCAGGAAAGATGTGCAAATCGACGTTGTCCATGCGCACCGCCACGTCACGATACGCCTGCAGCACCTCGGCCGGAGCGCGATCGTCCTCGTCACCCCACATCAAGCAGACTTGCTCGCCGACCCCGGCAAGCTCGTGAAGATAGTCCAGCATTTGGGACCCGTGGCAGCAGATACCTGCGGCATAGCCAAGTCGCTTCGGTCCGAGAATCGCATAGGGGCCGCCGTAGCAAAACCCCATCACCGCCGCGCGGCCGTTGAATTGCGGGATGGTGCCGAGGTGTCTCAAGGTGCCGATCATATCGTCTTCGCCAGCCTTGATTTGCTCGAGGCGCGGCTGCGCGCGCTCGGCCGCACGCGGGTCGTTCCGAGGCAGCGGTCCGGCGACCGAACGCCAGAACAGATCCGGCACCGCCGCGATGAACCCGTGTGTCGCCAGTTCGTCGGCGATCGCGATCATGTCGGCATCCACGCCGTGAATAGCGGAAGCAAGCACGACGGCAGCGACCGGCTTGTCCGTCTCGGGCACGACCAGATAGCAATCGAACGCGCCGCCAGCCTTCGCGAAAATCTTGCTGACTTTCCCCCCCCCATTTAAAACTCCGTCTATTCCGGTCGGATCTTCGCGAAGCTGATCACTTTGGCCCACTTCTCGGTTTCGTCTGCCATCAACTTGCCGAAATCGGCGGGCGAGCCGCCCAGTGCCGTCGCGTCGAGACTGCGCAGGCGCATCCTGAACCCCGCATCGGCCAGCGCGGCGTTGGCCTCCTCGTTGAGCCTGTCGATAACAGCGCCAGGGGTGCCTATCGGCGCGCCGATGCCGAACACCGAGCTCGCCTCGTAGCCGGGCACGAATTCGCCGATGGAAGGCACATCCGGTAATGCCTGGGAACGCATCGCCGTCGTCAGCCCGAGCACGCGCAGCTTGCCGCTCTCGATAAAACCGATCGCGGGCGCCACATTGGCAAAGACGACCTGCACCTGCCCGCCGAGCAGATCCGTGATGGCGGGCGCCACGCCGCGATAGGGCACATACTGAAGATCCAGCCCCCCGGCGGCCTGCTTGAACAATTCCGCGGCGATGTGGGTGATCCCGCCCACGCCGCCACCCGAACCGTAGGCGAGTTTCCCGGGATTGGCTTTGGCATAGGCGATGAACTCGGGAATCGTATGGGCAGGAACCGATGGGTGGATCACCATCACCAGCGCGCCACGGATCAGCCCTGCGACCGGCGCGATATCCCGCAGGAAGTTGAAATCGAGATTTTCATAAAGCGTGGCATTGATCGCGTTGGAAGAGCCAGCCAGCAGGAGCATGTAGCCGTCGGGCGGCGCGCGCACGACCGCGTCAGTGGCAAGATTGCTTCCTGCCCCGGGCCGGTTCTCGACGATGAATTGCTGGCCGAGCCGCTCCGACCACCAATCTGCGACCAGGCGCGCGAGAATGTCGTTTGGGCCGCCGGCGGCGAAGCCGACCATGATCCGGACCGGCCGGGAGGGATAGGTGTCGGCGTAAGCCAGGCCCGACAGCAGCGGCGGTACCCCGGCTGCGAAGCGTAGAAATTGACGTCGAGAGGGAGTCACAGCCTTTGCTCCGTCGAACCTGCACTCACGGGGGCTCTCTTCAACGGCAAAGGATAGTTGATGCTGCCATAAACGCATAAGGCTATTGTCTGATGAGACCATCTCAAAACAGATATTGGTACTCTCATGCAGATGAGCGATCGCATCGGAAAGCGAATGAAGCTGCAGGATCTCCACGTGCTGATGGCGGTGGTGCAGGCCGGCAGCATGGGCAAGGCGGCCGTCTTGCTTAACACCACCCAGCCCAATATTTCGCGATCGATCGCGGAACTCGAGCATGCGTTTGGCGTCCGCCTGCTGGATCGCCACCGGCGCGGAGTCGAGCCGACCGCGTGCGGCCGCGCCCTGATCGATTGCGGTGCCGCCGCATTCGACGAGCTACGGCGGGGCGTGAAGAGCATCGAATTTCTGGCCGACCCCACCGCCGGAGAGGTGCGAATTGGAAGCACGGCTGATCTGGCGGCGAGCTTCGTTTCCGCGCTCATAGACCGGCTCTCGCGGCGTTATCCGCGGATCAGATTTCAGCTCGTGACCGGCTACATCGAGGCGCTGCATCGCGACCTCCGCGAACGCAAAGTCGATCTGTCGTTCGTGCGGAGTCGCGGCCCGATTGCCGACGAGAGGCTGCATTTTGAGTTTCTTTTTGAAGATCGCTACGTCATTGCGGCGGGCGCGAAAAATCCATGGACGCGCCGGCGCAATATCCAGCTGTCTGATCTGGCGGAGGAACGTTGGGTGCTTCCGCCGCGGGAGAGCGTGATCGGCTCCATCATCACGCAAGCCTTTCTGGCCCGAGGGCTTGCGTATCCCCAGGCGACGGTGGTCACCGATGCCCCCAATATGCGGGTCAGCTTGCTGGAGACGGGGCGGTTCATCACGGTTTTCCCGGCTTCCACACTGAAATTTCTCGCCAGGGAGACGGCGCTCAAGGTCTTGTCAATTGAACTGCCGGCGGACCGTCGACCGAACGGGATGCTCACGATCAAAGATCGCACCGTCAGCCCGGTTGTGCAGCTCGTCATCGACAGCGCCCGTGAGCTCGCTAAGCCAATGGCGAAACGAAAGTGACGCGCCGCATGGCGGTTTGTGGCCCATTTGCGAAGTTGCGCCGTGTCTGACAGAGGTCCGCTCATTGCGGCAGAGCGGACGGGATTTGCTCAACCTGAGTTCTTCGCATTTTGACCCATCTGCGACATTGGCCCGAAATCGGGAACGCAACTTCCTCCCGCGACGCAGTAGTGTATTGTCCTTTCGTATCGAGCGCAGATCGGACGGGAGGTTCTCGACATGAGACGAATTTTTGCGGCTGTGACAGCGGCGATGATTTTCGCGACTCTGTCGATCTCCGCACGAGCTGCGCCCTGCCTTGTTGTGACACTGACGGGCACCCAAGGTGGGCCAACAGTGTTCAACGGTCAGGCCGGTGCTGGAACATTGGTGAGCTATGGTGATGACAGTAACGCCTGCGCAGCCGTCAGGCTCCAATTCGATGCCGGTCGTGGCACGAGCATGCGGCTTTCGCAGATCAACGTGACCCCCGTTCAACTCAGTGCAATCTTCCTCACGCATATCCATGGTGACCACACCGAAGGATTGCCCGACGTGCTGGCTTTGCGCTGGTACCTCAAGGGCCCAAAGGTCGACGTCGTATGCAGCGCAGACACAGCCACGCGGTCCGGGTCAATCAACAGTTGCCGAAACTATGTCACCCATATTGCCGATGCATTTATTGGGTCCGGTGAGGTCGCCGAGCGGCTGTCCGAGGATCGCGAGCGCCTTGCGGGCGGACCCGCGGAATTGGCTAATGTGCTGACCTTCGAGCCGAAGGAGGAGCCCCAACTCGTTTGGACGTCCGGCGACGTAAAAGTTAGTGCCATCCGTTCAACGCACATCGCGGGGCACGCGTCCTACCGCGTAGATACACCGGCTGGCAGTGTCGTTATCGGCGGCGACGCCAGCAACGACACGCCGGCTCCGCCCCGATCCCACTCCACGTCAGATCAGGTCGAACGGTTGGCGCAGGGAACCGATGTCATCGTACATTCGGCGATACATCCAGTACTGGGTCCTGACCGGGGCAGCGGCTTTCCCGGGCCGATTTTCTATCGGCAGAGCCTAGCCACCGACCTTGGCGCAATGGCAAAACGAGTGGGCGCGAAGTACTTGATGTTGACTCACCTTGCTCCCTCGCTCGGTACTGCCCGGCACAACCGCTGGCCTGTGCCGGGCGGCCCTCTCTCGGACGCAGATTACCGCAGGGCCGTTGAAGAAAGCGGCTATACGGGGAAGACCATCGCGGGCACTGACCTGACCACACTTCGGTTACCGCTGCAGTGAATCTCTTAAACCGATGTCCAGCGATCTACTTGATGTCCCCTGTTGGCCCATCGCTGCCGCCTGCCGAGGAAACGTCGGCTGTCAGAGGTAGGCCGGACCTAATTTAAACCGAACCAAACCGTCGCGATTGACCCAAAACCGACATGCGGTGGTCACCCCATCGCCGCCTCGTCAACACCTCACGCTCATGTGTCCAGAGAAGCCCTGCATTCCAATTGAATTACAGTCGTAATGTGATATTACGATCGTAATTACATTCCGGTCGATGTTTGACGGCGTCGAATGCTGCAAACAGCTCTTTACGAGGACTTCATGAACGACACCACCGCCACTCCAAGCCAAGAAGTCATGGATCTCCCCTCGCTGGGGCTCGCAGCCGCTGCAGCCGCCATTCGTAAGGGCGAGATCACGTCGGAGGCCTACACTTCGGCACTTCTACTTCGCGCCCGAACGCTTGCGGAACTTAACGCCTTCATCACAATCGATGAGGCCGCCGTGTTGACGGCTGCGAGAGACGCAGACAAAGCACGTGCGGCCGGATCGACAGTTCCGCTACTCGGCGTGCCGCTCGGGGTGAAAGATAGTTATTTGACAGAAGGACTACCGACGAGCCTCGGACTGGATTGCCTCGCTCACTTCGTGCCGCACGAGGATGCCGACGCCGTCCGTGCCATCAAGGATGCGGGCGCGTTCGTTTTCGGCAAGAATAACCTAGTCGAGATGTCCTATGGCTTGACCGGTCACAACGCACGTTACGGCCAGGTCAAGAACCCGCACGCACGAGGTCGCGTGTCGGGCGGCTCCTCGAGCGGCTCCGCCGCATCGGTGGCCGCCGGCCTCGTTCCGGCGTCGCTGGGCGGTGACACCGTTGGCTCGATCCGGGTACCCGCATCGTTCTGTGGCGTCGTGGGGTTCAAGCCAACCACCGGACGGTGGCCGCGCAACGGCGTTGCTCCGATCTCTCACACGCTCGACACCACGGGCGCATTCGCTCGAAGCGTCGAGGACTGCGTGTTGCTGGATCACGTTGTGACTGGCGAACAGACTGCGGAATTTTCCGACGGCCATGATCTAAAGGGAGTCCGACTCGCCTTCGCACCTCGCCAGTTCCTGGAACTTGTGGATTCGGAAGTCGAAATCCGCTTCCTCGAAGTGGTTCGACGGCTGCAGGATGCTGGCGCCGAAATCGTCGAGGTCGACCTTGGCAATGATTTCAACGTCCTCGTCCAAACCGCGACATGGGGCATCTTCGCCCATGAGACGATGGGCGCGATTTCGGAGTTCCTTCGCCGCCACGACATTCCTACTACGTTCGAGGCCATTTACGATGGGCTCAAGCCCCAACTTCGGCAGGCGTGGGGACACATCGTGCTGCCGGGCGGCGCAGGCGCCACCTCCGTAGAGGCCTATCAGTCCGCGCTCAACGTGAGCCGGCCTGAAATCCAGCGCCGCCTCGACACGGCCTTCGTCGCTCGTGGGGCGCAGGCCATTCTGCAACCGACCACGCCGTGCACGGCGCCTTTGATCGAAGAGCAAGCGACCGTCCAAATCGCGGGGCAGGTCGTCAGCTACCTCGCTTTGGCGAACCACACCGTGTCGGCGAGCAGCGTGGGGATGCCGGGAATCAATCTACCTGTCGGCTCGTCCCGCGCTGGCCTGCCGATTGGCCTCGAGCTTGACGCCCCGCTCGGGAGCGACCTGACGCTCTTGGTCCTTGCCCGCAGGCTCGAAGGTATCCTGGGCTACAAGTCGACAGCGATCTAACGCGACCAGGCTGCGGGCAGTTTGTGGAGTTGAGCGAAGATGCGATTCGAGAAGGGTCACAAGGCGGCGACGCGACGGCACATCGTCGATGTGGCATCGAAGTGCATGCGCCGGGACGGCATCTCTGCGGCCGGCATTGCGGGGATTATGGGCGAGGCCGGCCTGACCAAAGGGGCCTTTTCTCCGCACTTCGAGTCGAAGGACGAGCTTGTTCGCGAGGCGCTGGCGAGCGCGCTGGGGGGCCAGCAGCATTGCCTTGAAGATCAGCTCAAGGGCCTCGACCTTGAAGGCGCGATCCGTCAATACCTCAACCGCGCTCACCTCAAAGACCGGGCCGACGGGTGTCCCTCCGCGGCCTTATTACCGGAAATCGCCCGCCAGCCCCTGTCTACAAGGCAAGATTACGAGAAAGCGTTGCGAAGGTACGTTGCGACTTTGGCCGCGTTGCTTCCGGGTGCAGATTCCACGGCGAACCACCGCCGTGCGACGGCGATCTTCGGGCTCATGGTCGGCACCCTGCAATTCGCGCGGGCCGTGCCCGACGCGAGAGAGGCGCAGCAGATCCTGGATGGCGGCGTTGAAGCCGCGATGCACTTGGCGCGACCCCCATCAGCCTAGTTCAGCAAGGACGGGAAGTCTCAAGATCGGACATGCCTGCGTGCCGAAATTGCCGATGTCGCCTTCTGGCCCTTCAGCGACCTCGGAAGGTGTCCGCTTTTTCGGCGCTGTTGGAGGTAGAGCGGACATCGGGCGGCCAACTCCTTAATGAGTACACGGCCTAGCTTGCCAATGGCCGATTCTGGGCTTGAGGCACCCGAGCCGACTGAAACGGAAAAATTCCGATGAAAGTCGTCTTGATACTCAATGTCGGACAGATCGCTATGGCGATCGTCCTTCTCATTGAACTGTTGAAGTGAATAAGGGCGGGCGGTCTTGGGGCCGCCCTTTTTTTTGGCATTTCTGCGCGCACTTCGTCACCTTCGCTCGCTGCGGCTCCCGCAGGAGGTTTGAAAGACGAGCACTACGCGCCGCAATCCGCACCGAGGATCAAATAAGCCGGCTCTCTGGCCGGGTCAGCGAGGCCAGCAGCCGCTGGGCCGTCGGCAACGCCGGCTGCGCCTATCGCGAAGCTGGTGGTGCTGGTGCTGCTGTTGGCCGTGCTGCTCCTGGCAATGATGATGCCGATGACGATGATCGGCGTCACGGCAACTATGGCGCGACCATCATGCCAACGAGCGGGGCTATGCCGATCATTATGGTGCCGCCGATGATCGGCGCCGGCTATGCCTCGTTCTTGTCGAGCCTTACCGCTAGGCCCGCGCAGCGGCGTCTTTCTTAACAAAAAGCGGCGCCGCGCTGTTTACCACTTCTTTGGGGAGCATCCTTAGCTGCTCTGCGTCGAACGGCAGGTAAGTGAGATAGTTCGCGACGAGAGCACCCACGGCTTCCGCCTGTGCTGCATCTCGTTGGCGCTTGAGCGGCTCCCTGTCCGAACGTCGGGACAACCAAAGCTTATGGGCAGCCCAAACCCGCGGATCTGGGGCGACGATGCGCACCGGTTCGCCCTTTTCGTCGATCGCGACCGCCTCGAAAGCTGGAGAATTCTGCAGCCAATGGAGCCCTTCGATTTGAACGGCAGTCAGGTCTTCGGGGTCCGAGCCGACCTTGTCGGGAACCTTCTTCCAAGGAGGGCTCCGCATGGGCTTGATCAGATCGACGAGATAGCCGTCGCGGTTCACAGCTCGAAACGTCTGCTTAGTGCGTTCGAAGCTGGTGTCGACGCGTTGAAGTATCTTCAAGAGCGAAGATTCGGAGACGTCGTCGTCGGCTACGAAGGTAAGCCCGCCCCGCGCGTCAAACAGAAGGTCGATATCTTCCGTCGTGGCCAGGCCCGGATCGACTCTGACGCCGGAAGAGGCTTCATAAGCGTAGATCGCGTTTGTTCCAAGAATCCGAATGCCGGAGCCCAACATCCCGAAGCCGTCGAGAGCTCGTATGATCCGAGCTCCGATCAGGGGTACGCGACCCAAGCCAAGTGCACGATTGATCGCAGATTGTCGCTCCATCGTGTCACGCAGATTCTTCAAACGATCTTCAGCCGCAGCGCGCTTAGCCTCGAAGTCGGCCTTCATCTTTTCGGTTTCGGGAGACCGCGCCCCGAGCGAGCTTTGCTTTCGCAGGCCGGCTTTGTCATAGTAGCTTCGGGCGAGATATTCGTGGCCTTTGGACTTCACCCAGGTCACTGAACCGCGATGCGCGTCATACGCCTCCTTGGCGGCCCGCAGCGCTTGGAAGCGCTGCTGGCTGTTGACTACCTCGCGGCGCTGATCATTGTTAAGCTCTTGAAATTCCATGGTTTCAACACTTATGGCTGATTTAGGTCCAAACTGTTTGAACCGTATTTATCATTAAAAATCAACGGTTTCAACAGTTACGTTGGAAATAATACCAAATTGTTGAAACAGGGAACTGCAGCAGGAGCGCGATCCTCGTTACCCACGACATCGGCGAAGCCATCGCCATTGCCGATCGCGTGCTGGTGCTGAGCGCCCGCCCGGCGACGGTCCAGTCAATGCCTGTGATCGACCTGCGGCGCGCCAACGGTGTCCCCGCAGGCCTGCGCACCGAGCCGAAGTTCCAGGAGTATTTTGCGAAGATCTGGGGCGATCCGGAAAAGCCCGGCGGCTTGCGGTAGGCCGATTGCCCGCGATTACAGGGGCATGATGCGACGAAGTTATGCAAAGGCTTCGAGCTTTTCGAACACCGTGCCGACAAGCACCACCAGTGCCGCGCCGATTGCCAAGTTCATGGCAAAAGGACCGAAAGCGGCGCGTGACGAAGCGTATGTCCGAGCTTTCGGCGCAGCTCGCGCGCCGTCAGGCGGGCCGGCGACCGAACAGGCCGCCGAGCGCATGGCGCTGCGTCGGCGGCGCCGGTTTCGACATTGCCGAACACGGCGGTGTCGGCATCGTCGGCCGACGGCGATCCGGCAGCGCTCCGGCAAGGTTAACAAGACAGGTGCTCTGGTTAGCCCGGCCGCCTTTTTGAGGCGCTCGGCAAGCCGTGAATATTTTTCACAAAAAATGCTCTGTTGAATTGTTTTTCATACGATAGGATAGAAATTCAGCCATGAGGCGAACTTTGGGAAGAAAATTCACGCATGGAGAACATTTTTCATAGGATTTTCGAGTGAGCATACAGTTTTCAGGCCCGGCGAACGTTTTTCACGACCGGAGGCTCCCCGCAATGGGCGCCCCCGCCGGTTACGCTGCCCTCATCAATGCTTATAAGCTGACTGTTCCGGTTTCCCCGTGCCCTTTCGGCGATTGGCGCCAAGCACCGCATCATTGAGCGAGGCGGCTGGCGCATCTTTACCCCGCGCCATGCTCCCGAGGCCTCCCTTGAAGGGCACCTGACTTTTGCCCTCAAGAACGAGGGACTGGACCTTGCCGTTCTGAAGCGGCTGTTCCTCGCCGTTAAGGAAGAAGAAATCGCCGAACTCGTCTGCCAGAAGCCTACCGGCCTCTATACTCGCCGCATCTGGTTTTTGTACGAGTGGCTGCTTGGCCGTGAGCTCAAGCTGCCTGCCGCAGACAAGGTTTCATATGTGGATGCCGTCGACACCGAACTTCAGTTCGGAGGAAGCGGGGAGAATTCGGCTCGGCATCGCGTCCGCAACAACCCTCCCGGCACGCCAGAATTTTGTCCGCTCGTCTTTAAGACTCCTGCGCTGAACGAGTTCATCGCTCAGGACTGGAAGGAGCGAGCACGCGCGGTCGTCAGCGAAGTTCTGAAAGACTTGCTCGCGCGCACGGCCGCGTTTCTGCTGCTGAAGGATTCAAAGTCCAGCTACGTGATCGAAGGCGAAAGGCCTCCCCAGGATCGTATCCAGCGATGGGGCCGTGCCATCGGCGAGGCAGGCCGAGCGCCGCTCGACGAGCAGGAATTTCTTCGTCTGCAGGGCATCGTGATCGGCGACGAGCGTTTCGTGAGGCTCGGCTTTCGCAAGGAGGGCGGCTTCGTCGGCGAGCATGACCGCGAAACGCAGCGGTCTATTCCGAACCATATCAGCGCGCGCCACGAGGATATTGCTTCCCTTATGGCGGGGCTGATCGCCTTCGACCATAGCGCGGCGAAACGATTGAGACGTCCGCTTCTATCACGCGCCTTGATCGCAAGCGCTTCAGCCGGCGCTGCACTCCGGATGCAGACAAGCCGATCTTCTCGCCGAGCGCTTCACTGCTCAGCCGATTGTTGTGTTGCACAAGATCAAGAAGACGAGCATCGAATATGTCGAGTGTCATGGCTCCGCTGCCGTCAATGGAGTGCGGTCGCTTTCGGTCCTGTCGCACCGGGTCCTTGTGCACTATATCTTCCGGCCTCCTCAGCTATGCAAACTTCAGCTTCAGCGTTAGTCTTCGCCATTGCGAGCACTTGTCGCGGAATTCATTTCTGTGGTTGCCCACGAGAAGCTACGCGCCAAAGTTGGCCGAGATTGCTTCAGCGCCATTGCTTCTCCTCGCTGATCCACCAGGATCCGGGCAGTACCCCCGGCTTCACGAACGCGTCCATGCCCACAGCAAGCGCAGACGAAGAAAACAGGTTCAAGTTGCGATTCCGGATTGACCGTCCGGCTTGACCGATGCCAGAGAACCAACCGGCCAGAACGCCTCGCCACTGGGCGAGAACAAATCGGAGAGGTGGGCGACATCGTCTCGGAATCGGCGGGCGACTTCATATCGGTACGCCTGGGCGACTTCGTCGGAATCCGCAACGGGGTAACTGCCCGCCAAGGTATAGCGGCCTGGATCACCATCATGCTTTAATCCTTGGCGATGGCAGACGCATCGGGAAAATTTGCCGAGCCCGCACACTGATGACCGGGTTCAGGCCCAGCGGGTCGGATATTATCTACTTCCCGTGGACGTAGAGAACGCGTTGCTTGTCAGTGATCTGTCGATTTCCTGGAGCCAGCGATCGAAGTTATTCAACTATACCTTGTGGCCCACATACGCGTTGCGGCTGATTTTTCAGCAGGCTTACAACGTAGGATCTGCCATAATACAGGAACAAATCTTCCACCCTCGAAGACTCGAACAATCGCTCCGCGAAGCGATTGCTCGCGAGCACGATTCGGCCTGTGCCTGATCAGCTGATTCTGATGTCGTTATTTGGCGTGGGAGGGCGAGGAGGCTGCGCTGCAGCGAGATCCCAGAGCATATAGGTCGCAGCTTCGCCGTAGCACGCTAACTTTGCGCGCAATTCCGCATCCGTCGTGACGGACCGAAAGCCGAACTGTTCCCATAGCGGCCGCGTGGCATAGACCGAGACCAACGCTAGAACTGCCCCCGACGAGCGTGCGAGTTGATCGAGAGTCCGGATATAGGCGGCTGCTACACCACCGCGGGCGAAGGGCAACACGGCAACGTCGTGCACGTAGAGGCAGTCCGCATCGTCGGGCAAGCTTGCTAGGAAGCAATCGAGCGGCGGAATCTGATACTGCTTCCAGGGGTGGGCAAGGCCGTAGCCGACTATCCCTTCATCCCCGACGAGCACGCGGCAGCCGTCGGGACAAAGCCGCATCTTCTCCGCAAACACGTCAGGCCGCTCAAAAAGATCGGGATGGATGCGCTCTGCGATCGCGATGATCGCAGCAGTGTCGGTCGTGCTGGCCGGACGCCAATGAGGCTTGCTCACGTCCATCCTCATCCCCTCTCATTCGTCCAATCGATTCGGTCGCTACCATGGGCGCAGCGAAGAATATCGCTGCCATCGTCGCAGGACAACACGCCGCTCGACTCCCGAATCGTGATCCGGCCCAGATACCGTTTCCCGCTCGCGTTACGGCGGGAGTCGTTGACTCGTCCGGAAAGACTACAAGTATGAAGCGCAGTACGGACGGAAGTGGCGGCAATTGATCAAGTACGAAACGCTTGAGCATACTTGAGGAAAAGGATCTCTCGGCTTTGCTCCTCCCGGCCAGAAGAAAGACAATGGATTTCTCTCGTTCGGCGAGTCCCTTCCCGGTCATGTCGCGCCGCGTCAAGTCTTGGAAGTAGATCGGCTTAAGCGATGGGCAACGCTGTCTCGATGAAGCGTTCGATTTTTCTAAGTAAGCTCTGGTGTTGCGCCGTGCCTTCTTGTCGGGTTTGGGTTGGCTCAGAAGAACCTGTCTGCCGCGCTCTTCCCACCCGGATCGCCGCTATCGTCCTGGGCGACAAAATTCTCGACAGTCTATTGCCCGGTCATGCTGCAAAGGAATTCTTCCAAGCCCCGTCAGCTTATCGACAGCTAAGCCTCATAACGTCACATGCCTATCCACACTGACCGGTCCCGCTGATCTCTCCTCTGGCGAGCGATAATGGAATGGATCCTTAAACAATATCAAGCGAGGGAACGTCTCGAATTCCGTACGGACGTCCTGTATCGAGCTGCAACTGCTCGGCTCGTGGATCAGGTGGCATGTTTGGCGGTCGCAACCGGGGCCTTGATGGCTTGCATATAGTTCGTCCGTTATTGTCCATCCGCGGTGACAAGTATCGGCTCGAAAAGCACCGATCCGGCGCATCTCCCCGATTTGGCGTAAGAGGCGGTTAATGGACACAGGGCAGGCCCAGCGCACCACCATTGCTCCCGAACCTTCCGAGCGGGCCCATCGGCAGGGTTGCCTGTGCGGTCTCACCCGGGCCGCAACGGAGTGGGTCGGAGCATTGACCAGAGCACGGGTCCCCGCCGCCGATCCAACAAACCTTGAGGATCCCGCCGCCAGGGAGCCGTCGATGGACCAGCTCCTGGAGGGCTGGGCTGCCGAAGAGGGGCAGGGCGAACACGAAGACCGGCAAGAGGCCGTCGGACGAACGAGAGCTTTGCGGGACGCGGCGGCCAACGAGGATGTGGCGCAGTGGCTGGAGCTTTCATCGCTGTCCTTGACCAGCTTGTCCGCCGCGCTCCCACCCAGGCTCCAGCGCCTGACTGTCAACGACAATCAGCTCACCAGCTTGCCGGCTGCCCTTCCCGCCGAACTTTTGCGACTCTCCGCCATCAGCAACCGGCTAACTGGCCTACCCACTGCCCTTCCGATCGGGCTCCAACGTCTAAACGTCGACCACAATCAGCTGGACAATCTGCCCAATACTCTTCCGGCAACGCTTCGGGAGCTCGACGCCAGCGGCAACCGGCTGACCAGCCTGCCCGACCTTCCGGCCGGGCTTCAGCGCCTGAGCGTCGATGACAATCAGCTGGACAGTCTGCCCGATAACCTTCCGGCAACGCTTCAGGTGCTCAACGTCCGCGGCAACCGGCTGGCCAGTTTGCCCGAGACACTCCCGGCTGGAATCCGCCAGTTCGACGCCGGCCGCAATCGGCTGACCGCACTGCCCGAAACCCTCCCAAGTGAGCTCAGTTGGCTTAGCATTAGCGGTAACGAGCTGACGAGTTTGCCCAACACCCTCCCGCCTTCGCTCCTGACTCTCTTCGCCGACCACAACGAGCTGAGCAGCTTGCCTGAGACCCTGCTGACGCAACTCAGCGCTCAATGCACTATCGATCTGGACGAGAATCCGCTTCCCGAGCGGGTGCGGACCAATCTAGCGGCAGCCCTCAATGCTGCGGACTATGTCGGCCCGCAAGTCTTCTTCTCGATGGGCGAAGGAGCGGAGAACGGTCAGGCCCGGCCCCTGGGCGAGGCAGTCGCGAGCTGGCTCGAGCACGAGCCGGCAATTGTAGCCGCCTGGCAGGGCTTCGCCGACGAGCCGGGTGCCCAGCAATACTCACGCTTCCTCGACAGGCTGCGGGATACCGTGAGCTATAACAATGACGCGTTCCGGGAGACGGTGGCGGAGGATCTTCGGCAAACCGCGACCAGGCCGCGATTGCGCGAGCAGTACTTTCAGCTGGCCATCGGAGCGAGTGCGAGCTGCGAGGATCGGATCACTTTGACCTGGAACGACATGCAAACCGCACGCCTGAACGCTGATGTGGAGGACGGGGCCTATGACGAGCGGCTCGACGAGCTCCTGCAGCAGGGCCGCGTCATGTTTCGCCAGGACGCATTAGAGCAGATTGCGCGCGACAAGGTCAGCTCGCTTCGCTTTGTCGACGAAATCGAGGTCTACCTCGCCTATCAAGTCAAGCTGCGCGATGTGCTGCAGCTGCAGCACATCGCTCCGAACATGCGCTTTTTCGCTGTCTCCCACGTCACCGAGCACGACATTGCCGCAGCCGAGACGTCGGTGCGAAACCAGGAAGCGACGGGATTCGCCGACTATCTGGCGACGCGCTGGCAACCCTGGGAGACGGTGGTGAGCCGCATCGCGCCTCAGGCCTATAAAGCAATGCAGGAGCGGCTCTTCGCTGCGATGGGCGACGAGTTCAACAGCCGCCTGGCGCAACGGCTTGCCGAGCATGGTCTGACCGGCGACGCCGATGCCGAGCGGATGTTGGGTGCCCAGATCAACAAGGAAATCGCCCGCGAGATCAAGGGCGCGTTGATGCATCACGTGCTCGCAGACCGTGGCCTCACGCTATGAAGGGTGCCCTTCAATCAAGCGACATTAGCGGTCTTGGACCCAGCTCTCCTCTTTGGTCCTCTGGAACCTTAGTCGACCGTGGCGCGCGCTCGTACCATCGAGCAAGAGGCCTCATCCAGACCTTCGACGACGCTCAATGCGCAGTCAAGACTCAGATCAGCCCTTGCGGGCGAGCTCGTGGCGAGCCCGACCGGGCTCCTTTCAACGAGAGGTAAGAATGGGCGGTTGCATTTCACGACTGAGCGCACGGCGCGAGACTTCTCAGGATGATGGACAGACCCAGGAAGCGGATTTTGCCGTTCAGCTGGATTCCGTGCGATCGGCCTCGCCTCGATCCATTGATGAACCGGAGCATGCGGCCGGCCCCTCTCGTGAGGCCGATCTCGGAACTACGTCGCAACCTATTCGGCCAGCCCGCATTGACGAAAAGCTCCAACTGCTTGAGCAAACACTCGAGCGCGCCAGCGAAGAGGGAGTTTCGTCCGGTCTAGTCGACTACGGTCAGCAAGTCGCTCGCAATCTGGCTGCCAACATCCAGACCGACGAGAAACTGCTCTCTCTCGATGTCGACAATATTGATCGCCTAGCGGACAGCTACAACGAGCGCTACCCGGACCTTAATCTCAGATATATGGGTTCACCTGCTAATTTTCTCGAAGCGTTGACAGACCGATCATCGACTGGTGGCTGGCGTGCCATCGTACGGCTGGCAGATGGCGAGGCGCACCACTTTGCTGCGGATATTCGAACCCGGGCCGGGGCGGCTCCGACGGTCATCGTGATGGAGCCGGCCGACCTTTACACCTTTATCGCTCCATACTCCCGACTGCGAGGGGAGACACTACAACAGCTAGGGCCGGAGCCGAAGTGGGCCTTTATCGGGGTTGGTGTGCAGAAATCTGCAAGCGACTGCGTGATGTTCAGCATGCAATGTGCACTGGCGGCACGCCAAAATTCATCAACCTTCGATGACTGGCACAACAATCTTCGTCGGCACGGAACGATCGCCGATGAGCGGGATATTTCAAGCGACTACATGGCTTCACCCGACGCCATATTGGAATTTGCTCAAATAAACCTGTTCCATGGGGAAAAGGTCCTTCCGGCGCTGTTTTACAAGCACGCCCACTCGACCAGAGTCATCGAGGAAGCTGCAGGCAACCGGGCTGGTTTCAGAGACGAAGATGTGAGCACCAGCAGTCGCGCCCCCAAAACGGAGTCGTTGGCCGAAAGACGCGAAGCTTTTGCTGTCCAGCGCGGAACGCTGAAGTACAGCGCATCTATCGAGACGTCGAGGGCGACCAAGATCCGCAGAGCATTGGACGGCATGCTATCTGACTAGGATTAACCAACATTCACGAGTCCCGCAGATATGCCTGAATCAATGCGTTTCCGGACCCTTTTGATTCGAAGCGTGCTGTCGGCCTGAAGCGCTATGCGCGAAGCGAGACGCAATAAGCTCGCAATGCACCATGCTTCCAGCCAAGGTGGGTGATCCCGGCCGCAGCGGTGTCGGCGTCGCCCATGAGGTTTTTTGCGGGCTGTCCGGTTCGGCTTACTGTGCAGCCCCACGGCAATGACAAGCGGAAGAAGGCAACGCGCGTTTCACCGGCCTAGGCCGGTGTTTGCGAGCAAGTGTTGCCCGAACTGATTAAGGATCACAACCAATTGGCCAATAGCACTCTGGTTAGTGTATCAGCACAAACGAAAGGCTCCCGCATCTGTATCGCAATTAAAGGATCGCCAAGGTCGCAGGTGGTGATCGTCGCCGATCCCAGAAAGTCACGGACGCTCAGAATCCTACGGCACTCGGCCGCTGACCTCCTCGTTCATCACACGCCCGACCGAGCCGATCTTCCGGTTGTCGGCGCGCCCGCGACCCTTCGCTTGTGATCAGCATCCCTTTTTCACGCTTTTCCGTTTCAATCGCTAATCCGCCGTGTCCTTAGACAGATGCGGGTTAGCGGAGCACGTCAGTTTCGTAAGCTTCTGAAGGCCGGACCCCGCTCAACGTTGCCTCTCCTGCCGCCAGCTTTTTTGAAGCATTGCGTTGGGCATGATACCGATATGAAACGGCAGCTTGCAGCGTCTCGTTTGCGGCCACCATGATCCGTCACATCGTCTTCTTCACAGCCAAGGATCAGGCCGGTATCGACCAGATCGTCGACGGTCTGTCAGTTCTCACCTCAATCCGGCATGCACGCCGGCTCGAGATTGCAATCGCAAGAGCGATCGGTTCGGCAATGAGATCGACGTCGTGGTGTAGGGTGAGTTCGACAGCGAGATGGATCTCGCTGCGTACAAAACGCACGATTTGTATCAAGAAGCGATCCGGCGCGGCCGGCCGCTCCGGGAACTGCGGTTTGCCGTAAACTACGAGCTGTCAGCAGATGTATATTTCGCTGTAATGTCAGGGTTGAACCAAGTCACTCGACGCCCCAGAAGAGCTGAGCACGGCTAAACTAGATGATGATCAGCCTCAAGGCTTTGCACGTGTCGGATGGAAATTACGCTTGTTCGCGACGGGATAACGATCAGACCCGGCTTCACAGCCTGCCGGTCGTTGGTAACCAATAGCCCTATGCACGCCCCCGAGCTGCAGTGGATTGAGCCGTTCGAGGCGCTGCGATGCTTCGCGCAACAGCCATAGATGACATTTCTCGATAGCGCGGCAGACCATGGGCTGCTTGGGCCTTACTCGTATCTGGCCTGCGACCCCTTCAGCACGTATTTGATCGCCGATGGACAGCCCAATTGGAATGGGGAGGCCCTTGCGGGCGATCCATGGGCCGTCCTGCGTGCCCTTCTCGCCAGATTCCGGGAAGCGCATCGCCCCGATCTCTCGCCGTTCCAGGTCGGCGCTGCGGGGAGTACAAGCATCTGAATGGGTCTTCCAACGGCCTTCGGCGAAACGATCGAGATATCGGCCTCGATGATGCCTTCCGAGCGCATTCTCTTCAACCGGCGTTGACACGCGGTCGCAGAAAGCTCCGCTATTTCGCCGATCACCTCGGAAGTCAGACGGTTGTTCTTCTACAACATTTCGAGGATGCGAGCGTCTATCCGATCGTATCGCATCGCATAATAGCTCCAACCTTGAGGCGACGCTCACCGCCAGAGGCGAAGAGAATTGTCCGACGGTATGACGACATGGAATATTCACTAGGTGCCGGCTCCGGTCTTCTTTACTCGCCTGACCCTTTCGTGCATCCGAGCGCCAATCACGGGAAGGCGGCGGCGGCCGCTTAAGCATGCTCGATGCCCTGAGCGGACCACACACCTTTGTATCTTTGACGGTTACAGATGTCGGCAACACTTCAAAGCGGTTGTCGGCCGTTCACGGCCGCGTCGCATCCTGCCAATGCGCTTTCCGAAAGAACTGACGTGCGTTGCCGCGCATGATCCGGTCAATCAGGTCACGGGTGTCCTCAAGCGCGATCCAGCCTTCGGCGACCAATTGCGAGAGAGCCAGTGTGATTCCACGGCGCGCTACACACGCATGGCCATAAATGGGCTCGACAGCGACATAGTCACCGCCGAAGGTGAAGATCTTGTTGGACGGAACCGCCATCAAGAACTCCTTCAAAAAGCGAACGCCCGCCACTGGATTGATAATCCATGCCCAGCACATGTCGATCGCAGCGTTGGGATAATGCTTGGCCAGCGCGATAAACTCATGCTCGTATGGATAGCCGATATGCATCAGTACGAATTTGGTTTCGGGAAAATCCTGGAGCAGACGGCAGACGTCTGCGGCATTGCTTCGGGTACGGGCGAGTTGCATCACCCCGTAGCCAGCCAAAACGCCGGTGTGCAGTTTGACCGGCAAGCCGTACTCGCCAGCCTTGCCGACGCAATAGCGGAATAGATAGTCTTGCAGCGTTTTGAGGTCCTCAGGACCGAGGGCGTGCAATGCGCCAACTTTGTCCGCCTGGTGAGGAAATAGCCTAGCCGCATACGCCTCGGTGACCGGCTCAAAATTCAGAGCACGCGAATAGGCGATTTGCGATTTTACAGCGACCGCCTTGCCTCCGTATGTTGCGAAATAATAGTCGATAACCTCAAGCCATTCATCGAGCGTCGTCGGGCGTCTGCCTGTCTCGGCTTCCACCCACGCAAAGTCAGCCGCGCTACACCGGCACAGTTGAAGGATACTTATGTCGTGGTCGAGCAAGCCTGGCTGCTCGGTCTCCATAAAGATGCGCTGCAGCGAATTGACATGGCAGCCCCTAATATTCGCCAGGCCGAGAATTCGTCCGTAAAAGCCAGGCTGAATGGTTTCACGGTATTTCTCAGCTATGCGGGGCAGGCTCTCGGCGGTCAGGTCCTCTTCACCGTAAACACCGCGAAACGTATGGCGCAGCGCTTGCGCGTAGCCGGTATGGCGGATGCGCTCCCAATAAGGGGCAATCAACCGATATTTTTCCTGGCTTGTGAGATCAGGCCCGAGAAACCTTCTCAGGTCAGCTGCCGGCAGTCCGGCAACCACCAGGTCCTCGGCAGCATAAGACCTGAACAGATAGGCCCAGTCGTTGCATGGCAATGTTCGTGGCTGGATCGCTCCGGAAAGGCGCTGACTTTCCTCGATCAGATGCTCATGGGTATCCACAAACGGCGTCTCCTCGACCCATTGTGCGATCTGTCGATCGTAGTCCGTCATTGCTTCCCAACCGATCGCCACTTTGCTCATCTTGGGCTCCTTTCAGGTAAGACCGTCGCTTGCGCTCCCACGCGTCGTCGCAGCAAGTGTTGGAACATACCGCATGTCTGGTTTCCGCCAGCAGCACCTTCAGGACGACGACGAGCAACATCAATTGTTGACAACATCACTGGGATGAGCAACGCGCTCTCTGAGAGCGTCCGTCATCGGGAAGCCGAGATTGATGTTCTTCGGCGGGATCGCCGCCATGAACCATTTGTCGTAGATTCTGGTGAATTCGCCGGAAGCCATCAGCTTCGAGAGAACGTCGTCGACCACCTTCTTGAACTCGGGATCATCCTTCGAGAACATCAGGCCGTAATAGTAGATTGTACCGTAGTTGGCTTTTAGGAAGGTGAGATCAGCGGGTTTGGAGTAGTCCGCCCTCATACCGGCCAAGAGAATGTCGGCTTCGACCCACGCAGCTGCACGACCGGTGCTCAGTAACAGCAATGACTCCGCATGGTCCTTGGCTTGCGCGATGGTAAGGTTGAGATCGTCGTCCTGCGAAATGCCTTTGGCAATGCCGATAGCATCGGAGCCCTGTGTTACGACAATAGTCTTTCCCTTCAGGTCCTTCGGTGTCTTGAGCCCGCTCGACACCTTTGTAAGCCAAGCCGTTTGGCTCGCGAAGGTCGAAACGCTGAACGAGACCTGTTCCAGACGCTGCTTGCTGCTGGCAGTGCCGCCGCACTCGAGATCGATCGTGCCGTTCTGGATCAGCGGGATACGGTTGGACGAGTTGACCGGCGTGAGCTTGACCTGAAGATCTGGGGCGCCGAGATCGGCTTTCAGACGATCGACGACGTGCGCGCACAGGTCCAGGGAAAACCCGACGGGCTTCTGGTCAGCACCGAGATAGGAAAAGGGAATCGAGGTTTCGCGATAGCCGATGGTGATTGCTTTTTTTGACCTGATGTTGTCGAGCGTTGGCCCCGCAAGAGCCGCGGAGATCGAGAACACCGCGATCGCAATCGCGGAAGGCAGTGCAGGCATTCTAGACATGTAACCCCTCTGTTCTAGCGAGACGCGCCTTTGCGTCTTATTGGTTGAGCCGATGAGGATCGCGCAGGGCGCGACCTCAGTGAATAATCTGGTTGAGGAAGACCTTGGCTCGCTCCGTGTTCGGTGCGCCGAAGAAAGTTCCGGGATCCCCCTCTTCCACGATTGTGCCGCGATCCATGAAGACCACACGATCCGCAACTTCGCGCGCAAAACCCATTTCGTGCGTGACACAGACCATCGTCATCCCCTCCCGCGCGAGCTCAACCATGGTTTCGAGCACCTCCTTGACCATTTCCGGGTCCAGGGCAGACGTCGGCTCGTCAAAAAGCATGATCTTGGGTTGCATGCACAGGGCGCGAGCTATGGCCACACGCTGCTGCTGACCGCCCGACAATTGCGCGGGATATTTCTTGGCCTGATCGTGAATACGGACCTTCCTGAGCAGCACCATCGCCCGGTCATGCGCCTCAGACTGGGAAAAACCCCTGACTTTCATTGGAGCCAGCATACAATTTTCGACCACCGAGAGATGAGGAAACAGGTTGAAGCTCTGAAAGACCATTCCGACTTCACAGCGAACGCTGTTGATGTCTCGAATCCGATCAGTCAGTTCAACTCCATCGATGACGATCCGGCCGGAATCCTGCTTTTCGATATGGTTGATGCAGCGGATCAGGGTCGACTTCCCCGAACCTGACGGCCCACAGAGCACGATTTTCTCTCCTTTGGCGACGGTGAAGCTGACGTCGCTCAGCGCGTTGAAGCTGCCGAACCGCTTGACGAGGTGCTCTACGATCACCATCGGAGGCTCGTCGTCTGGGCTAACTGGTCGCTCTTGCCGCATGCTGGTCTCCAGGTTGTAGAGCCTAAGTATCGACGGGCCCCATCGCATTGACTATCGGTGCGCGCCCGCGACCGCGCACCTCTTGCGCAGCGAGGCGACGCATTGAGACGCGACGGAGCTTATGATGAGATAGACAACGGCCACCGCGAGATACATCTCGACGAGCCGACCGTTAAGCTGTGCGAGCTTGGAAGCAGCACCGAGGAGATCTGTAAGCGATAGGACATAGACGAGCGACGTATCCTGAAACAGAATAATCGTCTGACTGAGTATGATCGGACTGGCGACCCGGAATACCTGCGGAAGGACGACATGACGATACGCATCGAATGCCGACAGCGCGAGAGCCTGGCAAGCCTCGAATTGCCCTTTGTTCACTGCGCGCAACCCGACGCGGATGATTTCCGAATAGTAGGCGGCCTCGAACATGCCGAACGTGATAAACGCCGTGTAGGTGGCACCGACCGGAATGGGACGACCATTGCCTGACAGGTGGCCCAGGACGATGGGCACCAAGAAGAAAAACCAGAATAAGACGAGAATGAGCGGAATCGATCGCATCAGGGCGACATAGCTACGCACGAACTGGCTCAGAATGCGGAGCTCAAAGTGCTGCACGAGGGCGAAGAGCGTTCCAAGAAACATCCCAACCAGGAACGCGGCTGCCGTCAAGGAAAGCGAGAATAGCAACCCTGACCATAGATAGGGCCACGCCTGCACGACAATCGAAAAATCGAGGCTGTTCATTTCACGACCTCCATACTCCCAGGCAGGGGGCTTTCCAGCTTCACATCGTCAAAATCCGACCCGACGGTTTCTCCGCCAGGTGCGGTACCGGGAATGCGCAACGCTTTGTCGATGAGCATCATCGTCTGGTAGGCGATCAGAGCCAAAGCAAGATAGATCAGTGTGGCGGCACCGAATGCCGTGAAGGTCTGGAACGTAGCATCGCTGATTTGGCGCGCCTGAGCGGTCAGCTCCATCAAGCCGATGGTTAGAGCAACAGATGTATTTTTGTAGATGCCCATCACCTCGCTTGTCAGGCTTGGCACGATAAGGCGAAGTGCCTGCGGCAAGATGATATGACGATACGTCTGATATCCGCTTAGGCCGAGTGCGGCAGCCGCTTCGTGTTGCCCGTTTGGCAAGGCTTCGATGCCTGCGCGAACCTGCTCCGCGATACGCGCTGCAGTGTAGAGGCCGAGGCACCACAAGGCCGGAAAGAAAGATCCCCAGGGCGGAGGTATCTGCTTTATCCAGTCTCCCGTGGTAGTTGGAAGAAGCTCGGGCAGGACGAAGTACCAGAGAAACATCTGCACGAGAATGGGGATGTTTCGAAAGATTTCCACGTACAATCGAGCCAAGGCTCGGAAGAAGGGGTTATGCACGGTTCGACCTATGCCGACGATTAGTCCGATTGCGAACGCAATCCACCAGCCAAAGAAGGCAAGCGCCAAGGTCCAACCAAGACCCGAAAGAAGCCAGTCGATGTAAAGCTGGCCATCCCCGGTCTTTTCAACAAGAACTCCGAACATCGCGAACCTCACGATTGCGACCGCACGACGACCCTGCTCCGCAAGGCCGCTCATCGTGCGCGTTGCGCCGGTACTAGTCGACCGCGTGACCTAAATGCGCGATCCTCCGCCTCAGCGTGCCGGCCGGCGGAAGGCCATCATGTTCGCGCCTGGACTAAATAGGCCATCGCTCCGAGGACTTTTTCTCGAACAGCTCCCCCACGCAGAATCCTACGCAGCCTTGAATGACTTTTTTGCCATGCGTCTGCGGATGAGATGAATTAAGCGATCCACATCGCTGATCGTGTTGAACATGCCGAACGAAATACGGATGCCGTCGCGCTCGGGCGAAACGCGCACGCCGTTCTCCTCGAAGTAGCAGAGCCATTCTGTCGCGGGTAGACCAACAACGTAGATGTGGGGCGATCGATGTTGCCGCTGATGCGGACCGATGAGACTGAGGCCGAGCTCGTCTAGCTGGGCGACCAGATGATCACCCAAATCGAAGCAATGGTTCTGAATGTTCTTCACGCCGATCTGCTCGATCATGTCGAGTGAGGCTCCGAGCGCATGAATTGCAGAAAGGTTGAAGTTGCCCAACTCGAAGCGTCGCGCGGTGGAAGACAACGCCAAACGGTCCGGACGAGCGATAAGGTTGTGAGGAATCTCCGCCAAACTGGCAGCGGCAAGATACGCGGGTTCCAGTTCCTTCAAAGTCTGGTCCCAATAGAGCAATCCGAGACCTTGAGGGACGAGCAATCCCTTGTGACTTCCGGAGCCAACAAAGGTTGCCTTGATGGCCTTCGCATCGATCGGAACGACGCCGATTGCCTGCATGACGTCGACGACGAAGTAGAGCTTTTTGTCCGCGCAAAGCGCACCGATACTCTCGATATCGAAGCGATGTCCGGCGTGGAAGGTGACGTGCGACAACGAAATCGCGCGGATCGTGTCGTCGATGTGGGGAAGGAAAGTGTCGGCGTTAACGACATCCGTCATGGGAAGGAATTCTATCCGGACGCCCTTCTTCTTCAAATTGAGGAAAGCATAGGTGTTGTTTGGATGATCCCCATGGATCATCAAGACGCTATCGCCAGCTCGCAAAGGCAACGCGTTCGCCGCGATGTTCATGCTTTCCGACGTGTTCTTGGTGAAAGCAATTTCGTCGGCCGCCACCCCGAGGAAACGGGCTACTTTGGCACGCGTTTGCTCAACCCGATCGAGCCACACGCTTTTCGGTCCGGCGGTCTCCAAGCCTTCACGAAGAAAGGTTTCGATGGCGGCCATTACGGGACGCGCGAGCGGCGCCTGAAAACCGGAGTCCAGGTAGACCATCCTTTCGGCTGCAGGGAACTCCTTGCGCACAGCTTCCACGTCGTAATGACGAGACATTCCCAATCTCCCTTTCAAATACGCCGCCCGCACCGCCAGACTAGCGGACTTGGTCGTCACCCAGACGGGACCCGCGCGATGCACAAAAACCGATCAGCGATCGATACCGCCAACGATATGAGCAAAAGCGAGGAAGCTCCAGGTAGTTTTCATATTTCAGTAGCAATAATTCCGAAAAATGATAATTTTAGCTCAAAGAGGAAGTTCGCGATGGCGAAGCAAGAAGCGAAAAAGGCTGCAGGTCCCCTCGATCGGGCGCTCGCCATAGTTGGCCATGTCGCCAATCAAACAAAGGCCGCCTCGGTCGCAGAGATCGCGAATGCCCTTTCGTTACCGGTTCCGACGGCGCATCGGCTTGTCGGAAATCTGGAAGAACGCGGCCTCCTTCAGAAAGCACTCGGATCGAAGCGCTACGTGGTAGGCAATCAGTTGGTTATGCTGTCCGCCAAAGTCATCGGCGCGGCTTTTCGCACGGCGCGGCGGCACGCTGTGCTGCGCGCAGTTGCCGGCGAGATCGGCGAACAGTGCGAGATCGGTGTCGTGCGCGACAATCTCGTCACTTACGTTGACAGCGTACGCGTGTCCCTACCGCAGGGGCTTCAATTCAATCCTGGCGAGGCAGCTCCACTTCACTGCACCTCGACCGGAAAGATCTACATGAGCCGATTACCCGAGAGAGCGCGTGAAAAGCTATGCCGCTCACTCGCTCTGACGCGGTATACTGATAACACCATCGTGGACTGTGAGGCCCTCCTGAAGCTTCTCGAGGAGACGCGCCATCACGGGTGGGCCAAGACTAATGAGGAATATGTGAAGGGCGTCGTCGGCTGCGCGGTTCCTATCGTTTCTCCGGATCGAGAGCTGATCGCCTGTCTTGGCGTGTCCGTACCCGCGGCCCGAGTAAGCTTTGCCGAGCTTGAGCGCTTCATTACTCCACTTCAAAGAGCCGCCGAGCTCCTGTCGCAAACTATCCTTCAAACGGACAGTGAGGAAGAAACGCTTGAGGATACTTGAGGAAACGGATCCCTCGGCTCCGCTCCTTCTCTCGGCTGCTTTTTTCTCCCTCGCGTCTTGCAGCCTACGGTCTTGGAATCTCGGGCAGCATGAGTGTCGGCGACGAAGGCTACCGATATCGTAGCCCACTTTATGAAGAAGATCGCCAAGTCAATTCAGTTTGATCTTGTTTCTGAAAGCCACCACCGCTTCTATGCGATCGAGCCGCCCGTTGAAGCCCCCGTCATCCACGTACTGATCTCGCTGAAATACGAGATGTGGGGGCTCGAGAACCTGAAGCGGGACGATTACGTTGGGCCAGTTGCGATCCCGTCTGTGACGCCAAAGAAGGCGGCGTCTT
This sequence comes from Bradyrhizobium sp. CCBAU 53421, assembly GCF_015291625.1. Taxonomy (NCBI): domain Bacteria; kingdom Pseudomonadati; phylum Pseudomonadota; class Alphaproteobacteria; order Hyphomicrobiales; family Nitrobacteraceae; genus Bradyrhizobium; species Bradyrhizobium sp. CCBAU 53421. The sequence goes on from NZ_CP030047.1 coordinate 8,024,562, forward strand.
CGATACGGCCATTGCGGTCGCGGACTTCGGAGAACGAAGTGAAAAGATCGACACCGGCGGAGGCGACTACGATCGAATGCGCCGTGCCTACGCGAAATACCTTGAGGGTTCGAAAGCGAAATCAGCGCGATCGTCAATCTAGAGCCCAGCAGCATCAAGCTTAAGGGGTTAGCCAGAGAAGGCTTCGGAACATGGCTGGGATCTAGAACCTGGCTCATCTCGTCGATTTTGGCATCGATCTTACTGAGAACAGCGGCCGGCACGACATCCCGCTCTGGGAGCTGCCACCAATGGTCATTCACCAACGATACGACCTCCTCGACGGCCGAGATCACCGCCGGTTCGGGTAGCCGCGCACGATTGGCGAACTTTCGCCAGCGGTCCGGACAAGCGACTGTGCCGGGACCCGGGCCGAGACCATCCGTTCTGCCGGCAATGAATACGATCGCCATGCGCTGCCTCAGCAATCTGGAGCGCACTCTTACAGCACCGATGCATCACTTCCGATATCGCTCGTCGCTGACCTTCATCGCGATGAACTTGAGGCATTCGCCGACCATCATCCACAGGATCGGCGGAAGGGCGTCCCCCGGAAGCCATATCGCCATATCCACCCCAGCGAGCCGATCGCCGTAGGCGTCGAGAGACCCGACGCGCAGCGGGCTAGAGTGCTTCCGTGCTTCCAGATCGAGGTCGCAGGAAAGTACCAGCGTCAATTCGAACCCGTCAGTCTTCAGGCCGGTCTGATGCAGACGCCTTTCTCGGATCTAAAGATGGCGGAATTCATGATAGGGATCAGCGGCGCGGCGGCCGTTGCTCAGCGACAGCAAATAGCTCCATTCCCAGCCGTCGATCGTCACGATGTAGTCGACGAACTCCTCGCGCGGCTTGTGGCCTCGCTTCCTCCTCGCAGACCTCGCGGCTTCGGTTGACCAGCCATCGCAGCGTTCGCTGTCGCTCCCGAACGGCAGAGCAAGGCTATCCGGGTCGGCTTCTGTCAGGAAACGACGTTCCGTCGGCGCCTGACGCTCGATAGACGAACTCAGCCTGCGCCGGCTTCGCAATCTCGTGGCCAACCTCGCCGCCCAGGCTTTCTTGGTCACGATATCTGGATCGAAGCCAACATGGTCCATCGCGCGCAGCGCGCCGGGCCACAATAGCATGCGTATCAGAACTTCACGTTGAGGGTGGCATTAAGTCCGTTCTGGGTGATGCCTGAACCGAACTGGCCTTGATAGGTGATGCCAAGGGTGCTGTTGCTCGAAAGTTGGAAGTCCAGACCGGATTTCACGAGTGCCACATCCTTGCCAACGGATACGCCTGAAGCTGCAAACGCGCTGGAACCTGCAGCAAAGCTGGCAGTCGGCAGCGGAATAATGTCACCTAGGGCATGACGCCAGCCAACGTCAGCGCGCGCAGTCATGGCAATGTGGCCAAGTTGAACACGGGTGGTCGCGTAGACGCCAAGCGCGGAGAGCGTCGTATCCATCGTGTCAGCGCGAACATCAAGCGCCGCCCCGTTCAATCCCCTTTCGTAAAAAGCATCCGTCGCGACGCGAACGTGGGCGAGATTGGCATAGGGTTCGATCATGGAATACTTGCCGAGATGGACTTTGTAGCCCAATTCTCCAAAGATCTGGAAAGTGCGTGCATCGTGATCCGAGATCAAGTTGTCGTTGAACCCTGGGAACCGAACGTTGCGACTCATCTCAAGATCATGCCATGTATAGGCAATGCCTGAGCGGAGGGCGAGGGTTCCTTCCGGCAGGGTCCACTCGGTGCCTGCATAGGTCCCGACCGTGTAATTGTCACTGCGGCCTGAAGAAGAAGCCGCGTCAGCCTTGAAAGTGGAGCGGCTATAGCCCGCAAGAACACCGAAGCGCCAGTCCTCAAATATCGGCCTGTCGATCCCGGTCATGAAGCCGCTGATGCTGGATCTGGTGCTTGCGGCATTGCCGTCACCTGATTGGGTCGTCCATCCGCCAAAGGCAGAAGCCCACGCGGCATAACCCTGCAGGTCATAGGATGGCGGATTAGAAGACACCGCGGCGATCGCACTGATGGCGGAGGCAGATTCGCTACCCGGCCTTTTCTGCTCAGGACCATAACCGATTGCCGCCATCGCTGATGATGGCGCCCCGCCAAACGCCTGTTCCAGGCGGTCGTAGACCGCCGATCGCGCATAGAAGCTGTCATTGATACGTCTACCCTGTTCGGACGCATAGATGGAGGGCGAGAGCTGTCGCAGCGCAGATGTCACCGCCGTGCCGTTGGGCGAGGAAAAGTCGAGTGCCGCGACGAGCGGGTGCAGCCCCGACGCAGCGTTGCCGGCGACTTGATCGAGCGCCGCGCCTACCGCGCGGCTGTTGGCATCGGCCCCATATCGTGAGTAAGCATCGGATGGGCGGGAGAGTGTCAACGCATAGGTGTTGCCGCCCTCGGCCGTAGCACTCGCCAGCAAGGTTGGCGATTGGAGCGATGTCGTCACGTTCGTAAACGAGCCCGTGAGATTTGTTGCAGTTAGCCACTGGTTGGAGGAGAAGCTGAAGCCGCTGCCATACCAGCCGCGCTGCGGGGTGATCGTGAGCGTGCCCTCGAGCGTCGCATTGCCGTTCACCACCAGACGGCTGAACGCACCGCTATCATTCACCGCGACCTGCAAGCGACCGGTCGAGGTCTGCACATAGTCGCCATTTACCGTTATGCTGTTGTCAAGGCGACCGACAAGCGGCGCGACAGCACCGCTATTGGTGAAGCGGCCATCGGTATTGAGCAGATAACTGCCATTGCCGGACAAGGTTGCGCTCTGTGCGACAGTTGCGTCATACAGTTCATGATTTCCGGTAAACAGCGTGACGCCGCCCGACAACTGCAACGACAGGTTGCGTCCAATAATATTCCCTTCATAACGGGCCGCAAAGCTTTGGTCTGGCTCCTGCGTTGAGTGACCGTTCGCATCAGGCGTCATACCGAATGTCAATTTGGTCAGGCGTAGAGCACCGTTCTCGTCAAGCTGGGCGTAGTCAGACAGGATGTCCCCTGACAGCATTGCGCCACGCATTACGTTGATCTCGCCGACATAACCGTTGTTCGACATGTACATCGCTGCATGACTACCAGCCAGGCGCCCGGTCAGATCGAACTTGCTGACGAGGGGACCCTCGATTTCGTTCAGCATCGGCGCCGCTTTATTGCCGATCGTGCGAATATACGATCCACGATATTCATAGTCATTACCCATCGCGTTGTTGCCAAAGTCAAAACTTGCTGCGATGCCATGCTCGCCGAGAGCCTGCACGTTTCCGCGCTGAGTAAACGTATGATCCTTGCCATAGGCGAAAATGACGCCGCGCCCATAGGCGCCGTCGGCGTATACGCGGGTCCCAGGCGGAATTATGATCTGATTGTTTTCGCCATCGACGCGGATGCCGGCGCCGCCTGCTCCCTTCGAAAGCAGGTCGGCATGCTGAACCACAGCATTGCCGCTGCCATAGACGTGCAGCCCTAGTCCGAGCGTGGCTATGTTGTATGTATTTGGCAGATAGCCGGTGCCGTCGGCGTTACGAGCGAAGAAGGGATGGTCGTTTACCAGATTCAGGCCGTTTCCGTAGATTGAATAGCCGAAGAATTTGCGCCGATCGATGCTGTAGCCGATGTCCTGCAAGGCGGCGATCTCCGCCTCCATCAAAGAGGTGTAGTTGCGGTATGCCTGGTGGCTCATCAGGCTGTTCTTAAGCTCGATGTGCGAGGCGAAGGGAACATCCCGGCGTTGACCATGCTCGTCCATCACTCGCACCGGAATACCTGGCATCGCGCCAGCGAGCACTTCACTCACATGCTTGCCGGCGAAATACCCCCGATCGCGACGCAGGTCAAAAACCTCGTCAGTTCGCGGGTTCGCGCAGACGGCGCAATAGATCGTCTGTCCAGGTTTGGCTTGTTTGCCATTGTCGTCGTACAAATGCTCTGTCCAGGCATTTGTCTTTTCCGGGAAATAGGTTGATAGCAGCCCAGGGAAATCCGGGGATGGTTCATAGCCGATAGTACTGCCGATGCCGAGATCATGGCCGAGCTCATGGATCATTACCGGAGTAAGACCTATCTTTGGAGTCATCGGCAATTGCGAAGGGATGTATGCTTCGGATGCAAACCCCATCTGGCCGATTGTAACCATGGCATGCGCGCCGTATTGCAGCTCGCCCGGATCTTGACCCGTGAGTGCCGCCTGCACTTTGGTGCCGCCACCGGGGGACGTATCGAAATTGGCATATGCGGTGTTAGCGCGAATTCCACCAATGTTGACGACGGCCGGCGACTGCCCCGGCATGACGTTGATGATCTCGGCCCAATGCCGAATCGCCGCAAGCGAATGATCTACTTCCCACTGCGGCAAATTCCGGAGCGAACGCTGCCCGCTGTCACCTCCTTCCCAATAAGGGCCATCGCCGATACCGAATATCCGCGCCCGCATGAAGGGCACGCCGTTCGAATCGCTGACATCGTAAGTTTCAACGGCCCTACTGGGCGAACCTAGCAAAGCATTAACCGCAAGTATGATGGTCGTAACTGTCTTCGTCTTCATACTACACTTTCTATTCGAGCGGGTCTGCTCGAGGCATTGATTGCGGGCGCGCTCTGCCAAATCCAACTTTGCGCGCCCATGCACGCAGATGCGCGAGCGTATTGGTCAGACTCGGCCGTGCACCTTCGCGGGGCCATAGCCCGACGGCAGCGCGTCAATGCAAAAGGAAGGCTATTTCCCTGGGTTGGCCTTGATGAAACCAAGTCCACTCACGGAGGTGGGTCCCCATAGCTGGTGACTTGATTTCAAATTCCTGGAGCTCAGATTCTGGCACATCACATTTGCCATTTGCGTCCCGCCGAGCCGCGGCTCGCCTGACCGACTATGACCGCTTGATGCCTGCGGCGCCGCGCCGATGTCGATCAGTTTCATGGTGACGTTAACAATGCGAACCCCTATTGTCTTTGATCGCGCGAAGATCCTGCATTCTGCAGCAGACCAATCCGACAAGGCGGCGGCCGCGCGCAACTAACAAGCAGCAGAGCAAAAGCCGGGCCAAATCGCCTGATCCGCCTACCGTGCGCAACCAGCCGAACGCAGCAGCACGCGGCGGTCCTTCGTGTGAAAAGTGGTCACTGCCTGTTCGGTGCTCGCCAATATTGTCGCAAACGCGCCATTGCACGGGAGCACAACGACCGGCCCGCCCGACAAATTGCAGCGCAGTTCCTTTGTTCATCTTCGCTGGCGATGCCGCGATCGATCAGTTCAAGATCTAATAAAAGGAGCTGCAGCAGACAGGCATTTTTATTGCACTCAACGCCCCGAGCTCGCCCTGGCCTGCGTCAGGCACATGTGGAGCTCCGGAGCGCGTAGCCAGCCATCTGAAGCTAGACGACCTTTAGAGAAAGTGGAATGCAACGTGCGCGACTTGGCCGATCTAAATGTTCGAGCACGGCGATCGTGCTCGAGACGGATCGAGGATGGCCGGGCAATTCACTCGGAAGAAGCTGGGGCCGGTCCTCATTGCGGCAGACCAACGCTTGACCGGACACGCCGTGTTGGGTGCAACGATCGGCAATATTCTCGAATTCTACGACTTCGGGACCTATAGCTTCTTCGCTATCCAGATCGGTCAGGCGTTTTTCCCGGCAAGCGACCCGTTCGCCAGCCTCATGATGTCGCTCGCGACGTTTGGCGCCGGTTTTGTGACGCGACCGATCTGGGCCATCGTACTGGGCTCGTACTCGGATCGGGTCGGGCGCCAGCCCGCGATGACCACCAGCTTTGCAATGATGAGCACCGCGATCCTTGTGTTGGCGGTTACACCTTCGTACGAGACAATAGGAATTGCCGCTCCGTTTCTGGTTATTTTCGCACGCTTGGTGCAGGGCTTCGCGCTGGGCGGTGAGGTTGGCCCGACGACCGCCTATTTGATGGAAGCCGCCCCGGCGGAGGCCCGCGGTCTTGCTGTCTCGTTTCAGCCTGCCAGCCAGCAGATAGCTGCAACCGCCGGAGCGTTGGTCGGAGAAATACTCTCCCTCACCATGACAAGCGAGGCACTTTATGCGTACGGATGGCGGATCGCACTTCTGCTTGGCGCCGCTACGCTGCCGTTTGGACTTTGGTTGCGGACCGCCCTGCCCGAAACGTTGCACCGCCCCAAAGCGCCGGCTCCCGTCGTCCGGCCTGTAAGGAGATCGCTTGCCGCTCGCCGCTTGATAAGTTTGGGTTTCGTTGTTTTGGCCAGCTGCACGATTATCACCTACGTCACGGGATATATGACCACCTATGCGCTGAACACCCTGCAAGTTTCTGCGCCTCTCGCCTTTGCCACCACGCTCGTCACCAATACGGTAGCAATTGCTGCCGCGCTGCTGGGCGGTTGGCTCGCGGATCGGGCCGGACGCCGCTGCATCATGATATGGCCGCAGATCACTGCCTTGCTGATGACCTATCCGGTGTTCTTGTGGATCGTAGAGAGCCGCAGTGCCATCGCGCTTCTCGGAGGCCTCGGCGCACTCACCCTGGTCGGAACGATCCCGTACAGCGCCTTCTATGTGAGTATGGCCGAGAGTTTACCCAAGAACATTCGCGGTGGCGCCTTTGCGACGATTTACGCTTTTGCGATAGCGATCTTCGGAGGTACAGCTCAACCCATCGTTGCCTGGCTCATCCACGTTACCGGAAACACGCTGGCGCCCGCCTGGTACATGCTTGTCGCCAGCGGCGCCGGTCTCTGCGCCATGCTGATGATGCCCGAGACCGCGCCGCCGAAAACTTCAAAGCGCTGCGAATAAAGCCAAGCCTATCGCAGCGCTGGACGATCTGGTCACAGGTCACTCTCCGGACATATCGCGCTGCGTCATGTCTTCCGGCAAGGAAGTAGATCGGCCTGGGCGATGGCAACGGTTGTCTCGATGAAGCGTTTGATTTTTCTAAGGAAGCTCTGGTGTTGCGCCGGGCCTACTTGTCGGGCTTGGGTTGGCTCGGCGAACTTGCCTGCCGCGCTCTTCCAACCAAGATCGCCGCTATCGTCTTGGGCCCTCAAAATTCCTGTCAGTCTATTGACCGCTCATGCCGCAAAGGAATTCTTCCGAAGCCCGTCAGCTTATCGACAGCTAAGCCTCATAACGTCACATGCTTATCCACACTGACGGGTCCCGCTGATCTCTCCTCGATCTGGCGGTGGATAATGGAATGGACCCTAAATAGTATCAGGCTAGTCAACGCCTCGGACTCCGTGCGGACGTCCTGTGCTTGGCTGCAACCGCCCGGGCGCATGGATCGGCGTGTTTGGCAGTCGCAACCTGGGCCTTGATCGCCTGCAATTTTGTTCGTCCCTTATCATCCATCCGCATGACACCTATCGACTCGAAAAACACCGATCCGGCGCACCTTCCTGATTGGCGTAGGAGGCAGTTAATGGACCCAGGGCGGCCCCAGTGAGGCATCACCCACTGCTCCCGAAGCTTCCGAGCGAGTCCATCGGCAAAGTCATCTGTGCGGTCTCACTCTGGCCGCAGCGGGCCGGGTCGGATCATTGACCAGAGCACGGGTCACGACCGCGATCCAACGAACCCTGAGGCGGCCGCCGCTAGAGCAACGCTTCAGGTGCTCAACGCCCGCGGCAACCGCTGGCCAGTTTGCCCGAGACATTCCCGGATGAACTCCGCCAGTTCGATGCCGGCGCAATCATGACCGCGCTGCCCGAACCCCTCCCAAGCGAGCTCAGTGGCTTAGCAACGCTTACGGTGAGCCCGTTCCAATCCAATCATCTCGTCCGGGCGTTAGAGCCTGTACCCATAGTGTGGCACGAACGCCGCTCTGCCCCAAACGCAACTGGTGAGCTATTCGAACTCGTCAGCCGCAGGACGTGCAGCGCTGCCAACAGCGCCGTAAACACCATCGTCAACAACAGGATTGCGACAGTGGCTTCCCGGATGTCGTGGACCTGCCAGCCATATCCCCTGGCGTCAACGGCCTCTCCTGTTTGTCCCATCATCCAGGGCACGATGTGTGTAAGACCGGCACCTAAATAGAAAAGGATGCCTGTCAACGACAACTTGAAGTCCATCCTTGGAAGCGTCAGGATCCAACTTCGGCGCAGATAGAGCGCGAAAGATTGAAAAATCAACCATGAAGTGAGAAGCCAGCCGAGATAGTTGGAGAGAGGAACACCAAACACTCCACCGCCGTCGTGCCATATCCAAGCCTTGGCGATAGTCGCATTGGGGGCATCCATCACCAGATCCAATTGGGTCACGACGAACGCGGCGACGACTGGCAGAGCGATCAAGTTGAAAGTCTGATCGAGCTGACGATCGGCCCCATCAAGTAGGATCGACGCCACTGTCCACGAAAAATAGCCAGCCCCGAACCAGAACGGTCCGATGATGAGTGGAACGAGGCCGATATTGGGGAGATCCGCGCCCAACTCGAAATGATAGCGGCCGAATGGAAAGCCCGTAGCGGTGCCAAGGCTTTCCATTGTGAACGCAATCGCGTTGCACAAAACAAACAGTATTGAGGCTTGGCGCAGACCATAGTTAAGAGAGGCATGGATCAACGCGCAGGCGATGAAGAGTGCCGCGAGCGCTTGCGCGAGAGGACTTGGATTCCAAGAGAAGCCGATTGCGGCTGCGACAATGCTGGCGATAGAAGCCCAAAGGGTAATTTTCTGCCAAGTCCAGAGCCCATTGCCGGAAACATCGTCTCGTCTCATCGTGTTTGCCCCATTGTAAGTGACGGAACACACAACGAATCGTAACCGGCGTCTCGCACCTCGAAGCGGGCGCTAGGATTTACTCTACGCTCGTTGAGAATGTGATTGCGCGCGCCGCAACGCGACCTTGCTGTGATCAAGTTCGTCGTCTGCACTACTTCATCATCGCTTCGACCTCTGTACGAAAAGCTTGCCGCGAATTGTCCCGCGAATAGAACATGTGGCCGCCGGGCAAAACGACAAGCTTGACGCGCGGAGCCGAGGCAAATGGCGGCAACTGATCGAGCAGGATTTGTGACTCGAAATACGGCGTGACGAGATCAAACAGGCCGTGCCCGACGAGCAATTTCATGGCCCGGTCCGTTGCCAGGATCTGGCGCAATTCGGAGAGCGATTCGGGAGGGTTGCGGCCGAAGTCCCAAGCCTGGACGACAGCGCCGTTGGATAGCTCATACGAGCCGCCGGGCCGCCAGTTAAGCTTGCGAGTCAGGAGATCGACCGTGGCGCTCGTCAGAGGCGCCAGCAATGTATCGCTCGAGGGATCCCTCGAAACGTGAAGATCCGACTCCGGATATGGATCCAGGCCACGCACCGAGGCGTCATAATTGCCGACGAGCTTGCCGTTCTTACGATCAAATTCACGACGGAACTCGGCTGGGTCGAAGCGGCCCGCAAGCCGGCGACTCACCGCCTTGTCAATGCCGGTCAGCGCCGCAGCCTTGTCGGCCAGACGCATGGTTGCTTCCTTGTCCGCCTGGCCCTTGATAAGATCGACCAGATACTCGCCGCGCGCATAAGCTTCCACGTCGGCGAGATCGGCTCGCTTTACTGGCCCCTCTGCTTCACGCAGTGTAGCGACATAACTCGGCAGTCTTGCGACGTATTGCAGCAGGCTCGTGCGCTCGAACTGGCCGGAGTCTAGTCTTGGCGAGACCAAGATCAGGCCCTTGACGCCTATGCCCTGCCGCATCTGCAACTGGTGCACAACCTTTGGCCCACGAATGCCTCCATAGCTTTCACCCACGATGTATTTCGGCGACAACAGCCGGTCATGCTTTTCGAGCCAACGGCGGACCACCAGCGCGAGCGAGTTGACGTCGCCCTCAACGGAGAAGAAGTGCTTGCGCACGTCATCGCTGGTCTTCACAAAACGGCTATAGCCGGTGCCTACCGGGTCGAGAAACACCAGATCGGTGAAATCGAGCCAGGTTTCCGCGTTTGGCCTCGCCTCCGGAAATGTCGATGGCGTGACCTCGTCAGCATTGATCGGCAGCCGCCAAGGTCCGGCATTGCCGAGCTGCAGCCAGGCCGATGATGAGCCTGGTCCGCCGTTGAAAAAGAACGTTACCGGGCGTGTGCCGCGATCGGTGCCGTCGAGCTGATAGGAGGTATAGACGATGTCAGCTTGCGGCTCGCCCTTGTCGTCGAAAAGGCGGATGGAACCGGCGGTCGCGACGTAAGCAAGTGTCCGTCCAGGGAGCTCGAGTGTGTGCCTGGTGCTGGAATCCGGCGGCAAGCGATGCGGCTCAGCAGCAGACGGCATACTCGGTGTTTGGCCGGCGCAACTGTTTTGGCCGGACGGCGTCGTGACCCGGGCGGGCCGCGGTGGATCGTCGGCTTGCGCGCTTCCCATCACCGCGCAGGCAAACAGAATCAGTGCAAGAGAACTGCGGTACAGTGCGATCAGCTGCATCGGGTTTTCCTGGTCCGGCGCGCACCTTGGTACGCGAGACATGACGTCACAACGGCCTTACCAGTAGCTCATGCCGAGGAACTACAAACCCACTAGATCCGGTAGTGGCGACCACCCTACCGCGAACTAGAATGGTATTTTCCGAAAGCTGGGCGGCTAACAGCTTACGCGGACCATTGAAGTCGATCGCTTTCCACTTGGGCTAATCCCTCATTTTCCGTCTTGAGCGACTTTTCAAACGAGCGTTGGGTAACATTGGCTAAGATGCATCCCTCGGCTGACGCAGAAGAATTGAGCTCGACTGAACCAGCCTTTCACCTGTTACCTATTCCATGCCAGCTGTCGCGCCTTTGAATCGCAAATCGACTGAACATGAACCCTGGCCGGATATTCCCGAGACGACGTGGCAGCTCGAACGTCCCGTTCTGTCCAGCTTTAGCCACCGGATTTACCGGCCGGCTGTTCGCAATGGCTTGGTTCGTCTAACTTGCAGACATTCCGTAATCGGCAATCATAAACCGGCAGACGCGCGGCTGAGCATGCGCCTCGCCTACGCCTGAAAAGCGCAAGGGGTCAGATCGACGACGACGTCGGTTGTAGAGATGACACCTCTGCGATGCGTAATCGCCAGCACGGTCACATCTTCCGCTAGGCTGCGAATATGGTCCATGATGTCCCGCTCGGTTCGTTCGTCAAGGGCGGAGCTGGCCTCGTCGAGAAGAAGGATCGCTGGCTCGCCATAGAGCGCACGGGCTATAGCAATACGCTGGCGCTCCCCGCCTGAAAGCTTCAAACCGCGTTCTCCAACAGTCGTTTCAAATCCGTCCGGCTGCGCCTCGATAAATGGGAGAATAGCGGCTTTTTCCGACACGCAGCGAAGGCGTGCCTCATCGCGGGGCCGACCTAGCAGAATGTTGTCGGCCAGCGACTCATTGAGCAACATTACGTCCTGCGGCACGACAGCAACTGCAGCATACCAATCCGTGCGATCGATACCCGTTATATCGGTTCCATCGACCAGAATACGGCCGCAGTCTGGCTCGATTGACTTCAGGACGAGCCTAAAGATTGTCGACTTCCCCGATCCCGTTTCGCCAACAAGAAAGGTAATCCCGCCCCGTCCAGCCGAAAACGAGACGTTCGCGACGCCACGGCCGTTTTCGTAGGCATAACCAATGTCCTCGAAAGATAGCTGGCCAGCGGTGGGCGTGAAATCATGAGCATGGGACGTTCGCCGCTCTTCTGGTGCGCCCCACAGTCTGGTGAGAGGGATGAGGTCGGCACGCGACTTCGACGCGTCAGAGATCGCGCGCGCAACCATCTCGAAGGGCATACTGAGTTGGAGTATAAGCGTGTTGAATAGCACAATGTCGCCGATCGAGACCACGCCGGCCTGGTAGTCGGGAACTAGAAGGAGAAGAGTGACGGCAAATTGTAGCGCGACGGCTAAGCCGAGCACGGCGATGTAGGGCAGTCGTTGAAGCACGTAGGACCGGAAGTTATCGCGCATCTCCTGCGCTTTCATCCTAAAGCGCTGGCTCATCCAGGCATGACTGCCAAAATGGCGCAACGTGTCCATGGCGTTCATGACGTTACCGACGAACCGTGCATTCTCCTGTCCGGCATCGACGGCCCGGTCCAGAAATACGCGCGCCCGACGCGTCGAACTCCAGGTCAATGTAATCGTGGCAGTCCCATAAGCGACGACGATTGCGGCGACCTGAATATTGACGAGCGCGCCTAGAGTAGCGATCGTAAGCAGAAGCTGCGCGGCAGCAGGCAAGAAGATCGTAGTTCCAAGCTGGACCATCGTGATCAACGCGCTGCGCCCGCGCGCGGCCGCGCTCTGTATTTCCACGGGATTGTTCTCAAGAAAAAAGGCCGCGGTCTTTCTCAGGATGCGGTGGAAAAAGCGAGTTGCTGCGATAAAGCCCAGGTTCTCTGCTGTCATAAAGGAAAGATACTGCAGCATACGCTGAAATGCGGACGCTATGCCAAGCAGGACCGCATAGCCGGCGAACCCCCAGGCGAGCACCGACGTACCTTCACTGCGCGGAAGACGATCAATCAGACACGAGAATACATAGGGGGCTGCGACGCTGCTCGCGCTTGAGATCAGCACCACCGTGGCAACGACGAAAAGCAGGCACCGATCGGACCGCCAGTACACATGCAAAATTTCGGAAATCGGCGACAACGCTGTGTACTTTGATATATCTGCGACACGTCGAGGGACCGGCGTGCTTTGCTTTGCGCAGAGAGCGGCATCGCCTCGTTCGCACGAACTAGACTTGAAACGAACTTGTGTAAAGGTGTTCGATGCCGGCTCACCGAAATTTGCTATCGCTAACCGGTGGGCTTCAAATGAGCTTCGTCCAGCGTCGTCATGCAACCCCGCCAGTCTTGGTAGATTGCCGCCCGGTTTCTCACATGAGATACGTCGTGTCGTGGCCGACAACTGGCGCGCCACACTATCGGCCTCTTACTGAAGCATAGGATGTCGAGACGACAAGAATCCGATCCGCAAGGAACACGACATGAAGAGTGCAACTGCAGACCCACGCAAACGGCCCGCGTCTGATGCGACTGACCTTCCTCTACCGGTTCTGCCGCCCCCCACTATTAAGACGCCAAAGGGACCTCTACCTAACGATAGTGCCACGGAGGGCTGGCTTAAAGATTGATTGCATCATTCTTCACTCTCTGTTGCCGCCCCTCACCCTCACACGAGGGGCGCTCGAGTTTGCATCCAGAACAATGCTCAAGGCTACTCTGAGAATAGGTGATCTGGAAATCTTCGATCCCGCCGTCGGAGACTGCTCAATAGCAATCGGTGAAAGCTGCATCCGGCCATTCCAGCATAAGAGCCTTGAGAGCTTTTTGCTAAAGAACTCTGACCAATGGTTCTTCGTCATACGGGAGCGTCAACGAGTAGCAGACGAGTTCGGCACCCGCCCCGTCGCCACAGCTAACGCTTCTGCGGATCAGCTTCGTCAGCACTACCAACAATGCATGCACTGGCCGCTTGACTTTGTCGTGATCGAGGCCGCCCGCCGAGGTTCCCCGCTTGCGGGTACGAGCCGGCCATATCGGCAGCCTGCCGATCTACTTCCACGTGGAGGAACGCACTCGTACGGTTACACTCTCCTGGGATTTCGTCGATTGTTTGAGTACATCGCGAGCGATTGATGCAGAGATCATAGCTCATCACCTGTCGATGAGAACGTTTTACTCTGCGGCGGCAGCCCTGCGTGGGGACTAACTTACTGACTGCCGGCGCAACCTTGTACGTCGACAGGTCGGACACTTCTTTTGAGTACGGCTCATCGGACCCGTTCACTGAGGAGCTCTCTGGGCGGGAGCAGAGCAACGGTCTCCTTGAGTTTGCGGATACTTTGCAGGAAGTTGTCCTGTCGCGGCCGACGGGCATTTGTGCAAGCGCTGTTGAGCTGAGCGGAGGTATGGATTCGGCTTCGGTCGCGATTGCTGTTGGCAAATGCGTGAAAACCGTAAGGTGTGGCGGCATACTGTTGGGCGACGGGAGCAGCCCCAGGCAGTCTGATCGGCGAGCGCGCATTCTGAGCGCACTGAATTGCCGCGATCACCCTCTTGAAATGCATACCCACATGCCGGCGATTGGTCTGGATCTCGCGCCAGAACGACGCCTGCCACTCGCTTCAGAGTATTACCTCGAGGCGTTTGAGGCGCTCTGGGACCGGTTTCGCGCGGACGGCTGCCAAATCGTCTGGTCCGGCATAGGCGGCGACGAGCTTTGCGCTTGCTGCACCGCCGAAGAGGGTCCCGCCAGATCTCCGTCTTCGCGTCACCTGGAGATCGCCATTGAACTTGCAGAAGGCATGTTGACGAAGCGCGCGCTCGACGCGGCTCATTCATCTTTCCTTTTTAGCGCGCCGCTTAGCGCGACCGTATCCACATTTCTGCTCCCAAGCCTTTGTCATGCTCGTCCACTCGCAAAGCGCGGACTTTGGCCCGTTCGCCCGCTAGGCGATCGAAGATTGATTGATACTGCAGCGAAGCTTCCACTTGCACTTCGGGAGGGCAAGGAGATATTCCGCTCCTACCTGCGTAGTCGGCTGGGCCGTGATGTGTTTCCGCCCGGTCAAATAAAGGAGACTTTTGCGCTTGTATTACCAAAGGCGATTGCGGCTCATGCAGACACGATTTCATCGCAGCTTTCCTCTTGCGCCCTAGCCGACTTTGGCCTGGTTTCGCGAGAGTCCGTTATGGCGCTCTTGAATAGGGTGTTAACAACGCACGAGTTTTCTGCAACGAGCGCCTTGGTCCGCTTCCTGTGGGCGGAACGCTTCGTTCGCCAACTCTGTTGAGAGCTTCACCATCAACAACCGCCTGTTAGGACACCTCCGACATCAAAGAGAAGTTGAGAATCGGACGTTCCCGCCCATCGGCACGATGGAACGAGACGGTGTCGGCGTGCAGCGGCGGGGCTATCGGCAGAGAACGCGACACTGGACGCTATCGTTTGTCTCTGTGTTGCATGCCGCTTAGCCACTTTTTACGTCGCATAGATTGGTCTTCTGGAGACGGGTCGCCCGCGAAGGAAGGCGCCGTTCTGGCGCACACTCTGTCACGGATCTTGGCAAGCCATAAGTGATATGGATACGCTCTTCGGCTAGTACTTGCCGTTAGATCACCAGCAGACCTCCACTGGAGAACGCATTAGCCCTTATGACTACGGGCCGTTAACAGACCTGCGATGCCCGCGCGTCGCTGGGCCTTTCCATATCGAGAGTCAAGGTCTCAATTGAATCAACGATTGCTATCGTTTTGGATTCCCGTCCCGCGCTCGGATGATAGCGTGCACCTCCGCGGTGTGCTTTGCATGATCCTTGATGGCCACTCTGTGCTGGAACACCCGTTCCACGCGATCATGCTCCAGCGGCGGAACCGGAACGGCTTGCGATGCGGGTCGCAACTTTCTTTACGCAAGAGGGCGCGGCCGCTGTTCCCACGAGCGGCCGCGTAGCGAGGCGTCGATCCTCATTTTTTGCTTGGCTTGTATCTTGGTTAGTGCTGTACGCACGCCGGATCGGTCAAACAGAAAAACAGATCGCAGATACCATCCAACGGATCGTCCGCACATTGAGGATATGACGTGTCGGCTACCTGCACCTTGGCAGCGACGGGTTGAGCGGCGGCTTGAGCAACACAGGCCGGCACTGCCGCCGTTGCAAGCGCGATGGCGCTCGCAGTTACAAACAGCATTTTTTTCATTCCAAAGTCGCTCCCTTAGATCGGCCCCAAGCCGTCCTCATGGATATATGACGTTGCCACAAGTGGTAAAATTGATTTTTTTGATCAGGCCTATCTACGAGATGGATGAGTTCGGACATCTGCGCGGGCTCGGTTATGAGTCGTTCGGCTTTTCGCCGGCCTCGAAGCGGTCCGCATTGATCTGAGCAATCGGACAACGCAGTAACTGCATCGTCTCGGCCCGATGGCTTGCACTGCTTGGAGACTGGACATGTGCTGCCCAAGGGGTGAGTCACATTCCTGATGAGTGCACAAACGAACTCATTATGACGGATGCGACGACTGCGGCGATCAACGAAATTCCATTCGTTTGTTCGGCTACGCTACAGGCTACACCGCAGGGCTTGGGCCCGTTCAAGTACGGCGGCATACTGCCAATGAAGCGAGAGTGCATTCCTGACCAGAACTTGCCAACGAGGGCGATATGGTTGCTGGGCGCACTTCGTCGCGACAGCGACGGCGGCACCGGCTGCAACCATCAGGTGCGGGACTTCCTCAGAGCTCTCGATCGCGGCTGCCCCCACAAGATCCACACGGTGCTCACTGCCAACAGGAAGAATCACGGCCCAAATAAATTTCCACCGGGGCGATAGCTTGTGCAGACGTAGAAGAACCAAATGACCAATCTCGGATATGCCGCGTTATCAGGATCGGCATCTCACCCGCCAGTTCGACTCCTAAAGGCGGCCGGCGCGACCGCGATCTACCGCGAGAAGATCAGCGGTGCCCGCGCCGATCGGCCGCAACTCACCAAATTGAAGGTAGCGCCTCCAACCCGGTGACGTGGTGCTGGGACGAGGCTGGACCGGCTCGGCCGCAGCCCCGCCAGTTAAATGAGCTTGATCGAGCGCATCGGCAAGGTGGGTTCTGCATTCCGCTCGCGCGGCGATAGCGCTGGTCATTCGCACGTCACCTAGGGAGCGACGCGGTTGCGGCTGCCTTGCCGTCAGCGGAGAGCAATAGCGAAAGCATTGTCGACGCCGGCCTTGCGCAACGACGCAGCTTACCGCGATCACCTCGATCGGCGTCTCGCAGGTGATCCTGGTGAGCGGGCATTATCGATGGGGTTCGGATCCATACAGTTCTCCTTTCTGTTATGAGAACAAAGACCTCTTGAAGACTCTCGGCAGCGAGTGAGCTGGAGTTCATCACGGAATTCAGACATGTGCGGCTTCGTCATCGAGAGGCCAAGTTCGAATGCTAAAAAAGCTGGCTTTCGAGAAGCTGACGAAAGTCGAAGAGTGGAGATAAACCGCGGCCGCGCCCGCCACGTCTGATGCGATCATCTCCGAGCCAAGTCTGATTCCGCTTGACTTTCGCAGTCGGCGCGCGCGTCCGAGTGGCACATCGCGTTCCACTTGGTTGGGGCTTTTCGGAGGTCTAGCCGATGCGGGAAGACGCCGGGCACAGTCTTGCACCGCATATGTGCATCTGGATCTCAGCCCGCACCAGTCGTTCTGCCTTACACTTCGAGCCTACGCTCGACTCGGATTGCCAACCAGAATGAGCGGGATAGCCCGGCCAGCGCGACAAAGAACAAAGGAGGGCGCGGCCTACGGGAGAATCCGGCAAGCGAGAAACGAACTGTTCACCCGATTGAGGGTGTGGAACGAACAGGTCCCAGCACCTTCTGGGCGCCATGGAGGCCGATGCTGGGACCGTCGTGACCATATCCGAGTCGAGGAAACGGACAGGCCAGCTTATTGAGCATCGTCAATTCGATTCGTCAAATCGGCATAAGGTGCGTATTCTCGCGGGATGCCGATCACTCGGAAATCGCTCGAGATTTGCCGGCTTCAGCCAACCGAACCACCCGCGCAGCGCAGCGGTCCACCTATGCGACCCGAATGGGCAGGCTCGCATACCAGCACCAATGTTGGCGCGAATTCCTGATCGAGCTTAAGCAGGACGAGGTGTGTCTGCTTTAGTCCAGGAGCGAGCGACACCTCGCGCTCCGCCGTCTGCCTCCAGTGGTTGCAGTTCTCGCCCTACGGCCGACCTCGCGCAATCGACCGAATTTCCTCATCGCGGAAGACGTACTCGCCTCGGTGATCGAAAACCATCCGGACCGTCCGCTCGCCAGCCTGAGCGGGCGCGTCGGACGTCCTGGAGCGGATCAGCGGCCCGCCTGGACTCCGGAGTCGGAGGCAGTATTGATGGTGTCGGCGCAAGCGGCACTCTAATACGAGATATGCGACTACATCCCGTGTCGAGCGAGCTGCATCGTGCCGAACTCCGCCTCGAGACGGGGATACCATGCCTGGCCATCAACTGTACTCAACAGGGACTTGCAGAAGCCCGGTGTAAGCTTGCCACGGTGAATCACGACGTCTTCGTGGCCCTTTGCAGCTCGGGCGTTCCGCCAGAGGCGATTGTAGCCGCGTTGTTCATTGGATTTCACGTGGCAAGCGGCGAATTCGGCGTCGTCCAATGTCGCCAGCTGCCACGCATAGACCGGCCGCTTCGTATGGATGTGCACCCACATCGGACTTGGCATCGCACCATTGCCCAGTGCCTTCGGCTGCAGCTTGATCTCGAACAGCCTCCCTGGCTCGCCCTTCAACGCGCGCGGTGGCTCCAAGGGCGCCAACTCCTCCGCCGCCTGCAAGCGTTCAAGGTACTGCTGAGAGGGGAAGGCATAGGTCTTCATGCAATCCATCTTGATCATGTCCTTTGGCGCGTTTGCCTGCCCCCGCACCTCGGACAACATCGCCTGGAGGCGGACGATTTTGCCGTGCACTTCGGGCACTTGCACCGGCGTGAGTAGGCCGCGTCGACGAGGCTCCTGCAGCGCGGCCACACAGACTTCGATTTCGGCGGCCTGGCTCTGCAGCCGCTCGACGACGGTGTCCACGACGTGATCGGCATCTTCTGGTTTCATGTGGCGCGCTTGCGCGATGGCCCTTTGCTGACCGGCCAGATCGAATTGCAAGAGTTCGTCCAACCGCTGGAGCAGTCGTGTCAGTGCCTCTTTCGATGGCGGGGCCTGCCACATCGCCAGTTCCGTCGCCGACGATGACGCCCTCGCACGTGCTTCCTCTGCAGTCGCGAGTTTCTTGGTGCCCAGATCCGAAAGCACGATAACCTTGGCTGGTGGCGCCGTGCCGGCGTCGGGCTCGGAGGGCTGCAGCTCCGGCTGCCCGACGGCCGAACTCGCTGCACCCGCGGCCGGCCTGCGCTTGCCTTTCCCCTTTCTGCGCGCCGCAGTGCCTTCGGCCACGGCAGTGCTGCCGGTTGTGTTGACAGGCAACGCAGCTCCAGCCTCGGCCGGAGCTGCAATGATAGCGGGCACCTTCGGCTGCACTGCCAAGAGGCCCATGATTTCATGGGCTGTGACCCACGCGGCTTCCTCGATCTGATCCAATTGTTCCAGCGGAAGATTCCCACCTGCTCCGACATTCCTTAGCTCGGCAACCATGTCGTGCAAAGCCGACGCAAATTCCGATAGCCGCTCCATGACCCCTTCCAGAACGGCGCAGTTCTGTGCGTCGAGGGCCCGTCCCTTGCTGTTTAGAACGGCATCGCCCGTCGAGAGAAATGCCGGAACAACGTCCTTGATGAAGGTTCCGAGTAAACGCGCCCGACCGTCTTCACTCAAGAGGATTTGCCTGACGGCTGGCTCGAACGTGCTCGCCTGCGATTCAATCATGACCCGCGCAAGAGCGACCTGCGATTGCAGATGCATGTTCTTGGTAAACAGCGACCAGCCGG
Source organism: Bradyrhizobium sp. CCBAU 53421 (assembly GCF_015291625.1). Classification (NCBI taxonomy): domain Bacteria; kingdom Pseudomonadati; phylum Pseudomonadota; class Alphaproteobacteria; order Hyphomicrobiales; family Nitrobacteraceae; genus Bradyrhizobium; species Bradyrhizobium sp. CCBAU 53421. The sequence continues at coordinate 8,044,002 of NZ_CP030047.1, forward strand.
TGTGCAGTCGTAGTGCAGCCTGTTCGGCCTGCCGCATCTCGGCCGTTGTGCTTGGCAGGTTGGCCGTGGCCACGCAGACGGACTGCACCCGTTCCGAGCGCAATGCCTTCTTTCCCCACCACTCCACGCAAGCCAAATAGTGTTTCGCCACACTGGACGCCGCTCGGATCAGCTGGTCTGGTGGAGGGTTGGATTGGCGGATCCGCTCAAGCACCTCCGCCGCATTCTCCCTTCTCTGCTCCAGGGCGTAGGTTGTCGGGGTACCCAGCGCATTGCATTCGTCCGCCGCCTCGAGCGTCACGTCACGAAGTCGACGAGCCTGATCGTCAGACAGAACACTGCGCGCTACGTGTGAGGGCAGCTTCGCGTAATAGTCCAGAACCGCTGAGCCCGCCTTGACGACCTGGTCGATCAGTTCTTGCGCCTCTGACGAACTCTGGGCGTTCATGGCCGCATTGCGGCAAGTATCAAATTCCTCAATCAGGCTCCCCATTTCTCGCGTTGCTGTGTTGATCCCCTCACCTCCTGAGGAAACGGGGACTGCCGCACGCGAACCGGACGGCTGGCTCGCGAGCTCCGCCGTTTCATCTTCACGCGCGGGGCGCATGCGGTCCACGACGGCGTCAAAAAATTGGCTGCCTTCCGCAGAGATGGGACCGGTCTCCGAGCGCGAACTGCTCGATCCCGACGTGCTGTCGGCTCCTGCAGCCCCAATGTGCGGTTCGCCAGGTCGGCCTATGCCCGTCATGTTCCATCTCCGATGCAATCGATAAGGCGCAGCCTGTCTGGATAGACCGCCTGGCTGACGACTGGCTGACGAAGGACGTTTCTTCGGATGCAGAAGAGAATCTGAGTCGTCGAGTTCCGATTCCATGGAGGCCTGCGGCGATGGAGACGACGATGCAGCAAAGAACGCGGCGCCGCAGGATAGTGCCGTGCAAGGCCGCAGCCTGGCGTTGCGGCGCCGCGCGAGCCGTGGAAATGCAGCTACCAGCCGCGCGCAGTATGGGCCGTGACGGCGATCCTTAAGAACTCGGCCGATGCTGGCGACTTTGTCTATTGACCAGCCCTGGCAAGGGCGATTCGAATATTGAAGAGCCATCACAAGCATACCCGCATCGTGCAACGGACTGGAGAATAGTGGCGAACGAAAGTCCCGCCGGATCTCGATTCACCTTCGGCAGCCGCAAGCATCCTGTTTCCGGGCAGCTGGTCTTCGATCGAAAAGTTCACAGATCCAACAATGCGCAAATCCCGACAGGATGTGGATAATTGGTCGCCGCAATATCTTCTTGCGTTCGAATTGAGCAGAACCGAGTTGCGAAATAGGATCTCGCTGAAGACGCCGTCGATCTAAGCGTACTTAAATATACTCACAACAGTATCGCAGCGAGCGTGCCCAGCGCACCAAGCGCCAACCCGATCAGCGAGCCTGCCGTCGGGGCGTCTCGAAATAGCAGCAGGGTTAGAATGGGCTCCAGCACTAAAATTGCTCCCACCGACATCGCGATGATGATCCAGATATTCTCGAGATGCATGTAGCCCAGGGCATATCCGATGACGAGCAGGATGCCACCGAAGGATATCAGCAGACACATCGGCAGGAGCCCTGCCAGATCTCCGCCGGCCTTTCCAAACTGCTTTGAGGCAATCAACTCTGCGATGATCGAAATCGCCTCACCAAGGAAAATCGCCCCAACCGCCACAATCTTCAATGTTAAGCTCATCGCCTGACGTATCGAAAGCGCTAGGTCAACCGTCACTTGCCATATTGGAATCCATCTGTGCCGCCTTTGACAGCTGGGAGCGCAAAGAACTTGGGCCGGGCACCCCGTTCATCCCGCCTCCTCGCTAGCACTCAGCGCCTGCTGAATGGCGCCCAGTTCCCGAGATGGAAATTCTTCACGCCAATCAACCGCTTTCGCGGACTATGCAGCGACGAGCGAGGTTAGGGGGAAGACCAAACCGCGCAGCCGGCGGCTGCCAAGCCGGAGCATCACGACCTAAACTATAATCCGCACAGGGAGAGCGGAATAGCCGTGCACAAAGTTCGACGCAATTCGCTCGGGTTCGCCGACGACCTTGACCTCCAGTCGCGCCCTCAAGATTTCCTCCCAAAGGATTTTCAGCTGTAGCTCCGCAAGATGTCGACCAACGCAGCGATGGATGCCGAATCCGAACGACAGATGCTGCCGCACGTGCTTGCGGTCGATGACGAAGCGGTCGGCGTTCTCGATGACCTCATCGTCGCGGTTTCCAGAGATGTACCACATGACGACCTTGTCGCCCTTCCTGATTTGTTTCCCACCCAGGATGGTATCCGTCGTGGCGTTGCGCCGCATGTGTGCGATGGGCGTCTGATACCGGATGATCTCCGACACCGCGCTCGATACCAATTTGGGATTATCCCGTAGCTTTCGCAGCTCGGAGGGGTGCTGGTTCATGAACAGGAGGCCGCCGGTAATCGAATTGCGCGTGGTGTCATTCCCACCGACGATCAGCAGAATCAGATTGCCCAGAAACTCACTGGGCTCCATGTGCCGGGTTGCAGGCGAGTGCGCCATCATCGAAATAAGGTCAAGACGCGGTTTGGCATTGATGCGCTCGTTCCAAAGCCCCGCAAAATACGCCAAGCACTCGGACAAGATCGCACTTCGCTTGTCCCAGCTGTCGATGGGCCGGCCAGCTCTCGGCATTGCAACAGCTACGTCCGACCAATAGGTCAAGAGCCGCCGATCTTCAAATGGAAAGTCGAATAGCGTAGCAAGCATCTGCGTCGTCAACTCGATGGAGACCCTATCCACCCAATTGAAGTCATCGTTGCGCGGCAAGTCGTCCAGAATCGTCCTGACGCGACGACGGATCACGCTTTCGAGCTTCGTCAGGTTCTCCGGCGCGACTATCGGACTTACAGTATCACGCTGCTCGCGATGCTTAGGCGGACCCATCTTGATGAAACTCTGCGTCCAGTGCTTGGGAGGCACGTCGACAATAGTGACGCCCTGCTCCGACGAGAATGTTTTGTGATTAGTATCTACCTCTACGATATCGCGGTATTTCGTTACGGACCAATATGGACCATAGGGGCTATCTTTGCAGTAGTGAACGGGATCTTCCCTTCGCAGCCGCTCGAAGTAGCCCCATATGGTATCGTCTTGAAAGCGCTTGGCTCCGCTTAAATCCAGATTGCTCAGCGGAACTTTAGGCGCGTCGTCGGTTCTGTCGTCTGCCAAATGTATTTTCACGATCGCCTCCGCAGATTTTGCTCTCTTGAGAGCTTGGAGATCCACAGGTCGCGATCCATCGTTTCGAGCTGCCGTGCCGTGTTGTTGCGAGCGGGTCGTCGCCCAGCAGAGTACCCCAAAGCGCGGGCAGTCACCCCTACCAGTTTCGGCGGTAAGGATCGCATTGACTTTCTAACTCGATCTGCCCCACTGAATCGACGAGGACAATCCTCGCTACACAGGCGTCGCCCAATGCCAGCTAGATCGCCGCTCGAGCCACCAAATAGTGCAACGTGAGCCAGCTTCCCACTTCTTTAAGATGCCAGTTGCGACGTCTTCGGCCCGTCACGGCCGCTGCTTGGCCGCGGGACCGTGCGGTGACCACGACACACGCTGATCGTCGTCGATGAACTCGGTTAGTGCCGCTCGGCCGAGAAAGGCCGATTTATTCCTCAACATGGCAACAAGCCTACCTCATCCATCTTCCTGACCAGCAACCTGTCATCTAGCCGGGACAAGATGCTTTCGCGGACATCGCCGCCAAGCGCTTGCGATGCCCGATTGCTTGTTCATCGCATTGATGGCGCCCGAACAGTTCGCGAGCGCAATCGCCTGCGCGACAAATAGAAAGATGATCCAGAACCTGCGCCGCCATCGGGAGGCGTTAGGATGTCACGTTCGGCCGGATCCGGCGCCGCATCGCTAGACTAGGGCTGCGGAAGCATCTCCCTAGATCCTTCTAGCGAGGACACCGAGCCCAGCATCTGGCGTGCGCCGACTCGGAACGAAGATGTTAATGACAGCCAATGGTGCTACGCAGCGGCCAACGCATAGAAAGCCGGGTTGGCACGCCAAGTCTATCCCACTTTTGGTAGTGCATGGTCGGGCTCGACGCATTGTTAGCAATGAGACAGGAGTTTGGTCTAAGTCATTTCGCCAACGGGCAGATCTTGTATCTGCAATCCGTGAGGAGCAAAGCAAGCGGCTACTCCTCGAACGCTGCGCTCTTCTCCAGCAGTTTCGTGGCTCCGGCGCGTGAAAGGACCAGACAGAATGACGGCATATCCCATGGTGTTACAAAGCTTGCGCGCCGCCAGTCCTGGTTGCCGAGTATTGGAGATAACGACGACCGCAGGATGCATCGTCCGGTGTACTTATTGCCCCCAAGACAAGTTCGCCGATCGGCAAAGACCTGTGTCTCAAGCGAAATACCTAGGTCTTCAGGATTTCGAGCGGTGTCTTGCACGCGTGCCGACGGCGACCGACATCAGTTTTGCCGGCTACTCGGAGCCTTGGCTCCATCCGAAGTGCACCGGGATGGTTGAGCATGCTTACGCGCGTGGGCATGACATCCGAATTTTCACGACCCTCGTCGGAATGAACGGGAGTGACGTTCGGCGCTTGCAAATGCTGCAGTTCAGGGCTTTCGTCGTCCACGTTCCTGATGACGGCACTTATATGAACAGGCGACTTATTGGAAAGTCCTATCTCAACGTCATCCGCCGACTCGTTGAGGCGAACATTCCCTCGGTTCGATTCGTCGTCCTGGGCAAAGTCCATCCCGACCTCGCCGACATCATTCCCGCAAAAACGCTGGAGCGCTTGCGTCCGCTGAGTAGCAGGCGAGGACGTCTAGAGTCGAGTATCATCAAACCGCGACGGCCGGTCGTCGGACCTTTGACATGTATTGGCAAACAACACCATCGGAATGTCCTTCTCCCAAACGGCGACGTTACTCTGTGTGGAATGGATTTTGAGCGGCGTCATGTGCTGGGCAATCTTTTGTGCAACGAATACGAATATCTCTTGGCAGGGCCAATCTTTCATGAAATCGCCGATCGCATGAACGGAATGGATGGCTTTCTGCTCTGCAGGATGTGCGAGTTTGCCAGTCCGCGACCGTTGGGATGCGATATGGATGCCGACCAACAGTCGTGACGGCCGGTCCGCACGAGTGAGGCTGTCAAGACTTCTCCGAAGAACGACGCACGATCAAAGCCAATTCGCTCGCCGCGTGCCGGAAATGCCCAACCGGTGGTAAACCCGCCGGAATATCCGATCGACACGAGGCAGATCAGGGCCGCGCCTCAGTGAGGTGAACCAGTTGACAACCTGCTCTGTAGAGGGCCTCACGGCCGGCACAAAACCGTCGATATTCAACCGGCGCGGCTGGAAGTGGTAGATCCCCTTCCGCAAGGAAGCCGAGGACATAGGACGCCAACACGCGGCCGAGGGCGGTCCTCGGTGCAATCCCGCGCCCGCTGTAACCACCGAAGGAGACGAAGTTGCGGTCGAGCTTGTGAAAGCGCGGCAGATGGTCGGAAGTCATCCCGATCATGCCGAACCAGCCGGCGTCGAACTCGACGTCGCCGAGCTCCGGAAACAGCCTACGTAACGACCTAATCGCCCAGGCTCGGTGAACCAATGCGCCGATACCCTCCAGAGCGCCAACGCTGCCGAACACTAGACAGCCGGACTGATCGCAGCGAAACGAGGAAAGCACCTTGCGGGTGTCCTATGCTCCTTGGCGTTCGGGCAGGATTGAGGTGCTGAGACGATCCGGTGAGGGCCGCGTTGCCAAGTTGAAGTAGGGTAGACGGATTGGCTCTCGATGAACCTGCAGCCAAGGTCTCTTGCCGTAGGCGTCGGTGGCGACGGTTACCCATTCGGCACATACAGATCCCAAGCCCCCGCGGCTGACCGCGCAATGCAGGGTCCCCGCGCGCTCAACTTCGCAGTCGATCCCATGTCTCTCGATCAGTTCAAAGACTTCTTACGGTCCCCCACTCAGTAATTCGATGAGCCGCTCTTCAAACGGAGGGCCGAGCGTGTCTGAGAGCCTGTCGGGCATAACCCACATGCCCGCATTGACGAGCCCGACGTTGCGCCCGAACCGCCGAACCCAATTTCGGATGCCTCCAGCAGGATGACGCGCACGCCGCCCTCAGCCGAGGTGGATAGTCGCAGAGAGTCCAGTATATCCACCACGATCACAACGACATCGGCTTGCAAATCACCCACGAGATGCCCGGTATACGGCTGCGCTGGCGCCGTCAGCTCCCACAAGCCGCGCGACTTGCGATTGCCCTGCATCCGACGAAGTCGCTCTGCAACGCATCAATCTCGGCCGGCAGTCCTCGTTATCGAACTTGTGATCCGAACACGACTGGTCTTGACCAGCTGCGCTTGGCGGGATCCAGGGGTGGAAGAGGCGCGCTTCTGCCTGCTTGGAATGACCTAACCGCTCGATGTTTAACTTTGTGGTGAGAACCGCTTGCGGATTGATATCGAGAGCCACCAGGTGTTCTGCCCCAGCGCGAAGTGCCGCCAGCCCCAGGACGCCTGATCCGCATCCCAGATCCAATACTGTTGCTCCAGATTCGATGTGCCACTTCGATATCAAGGCGTCGGGAGCGTGACTTAGGCGTGGCGACAGAACGCCGGGGAGAATGTGCAAAAGCATACCGCACACTTCCACGTCGTGAGGGTGTTCGCATGACCGCAGTTCCGCGATCATCGCGTCTACATCGGTCATTTGGCGCCGCGCCGATACGGCTTGGGAGGCAGTCATTCAACTCTCCAGTTTGCTAGCTGGCGCGTCGCCTCATCGTTCTGTCATCCAATCGATGGAACGCCCTATTGAGCAAGTGCGGCAGCTGCTGCACGCTCGGTGCCACTGTACAGCCCTACCGGTTTAAGAAGTTTCGGGCAGGTTTGTCTCGACGTGTCTGAATGCTCCGTGCGCCTTCGCCGACTATCGTTGCCTCACAATAAGCAACGGCCGTGCCATCAGAATTAAAAGCGCTCGGCTTCTGATTTTCCTCGGAGAGGGGCCATCGACAGCTCTGGGGCGTTCGGCCGCCCCGGCGAGCCTGTCGGTGGCGGTGTCGGACTCCGAACAATGACTAAGTTGGTGTACGAATGGCTTCGTATCCTGGCGAGTTTCAGGGCAGTCGAATTTCGACCGGCATTTAAAACTCACGTTTCAATGAAAGCGCGTCAGGAATGGACAAGACTCCGCTCAATTCACGATTTTGATGCCGCCCAGATGACTATCTAGCTGATCTAAAGGAGCGCTCGCGCTGCGCTGGTCTTATATCATCGAAACTCGCCGAATGGCATACCCGTCGTGGCGGTCATTAGCGCGGATCGCCTCAATCGAGAGCTGACGACCACGATCGTCAATGGAACGGCATACTCCTCTTGCAGCTCAAATTTTCCGCCCCTCTTTGTTACGAACTTTCTCTGGGCCCCCGCCGCATGCTCCAGCGCCTCCGCGCAGTCATGTGCCGGACCTCGTGCATTTTACCTGACGGAAGGCCACGTCAGGTTTTGGAAAGCTGACATTGGTAGCGAAGGAACCAGAGAGCTATGCTGGCAGACGAGAATCATGGACCGATTGAATACTATCAACCAAGCTGATCATGATTCGGCTGCATCCAACACGGTCGCGGAACAACCGCAACAGCCGCAAGCGGAGCTTGAGCAGCACCTGCTAGACGCGCCAAGGGCCGGCCCGATATATCCCCACAGAGAGCTTCATGATGTTTCTGAGGAGGACGATCGCCTCATCCAGGCAGCGTCAGGTGCTGCTCTCGAGCGAGGGCCACCACCGAGTGCTCTAACCATAAGTATTTATGATCGTCGGCTTCGCAAATTGGCTGAGCAACTGAAGCGGTCGGGCAAATCAATGGCTAGCCTGGATGACGATAAGTTACTCAATTACGCCAGCAAGCTGCTGCTAAACGACAAGATCATCGCTCCAGCATTGTCAATGGTCAGTCGGTATCGCGAACCCGACGCAGACGCTCTCCCTCTCACAACACATTATCGCCCTTCCAGGGAAGATGAGCGTCTCATCAGGGAAGGTGCCGAGGCACGTTTTGGTCGACATATCGCCGAGGGAACGGCCGGGAGCTATGCGAGCGCGTTGCGGAAGTTGGCGGTAGCACTCCGTCCCTCGTCCATTGCCAAGCTCAGTGATGACAAACTGCTCGGCCACGCGGACCGATTGTTTCGAAATGACAAGACGCTCATCGCCGCCTTGAACGCTCTCCGCGACTATCGCGCGATCATCGGGCGGGGTAATTTGGCCGCAGAAGGAGGCAGCTCGCGCCAAGTCATTCAACCGCCCGCTTCTTCGCGCACACGGCCGGTCGATGAACAGCGCTTGGGGAATGCTGCGGATCGCGACGCCTCACTACCGGCTGATGGTCTCAATACTCTGCAGGTTTGGCACGGGCCGAGTTTAGCGGCTCATTCTCCGATCCGAAGTGTGGCCCAGGATGTGCTTTTCGATGCCGCAGAGCAGAGCGGCGAGCTTCCAGCTCCTGGCTTCGATGCACCAGTGCTTTGGCAGCGAATGCGTTCAGCGACTTCATCGCCCACGCAAAATTTCACTCAGGAAGAGCTTTTCGATGCCGCGGATCGCGATGGTGTGCCGGCAGCGGCGACCTTCGATGCACCCGCGCCGTGGCCAACGATGAGTTCTACCGCCCACTCGCCGTTACAAAGCGCCACTCAGAAAGAACTTTTCGATGCCGTGACCTCGCAGTCCAGCTCGCGCCCGCAGAGTTCCGCCTCTAAAGACTGTTTTGGACGGATGATAAGCCGAGGCGCTGCGGCTCAGAGCACAATCGAGCAGACGTCCCCTCCAGCCAGCGACAGCTTTGATGCTTCGTTGGTCGTTCCCGAGGACTTCTCCCACGGCACCCAGCCTGCGCCGGATATGATGCGCTCCAAGCTGGGCCGATGGGGTCTGTTGCCCGAGGCAGCACAGCGGATAAAAACCTACGACATTCGCGGTGAACGCTATGCGGGCGTCTTGGGACCGGGAGGGCCCAATGATGTTCAGCTCATCCATCTGCGGTCCCCCGCTGTCGGCGACACCTTCGATGTGTCGTTTGCCGTTCCCAAGGATTTTTCGCATCGCACCCAGCTGGCTCCCGACATGATGCTGTCCACGTTGGGCAAGTGGGACTTCTTGCCTGTTGCGGAACATCCGGTCATGAACTACGAGATTGGCGGCGAACGCTACACGGCCATATTGGGACCGGGAGGACCCAACGACGTTCAACTCATTCACCACCCTCGGTCCGCTTTGCTGGGGTGAAGCTACGCCTGCAGTGGGAACGGCTTCCCCGGGCATCTACGTCGCTCTTGCGCATGGGTTTGATGCACCGGCACCTTTCGAATGGCGCGAGCACGCTCCTTCGGCGCTGGCGCCAAACCGTCCCCCGCCGCCTACCGCACCGGCATCAGGCCATCAGCCGTCCCCGCAAAGCGCCTGAACTCGGGGAGTTGTTCGGCGACGACCGGAGCCACGGCCCCAAGAGGCTTCACCCATCGTGATCGACATGCTGCGAAACCTTGGTCTCCTGCCGAGCGAGGATGTCCAATGACCCGTTTTTTGATCCACGGTCAGCCCTACACGGCCGAAAGCCGACCCGAAGCGCGTTCTTCTCTTCCATCGGCCGCTATTTGACTGAACGAGGGGCTCGTCGGCACGTTAGACAGCTGCCTAAGGGGCCCCGAAGCCACGAAGATCCTTTGCCTTCAGCGATCTTAGAACTGCGTTCCAACACTATCAGCTAAACCCGACCATGCCGGTCAAAGCATGACTTCAAGGATCCATCATGTTGTCGCCGCATTCGGCAGCGCCGGCACTTTCAGCCGACCTGATCCGAGAACCATCGGGATACAAGATGCGAACGCGCCAAAAGACAATGGCTTGGCCGAGGATCAAGTGCGAATCATCGCGGGCCGGTGGATTAATCGGATTGGAAGGAGTGTCTCACAAGGGTCGCGGACGAGGATAGGAACGTACTTTGGCGACCTGGTTTTTGGTTTAATGAGGCCCTTTGGCTCCTGATCACCGAGTAGCCGGAACTGCCGATATTGCGACTACAAAGATCCGATGAGGATCGTCAGCCATCATACGGCGCTTTCGAGCGAACTGCCGCAACTTCGTGCAACTCGGGACACCCGGACGAAAGACGGCCAGAAACAATCTGGCCGTCTTGACGATCTAGCTTATCGTGCCAAGTTCGGTGAAGCATCCACGCGTTAAGGAACCGGCTTCGAAATGAGATTCCTGCGCAGTGCTCTTCGTTTACCAGATGAACTTCGCACCATCAGGCAGGTCGCAGACGAATTCGCCCTGGTTCACGAGCTCGGTGGTCCCGACGACAAGCTTCGAGGCCCGCACCGTGAGCTTGCCTTCGCGGCTGAGGCTATGGCGGATGTACTCGGTGACGGCATGTCCGGTGCTGTCCACCGTTTGGTGCGCATTGGCGAAGCTGATGCCGTTCTGGGGCGTTACCCTAAAGGCATTGATGACCAGACCGGCCTGCGTCGCCGAAGCAGGCTTGCTAGCCTCCGCGTTGGCACAGCGGCTCATGTCCAGGATGAGCTTCACATTCTTTCCGGTCTGCAGGGCATTGAGCACCTCGGTGTATTTCGGCGAAGGCTCGTCGGCTCTCGCCATCGTGCTCATGCTTACGGCCGAAAGCAAGGACAACAGGATCGTCAGCCCTTTGCCAGTGAACTTCATATGCTCATCTCCCTCGAGAAGTACCAAAGATCGCACGTTGCAAGACGTCGTCCTCGCAAGCCGTTTGGCGGATTCCAGACATCAAGCGCCGCGCCTGCGACAAAAACAACCTGTCGCGACCAGGCACAAGTGGCTGTGACGGCTATTCCGACGTCACAACCTCGTAGGTCAGGTTTGCTGAAGTGGCCTGACCTCGTGCGACATCGCTGGAACGATTCGATCGAGGGCCGGCCGCTTAAGACCACAAACGACAAACCGGTTGCGCTAATCCAACGGAGACCGATATGGCCGAGGGAATGCGGCCCCAAATGTGCCTAAGCGGACGACTTCCGAAAGAGCACCTCGACCAGCCGCATCTGCAGCTTCTCCGCGTTGAGACCTGGCAAGGACTCTGTACCAGCCGACAATAGGCCGGCAATGGGTGGTTGGGCGACAAAGCTCAGTCAAGGCAGCCGTAATCGCCCTTGTCGAAACAGGAACGCCAGATGGCACAAAGCAGTGTTGGCTTGTAATTTATCGCTTTGCGTGGCTTCCGTTTGGCTGACCGCACACCTCACTGAACTGAATTCATCCGGCACCCCTCAAACGGATACCTCCAGGTCAGTCAGCTTCTCGAAAGCTGCACCCGCAAAACTCCATGCCAACGGCCGGCTCTTGAGGGGAGATGGAAGAAGAATGATCGTTGATCCACGGAATCACTCCCTTTGACGCTCACGGCGTCCTGAAGCAGCGGCACCGGGTGGACCGGCAGCCAGACCAGCTGAGCGCATACCCCAACGCGCTGGCGCACAGGTCCGAGAATAAGCAAGCTTTGAGTAGCCTTGGTTTCGGTCTACCCCGCGTCCGATTCAGTCCCCCTTGCGGCAAATCCCGGGACGGCCAGGTCTGCGCCGAACGAGGTCGCCACGCAAGCCGGTCGCTATGCAGCCACATCATTTGTGGGCGCCCACGCCAATCTCGCCGCAACGCCGACAGGTGGTGCCATGCTTGATGCGCTCAGAAACGAGATCGACCCCGCCGACCAGCAATCAGCACGTTGGTCGCCAGCGGCCGCCGCTTTCGATGAGAGAGTCGATCGAGTCCGCCTCTTCGACAATCCAGCGGGGTCATCATATGTCACTCTGACGCGCTTTCAGAGCCAGGACAGCGTTTCCAAGCCACGCACGGAAGCAAAGACGAGCGCAATATCCACGTTCGTAACACGGCAGGCATCATTCTTCGGTTGGAGATCCTCTGGAATGATATCCTATGGGCCCTGCGCGCCTGGCTGAATGGCATATGAGCGGCAAGCCGACAGCTTCTCTTTTCGTGTCGTTAGGAGGATCCACTAAAGTTGGTCGTTTTGCGAGACCACTTGGCGGGAGCAATCGCCAACATGCGAGCACGTTGCACTCCTACACCGTACCGAGGTCCTCGGTTCGGTGCCAGACGACGTTCTGAGCAGTTTTGGGCTCGAGATGAGTGTCGAGGATCAGGACAACATCGATGCAGCGAATCTGATGTGCTCGCTGGCCAGAGCGGCAATCAGAAAGACCGAACGCCTGTTTCTCTCGACGACTACCGGACCGCACGCGACGCAAATCCGTACGACGCGTGGTGCCTGACCTGCCCTTCCAAACTGATTTTTGATGTCACTCATTCATGCGGCTTTCGGCTATTGCCTGACATCGGCCCAGTCCTTGCGTTCGTGCCCGAGACCGAACCCGTGTCGTGAGCCGGAGAACGCCTTCGACGTGATGCGGGACGCGCGTTTGATCAGAAGACCATCAATAGTACCGCATGACCGAGCGCAGTAAACGCCGCGTCAAACACGGCAAGCGGCGCAGCAGCCCTACGCCTATCCGCCTTCTGAATGCGTTCCATCAAAACAATTGATTTTGCCGATCCTGCATGAAGCCCCCATAGTCGGTTGCGGTCTTTGGAGGCAACATTCAGAAATGTGGTGTGACAATCTATTCTCTGTCCAATCCCTTGCCGGTCAATTCCACTTCGGCAATCGCGCGTCTGCATCCAGGACGTTAAGCTCACGCGTCAGATCAACGCTTCTTGCGGCCAGCCACAGTCTGCCTGCCAATCGCCACGTGTGAGGCGATCCGGCACTCGCACGCTTACGCGCGATACGGCTTCCGCCTTAACGCGCAGCAAGGATGACTGCCTCATGCCATCGTTGCAGGTCAGGCTGCGCGTCATGGAATTTGGAGAGACGAAATGCCAACGACGTTGGAAAGTAAGACCGACCGCGATCCTCAACGCTATGACCGTGTCCAGACTGCCTCGCTGTCGCTTCAAGACGCGCGCAAGTCTGAGGGTACGTTGTAACCAATTGTTAAAGACACTTGAATCTCACCTAACGTCAGATTGTAGGATTTCCGACAACATCGCGACACACAACCGCGCTCGCGCGAACACTTCCCGACAGGTAGCAAGAATTGCGGACGTCTCTCAAACTCAACGCCACCCCGCTTCGCTCCGTCACACGGATCGATCACCCCTGTCGACGGCGTGTTCTCAACACCGCTTACGTGCAGCACGAAGGACTCAGTGCGACCCCTGTCACAGCCGGATCAGGAACTAGCATTTGGCCCGAAAGCGGGCTCTGTTTACCTCGCACTGTCCGTGCACCACGGAACCCAAAACTTGAGCTCAAATCATTCCGCCGCCGCTCATCCAAGATGAGATACAGCTGGCGCAATGACCTCGATCAGAGGCGTCGTAGCCCCGACGAGCGGCGCCCCTATCTGCCCCTCATTCACGACTGTCGATGGGGCGCAGCATCGGACGCGGCAAAACATCGGGATCGTTGGCGCCCTGCATGTCCATCATCGGCCAGGGAGCAGTTTTCTCAGTAGTCGGGAGGCACATCGATCTGTTCGTCGTACATCGCTGCGCCGGAGGCACCGTCCAGATGCGTGGCCTGAAAGTGTCATTCGCGCCGAAAACCTTGCCTCATCGTGACTTGGCGACGCCATAGGCTCGACAGCATAGCACGATCGACCGCGGCGCTGGGGCAAGGAGGGGAGTGGTGGGGAGTTCCAATAATGTCGGTTTCGCCAGGCTGTTCAGTCACAAATCCATCGGCTCGCTCCTGGGCATTGGCTTCGATTACGCGCTCTAGCGCAATCATGATCGAAGACGGCTACTCAGTGCGTGCAGACATCACTGCGGTCGATGCCAAGATCCGCCGATCTGCTGCAACGGCTTGCGGCCTCGTGAGTGATTTCGCGATTCTTCTCGGCACAAGGGGCCTGCTCGGCATCACCGGCGACGCACGCAGTCGCCGTCAGGGCATTACATTTTCCAATCTCACGATAGGGACGTCACCGGGATTGATCGCCAGCCACCACGCTCCGCTTCATCGCTGTCGCAGCTTTACGCTCACGTCAAAGCGGGCGTCTGTCAGTTTCGTCGAACCTCTTGATCAACCGTGACGCGCTTAAGTTCTTGGCGTGGATGGACGAGAGGCGACGACATGCGAATTCTCCTGGTTGATCATCATGCGGACTTTGCCCGTGCTGTGAAGGAAGCGCTCCTCTATTGCGGGTTCGCCGTTGACGTGACACGCACGCTGGATGAGGCGGCAGCCGCGCTGGATTGCGCCAACTACCACATTCTTCTGCTCGAATTGGTTCTGCCCGATGGAGACGGCTTGGATTGGCTGAAGCAGCTGCGGCGCCAGGGACGCTCAATGCCGGCCATGATGATGAGCAGCCTCAACGATCTCGGCCGGCGGATTGCGATCTTCAATGCGGGCGCGGACGATTTCCTCCCCAAGCCCGTATCGACGGACGAACTCATCGCACGCATGCGGGCCATTCTGCGGCGGTCGACGCAAATGACGGCGCCGCTGGTGACATTCGGCAATCTGCATTTCGACCCCATTGCAAGGCAAGTCGCGGTCGGTGGTCAAATACTGAAGATTGCCCGCCGCGAAGTGTGCATTCTTGAACATCTGCTCAACCGTGCCGGCCGCACCGTGCCGCGCGCATCGCTGGAGGACAGCCTTTATGCGTTCGACGATGAGGTCTCGACTAATGCGTTGGAAGTCGGAATCTATCGCTTGCGCACGCATTTGAGCCAGTCGGGTGCGACGCTCAGGATCAAGACCGCGCGCGGCGTCGGTTACACCCTTGAACTCATTGAGGCAGCCTCGGCTGCCTGACTAAATCGAACTTGAAAGCAACAATCCCTTGAAGGTCATTTACAATGCTGCCGGCACTGATGGGCCATCGATGGTCGCCAGCGCGTCGCGTTCTGCCGTTTTATCTCGCCTCTGCTACGTCCTGTGCGGGCTTGCTCTGCTGTTTTCGTCCGCGGCGGCAGCTGAGATCAAGCGGGACGGCAAAGGAGAACCGCCACACGCGGCGCCCGGCGGCGCCTCCGGCACGCTGAACTTGACTACTTCACAGGGCAAGACAGTTCATCTGACCGCTGCGGCGGCGAGCATCTTTGTTGCCGATCCGACGATTGCGGATTATCAGGCGCCGTCGAACACAACTATCTTCGTGTTTGGCAAGAAATCCGGTCGGACAAGCCTGTTTGCCCTGAACGAAAACGGCGAGGCTCTCGCCGAGTTGCGCGTGGTCGTTACACAGCCGATCGAGGACCTGCGAGCAACACTTCGAGCCGAGGTCGGCGACTATCCGATCCAGGTCAGCTATACGCCACGCGGCGCTATCCTAAGTGGCACGGCGCCCAATGCTGAGGTCGTCGAGACCGCCAAGAAGGTTACCGAGCAGTTTCTTGGGGCGGGAGCGCTGGTCGTCAACAAGATCCAGGTCGCCGGCTCGTTGCAGGTGAATCTCAGCGTACGAGTCGCAGAAGTCTCCCGCAGCGCCGTCAAGGATCTCAATATCCATTTCACCGCATCCAGCCCGAACGGTGCCTTTTTGATCAGCGGCAAAGATGGCGGGTCCGGCGCTGCCGGCGGTGGCGGCACGATCGGCATCGGGTTTAGCGCCGGCAATACCAACCTCAGTGCTGTTCTCGACGCACTCGCCAGCGAAAACCTCGCCTCAATCCTGGCTGAACCTAATCTGACCGCGATGTCCGGCGAGTCCGCGAGCTTCCTTGCCGGCGGCGAATTCCCCATTCCTGTGATGCAGGATAATCGCCAGGTTTCGGTTCAATTCCGCCAGTTCGGCGTGAGCCTCGAATTCGTTCCGACGGTTCTCAACAATAATCAGATCAATGTCCGCGTGAAGCCGGAAGTCAGCGAACTGTCGAGCGAGGGCCAAGTCAAGATCAATGGCATGGAAGTCCCTGCCCTCTCGACGCGGCGGGCCAGCACCGTGGTCGAGCTCGCCAGCGGTCAGAGCTTTGCAATCGGCGGACTGATTAGGCGCAACTTCAACAACGACATCGGCGAATTTCCTTGGCTCGGCGACGTGCCGATCCTCGGCGCGCTGTTTCGCTCCTCATCGTTTCAAAAGCGAGAAACCGAACTTGTCATTATTGTCACACCTTACATCGTGCGGCCCGGATCGAACCCGAGCCGGATGAGTGCGCCGAGCGATCGCATCGCACCGCCGTCGGACGCGGGCCGCATTTTGACGAATACACTGGCGCGGCCGCCAAGAGACCACGATGCGCCCCGCACCAGTGCACCAGGATTGACGGGCAACGCCGGCTTTATCATCGAATGAGGATCGTCAAATGACTTTGCGACATCTGTGCCATTTGATCATTATGGCGACAATATTGGGTGGATGCGCAAACAGTGCTTCGGTCCGATCCGAGCCAGCTGAGCAGGCAATCCAGGTGGAAAAGAAGAGCACCGTCTTGTTCTTGCAGAGCCTTCGTGGCTCTGAAAGGCATCGGCTGCGGAGTTTCATTGCGCGTGCCAGTGGCGGTCGGCGAGATGCACTCCATATTGACGTCACCGGCTCACCCCGGCTGATTGCACAAGTGGCCCACGAGGCCCGTGCCATGGGCATCGCCCCCTATAACATCCGCCTGGCCGCCTCCCCGATCGATCTGCCCGCCCGCTTCGGGGTCCGGATCGAGGCGATCACTTTTGAGGCCCATCCTCCGGTCTGTCCGTCGCTTTCCATCGTCGGGCCTGCAGTAAACGACAATTCATTCGATCCGACGCTTGGCTGCTCGACCAGAAACAATCTGGCGGTCATGGTCAACGATCCGCTCGACTTGCTGGACAATCGATCTGTCATGACAAGTAGTGGCGATCGCGCCGCCATTCCTGTTGCCAGTTACGGCACCTTCGCGCCGCCGAACAAGAGCAAAGAGGAAGATGGAGCGAGCAACAGGGCAACACCGGAAGCCCCCGCGGCGACGACGAGGGACGTACAGCCCCTTCGGTGAGGGGCCGGCGCCACCGTCAAGTTGATACACGGTCTTCCGTTCCGATTGAATTGGAACGCGTCCATCGATTTTCGCTCTGGCGCGTTTCTTCACGCGAACCGGGACCCGCTTCGCCCGGAAGCACTCTTAGACCAGGCCGCCAGCGTAAAGTGCTTTTGCGACCGCCTCGAAATATTGCGAAGGAACTGGGTTGCCGAGCTTTGCCGTGCCGAGCAGCTGTCGCGGCAGGACGTTGTCATCCACAATCTTGAGGCCCAGCGCGCGCGCCTCGCCAAGCAGTTTGGAAGCAGTTTCGCCCTCGCCACGGCAGACCAGGATCGGCACGCCGGTTTCGCCGCGAACATAGCGCAGCCCAACCAAGGTTTTGGAACCCCTTAGGATCAGGTTGGCGCGATGAACGCCAAGCGGAGCCTCGTTCGCGGACTCCTGGCGCAGTCGCCGGTGTTCGCGTTTCACTTGCGGATTGCCTTGCTGTTCCTTGTTCTCGCGCTTGGCCTCGGTTTCGGTCATGCGCATCTCCTGCAGGAACAGCCAGCGCTGGATCAGAAGATCAGTCAATCCGCCGACGAGAAACGCCCCGCCGGCAATCCCGGCCAGCAACTTGACCTCGGTGAAGACCAGTCCGAGACAACCCATGCCGCAGACAGGCAAGTACACCAACGCTTTCCAGCTAGCGGTCACGGTGAAGAAAAAGCACGTCCCGAGAAGCACTACCTTGACCAGAGTCTTGCCAAGCTCGATGGCCGATCGTTTCGATGCGATCCGCGTCAAGCCCTTGATGGGGTCCAGTTTCTCAAGTTTCGGTTTGAGTGGCTCCAAAGCAAACATGAAACCGCCGTTGGCCAGAACATTAGCCAGAAGGGCAGCTGCTACGGCGGCCGCGAGTAAAGGCGCGACCGCTGCGATCGAAAGTTCCAGTAAGCCGCTGAGCGCCTGCGGAACGGCGCTCGTGAAAGGCTGCTCCTGCAGTTTGTCGATCAGCCGAACCGTTTCATGCCACTTGTCTTCGATCGCTCCCGCTCTCCACCACAGACAGGCAAAACCGGCACAGGCGCTGACCCCGCTCACCAAATCCGAACTGCGCGCGCTCTGCCCCTTCTTGCGTGCATCGCGCAGCTTCTTGGGTGTCGGAGGAAGCTTTTTCTCCTCACTCGTGCCGCTCATTTCAAGAGCTTCTTGAAATGCGCGAGCACGTTGTTCGACGTCAGGATTTCAGCTCCCGTATATTCGAGGAGATAGACGGTGTAGCTGACCATGATGACGCCGAAGGCGGCATTCTTGATCGTAGGCGAAAGATCGTTCAGCTTGAGCTGCGATGCAAAGCGGCCGAGCATCATGATCGACACGTCGATCAGCAGCAGCAGGGCCAGCACGGGCCCGGCGACCAATAGCGTCGTCAGCATGATATGATCGAGAAGGGTGAGGCATTCCATTGCCCCTTGTGCCGTGACCGCAGGCAGGAACTGATACACGGGCCAGATCAGATAGCTGCCGTAAAGGCTGCTCACCATGGTCTGAAGGCCGCCGACCAGTACGAAGATCGTGACCGCAGTGACACCGAGAAAAAGCCCGGTTCCCGACGCCTGGCTGTGCGTTGCAGGATCTTCCGCCGCGACCTGGCTTGAGATTCCTCTCTGGGTATCGATGATGTCGCCGACTGCCTGGATGCTCCATAGGGGAATGCTGAGCAGGATGCCGAGCAGAAGGCCGACGAAGACCTCCTTCAAACCGAGCACGGTGACGCTGATCAGGCGCGTGTTCGGGTCGAGCGCCTCCAGGCCCAGCTTGATCTGCGCGAGGCACGGTAGTCCGATCGCAATCGTCAGACTGCCCCGAATCAGGCCGCTGATACGCGGCCGCGTAAAGACGGGAAGCACAAGCATGATGCCTAAGGCGCGGGCCGCGCTTAGGCCGGTTGCCGCGGCAAGTTCGATGCCGCCCTGGACGAGAGCGTGCGCATCGGTGGGTGACAGACCAGCCATCCAAGTCCCGCTAGTATCGTGCGGTGAGTGCAGGAAACTCGCTGAAAATGCGCTCGGCCTGTTCGATGAGCGGAGCACTGAGCACAGGAGAGAAGCCGGCGAGTACGGCGACGACGACCAGAAGCTTCACGGTCAGGGGTAAGGTTTGATCCTGGAGCTGGGTTGCCGCCTGGATGAGGCCAATGATCAATCCCGAAATCAGAGCTGCGAGGAGCGGCGGCAGAACCCAGATCATGAAAAGCACGAGCGATTGGCTCAGGTGCATGAGGATGCTGGCTTCGTTCATTGTCAACCTCCGGGCGTCGTGTAGCTTAGGACCAGCCCGTGCATGAGACGCGACCAGCCGTCGATGGTGACGAATAGAAAGAGCTTGAATGGAACAGATATTACTGTCGGCGATACCATCGACATCCCCATGGCCATCAAAATCGTCGTGACGATCAGGTCGATGGTGATAAAGGGAAGATAGAGAAGAAAGCCGATTTCGAAGCCGCGCTTGAGCTCCGAGATCAGGAACGACGGCACGAGAATCACAAAATCATCAGCCGTGGCACTGCCGCGCATCTCCTCCGACCAGACATGTTCGGTCGACGACAGGAAAAACCGGCGCTGCTCTTCATTGGTGAACTTCTTCAGATGGGCGCGCAGCGGCTCCTGTCCCTCCTTGGCGGCCGTCACCCAGTCATCGAACGTTTGGTAGCGGAGTTGCGGATCCGTCAGGCGGTTGTAGGTCTGCTCAAACACCGGCGCGCTGATGAAGACCGTCAGAATCAGTGCCGCCCCATACAGGACAATGTTGGGCGGTATCGATTGGGTTCCGAGCGCGTTGCGCACCAGGAAAAGCACAACAGAGACCTTTATGAAAGCGGTCGTTGTAACGACCGCGAAGGCGAGCAGGCCAAGGCCGACCGTGATAGCAAGAAGCGCCAGGATGCTGGGTTGAATCTCAGTCATTGACCGCCAACCTGCCGCGTAACCTGACGGCAAGTTCCTCGCCGATCCGCACGATATCGCCGCGGCCGATACGCTGCCCGTTGGCAAGAATATCGACGGGGCCGTCAAGCGACCGGCCGAGTTCGAACACATGGCCTTCGTTGATGCTCCGCAAGGTTCCAATCGACATCGGCCAGCGGCCACATTCGAATACGAGCGTGATCTCGAGACTGTCGATATCGGCCTCGGAGGGGAGCTGTTCTGCTTGGAGTTGTGTCGTCATGTATCCACTTTTCAGGGGGTGCGATTGCGGGCGGAACGGCCCCCGCAGGACCAGCCTTTTGCCGGCGATCTCGGCAGGAGCCCACAATGTGCTCGCAGTGAGGATGACCTGGCCTTGAGCAAGCGGAATGGCGTCCGGCAGCAGCGCATCGCCTTGCTGTGCCTGACGAACAAGGCCGATCGTGATGCGGAGCGAGCCAACCTGGCCTGCGACAATCACAGGCAGTTCGGAACGAAGCTTGGGCGTCTGTCGCGGCAATCGGCCAAGCAGTTCGCCCAACACGCTGAACGCTGGTGGAACCAGAGCGTCGAGAGACGAGAATAAAAGCAGGCGAGCCTTACTTGCGAGCTGACCATAGGCGACCTCGAATTCCAGGTATGGACCTGATTCCGCCGCTTCATCGGTGCGGAGAAGCTGCAAATTCCGCTGCATCAGTCGCTCCAGTGGAGCGAGCAACGGCTCAAGCGCCAGTTCGAGGACCAGCGAACGCGTCGGCTCGGAAGGTAAGCTCAGGCCGTTCTGTACGGTCGCAACCAGCGCTTCAGCTAGCGGGACGGGCAAGGACAGGACGAGCATTTCGCCGCCGGCGTCAAAGACGCAATCAAGCATCGATGTCTCAGTCGGCTCGACTTGCCAGACAAGCCGATTTATACGCAGCGATAACGGCTTGTCGCCGAGACGGCTTTGCAGAGGTCCGCGGAAAACCGCGATCTCATTGAGCCAGGAGACCACAGCATGCGAGAGGATCAGCTGCGCCCTGAATGGCACCGATCTGTCGGGCCTCTGGGCCACAAGGGACGCCTGCCCCTCCCGGCATGCTGGCGCTAAGGTAGAAGTATCGGCCATCAGGTCGGTTCGTCTCCCCTTAGGGCGGACGCGCCTCTGCAGTAGCGAAGCAATACCTCATCATCCGCATCAATCTCCGCGGCGGCTTCAACATGAGCATTGGTGCTTTGCTCAACGTCACGCTCGATTTCTTGCCATTTGTGGCAGGCTGCCGAACGTTTGGTCCAAAGCGTCCGTGCCTCAAGGACTGCAGTCGCGGCCTGATCTTGAGCGGAGCGCGCTTCGTCAAGAATCCGCTGGGCCGCCGCGATGTCCTCTGTGAGTCGTCCGATGATGAGATGATGGCGGCGTTCGAGTTCGCTGACGGATATCGCGTTCTCCGATAACATCTTCCGATAGAGCTCGGCTTCGACCCTTGCGCGGTGCTTTTCGGCATTTGCAAGCCGCTCGCGAGCCTGTGCGACCGCATCGTCTGCGATGCGGCGCTTGGCTTCCATGTTGGACAGCTCACGAAGGGCACTCCGCTCCCTTGTGTCCTTCACCAGCCGCAATTTCGACGCATGAACACAGTTCATGCGGTCAGGCGCGACATCCATGCCACGGTCTCCTCAAAACTGCATGCTTCGTCCTGGCCCTGGCGCAGGAACGTGCGCAACTCCTCGATCGAGGCGATCGCCCGGTCGGTCAGGGGATCGGAGCCTTGCTTGTATTCGCCGACCTTGATCAAAAACTCCGCCTCGGCGTAGCGCGAGAGCAGATCACGGAAGAAGGATGCGGCCTTGCGATGCTGAACAGACACGATGGCATCCATGACGCGGCTTCGGCTCGACAGCACATCGATTGCCGGAAAATGTTCTCGCGAGGCTAGCGCGCGCGAGAGAATGATGTGCCCGTCGAGAATGCCGCGTGATTCTTCCGCGATTGGGTCGCCCGTCCCGTCGCCTTCGACAAGCACGGTATAGAAGGCCGTGATGGAGCCATGCTCGCCCATGCCGGCCCGCTCCAACAGGCCCGGCAGCAGCGCAAAGACGGAGGGCGGAAATCCGCGCCGAGTCGGAGGCTCTCCTGCGGCAAGGCCGATTTCGCGCATCGCGCGGCTAAAGCGCGTCAAGGAATCCATCATCAGAACGACGCGCAGCCCTTGATCACGAAAATATTCGGCCAGCGCCGTCGCCATATGGGCGCACTGCGCCCGCTCCATGGCCGAACGATCGGAGGTCTCAACAACGACGACCGAGCGGCGGAGCGCTTCGCCAAGATGGCACTCGATGAATTCACGAACCTCTCGGCCGCGTTCGCCGATCAACGCGACAATCGTGACGTCGGCGACTGCACCCTTGACGATCTGCGACATCAGTGTCGACTTGCCGCAACCGGCGTCTCCATAGATTCCGATCCGCTGGCCTTCTCCACATGTCAGGAGGCCATCCAGGACACGAACGCCGAGCGGAAGAGAATGTTCGATAGCGCGCCGTTTCATGGGGTTAGGCGCCTTTCCACGCAGCGGACGCACTTCGCCAGCCTTTATGAGGCCCTTACCATCGAGCGGACGACCAAAACTGTCGATCACGCGGCCGAGCAAATCGGGGCCGACCGGCACTTCCTGCATTCGCCCGGTCGTGACGACTTCCGCACGGTTGGACAAGCCGACCATGTCACCGATCGGCGTGAGCAATACTCCGTCCGGCAACAAACCGATCACCTCGGCCTCGAGGGACCATCCGCTGCGGGGATCCTGCAAGAGGCATAGTTCTCCAACCCGGGCCTCCGGCAGGACGGCATGGAGCAGTGTACCGATCGCCCGCGTGATCCGACCGCGGACGGCACGCGTGTCGATATGCTTAGCGGAATATCTCAAGGATGAGAGCGCGGCGTTGACGGCCCTTTCTTCAGCCGCAGCATTATGGGTCGGTCGTTGCGTGGTCATGGCTCACCTGCGTGCGAAGGCAAGCCAAACCCCAAACGGAGCGCGCGGAGTTGCGCGGCAAGTCCGAGGTCGACATTGCCAAACTCGCTCCACAAAATGCATTGGTCCGCAGCGAGCGCCGGATCCGGCTCGATCCTGACCTTGGGCCGGCCATCCTGTCCATTGTAGGCTGCGAATTCACTGGCAAGCAGATCGGCTTTTAAGGGCGATACGTGAAGGCAGACTTCCGTGTTCTTGTACTTCTGCTCGATCGCGTGACGAACACTGCGAACCAGCATCTCGCCCGGATCAAAGGCGCCAAGCAAATCGCGCACGATCTCAATGACCAGTTCGGGCAATTGCTGCTCCAGAACGGCCTTTCGCTGCGCGAGTTCACACGCAGCCTGCGCAATCAGTCGCGTCATTTCCTCTGCGCCCGCCTTGACGCCCTCGGCATGGCCGCGCCCCCGTTCCCGCTCATAAGCTTTGCGCCCCCAGCTGCGAACACGCTGCAGGTGCCGTTCGGCAGCGGCCCGCGCGTCTACGGCGTCATGCCAGATCTTGAGCTCGGCTGCCGGGATCAGGGGTCCAAGCGGGCGGATCTGCGGGGGCACAGGCAATGCTGGGACGTCGACCGTCATACCGGGGCAGCCTCCGCCCTCAAATGGGCCATAACCAAGGAGAGCAGCGCGCCTGCGGCGCAACGGTGCTCAGCTGCCGGATTGTCCGCGGCGGTGCCGGCGGGCAGGCGTAGAAGCACACGGCTACGGTCGAGCGCTGGAGCCTTATCGAGCCAGGCACCAAGACAGGCATGTCCATCATCTTCAATCTGTCGCGACAGGCGTTCCGGATCGGCAATAGGGGTTGTTGCGACTGCACTGGATAGATGCCGGATGGCGAAAGCATGCGCTTCTGCACCGATCATTTCGACCAAAATTGACAGATCGTGCTTTGAAACCAGCTTCAGGACGGAGCGTGCATGCCAGATACTGCCGGCGAGCAGGGCGGCGCGCCGCGGATCATGCCCGAGCAAAGGATCCTCGTTCCAACCAGCTCCGCTCACATCGACTTCGTGGCCGACCAGCAGTGCGGCCAGTCTTGGCTGCAGCCTAAAACTCTGCTGTAGTCGGAGCAACGTGGCTGGCGACAGCAGCGGATCAAGACAGGCAGCAAGGCGGCTCGGATGGATCGAGGCAGTAAGCTCGCGCAATCGATCGGAAGCCAGCGTGAACGAACGATTGGGTTCAGTGGGAGACATTGATAGGGACATGAACGTCCTGGCTATGTCGCATCAGACATGATCTTTTTACCAGCAGCCTGAACGGCGGGCACATTCGAACGCCTGCTGAACGTGATCAGTTTGCGCGATGATTGGCCGAACTGACGAAGACGCGCACCGAGCAGCACATAAGATGCAATGACGAATACGGCGCCGGCGCCACCAACCCCAAGCGCAAGCCACGGCGTTGAAGCAGATTTTGCGGATTGAGCTGAAGCGGCTGCCGGCGACGCTGGCTGCTCAAGCGGAGTTCGCTCAACCGGCACGAAGACCACAGCCACCTTGTCGTAGGACAGCCCTTCAATGCTGTTGGCTACGAGCATCTTGATCTGAGGCAACAGCGCCGAGAGCTTTGCGTTGGAGCCATGTCGGATGAAAACCGACGCTGAGGACGGGGTCCCATCTTGTCGCAACAGATCGTTTTTAGGA
Organism: Bradyrhizobium sp. CCBAU 53421; assembly: GCF_015291625.1. NCBI lineage: Bacteria > Pseudomonadati > Pseudomonadota > Alphaproteobacteria > Hyphomicrobiales > Nitrobacteraceae > Bradyrhizobium > Bradyrhizobium sp. CCBAU 53421. Next base: position 8,068,694 of record NZ_CP030047.1, read on the forward strand.
AGGACTACGTGGACCCGGGCGGACAGGACGCCGTCGATATCGCTAACGGTACGCGACAATTCCTCGCTGAGGGCATAAACGTAACGGGCCCGCTCCTCGATCGGCGAGGCAACGAGGCCGGATCCCTTGAATACCTCGCCAAGATTCTTGAAAGATTGGCGCGGCAGCCCCTCAACATTCAGCAAGTCAATCGAATAGGCGAGCTGCCTTTCCTCGACCTGGATCGTGCTGGTCCCATCCTTGGCGACAACACGAGCTGCATCGACACCCTTGCCAAGTAGAAGCGCAAGCATCTCATTGGCTTCACGCTCCTGAATCTTACTGTAGAGGTCAGCTTTGCAGCCGAGCAACGGAACAAGAAGGGGCAGAGCCAGGCAAACGCGAAGCCGTCGCCACGATCGACGGCTGCCGCTGCCCGCACTGCGCATCACCCCAGGCATCAGCCTCATTCAGCCCGCCGATAGCAGCTTGTTCAGCGACGAACTCACGGCGCTGGTGCTCTTAGAGACAAGGGACACCTGAACGACGTCCCGGTAGACATCCCGCAGATTCACCATCATCGAATCGAAATCGGCAGCTACCGGTTTAACTGTCGCATGCGCGCCGATGTCGAGCGACTGCAATAGCGGCTGCGCGGCAGGTCCAGGCTGGATGACGCTCGGCGCAAACGACACATTACCGGCCGCCGGAGCACCGACATGGCTGTGGTACATGCTGGAAAGCGCTTCAAGGATGCGATCACCCGGCGGATTCGCCAGCGTGTTCGCGCGCTGCACTTCCGATACCGGCGGAATGACTGCGGCTCTATCTGCGACCGATGAGGTGGCACTCTGGTTGGAGGCCGCTTGTGCAAGAGACTGCTCAAAGTGGGCCTGCTCGCCGGCAGCTGCCGGCGAGCAGGCATTGGCAAGACAGTCGGCTGAATTGGGTGAGATCGGCGTTGCGCCTAACATCATATAAGGAGTCATTGCGCTCGTTGATGAAACCAGGCGTTGTCAACCACTGAACGGATCAAGATCGTAGAACGGTGAGCTGACGAAAACCTGACGAGGATGCGCCGCCTTGCGTCATCTAAAGATCACGTTTGGCGTCCAGGCTAGACCGAATTCCAAGTTTAATTCTCAGAAGGCCTTCAGGAAATGTTTGTCCGATCCACGATGGTATTGAAGAGAATTCTTTACGCCGGAGGTTTCATCTGTCTTGGAATGGTCAGCGCGCTTGGCGCCCCCCTCTCGCTGCCGTCGGCCCTTTATAGCTACACGGTTCTGGACCAAGACCTTTCTGCCGCACTGCAGGAGTTTGGCAACAATCTCAATATCAGGGTCAATGTCAGCACTGAAGTGAAGGGCCGGATTCGCGGACGAATGCCGGACCTGCCACCGCGCGAGTTCCTCGATCGTTTGACCAACCTTTACAATCTTCAATGGTATTACGACGGCCTCGTACTTTACATATCTGCGGCCCACGAGGCGCAAAGCCGACTGATGGTGTTGAGCCCGATCAGCTTCGATGCGTTTAAGAGCGCGCTAGATGCGCTCAACATCTCCGATGAACGCTATATCGTGAAACCTGCTCCGGGCGATGGCCTCGTGCTGGCTTCGGGCCCGCCACGCTTCATCGCGCTAGTGGACCAGACGTTGAAGGGCCTTGTGGCGGAGGTACAGGCGCGGCGCAATCCGGCCGCCGCCGAAAGGCCGCCGCGGGATTCGGTTTTGATGTTGTTTCGCGGCTCCTCGAGCGTGGTTATTCGGGACGGACGCCCGGAAGCGCATTATTCGCCCGACGCGCCGCATCAGGACGGCGCCCTGCGCGAAGCTGGCACGGGCCAGAGGTGACCAACCGATGCGAGGCACCTTCAACCAAAGTCGATCCGGTCTGCATTGGCCCAATCCGTCTGATCGTCAGCCTTTCGAAAGCTAATGCTTCCAGCAGGAGCTTGCGGACATCTGGATGGCGGCGCCTTCTACCGAGCGCAATGGATGTGGACAACCAGCTTCCCCTAGGCGCGAGCGGAAGCGGGTGAGCGTCATCTTTGCCGGAAGCTCGGGGCTCAAAGGTCAACGCAAGCTTCCGTATCAGTCGCCTCGGAGCCGGAGGACATGAGCTTTCGTCTCGCTTGATCCGCTTTATCATGGGAAAGGAGTGACAGGATGGATTTCAATGCAATCGGTCCAGCTAATGCGGGCCCAGAGCCCGAACCACCAGAACCGTTCACGGACGCGCCCGGCTTTGAGCAGCGGCTGAGTGGCGCGCAAGCTAGTGCTCCGCCACAACATGCTACCCCTCCAGTGCTGCAGGGGGACGCCTATTCGCCATATTTGGGCGCAGGCCATCCTTATTCACCATACCTGGATGCTGGTCGCCCCTATTCGCCGTACCTGGATTTGGCGCATCCGTCGACCGACCTGGGCTGGGAAGATAATCCGCATACGCCAACTGCGGACCACATCGCGCCAGAACTGGAAAGCTTTCCGCAGCCCCTGTCTCAGCAGACGATCGCCCAGGCGATTGAGGCTCATCCTGACGTCGATCAGGATCTGATATGGCAGAATGTGGATGCTGGCCCTTCGGGCGCGGGGCCATCGCCATCACATGCAGGGCCATCGTACGCCGGACTTGTGCAGGCCGGACCGTACCACGCCGGCCCCTCCCACGCTCGACCATTGCAAGCCGGGCCGTCCGAGGCAGGTCCTTCCGAAGCCACACTACCAGAACTTTCCAGGTTCCGCATGGTGGACGGACGTCTCGCTAAGGATTACTGGGTTTTCACCGGCCAAACAGCCACAGACGCTGAGATCGATATGCTTGAGCGCAGCGGAGTGAAGCCGAGCAGGGAGCAGCCCACAAAGGTTTTCACCCTTCTCGGGGTGCCTCACACAGCCGAAGAGAGACGAGGGCTTCATTCGTCTCGCACCTTCGCTGGATCCGACCCTTTGGCCTGAAGAGCCGGCTGAAGATCGACCTGCAGACTCTGAGGAAGATCCACCTGCCCGCTAGCGACCATGGCCCGTGCCTCGGCAGGGCCACGTCCGTGGCGCCGATAGATTGAAATTGCGAACGGCAACAGCAGTCGGTGACGGCCCGCGGCCGGCGAAGAATTGCCAAGCCCCTCTTTAAGGCCCAATCGATCAGTGCAGTGACATGGTCACGTCAAGATAGGTGCACGGCGAGAGACAAACGATCACCCGTGCGCCCTCTTCTTACTTTTGCCTTCTCCGCCCTGCACTTTACGTGGATCGACACCACGGAGTCGGCCACCTTGACCATCACGCGTGGTTGTCACGTACACAGCCGCCGGCCCGCAGCATTCAAGTCAGGCTTGTCCGCGTCCCCTTGGCCAAGGTGCGTAAAACCGTTTCCGTCCGCCCTTCCCAAAAGGACGGCGAGCGTGCAATCAATTCATCTTTAGCCGCATTGCAGGCGGCCTTAACGCAAACCGCGTGGACATCGATTACGTCGCGCGCCTCGTGAAAACTGCAATTGAGGTCAATTGCGCATCGGCATCTACGGGCGCTGTTTTCTTCGATCGGTTGCCCGATACCGCGCTGCCTCTGCTCAGCCCACCCGGAGCGTTTTTGACAAACTCCGATACTGGCGGACACCTTAGGTGTGCTCGACACGTCCACTTTGGCACGTCCGTCCCGAAGGCCCGCGACCACGATTTGGAGCGGCATAGATCATGCCACTTGACGTCCGCTGCGGCCCCGCAATCAGCGGCAGAGCCGACTTTCGCAAATGTCCGAAAATGCGCGGACGGGCGCTCCAAAGCGCCGTTCCGTCTGGCTACGTCCGGCCGAAAGCTGCCCACACCCCGTCTTCGCCGTCCCAGCTGCCGCGGCTCGCCGCCTTGGAGTACTCCGTGGCGCGCTGCTCGAAGAAATTGGCGTGCTCGACGCCATTGAGAATCTCGACGAGCCAAGGGAGCGGATGCGCCTTGAGCTGGGTGAACCCGCCCTCCTTGGCTTCGAAGAAGCCGAAGACCGGGGCAATCCGCAGCTGGGTCAGTCGCCAGTCGGCGACATAGCGGACGTAAGTGTGGATCTGCTCAGGCCTCATGCCCTCGATCCTGCCGAGGCCGAAGGCGAGGTCGACGAAATTCTCCTCCAGCTTCACCATGGTTTTGGCGACGTCGACGATATCGTCACGGACGGAGCGCGTCACGGCGCCGGTTTCACGGTTCCATTCGTGAAACAGCTTGATAATGCCCTCACAATGCAGGCTCTCGTGGCGAACCGACCAGCTTACGATCTGTCCCATGCCGTTCATCTTGCTGTGGCGGGGGAAATTGAGCAGCATCGCGAAGCTCGCGAACAACGCCATCCCTTCGGTGAAGGCGCCGAACATCGCCAAGGTCCTGGCGACATCGGCTACTGTGTCGACGCCGAACTCGTGCATGTAGTCCGCCTTGGCACGCATCTCGGAATAGCCGCGAAATGCCTCGAAGTCGGTCTTGGGCATGCCGAGCGTTTTGAGCAGCAGCGCATAGGCGTCGATGTGGACCGTCTCCATATTGGTGAAGGCCGCCATCATCATCTGGATGGTGAGCGGCTGGAAGATCGGGATGTAGCGCCTAAGATAGTTATCGCCGACTTCGATGTCCGATTGAGTGAAGAAACGGAAGATCTGAGTGAGCAGCGCGCTCGCTGTCGGTAACGTGGTCCGACGCCCAATCTTTCAGGTCGGCACCAAGCGGCACTTCCTCGCCCATCCAATGGGTCTACTGCTGGCGCTTCCAGAACTCGTAAGCCCAGGCGTAGCGATCGACGTCATAGCTGCCAGTCGAGTCGAGGAGGCCGACGCGCCGTTTGCCGATCAGTGTGCGTGGATCGACGGATGAGAGATCGATCACTGACATGCGAGGCACTCCTCATAGTCAGCGCGCCGCTGCGCCGGCTGCGGCCGCGCCGCCTTGTCGCCGTCAGCGATGTTGCCGGCGAACGCCGCCCGCGAGATCGATTTTGAACGGCAGTAGTAGAGGCTCTTCACCCCGCGCTTCCATGCCGTCCAATGCAGCATGTGGAGGTCCCACTTATCGACGTCAGCCGGCAGATAGAGGTTAATCGACTGACTCTGACAAATGAACGCGGCGCGGTCGGCGGCTAGCTCGACGATCCAGCGCTGGTCGATTTCGAAGGCGGTGCGAAAGACCGCTTTCTCGTGCTCCGACAGGATGTCGAGATGAGCGACGGAACCCTCGTGCGCGATGATCGACTGCCAAGTTGCCGAAGTATCTGCGCCCTTGGCGGCCAGCAGCTTGGCGAGATGCGGATTCCGCACCGAGATGGCACCGGACAAGGTCTTATGGGTGTAGATGTTGGCCGGAATCGGCTCGACGCAAGCGCTGGTCCCGCCGCAGATGATGCTGATCGAGGCGGTTGGCGCGATCGCGATCTTATGGCTGAAGCGCGCCATCACACCGCGTTCCAGTGCATCCGGGCACGGCCCACGCTCGCGCGCGAGCGTCACGGATGCCGCGTCGGCATCGCGACGGATTTTCCGGAACATGTTCAGATTGAACGACTTGGCCACGACACTTTCCATCGGAATGCCCTTGGACTGCAGGAACGAATGGAAACCCATGACGCCGAGGCCGACGGAGCGCTCACGCAAGGCGGCGTAGCGGGCACGCTTCATGCCGTCCGGCGCCACCGTGATGAAGTGGGTCAGCACGTTGTCGAGGAAGCGCATGACGTCCTCGATGAAGCTTGGCTTCTCATTCCACTGGTCCCAGGTCTCGAGGTTGAGCGACGACAGGCAGCACACCGCGGTGCGGTCCTCGTCGCGATGATCGATGCCGGTCGGCAGGGTAATTTCGCTGCACAGGTTGGAGGTAGAGACCTTGAGGCCGAGCTCGCGCTGGTGCTTGGGGAGCGACCGGTTGACGGTGTCAATAAACAACAGATAAGGCTCGCCGGTCTGAAGCCGGTTCTCCAGGATGCGTTGCCACAGCTGCCGGGCGTCGATCTCGCGGATGACATCGTTGGTCTTCGGGCTGCGCAGAGCGAACGCGGTGCCGGCGCCCACGGCACGCATGAACGCGTCGGTAACGCTGATCCCGTGGTGCAGGTTGAGACTCTTGCGGTTGAAGTCGCCGGACGCCTTGCGGATCTCGAGGAACTCCTCGATCTCGGGATGGTGGATATCGAGATAGACCGCCGCAGAGCCGCGCCGCAACGAGCCCTGGCTGATCGCCAATGTCAGGCCGTCCATGACGTGGATGAACGGGATGATACCTGAGGTAACGCCGCCCTTCACCTTCTCGCCGATCGAGCGAACGTTGCCCCAGTAGGTGCCGATGCCGCCGCCGTTAGAGGCAAGCCAGACATTCTCGTTCCAGGTGTCGACGATGCCTTCGAGCGAGTCCGACACCGAGTTAAGGAAGCATGAGATCGGCAGACCGCGCGTGGTGCCGCCGTTGGACAGCACCGGTGTGGCCGGCATGAACCACAGCCGAGACATCGCATCATAGAGACGTTGGGCATGCGCAACATCATCCGCGAAGGCGCAAGACACCCGCGCGAACATGTCCTGGAGCAATTCGCCGGCGAGCAGATAACGGTCGGTCACCGTCAGCTTGCCGAACGGCGTCAACAGGTCGTCGCGCGTCCGATCGAGCTTGAGATCGGCCGGCCTTGGCGATGGCGCAAGGGGGCGCGGCAGCGGAGCCGGCGATGGCAAGACACGACACAACTCAGGCGGGCTAGGCCTTGCCTGCGCTGGTCCCGCCCGCACATGCGACGGCTCAATGAGATGACCCTCCTGATCGAAATTGTAAGACGGCGACATCGGCAACCCCGCGATGTGAGGCGCGGGCCGCGCGGACAACTTGCGAGGAATCCGGGCAAATGTCCCCGGCTGCAAGCGACCCACCGGGGCACCCCGCCCGAGGACTTTCGTTCGGTCGCGGCAGGTCTCCTGGCTCGCGGGTCACTGCGGCCGTCGGCCTTCCCGGCGCTGTGTCGCGCCAGTGACCATGATGACAACCGCTCGCCGCTCTCAGTTGCGGGGGCAGCCCCGGAGTTGCCGTTTTGGCGCACCGGGTTCCCTCTTAGCTTCCGACCTACAAGGTGTGGGGGGCGGAAGACCGTGACTGGCTACAGATAGGCACTACTCGCCCGGACCGTCAACTGGAGAGATCGAGATTTAGAAGGCAAAAACATACCGATCGCCCGGACCACGCTATCGCCGCTGTCACTTTCGCTCCAGATGATTGGAGATGCCGTTGGGCCGCCTTTCCAGTTTCCGTCGAGTTTGCGCATAGTCGAGGAAATTCTGGCCCACGTGTCGCATTGATGCGATCTATGAAACCGCGCGTCATTGGAGAGGGAATTCGGCGGCAAGGCGCTCTTAGATTTGAATCGCAGCGCTCCCCGCTCGCGGCGACAAATGGCATCTGGACGAAGTCGTTATCCATCGTCGGCGAACAACGTCGGCTCTGGCACGCCTTCGACCAGAATGGCTTTGTTTTTCGACGTATTGATCCAGCGCCGAAGGACTCGCGCGCTGCACTGTGGTCCTTAACTGTCAGGGCTCCAGCGCAACCTGCAAGCCCTCGTCGCTTTCAACATGAACGTAACGGGGTCCAATCGGACGTCCCCTGCCGCTGGCGACGGTGACAACGTCTTCCAGAGGCGTGGCCCGTGCATCCGCCTCTGGGCGAGACAAGATCAGATCGGCATGAAACAGCCCCTCTGATTCGAGGCCGGTCGCATCCACACCTAGGGCCGCCAAGCTGGCCAAACAACTTTCAAACTCTTCAGCATCGCGAAAGCGACGCTGGATGAACGTCACGCCGGTAAGACGTTCTGTCACAAGACCACGCTTTGCAAACGCCTCGGCCAAAGATTCAAATGGGAACATTCGTAGCACGAAGGAGATGATCCATGGTTGCTTCTCTGTCGCATCGAGAATCTCGCTGAACGTCTTCTCGGTAACGTAGCCGATGCATCCGGTTGACATGATAACATCCACGGAGCGGAGAATGCGCGCGCTGTCCGTCGATAGCGCCTCCTTTTCAAGGTCAGCGACGATGCCCTGCTCCAAGAGGCCAACACTCTTTGCATAGCTGATCGCCCGTGCCGACACATCGAGGCCGATAAAGCGCGCCAACCCGACATCAGGCCAGGCTGCATAAAAACTGCGATCGAGACTCACCAGCGTCTCAGAACTGATCGCCCTCATCTCACGCCGGGCGTAGCGGTGACGCAAGCCTCCGAAGGTCAGCGGAAAGCGATGCACCGCTGCGTTGATGCCGTATGAACATCCAACATCGAGCACGACGGGCTTAAGGCCGGTTGCGGAAGCTTTCGCTGCCAGGATCTGGCGCACAACCGGCTCAGAGACGTCCGGGATCATATAATCCAAGTCTCCGAGGATTGAGAAATATGCCCTCGGATCATCAGAAGCATAAATATCATAGAATATAGCTTTAGACCGATTAATACGCGAAAAATCTACCCGCAACGCAATTTCTCCCATCTCGTTTGCAAGCTAGTCGACGGCAGGTGCCTTCGTACTCGCCCGCACTTTGGTATACAGGTTGGCCTTACATCCAACGGTGCGATAGCAGAAGCGGCAAGCGGACAAGAGCACCGCCTGCGCAAGACTATCATGAAACTGGTCCCGTACCGATGAACAGCCGCTGGGGATACATTCGGCCGAGTTGAGAGCGGTCGAGGCGACGGCAGGCAACATGACAAGAACCGTTTCTGTCGCGTGATAAGATTGGCAGCATTCGCGAGCGCGAATGCGCCAGCCCATTAGAGAAGCGAGCTGACCGGAAGCTGACGAGCGTCGTTACCTCATGATCACCGCTGGCTTCCATTTAGGAAGACGCATCGGCCTCTAAATTTGGGACAAATTTTGGTGCCGATCCTGTCGTGAAGACAACAGGTATACCCATGCGATCTCGGAGGCTGTCATCTTGAGGAAAGAGCTGTGTTACTGTTTTCACCTGCCTGACGTCGTGAGGACGTTCGGCGGCGCCGCCGACGCTACCATCGGCGCCTTACAGTTACACGGTTTTGGATCAGGAGCTTAACTCGCTGACATGGCACCAGGCCAGGCGAACGCAACCAAACGAAGCTCGCACCGGCATTGAAATACGTCCAGGCCCCTTGCTTGGAAGGCTATCTCATAGCTCACCTTGAAATCGTCTGAGCGCCGTCAGCTTCTCGAAAGGTTGTCCGTTTTATCATACGGCGTGAATATCTAGACGGCGGTGTTCCCATAGATGGTCGCGGAACAGAGCGCTGAAGGCGCACTGAGCAACAGGACGCAAGTGATAGGACCTGTTGAACTCTGCCGATCAACACTCCTTGTTCGTCGCGATCTCGGGCCGCGCTGGTGACCGTCTTGTGGTGCACTCTTATCGGAGACGTGTAATGTCAGTCGACCTATCGCCAACCGCCAACTCAACTTTGGCTTTCTCCGGAATGCCCGCCCCGCCCTCTTCGGCGCAGGACTTTGCCAGCTTTCAGGCGATGCTGGGCAGCCTCACGTCGAAAGACACGACCAGCGATCATTCAGCACCGCAGGAACCGGCCCCCACAGAATCAACCAAGCAACTGACGGAGGAACTCACGCAGGAGGCACGGAATATCCTGCCACCAGAGATAAGGGCAGCATTAGATGCATATCAGGATGACCCACCGCCGTCCTCTGCTGCCGGCAGCCCGATCATTGCGGAAGCGCCCGTACAAAGCTCAAGGATCACCTGGAACGGTGGCACGCTGACTAATGCGGAACTGCAGATTGTCTCTGTGCTGAACCGCCACAAGGACAAATGCCCGCTTGATTGGAAGTCTCTGGGAGATTTGGCCAACGATCCTTCGACACCGCCGGATCTAAAGGCAGCGATCGAGGCACTGCAACAGGACCCGGAGCTCTTCTATGCGATCGGTTCGCAAGGCGACGGCCGCTGCGGCGGCAGGATCAAAGCCGGCGATCTCTGCGGATTTTCCGATCATCACCCTCAAGTTGCCGCGTTCCAGGAGCAGCGGGCGCGGACCTACGAGCAGAACTACATGCCATCCGACGGTTCCGGAAACGGTGAGCCGTCGGTCATGAACCTGACCGATGCCTTGCGCGAACTCTACCGCTATTCCGATAACCTGCCCAAGAACTTGAGCCTTGCGGATTTTAGGCACATCGTGGACGGCAATGCCGACATTGGCAAATGCCCCCCACAGGTCCTCGCTGCGGCTCAGTATTTTCTCGACCACCCGAATCAATGGAAGCAGTTGTACGGCGGCTCGATAGATCAGGTCCACAAAGAGGACTTCCTGCAGGTCGCTTCCTCATCGATGAGTCTCACTCGAGACGAGCTGGGCACACTAAACACAATCAACAAGAACCAGGACGCTTTCTTTGGAAATGGCGATCTGACCCGGGAAAAGCTCGTGAGTATGGTGGACGACAAGAGCCTTTCCCTCGAGGTACGAAGCGCAGCTTCCCAGCTGCTCTCGGATCCTGTGCTGTTCGGGTTGATGAACAACGCGATTACTGGCTACAAAACCCACCACAAGTTTTTTGACTTCGGCGGCGGCCATACGGTTGATTCGGGAAACATCAGCAGAAGCGATTTCAACCAGTTCTTCAACAACATGTCGGGTGCGAACCGCGCCGCTCCGCAATTGAAAACGCATGCCGCTCAAACGCCGGCCGAACAGGAGGCCACGGCGGACATGATGATTGGCGTGGCTGACCAGCCCGACATCAAGTCTCCCAAGAAGAACGGTGGCGCCCTCATGCACGCGCTCAATGACGTGCTCAAGGTAGGCTCGAAGGTACTCGACTGGACAGCGACGGCCGTTGGTGTACTCGGCTTCATTCCAGGGCTCGGCGAACTGGCCGATCTTGCTTCAATGGTGATCGAGGCCGAAGCGCAAGCTGCAAATCTTCTGCACACCGCAATCAGCGGCGGCAACATGAAGAAGGCGTTGGAGGAAGCTGGGCTCAGCCTTGCGGCGCAGGCCGTGGGCTGCATCGCCGGCCCCGAGGTCAAAATAGCGATTCGAGAAGGCTTGGTGAAGCAGGCAATTCAAGAAGCGGCGACGGCCGGCATCAACCTGCCCGTGTCGATGGCCCAGTCCTACGCCGAGGACTATCTGAATAACCTCAAGGCACGGATTGAATCCGAGCGCACGCAAGCTGCAGGTGCCTACGCCTAGTCGTAGCGGCGCTATCGACGCAGGATGAAGCTGGACGAAAGGCTAGCTTGCGAGGCCACCACGCGGTAGGGTCGTCCCCGCCGCGCAGCTCGCGCAAGCATATTCGGTGCTTACACCGACGAGCGTGTTTGTCGTAGCTAAACTAGCGCATTTGTCGGCTACACTCGAGCGCCCGACGGGCGTTCTCACATCGCGTTGGCCACCGCGAAGATTTCGCGGGGGCGATTGCGCCACCCGTCGCGGACGGTGAACTTGTCGATGCCTTCACCTCGCGACGGAACCGGACGGAGCGGCAAACCTGACCGGTTTACGTCGTCGGATCGAGAGCACATTGGTGGACGTGACGCTCAAAGTCCTTGTCTCTCCAGCACCTCCTGATCGCTGTCCACGAAAGTGGTCCATTTTTTATGGGTCTGCTACGAGCGGGACTAGGGGATCGCTCTTGTCGCTTACTCGCATGAGCAACTTCAACCTGCCGGCCTGCCCGGGCAGGATCTAGACAAATCGCTGCCTGGGTCGAGGCAACTAATTTGCCGAACAAGCTGCGAAGGATCCCGGCCGGGCGGCCCCCCTCATTGGGCCACGTCAAAGCCTAAGTCCATTTGATCCGTCCTGCGCTTTCATTCCCTCATCAACGCTGGGCTCCGATGAACAACGGCTTGCCTCATCGAGTGCCGCATAGGTGAGATCTTGTACCAACTCTCTGATCTGCGGCTTTCGCCGACACACTGCCGAAATATGAAGCGGCGTGTCTAGAGGCAAACCGAAGAGATTGGCTCACTGCATTTCTGCGGCTCGTCAGCTTGTCGAAAGCTAATGCTTCCATAGTAGACGTGACGGAGCCCGCTTCCTCCGCGCGAACGAAGTTTTGAAGTAGGAGAACCCGATGCGCGTTTCCAGCTCCAGCGCTGCTGGGCACCTTGATACTGACCTCCACGCGACTGGCGGCGGCAAAAAGGGATCTCGGCCGCCTGGCGAACACGATGATCATGGCCAATCGCATGGTGCAGGAGCTCCCTTAAATGGCGGCAGCGCGTCCGGTCCAGACGCTGGCTCGCAAGCCGCTGCTTTGCAGCAAGCGTTCAACGCCGCTCTCGGCAACGTCGCTATCCAGTTTGTAAGTAGTGCAATGGATCGTTTCAACGACACCATGGCCGAGACAGAGGAGGATTCCTGACTCGCATGTTGCGGCGTCAGGAAAATCGGAGCCGCAAGGCGCGGCAATCTTCAAATGAACAGGAGAAACAAGATGACTGGTAAGGTTGGTGCTTCTCATGCCTCGACGGCGGGTGGCGCAGCTGGTACTGTTACTGCAGCCGCGGGTTCCGCCGCTGCTGAAGCTGCAGGAGAAGCGGCATTCAACAGGCAGCTCGCCGCCCTGACTGCCAGCAGCACGAAGGCTGCCGAAAGGGATGTAGAACTTCGCGTCGTCTCGACAGAGCTCACGACCGTCAAGAAAGTGGCCGACGAGCGGGTACAGTAACGGATGAAGCGGGACGAAATTATATCCTCCCGCTTTTGCCGGCCGCATGATCTGTGAAGTCGCAACAGACCGTACGGCATTGCCGTACGGTCTCGTTCTTCATTCAGGAGACGATCGTGAATGAACCAGCTTCCCCGCTATTCGAGGTGTTGTCGGGGTGTTATTCCGGGCTGACCGGCAAAGCGGGGAGCGGCCCCTGCTTGATTGGCAGCAGCCTCGATGCTGATTTGGTCTTCATCGAGCAAGGTCTTGAACCGCACCATCTTCGCGTCAGTTGGCACGTCAGCTCGATCGAGATCGAGGCCCTTGCCGCGAACGTCGCGATCGAGGGCCGCGACCCTATTTCGCTAAATGAGCCCGTTGTTGTCCCTCTTCCTGCCGTCATCCATATGGGCACGATGTCCATTCGCTGCTCAACCGAAGCCCCTCAGCAGGCCGGCTCTACCGGGCGCTGGCATGTACCGATTATCCCGCTTGCCTTGGTCCTCATCAGTTCTGCCGCCGTTGGCACCCTTTCAACGAGACTTGTCCAGATCGACAGCGCCGCAGCGCTGAGCGCCTCGTCCCCCGCCCCGGACATCGCGCCCAAAATCGCGCTCGCGCCCCCCGATGTTCCGGCCGCCGAGGCAGCGGCTGAACGGCTGCAAGGGGAAGTTGACGCAGCGGGCCTACTCGGCGTCAAAATCGGTTCTGGGCCAGGTGTTGTGACCGCCGATGGCACTATTACGCCTGCCTCGCTCGCTAAATGGCGGGAAATCCAGCAGCGGTTCGATGTCCAAAGCAATGGTGCTTATACGCTCGTCAGCGCGCTCGCCATCAAGGAGGAGAAGGCGCCCCCCGCAATTGCAGTCCAGGCAGTTTGGCGCGGAAACGACCCTTATCTGGTCATTGCTGGTCAAAAGTACTTCGCAGGTGCACTCCTGAGCAATGGATGGATCGTAAAGGAGATCGAGGACGGACGTGTGCTGCTGACACGCAATGGCCAGCTTGCTGCTTTGTCTTATTAGAGTTTTAGCCCGCGGCCAACGAAGGAACGTTTCATGACTAGGCTGCCGCAGCGGTCCGTAGAGCCTGGCACTGCCTTTCAGGAAGTTAACAACGAGCATCATGCGCCCGTCATCGCCCCGGCCACACCTCAGGCCAGCAGCATCGGCATCGACAAGGTCCTTGGAAACGGCAAGGGCCGCACGTCAGTTGTCCAACAGCCCGAAGCGCAGGAGCGGTTGGCTGCCAGCACGATCGATGACGCGCTCGCACTCAAGTCAATCGATCCAATCTCGCGGATCAATCCCACTGATGCCCCCGAGCACGCAGGTAAGATCGAAACAAGTCCGGAACTTACCTGGCTGAAGGGTCCCAATCTCGCGCATAGCCTGCTCTCCTTCGTCACACCCCGCCTGCGTCATTCGCATATTGTACGTCCAGAGCAACACGTCCTTCTCCTCGAGCGTCTCGCCGATGCGCTGTCAGCCGCGCCAGAGGGCTCGGTCGCAGCCGACGGAGCCGCGCTTCTGCGGCTGGAGCTGCGGCGGTTAATCCTGCTCCGGCAGAATCACAACAGCTTGGTCCAAGGCTAGCAATGCCCGATCCGCACGACGTGCAGCACTTTACACCGACCCAGTCGTCGAATGTTTCCAAAACCGATCGGGTAGTTCCGATCTCTGGGCCCGAGCGCAATTTGCTCTGCGCGCTTTCCTATGTCCACCTTGCGTGTGGGCAGAGCGCACACAGTCTGGCTCTCTTGCGGCTCGTCGTTCACGAACATTCTCAAGACGTCGAGCTGCTTCGCATCTTCGCCTATGCCCTCATCTCAGAGCGCCTCGGCGAAGAAGCACTATCGGCATTGGACAGGCTGGACATGCTTGATGATGAGCCATCGTCGCGCCTGCCATTGCTGCTGCTGCGCAGCCATGCTCTGCGTCAGGCTGGCCGCATGGCCGAGGCGCAGGCAACCTTCAAGCGCTATGTTTCCTTGCGGGGCAGCCCGGCTCCGGTCAAACAATAAGGCTTTGCATGGCCAGGCACCTACGAAATCTCGTCGCCCGCGCACCGTCCCATCCGGATATCATGGTGGCACTGATGCTGCTTCTGGCGATCGGCATGATGATCATGCCGATCCCGATCATCGTGATTGACATGCTTATCGGCTTCAACCTTGGCTTTGCCATATTGTTGCTGATGGTTGCCCTCTATCTCAGCACGCCGCTTGATTTTTCGTCGCTGCCGGGCGTCATTCTGATTTCGACGGTTTTTCGTCTGGCGCTGACGATCGCAACAACGCGCCTGATTCTTGCGGAGGGCGACGCCGGCAGCATCATCCACACCTTTGGCGACTTCGTCATTTCGGGCAATATCGCTGTCGGAATCGTCATATTCCTGATCGTGACCATGGTGCAGTTCATGGTCCTTGCCAAAGGCGCCGAGCGCGTAGCAGAGGTGTCAGCGCGCTTCACGCTCGATGCACTTCCGGGCAAGCAGATGGCGATAGATGCGGAGCTGCGCAACAACCATATCGATCAACACGAAGCACGTCGCCGGCGCGCGGCACTTGAGCAAGAAAGCCAACTTCATGGTGCAATGGATGGCGCCATGAAATTCGTGAAAGGCGACGCGATCGCCGGACTGATCGTCATCTGCATTAACATGCTGGGCGGAATCAGCATCGGCCTGCTCTCCAAGGGCATGTCGCTCGATGCTGCGATGCATCACTATACGCTGCTGACGATAGGTGATGCGCTCATTTCACAGATTCCGGCACTGTTGCTGTCGATTACGGCCGCGACCATCGTCACACGGGTCAACGGGCCTTCCAAGCTCAAGCTTGGGGCCGATATTGTCAGCCAACTTACGGCGAGCACACAAGCGCTTCGGCTGGCGGCCTGCGTCTTGTTGTTAATGGGACTCGTTCCTGGCTTCCCCTTGCCCCCGTTCGTCATCTTGGCCGTGCTCTTCGCTGCCGCAAGCTATGTCAAGGTCGGCGCGAAAGGCGACAAGCCTGCCGCGAAGACAGGCGCAAATGTCACTGCTTCGGCACCGGCTCCAGCACAGGCACAGAAGCAAGCCGCTTATGCGGAAGCACTTCCGATTGCGTTATTCCTTGCGCCGAACCTGACACATTCAATCGACAAGGACGAGTTGGAACAAAGCATCGTGCGCGTTTCAACGTCGGTATCGGCAGACCTTGGAATCACGGTTCCGCGCATCCCGGCCCAGACTGATCAGAACCTATCCAAGTCGCAGTTCAGAATAGATGTCGATAGCGTGCCGGTCGAGCGGGATGTGATCGATCCGACGCAACTCGCACTCAACGATGATATCGCGAACATTGAACTAAGCGGCATCCCATTTCGGAAAGATCCGGATACGGCTCGCGTATGGATCGAAGAACGCCATGCAGTTGCGCTCAAAGCCGCCGGCATCGGACACCACCGTCCGGTCGAAATTCTTGCCTTACGCCTCCATTCCACATTGACACGCCACGCACAGCGCCTGGTAGGCATTCAAGAGACCCGCCAACTGCTTGCCCGAATGGAGCAGGAGTACCCCGATCTGGTGAAGGAAGTTCTTCGTACGGCGACCATTCCTCGAATCGCAGAGGTCCTGCGCCGCCTGCTCGATGAGGGGATACCCATTCGCAACACTCGCCTCCTCCTGGAGGCCCTTGCAGAATGGAGTGAACGCGAGCAGAACGCCGTCCTGCTCACTGAATATGTTCGCGCCGCGCTGAAGCGGCAGATCTGCTTTCGCTATGCCAATGCCCACCGCGTGGTGGCCGCCTTTATCATCGAGCGTGAGACTGAAGAGATAGTGCGCGGTTCGGTGCGCGAAACCGCCGTCGGACCATATCTCGTTCTGGACGATCGGCAGAGCGAGAAGCTGGTTTCACAATTCCGTCAGATCCATTCGACCGTCGCACAAAGCCAAAGCCAGCCCGTCATCCTCGGCGCGATGGATATCCGGCGCTTCGTTCGCGGCTTTCTCACCCGCAACGGGATCGATCTGCCCGTTCTGTCTTATCAGGACCTCGCCTCGGATTTCACAGTCCAGCCAATTGGGTCCGTGAAACTTTCGGCTGCCAAGGAAAGGGTTCCTTCCTCGGAGCGTGGCGGGCTGCTTCCCGCCGCAAGTTGACAGAGCAGCAGCTCGTCGTGAGATAGCCAATGAATTCCTATGGAATAAGCCGCTGGCGGCGCTTCTTACGCTCAGCCTTGTGCTCGGCCTTGCTCGCTATCGTTCTGCTCGCCGGCTGCGCTAACCCGGATAGGTCGACCCTTTCATCGCGGCAGACACCCTCGTCAGACCTAGCTGACGCAAAGGCGATCGATCCTAGCGTGCGCGAACGAATTCCATACAGCTTCGGTCGGGATGCTGATGAGCAAACTTTGCTGGATACGTTGAAGCAACAACCAAACAATGTCGATGCGGCGATCTCTCTTGCGCGGGTCCTGCTGGCCCGCAACTCGCCCGATCAAGCGCTTCAGGCTCTCGATAATGTCCTCTTGGCGTCGCCCGGCGATCTACGCATACTGAACGCCAAGGGCGTTATTCTCGATCAGAAGGGCCGCCATCAAGAGGCGCAAGGGCTATACCGCAAAGCTCTCGAAAGAGACCCCTCAAATGCGATGTTGCGCAATAATCTCAAGCTGTCGCTTGCGCTAGAAAGTAGGACGGAGACCGAGGATGCCGGGCCACAGCCGCAGGTGGACGGCGCCTTGGCCCGAGCAAGATGGCGCAGCGAACGATAGCGTTCAGAGCTTGACGCCTGAGTGGCCGGCTTGCCGATAGCTAAGTTCGCCTTCAGCGGCCGCACTATACGCCCCGCCAAACATCAAGAGTGATAAGAGATGTGGTCGATAAGTGTACGAATTGCCACGTGTGTAATATCGCAATCTCTTGCATATGCTTACGAGACCGCCGCCTTGCACCGGCGGAGATTACATCAAGCCTCCAGTCCGACATTCGTGAGGGCTTTCGCGGTCTCGATAGAATAGACAACATCCTCCGTGAACCGCTGCTTGGCACCTTTCATCCACCCCTGAAGAATGCCGATTTGGTCGGGCGCTGACGACGTTGAGGAGACATCCTTGAAGAACTCCGTCAACTGTGTCGATTCGATTTGAATGCGCTCCTGCCAGTGCCAATAGGCCTCTGAGTACTTCTTCACAAACTCGCTTTGCGCTCCGATGGCTCGCTTCGTGAAGTCTTGAAATGCGCCGGCTGCAATGCCGATGTCATCGTTGATCCCGGCTTCTTTCGTCATGACCATCTCCTGTGTGGTTGTATATGGACGAGACGACACCTGAGCAGAACCCCAGCATGTCTCCCATGATCACCAGTTGGTGCGCGTCTGCACACCAGCTAACAATTGTGGCGCCACTATTTTTACTCCCCGACCGAGCAAGTGACATGCCACAAACGATCGTGAGGGGTTGCCGTCCACGAACAGGAAAACCATGGGCTTGATACAGTGCTCCCGCAGCTAAAATCCGCGGTGTCGGACTCTGGACAGGTAAGTATTACACCGGACAGGGCAGAGTGCGACAGGAATAAAGGGCAATAGCAGTTTGTGCTAAACAGCGACGAAGGCGGCTCGGGGAGCATTACCAACCGCTCCAACGCCCTGAGTCTGCTTAATTGGCGCTCTCGCACAGCACGTTGCTTGGCGTACGTCCCATCGCTCGACGCTCCGCGGCAGCATACGGTGGCGGTAATGCTGTCGTGCAATCCGAGCAACTGGTCGATGGTAGACTGACGAACTATGCGTGCCGATCAGTACGACGTAGCCAGTCGGCTTACGGAGTGACGTTCGACCCAAGGAGCGGTAATCGCGTGTATTCCGCTTATTCTTGACTTGCTTTTCACCGCGATAGCCTTTCGCTGGCATTAACCGGGACCTTCGATTGGCCGAGAGCGGCACGACCCGGAATTTACCCCCCAAAACTAGGAGGCGACGGCCGCTTCGTATGCAGCTAATATTTGCCGGGACTCGAGCAGACAAAAATAGAAGGGCCGGGCGTTCGCCCGAGCGCTCGCGGCTAGGGGACAGGGATGATCACGCCGGTTCGACGGGACTGGAATCCAAACGAATTGTTCAGCGCTCTTACACCTGCGATGTTCTGCGCCGAACCGTCAGCCATACGCGCACGTTGGGATAAATTGTGGCCTGACCTATACACGGAATATGACGCCCGGTATTTGAAACACGAACTTGCCGCCAGAAATCTCATCGCGACCGATGAAGCTGCGGCATTTCTCAACGCCTGGGCGATTGATGAAGAGCGCCACACCAATGGCTTCATCCGCATCATTGAACTCGTCGCGAACGGATCCGAAAAGGATCTTCGCGAGAGATTGGGCGCTCGATTGCATGACTTTGGTCCGATCACCGACTACCTGACGGACGAATTCTCCGTGCTGGTTATGATTGCGTTTGACGAGATGTGCACTTGCCGCGCCTACGCGGCAGAAAAGCCGTTTTACGATGCTCTTGGCAACAACACGTTTCATCACTGGCTGCGAGAGGTAATTGCCGATGAGGCGGTTCATTCGATGAACGCCGTAAATGTCATTCGCGCGCTCTACCGCGACCGCGTTGGGCAAGTCGGCGCAATGCTCGATAGCCTAATCCGCGCGTGCGATAATCTACGCTATTCTGGCACGTTCGTCTTCGACTACTTCGGCACAGCGTACTCCAAGGATCTTCTCGCCAGCGCTCGCCTCGCGACCGTGAGAAACATCGCCAAGCCACTTCCGGCCTAGAACGAGACAGTGACAAGCGAGAGGGATTTGATCCGGCGACATCTGGCGTCATGATGGTGATCGCGATCATCGGCGCGTACGAATCGACTGCACGAAGAATTTTTCCCTCAGCTCATCTCAAACCTCACGTGAAACGCGATCACGAGAGATTAATTGCGTCATCGAATTGTATTCGTCGTTGCAATCAACGAGCTCTGATTTCTCGGCATTGGAAAACCTCATCGATCGCACCGCACCCGCATCGAAGATTCAATAGCCTCTTCTTTCTGCCATGTTCGCATCCAAAGCAAAGACACGCCGATTGCGCACGTCGCGCGCGGCAATAGCGAGTGTCTCAGGAGAATTCCATGGTGAAGCCGGTTGTGATTGTTGTGGGCGCGGACAAAGGAGGCGTCGGCAAGACGACCGTGTCACGGACGCTTCTCGATTACTTCAACGTCAACAACGTGCAAACACGCGCATTCGACACGGAGTCGCCGCGGGGAACGTTGAAGCGCTTCTATCCCGCAATCACCGAGATCGTCGATATGACGACAACGGCGGACCAGATGAAGATCTTCGATACCTTGAACTCGGGGCTATCCGTCACCGTTATCGATGCTCGTGCCGGCTTACTATCCACAGCACTGGCCTCCTTGCGCGACATCGGCTTTTTGGATTCGGCGCGGTCCGGCCAGATCACTTTTGCCGTATTCCATATTCTGGGATCATCCATCGCTTCGCTGGACGAGATCGCCGAGACCGCGACCTTCATGACCGGCGCAAAGTACTATCTGGTCAAGAACTTCATCAACGACACTCAATTCTTCCAGTGGGACCAATCGACCTATAATTCTTATTTTCACCGCATCAAGCATGCGACCGAGTTGACTATCCCGAAGCTCAACGAGATGGCCTATGAGCAGGTCGAAGTCGCTTCTGTCCCATTCGTAGATTTTGTCGCAAACAAGGGGCGGAACGATGAGCCGGCGAACAATTCCTTCGTTCTGCGGGGCTATGTACGGCACTGGCTGGCAAATGTCTGGAGCGAGTTTGATCGCATTAATCTGACGGAATTGGCCGGCGCCAAGTCAGCGACTCGGAGCGACGATAAGTAGTCGCATTATCGGCGAGCGACGGGTTGAGCCCAGGGACGAAGCGAGATTGACCTGCCGGCTATGTTAGCTACTCCTATCTACATCATCTGCTCTCCTAGCCCGCAGGTCGGCAAAACTCTCGTCGCTCGCCTCGTGAGCGAGTACTTACTGCTGAAAAATGGCACGGCGCTCTCCTTCGATGTAAATCTGAAGGAGCCGTCATTGCTCGATTATCTTCCTAACATCACGGAGACCGCAGATGTAGTTGACACTTACGGTAAGATGCAACTGATGGACCCGCTGATCATCCACGATCGGGTAGCCAAGGTGATCGACCTCGGCTTCCATGCCTTCGACGAGTTCTTCAAGATGTGCGAGGAGATCGGCTTCATGAAGGAAACTGCACGCTGCTATGTCGCGCCTGTCATCCTATTCGTCGCGGGCGCTGACCGCAATTCCTTCCGTGGTTATGAACTGCTGCGGCGGCAGATTCCACCGGCCGCGCTGGTCACCGTCCACAATGAATTCGTACTGCGCGGAGAACTACCTGAAGCGATGGATTGTGAGCGAGTGCTCCGGATTTCCGCGTTGCCGTTGTTTCTAAAGAGATATGTCGATCGACTGAGCTTTTCCTTCACCGGGTATCTGCGCGACGAAAAGGACTGGACCACCGAACTGCATCAGTGGATCCGGCGAAACTACACCATGTTTCGTGATTTGGAGTCGAGCGTGATGCAGCGAGGGTCCTATCGATCTCGCGCAACGAATATCGAGAGCCTTCGAGGCACAAGAGCGACTGAGGGACCGGCTCACTATCCATTTCGCTATCAGAGATGAACGAGTGAGATTCGATACAGAATGCTCACCTGGTCAGCCGAGAGAAGTATTTGTCATGATAGCCCGCGCGGACCAAGCGACCGAGACCTGCCGGCAGCTCATTCGCTCGAGGCATCTTCAGATTCGCCCCTCGATAAGGATCGATAGCCGCCTGAGATTGCGCGCGGCTGGCCGGATCGACGGCTCCCGCGCCGAGGGCGCCTCATAGCTCGAGGCCGAATCTTTCGAGGACCTGGTGCATAACCCCGCCTTTGATCTCGAGGGCGATCTCTTCGCGAATCTGGGCGCCAAGCACTCGCTTTGCATCGGCATCGCCCGTCAGACAATTCTCGGCCAGTCGCCGGTCCAAGCGGGCTTCGAATTCATCGCCCATCGCGTCGACGAGCCGCCTCTCCATTGCAGCATAGTCTTCGGGTGCGATGCGCCTCAACACGCTCTCCCATGGGTACCAGCGCGTTGCCAAGTAGTCCGGAAATTCCGCCGCCTCCTGATTGCGCACCGACGCTTCGGCGCTGGCAATGTCGTCCGCCGTTACGTTAGAGACATTCAAGAAGCGCATGTCCGGAGCGATGTGCAGCAGCTGCAGCGGGTCACGCAGTTGGGTCTGGTAGGCAAGGTAGACCTCGATCTCGTCGACGTCGGCATCAGGATCGGCACGACGAAGCGAGTTGACCGTCTCGCGTGCGATCCCGTGCAGCGCCTCCAGCCGAAACAGGACACGGCCCTGCTGGAGCAGCTCGGCCAACCGCCCGTCATAGACGCCGTCTTCAACGTCAACGTTCAGCCGTGCGCTCTGCATGCCGTTCCAGGTCAAGGTGACCCGATCTTCGCAGCGCTCGCTCGCTCCCGAAGCCAGCTGGAAAAACTGGTCACGCAAACGCGGCCTGACGGCTGCCTGCCGCAGATCCTCGACGACCGCCTGCCGGAACCCGTCGTTGCCATAGTTCACGGTACCCCGGAGCCTGTCCAGGAAGCGTGCATAGTCCCGCGCACCCGGTTCTTGGGCGAAGCCCTGCCAGGTCGCCGTTATCGAGGGTTCGGCCTCGAGCCAGTCCGCCACAACCTCTTGCAGTGACCGCGGCTGGACTTCCGGCGCGCCTTCGGCGGTCGAGAAAAAGACCTGCGGGCCTGCATAGTCTGCTGCTTGTATCGCTGCCGCCAGGCCGGCCTGCACCAAATCGGGGAGCGGATTATTCTCCAGATTAACGCTAGAATCGCGACCTAGATGTGTCAGCAGGGTCTCGGGTACGCTGGTCAGCTGGTTGTTGCTGGCGTCGAGCCATAGCAGGTCGGGTACCGTTTC
Organism: Bradyrhizobium sp. CCBAU 53421; assembly: GCF_015291625.1. Lineage (NCBI taxonomy): Bacteria > Pseudomonadati > Pseudomonadota > Alphaproteobacteria > Hyphomicrobiales > Nitrobacteraceae > Bradyrhizobium > Bradyrhizobium sp. CCBAU 53421. The sequence continues at coordinate 8,091,323 of NZ_CP030047.1, forward strand.
GGGCAGACTGGTTAGTTCGTTTTGGCTAGCGCTGAGCCATTCGAGCCCGCCCGGAAGAGGCTCGGGCAACTCCGTCAGCTGATTGTAGTCGACGTTCAGGCGCTGGAGCCCGGCTGGAAGGTCGGGCAGATTGGTCAAGCAGTTGCCGCTGGCGTCCAGCTCGTCTAGCGTCGCCGGAAGGCGATCGGGCAGACTGGTTAGCTGATTGTTATCGACCCTCAGGCGCCGCAAGCCGGGCGGTAGCTGTGCGGGCAGGTTGGTGAGCCCGTTACTGACGACATAGAGCCGCCGCAGGCCATTTGGAAGCTCGGGCAGGCCGGTCAGCTGGTTATTACTGGCATAGAGACGCTGGAGACTAGCCGGAAGGTCCCCCGGAAGGCTGTTCAGCTGATTGTGGTCGACATTCAGGCGACGCAACCGGGCCGGGATCGGCGCAGGCAAGCCAATCAGGGACAGAGACGACAGATCTAGGGCCTCATTGACATCGCCTGTGTCCTGCCAAGCTCTCGCACGACTTACCGCTTCTCGACGGTCCTCGTGTTGCCCCTGCCCGTCTTCGGCAGCCCAGTTCGTCAAGACTTCGAGCTGCGAGCTGGACGCCTCGCCGGCGGACGCCCGCGCATCCGTCAGGGCCTCGCCCCACTGCGTTGCAGCAGGAGATGCCGGCTCGGAGGTTTCCGAATCGGAAGTTCCGGAAGGAGTGCCTGAGCCAAGCTGCTCTGTATTCATCGCCGTCTCTCCATATCCAAATCAAGTGCGTCCGCAGCCGCACCTTTAAGCCGTCAGACCTCACCAGGGTTGCCGCGCTGATCGGCTGATGACAAAGCTGGTGGTCATACCGCGCGGTCATCGCCCCCGGCTGGCGCGAACACCCTCCCGGTTTGCGGGCGAGCAACTGCAGCCCCGACGCAGCACACCGAAGTCTCGGTGGTGGATCGCTTGAAGGATGCATCCAAGTCTGTTCTGCCAAGACTGAACACATCAATCCTAGCCTGCCGGCCAGTAAAGACCTCTATGCTACGAGACGTAGCTGTCGATAAGCTGACGGGCTTTGGAGCGACGAACAATGGGCGGGCGCCTAGCCATCAGCCTCTCTCGACGCTTGGGTGTCGGCTGTGGCCCGACGAAAAGCAGACGAGGATCAATCGCTTTTCTGGCTTGGCAAATTGCTCGCTGGTTTACGGCGCGTTGGCAGCGCGGCGCTGAGAGCCGGCGAGTTGCCACCACTTTTGCGCGCGAGGCGAACCCCTCCCCTGCTCGTTCAGATGACCGGGTTGGGACCCTGGCCTAAAAGCCCGCCATCGTTCGTAGCAACGCTCGCGCTTTAATTAGTGCGCGGCAGAGCGCCCCGGCCCAATCTGCAAAGGCTGGCCTATATCCTTCCGGATAACGAGTTCCTCCCTATTCTGACATCGGCGGCGAAGATCGATCCTGTCAGATCGGTTCAGGCTGCCGCAGGTTTCGGCCGCGCAAAAGCGGACGACTCGGGCCCTTGCCGGCGCGCTTTCTCAGTCGAATAATTGAAGACCCGCGCCCATCTGCATCTGACACCGATCCGTTGGACGCTTCTTAACTTCGAGATCAATGAAGTAGATCCGGCCCGCGACCGATAAGCTCGAGCACCGACTGCGCCTCGTGAATCTCGCTTGAAACGCGCTTCAATATCCGAACTGCCACCTCTTCCGTCGCGACCAGCCCCGCTCTCTCGCAAGCTAATCCGAAATGATGCATCACCTGTTCGTAGGAAGGCGCAACACGAGTTTGCAACGAGCTGATCGCCAATGATGAGAGCATCTGCTCGACGACATCCTTCTCAGCCTGGATCAAGAACCACGTCCTTCCGATTGTTTTACTCGATTTTGTGACTGTAGACGCCTCCGACCGCATCGCAAGAGCGGAGCTGCGTGAGATTGTCGTGTTCGACGGTCGCCTCATCATGTGTGTCGAAACCGCCAGGAAGGATTCTTTGGCCGATTTCCTCGTTTGTGTGGAACTACTTTTCCCCGATCGGAGCTGCGTGGCTTCACTTTGTTAGTTGCAGCTCCCCGATGATCCTCGCTATCGCCTCATGACCTGCTGCTCCTTGCGGCCATCTATTGAAGCCATTCATCAGGTTCTCCGACTCCGGTTTGGTGAAGTCAAAGAGCCGGACACCGCGGCCGAGGATCTCATTGACGATCGCGATCATGGCTTGGCGGGCGGCGCTCTCCTGCGGCCATTTGTTGAAACCGATCACCAGGCCCCTGAGATCCTGGGCAGTGAAGTCTGAGAGTCCCCTCCTGGGGCCGGCACGGCGAAGGACCTCATGCGCGAGCACAACGGTTACTTGACCACACGGCACCTCCTCCGGCCAATTGCTGAAGCCGTTCACTAAGTTAGCGAGTCCCTGCTGTGAAAAATCGTAGAGCTGAGTGGCACGCCGCAGCACCTCACGAGCGAGCGCGACCGCTGCTCGGCGAAACGCCGGCTCTTCCGGCCACTTGCTAAAGCCATTCACCAGGTTCGCCAGGCCCTGTTGGGTAAGATGGGGGAGCTGGGCAGCACGCCAAAGTACCTCACCAGCGATCGCAATTGCAGCCTTACGACAGGCCGCATCTTCAGGCCATTTGCAAAACCCGTTCACCAAGTTTGCCAGCCCTTGTTGGCTATAGTGAGGAAGTTGGTCGGCACGGTGCAGGAGCTCACTTGCGATCGCGACTGTGGCTTGACGAGAGACTGCCTCCTCCGGCCATTTACTGAAACCATTCACCAAATTTGCCAGATCCTGCTCACTAAGCTCAGGGAACCGGCCGAGCCGACGAAGCACTTCGCCTGCGATCGCAATCGTGACTTGACCACACGCCAGCTCTTCCGGCCACTTGCTGAAACCGTTCACCAGGATGGCCAATCCCTGCTGAGGAAACTCGCAGAGCTTGGCGGAACGACGCAGAACTTCGAGTGCAAGCGTGGCTGCTGCCTGGCGCGAAGCCGCCTCATCCGGCCACTTGCTGAACCCGTTGACCAGGCTCACCAATCCTTGCTGTGTAAAGTCGGAGAGCTGGTGAGGGCGGTCTGCGCGCCGAATGACATCACCCGCAATTGCAACCGCCGCCTGGCGAAAGTCTGCTTCTTCCGGCCATTTGCTGAAACCGTTTATCAGCGCGGCCAGGCTTAGATTGTTCAACTCTTGAAGCGGCCTGCTTTCCTCGCGACAAAACTTAGCTATTCTGATCGCCCCTTTGCGACATTCTGCTCTGCTGGCATGCCGACCGAATGATGCGGCAAATATGGAAAGGGCTCTTATCCCGATTTTTCCAATCAACGCATGGTCAAGCAGCGACACGCGAGACGCTATTCTTTCGCAAACGTCCCGGCCGGCCTGACCTCCGGCCTTTCGGCTCACTGCATTGCATGTCGTGGCATATCCCCACGATCTCCCGGCACGGATGCTGTCCTCGAAATTCGACAGGAATCTAGATTGAAACTCGAGCGCAGCCTTTTGCAGAAAGACCGGATGATCGGTCTTGCGCAGCTGCTTGTCGCGCGCAACCACCACAGTTGAGAATTCAACGATGTCGCGAGCACAATCGATCTCGCTTAGCGCCGTCGTCAGATTAGCTTGAGTAGACATGGGATCTTCCGAGCCTTCACCGCGGCGCCTCGTTCAGCCACAAGCTCAATGCGACTAGTCACCGCCTATGGCTGAATGTTAACCACCTACGCAGTTGAAGCATCTCTTGCAAGAGCCGGCTGTTCACTCGGCGGGCCTCACTGCTCAGCGAGGAACGCGGTTGAAGCAGCTGTCAGCGACATCCCTGCTGCGCGCATCACTCCATCACCTCATGACATATCACGACTCCGGTTGTTGCAGCACGATTGACATCGGTCAGCACAGCGGCACCCGCAGATGGACCCAAGGTCTTGCACATGGCCCGCAAGCGACAATGTCGGCAATTAGGAAGCCATCCCTGTCCGATCATGTTGAACCCTTCGGCGCCCGCCCAGCCTGCCTTTGTCTTTGCGAGACTACAACCTGACGCAGCGTGGGGTTCAAGCTATTAAATGGGTATCGAGGCGTGGCGTTGCACAGCCGGCTATCGCAGCGACTACCAATGGGGCGTCCATTCAGGTCGACACGATTTCGAACGACATTTACCCAGTGAGATCCCACGCTCGCTCCTGCTGCTCGTTCGATCGGGTCGCGCCCGGGATATCGCGGTAACGCTCGTTTTTATCCATTGAGGAAAACATTGCCCCCGCGCCTTTCCAGGATGTTGGTGAGTGCGCGCACCTTACTCACGGATATGCCCATTGGAAACGAATGCGATAGTTCGACGGCTAACAACATTGACCATCGTCAGGGAAGCAGCGAGCGCAATGAAGCCGCAGCATTTGGCACCGCACACGCCGCTGGGGGACAACATCGCTCCGTTTCCAGTCCTCAGCTGCTGCCCTGCGTTTGGATGTGGCTGCGCGCCGATCGCGCCTGTGAAGCGCAGCAATTCCTCAACTCAGATGATCGCAGCGCCGAAAACCCGCGGCAATCCTCAGCAAATTCCGGTCGCACGCCCAGCGTAACGTGATATCAGTCGATAGCAGTCTTGACTACATCGAACCGCTCGCCACATCCGCCGAGCGATGGCGACGAACCTTCGGCATGAATGCGACGGAGGGACCACGCAGTGCTAAAGTACGTATTGCACTCCCAATGCCCAAGTGAACCTGCATTTGTGATGACTTCGATTGATGATAGATTAAGTGAGATCAGATGGGTGAGAAACGAGATCTGGCGCTGTCGTCGATTGCTCAAGACGGAACTGCCTCGCGAGGAGAGTGTTGCCGTTGAGACGCGTCTGCTTGAGCAGCTTGCCGCCTTTGAGCGGCTCCTGACGATCGCGTTTCCTCTGGCCTTGAGCCCTTCGGCGAACACAACCAAAAGCAGTCCCATCGGTTCAAGTGAATCCACTGAAAACGCTTGTTGAGAACGCCGCAACGGCATCAACCGGTTCCGTCCGGACCTCGATCGGAGGCTAATGCGAGCATTCTGCTGCTTGAGACTCTCCCGCTCCGGTGCCTCACTCTCGATGCAGGATCGGAACGTTGTTGACGCCTCTTCTTTTCGCGCCACCGTTTCTCTCCGCCGCGGTTGGCATCACGCGGCGACATTCGACGCGCAAGCCTTTGAAATTGTCCCTAAGACAAAACATGGCGGCGTCCATATCGCTACGCCCTGTAAAACGGTCACAGAACCGCATCACGTCCGGTCTGCAAGACGTCAAGATCTCTTCCAATCTTCGTTCTCGCGCGCTAACGTATCCCGTGAACCCCGTGGCTGCGATCGCAACAAGGGCGGTGACATGGCGAGTCGCACGATAAGCCCAGCCGGTTCGTCGCTTTTGGCTCAACAGAATTCTCTTAAGTTGCATTACCTTCACTGGTTCTTTGCCTCGCAAGTATCGTTTGTTTAGGAAAGCAGGCGCAGCATCGGCAGGGCGCCGGCGTCATTTGCGGGATCCCGAACCATCGTTGCATCGCGCCTCAGATCTCGTTGCCAAGATCAAAGCGCAACGCAGGCTAGCTAGATTTGCAGCGGGCGCAGCCCATTTTAGGCGTTGTGTTTAGCCTTGTGACATTCGCGACGTGAGCTTCCAACATGACATTTCTGCAAAGCCGGCCAAGCCTGCTTCGCACTGCCTACAACCTGACGCCACGGTCGATTCAAGCAGCTTGATCGTCAAACAAGTGCCAATATGATCCAAGATAGGCATATCCATGTCTTGACGGAGCACGCAAGGAGAGTTCTCGACATTGCGCGCTTCACCGGCCGCAGCGCATAGAATCGTCACCCAGCGCTGGCTGATAAATGCTCGGCTACGCTGGGGGCAACGCGTAGGCGACGGCTTCGCAAGGCCACATGATTCCGTCGCGTCAATGACGCGACGAATTGCGTGCGATCCTCGTTTTTGTTCGGCTTCCTACCTAATCGCAAGCCTGCACCTCAAAAATCGCGAAACCGACAGCTTTACGGTTTCGCGCAGAGGTTCAGATCGCAGGTCGCGCGTGATCAGTCGATTCTAGCGGTTTGATCCGACTGCTGCCATTCCCTGCAATTGTTCGAGACCAAATCAACGGACCACCCTGAACTCCATTGGCACGGGGGTTGCTACTACGCAGCGACAGCGATCAGACTTTGATGAGTACCCCAATAGATGTCATTCGTCTTTGATCGCTGGGAGGCTTTTCGATGACAGGCAGGGTAGCTGCGACCTCGCACTCTGTTCGCGGCCTTCACGAACTACGGCAAGGGCAAGCCTAGGATGAGGAAATCAGCGGCACGAAAGCTTTACATCGCAGCCAAGTTATGTGTTCTGGCATCTGGGATCCTGGCTTCGCCAACAGCAGGCGCCGATGATGATTTGATGAGTGCGGCAAGGCGGATTTTCAAGCCGATCCCCTCTATCGTCCCCGCGGTCAAGGACAACCCTATTACTCACGAAAAGATTGCACTCGGCAAGATCCTGTTCTTCGATCCGAGGCTATCGGCGAGCGGGGTCATTAGCTGCAATACATGTCACAACCTTGGGACCGGCGGCGCAGATGCCGGCCCGAGGTCGGTTGGTCATCGCTGGCAGCTAGGTTCACGCCGAGCGCCAACGGTCTATAACGCAGTTTTCAATGTGGCACAGTTCTGGGACGGGCGCGCGGCTGACCTCAAGGCGCAAGCCGTAGGCCCCGTCCAGGCCAGTGCGGAAATGAATACGACGCCCGCTCGCCTTCTCAATACGTTGAATTCAATGACCGATTATATCGTCATGTTCAGCAAGGCGTTTCCTAACGACGCGACGCCCATTACCTTTGACAATTTCGCAAAGGCCATCGAGGCTTTCGAGGCGACCTTGATAACGCCCGCCGCTCCCTTCGATCAATACCTCGATGGCGATGCGTATGCTCTCAGTACTCAGCAGAAAGCAGGATTAAAGCTGTTCATAGAAAAGGGATGTTCATCTTGCCATAATGGCATCAACGTCGGCGGCCAGGACTACTTCCCATTCGGCGTGACGGAACGGCCAACCGCAAGCCTGCTGCCGAGGGACGACAAGGGCCGTTTCGCCGTCACCAAGGTACCCAGCGACGAGTATGTTTTCCGCTCCGCGCCGTTGCGCAATGTCGCATTGCGTCCTCCCTACTTCCATTCGGGCCAGGTTTGGAGCCTCAAGCAAGCTGTTGGCGTGATGAGTGAGATACAACTCGGCGCGAAGCTCGACGATAGAGAAAAAGACGACATCGTCGCGTTTCTAAACTCACTTACCGGGCAGCTGCCTAAGATCGATTATCCAACATTACCCGCGCGCACCGACACAACACCAAAGCCCTCTATGGACAAATAGGACAAAAAGGGCGTTGGCTTACAGGGGCAAGCTCTGTCAGCTTGCCAAGTTCACCGTGTCAAGCCGGAGCTCGCAATTAAACAGATCCTGCGCTGAGTTCCTCCGGCTTGCCCCAAGGGCCCCGCCTCTCGACTCCCATTTGGAGCGAGTATCGGGCGCGACATCGCGAGCTTCGCAATGCCGGCCGCCGCGCGCGCAGCGTTCGCGCGCTCATTTGGGCCAATTGGTGAGGCCGTTGCCGGCATCGGCACCTGCGTGAGCCGAACAGGATGGAGGAACGCAGGACAGCATGTGCGAGAGACCTCGTCGTAGATGGCAACGAGCATATCTCATTTTCGAGAACGCGATCGTGGAGCGCCACGCACCGGGGCCTGGATCTCGATGGATTGTCAGCCCCATCATGGCCTGATTTGTTCTTCTGCCGTTCCATCCTGCCGGCGGTCCAGTTTAGCGGAAATGAATGTGCCGTACGATTTAACAACGCGACGCTCTCCGCTTCTTCACGACATGCGTCGGTGTAGTCGCAATCATTGGATACCCGGCGACTCTGCCTCGCCAGATCGCACGCTCCCGATCTCAACGGCCATCGAAGCCGAGCGGTAGGTATTGCCGATCCGACGGATCACTTCACCTGCGTTTGGCACTTCGTTGACCATTGTGGCGGTCAGCTGCAATTGACGGGCTTCCAACGATCAACCCGGTCTCGGCATCACTGCAGAAGACACTAGTGGGCGTCATGGGCGGCGGCGATCAAGGTGAGACGCTCTCATTCCGATTGTCGCGCCATAGCGTCATCGGATCCGTCTCCAAAACTGCGGTATCGCAATCTCGACACTGTGACTGCGGAGCGCTCATCCGCAGTCGGGCGATAGTAATGGCTTCTAGGCATTTCCTATGCGCCCGCATCAGGACGCGAGAGCGGTCCAGGCAGCGGGCGCAAGCGATTGTTCGCAGGCGAAACCACCTGCGTGATGAGGACGGAAGATCATTCGTGAGTTCGCGCGTGAGGCGTCGCCCTCAGGGTTGCAAGGCGATCGCGCTAGGGGGCGGACGAGGGTTAGCTAGATCGTGATGCTCATGAGCTCATGGGTAAGGCGGATTTTCGAAATGTCGTGTCCAAGAGATCACTAAACTTCTAGCCAAATGATCAAATGCGGCCGATGAGCGCCCCTTTTGTTGGCGCAGATCAGACGGACGACAAATTGTAGCGACGCCTCCAACACCGTTCCCGACGCAAGAGCCAACGGAATCATCCTCAGTATCTATCTCGTCCGTCCTGCGTGGCTGGTTGGCGACGCGCACGTCTGGAACCCAACGACACGATGCGGCCATTCCATACGCTGGGTGGGACATATAGGAGTTTCACCTGAGCCAAGCGGGCCGTGCGCCATTCTTTCGAACCGGCACGCAGATTGCTGGGTGAGGAGCAAGGATCTGCCGCGACGAAAGCAGTCGTGGCGGTCCATCTTCGGGGTCCCAATGAGGTTTATCCGGTTGATCCTATTCGATCTGGCTTTGATGCTGCTTGCGCCTGACGTTGCGGAAGCCATGAATGTGGGCACCGCCGCACTATTCATATTGGTCACCGAAGCTGTGGCGCCTTTCAAGCCGATCGCCGGCCCCGAGGCGGCATCAAGCTCTGGCGACAGCCGACACCTCTACAGCCAAACGACGCAAGCCTTGCCAGTTCAGCCAGCGGATAACCGGCGTCCAGCCAAGCTGGCTGAGGATTCCGCAACATTGGATTCCCGCCTTGCGTGTGTGATTGGTATGCGCGCCCGGCAGCGTTCGATTGCCACGATCCTCAATGGCACGGAGACGCTCAAGGTGCCGGCTGTCGCAACACCGTCGATCTGCAATGCCGCCCGCGCCTTTTGGCCTCCTCGGGGCGGAGACGCCGCGCTGGAGCCAAGCAGAATGGATTGTCGGCGGCATGGTGATCATCGCCTTTGCGGCCATTATCCTCGTGACTTGATGGCAAGATACAGCATAGGCGCGGGCAGGTGAGAGAAGCAAGACCGGGCTATATCGAAGTCGCCTTCAATGGTGCTCCCGCAAGCATCCCGCTGCATGCGCAATTCATCGTACCGGCGAAAGGTGTCACGGCAATTTTTGGTCCTCCGGGGTGCGGCAAGACCACGCTCGCGCGTTGCATCGCCGGCATCCAGCATCTACCCAGTGGATTTTGTGGCGTCGACGGTGAAATTTGGCAGAACGAGACGACGTTTCGGCCGCCTCATCTGCGTCCTGTCGCATATGTATTTCAGCGACCCATTCTTTTTTCTCATTTGTCTGTCAAGCGCACCCTTCTGTACAACGCATCGAAATCGAGGGCGACACTGATCGACTTTGATGGTGTGGTTAAGTTGCTCGACTTGGCGTCACTGCTTGACTGTTCTCCGTCACATCTTTCTGGCGCCGAGCGACAGCGACTTGCCCTAGGCAGTGCGCTACTGGCCCAACCGCGGCTACTTTTGCTGGACGACCCGCTCATTGTGCTCGACCGTCCCGCCAAGCGGGAGATTTTACCATTTATCGAGCGCGTGCGTGAAGAACTCACGTTGCCGATGATCTATATTAGTCATGACATGGCTGACATCGAGCGCTTTGCCGATTATCTCGTCATGATGAAAGATGGCATGGTGACTGCGGCCGGACCGCTGCAAGTCGTTCAGAGTGATCCAGCGCTTGCCGCGCGTGGCGAAGCGGCAGTTTGCGTTGACACCGTGGTCGGCGGCTACGACGGGCGCTATGGACTCATCATGGTCCGCCTCAGAGGCGCGCGTCTGCTAATACCTGGGCCGCCGCTCAGACCTGGGGCGCAGCTAAGGCTGCGCATCGCAGCCGCCGATGTCAGTATCGTGCGCGAGGCTCCGCGCGCAAGCTCCTTCTTGAATGTCTTTCCGGCACGCATCAAAGCCTCTCTTCCGTTCGACGAATCGGAGATCACGTTGGTTCTAGCGCTCGAAACCGGCCGTTCGGGCGTGCCGCTTTTGGCCCGCATCACACGCCGCTCCTTTGATGCGCTAGGGCTCAGCAACGGAATGGACGTATTCGCCGAGGTTGCGCGAGCCTTGCCCGTCTCACCCCCCGAGCGGTTGCGCATAACGCCTGCGACACCACTCGGAGATGCTCTACAGCGGAGCGCCGACATCCGAAACGACCAGGAATCGGATCACGGCCATGATCGACAATTTTGACAACATCGATCCGACAGCTGTGGCGGCGATTCTCTACCATCCAGATGACGACGCCGATAAGCTGCTTGCCGATTTCGTCCAGGATCTCGCGCGTCATGACGTACGCGTCGGCGGCATCGTCCAGCGACACTTTAGAAATGCAAACGGCACGCACGTTATGCTCGCTGTCGACGTTGCGACAGGGCGAGAGATCTCGATTTCCCAGCTACTCGGCAGCGGGGCAGCATCCTGTAAGCTCGATACAAACGGACTAGCTGAGGCCGCCGTTGTCGTTTCCCAAGCGCTTCGGGACAAAGTCGATCTCCTCGTGATCAGCAAATTCGCCAAACAAGAAGCGGTTGGCCGCGGCCTGCGCGCTGAATTTGTTGACGCGATCACTCAAGGTGTGCCGCTCCTGACAGCTGTTCCAAGAAAATGTCTTGCCGACTGGAGAGCTTTTTCGGGTGATGTTGGCTCGCTGCTACTTTGCGATCGTCAAGTCGTAGAGGAATGGTGGCGCGACGTCGCCACGCGCCCGGCGCGACGCCGCGCCTTCAGCCCTAGCTGGAGCTATTTGGGGACTATGATACCGGACAGCTTGATGACGGCTGCGAGAATATCGCCAAGGTCGGCTCAGAAATCGTCGGTTACGCTCCTGCGCGGCCTACGAAAACAACCTTAGCTTCGCAGCCGTTTCACACCTTGAGATATCCGGATGCTCTGCCGCGAGCGCCGAGTATCCATTCTCGGTCGGCAAGTGGCGTTTTCGACCAGCGGTTCAATCGCTGGTCGAGGAACTTGGCTGCGACTTTTTAACTGCGGTACCCCACTCGTGACTTCCGCGGCGCTCACCGACTGAAACGATCGAGCATCGCGTTTCCACGCGGCATGATGGAGGTCGATGTGAGAGCCATCAGACCTTACGATCAAATGCCCGCGGTCGGGCCGCTGGTATTCGCTTCGTTGCGACAGTCCGATCTTGAGAACGGATGGCATATAGCTTGCTTCACCAATGATGGCACAAACGCAAAGCAAACTTGTGAGGTCAGCATGCTCGGAATTGGAAGTCAGTTGCCGCCGTTCGAAATCACAGGCGTGAAGCCCGGCTTTCAGGCCCAGGAAGAAGAAGGACACAGCGCGTTCGAGACGCTGACCGAAACGAGCTTCCCCGAAAAATGGAAGATCATCTTTTTCTATCCCAAGGATTTCACGTTCGTCTGTCCGACCGAGATCGCCGAGTTCGGCCGGCTATCCAAGGAATTCGCCGATCGCGATGCTGTCGTAATGGGTGGCTCGACTGACAATGAGTTCTGCAAGCTTGCCTGGCGGCGCTCGCATGCAGACCTGCACAATCTACCGATTTGGCAGTTTGCCGACACAAAAGGGACCTTAGTCGATGGCCTGGGCGTGCGTTCGCCCGAGGGCGTCGCCTATCGCTACACCTTTATCGTCGACCCCGAGAACACAATTCAACACATCTATGCGACCAATCTCAATGTCGGGCGTAGCCCCAAAGACACTCTCCGCGTTCTGGACGCGCTGCAAACCGACGAACTTTGTCCTTGTAACCGCGAAGTCGGCGGCGAAACACTGAAGGTTGCGTGAGGCGGCATGTCGTCGATTGAGCAGTTGAATGAGACGATTCCCAATTTCGCCAAGGACGTCAGGCTTAACCTGGCGTCCTTGCTGGCCGATGATACGCTGCCGCCGCAGCGACAATACGGCCTGCTGCTGGCGAGCGCGATTGCCACTCGCAATGCAGCGTTGATTACCGCGATCGAAGCGGCAGCCGCCGCCGTGATGACGCCTGCGGCGATCGCCGCAGCGAAATCTGCAGCCACTGTGATGGCGATGAACAACGTCTACTACCGATTCGTTCATCTCGTATCCAACCCGGAATATAAGACCATGCCGCCACGGCTGCGCATGAACGTGATCGGCAATCCCGGCGTGGATAAGTCCGATTTCGAGCTGTGGTCGCTGGCGGTCTCGGCCATAAACGGCTGCGGTGCCTGTGTCGACGCTCACGAGAAGACGCTGCGGGCTGAGGGCGTCAGTTCCGGAGTGATCCAGACTGCCGTGCGCTTTGCTGCGATTGTGCAATCCGTGGCGGTTGCGATCGAGGCCGCCGGTCCTGCCCCCGCCAAGGCGATGGGCTGAGTTTCCTTCGCCGTCGGATCGACGCCGTTTGTGGCACCACTCAATGGTGCCACAACCAACCCTTCGCCGGTCCAGAGCGAGTGTAACATCCTCAAGCTGTGCCTTGCGGGGCGTCCCCCACGGCTGCGCGGCTCGTTCGAATTTCATCTGCAGTGCAGATGAACCAGAATGCCCCATGCCCCAAAGGCGGCAAAATTCGCCGTCTCATGGCAATCACACCGCGGCTCTTCGTTGCACTTCACCCAAACTTGAACAGCACGCCGTAACCGCCGCGCGGATAACTCCACTTGATGTCACCGGTGGGTTCGGCGATCACACGGCAGGTGCCGCACTCAATGCAGCCGTCGACGGTTACCTCAACTTGGCCGTTGTCGTTGAGTTCGTAGCATCGCGCGGGACAGGCGTTCAAAAGCGCAAGTAGCTGTGGCGACGGCGTCGTGTGCGCGCGCACCGTGACGTGAGGGCGACCGACGTCCACAAGATAGCGGTTGTAGTACAGCTTGTCTTCGACGCGCACCGTGGGCTCGACATTCATGCTTTGATCTTTCATAGCTGGACTTCACACTGTCGCCGGTCAGCGCCAGGCCCGGGTAAAACGACACGCATCGGCGAACAGACCTGTCCATGACCGCGCCTTGACGAAGGATTTCAAGGTCGCCTTCTCCTTCTCAACCTTCGGCGTACCATCGACACGTACAAAGTTTTGCAGCGCCTTGGAAATAAGCTGCGGATAGGTAAGAAAGAAGTTTTGCGAATAGGTGTGCATCAGCATCGGCATGTCCTTGTACTTCTTGAGATCTTTGATGACAAAGGACTCGTCCAGCATCTTCTTGTAGAGCGACAGATTTGTCGCGGTCATCGGCTCGCGGCGCGATTTTACCTTCGCGATCGCTTCTGCCGCGATGCGGCCTGAGGTCATCGCAAGATTGGAACCTTCGCGATGAATGGCATTGTTGAGCTGTGCCGCATCCCCCACCACCACCCAGCCCTCGCCGTAGAGCTGCGGGATTGCCTTGTAGCCGCCTTCAGGAATGAGATGCGCCGCATATTCCTTGACTTCGGAACCTGCGATGAGTGGCGCCACGGACGGATGCTGCTTGAAATGATCGAGCATACCGTAGGGCGTCTGGGCGGTGCGCTGGAAATCAGCGACGAGACAGCCGATGCCGAGCGAAATGCACTCCTTGTTGGCATAGATGAAACCCATTCCGGTCATGCCGCGGGAAATGGTACCGGCCGCCTCGATCACAACGCCTTCGTCGCCCTTGAGATTGAAACGCGCCTCGATAGTCTCGCGAGGCAAAAAGTGCATTTCCTTCACCGCGAGTGCCACATTATCGGGTTTCGGCCGCGACCGCAGGCCCGCGCGCGTCCCGAGCAAGCCATTGACACCCTCGGCCAGCACGACGACGTCGGCGCGTATTTCGCCGTCGCGGCGATCTGTACGAACACCGACGATCCTCTCACGGTCGTCCCGTACGAGCTCGGTGACTGTCGTCTCGCACAGCACGGTCGCGCCGGCCTCCCGCACCTTCGAGGAGAACCATTTGTCAAACTGCGCGCGTATGATCGTGTATCTGTTCGGCCGCTCCTCGTTGAAGTCATCCGAGCGGTAGTGCATGCCGACATGGGAGCGATCGTCCATCATCCAGAACCGCTGTTCCACCAGATGGCGCTCGAGCGGCGCCTCCTCGCGAAACTCGGGGACCAGCTTTTCCATCATGTCAGCATAGAGAATTGCGCCCTGGACATTCTTCGATCCCGGATATTCGCCTCGCTCCAGCTGTAGCACCTTCATGCCGCGCTTGGCCATGGTCAACGCCGCTGCGTTTCCGGCCATACCGGCTCCGACCACGATCGCATCGAACCTCTCTTCGATCATCACAGCATCTCCTCTAGACCGCGAGCCGGGCGCGCGAATCCGGCAAAAGCCGGGCGCGAAATGCGGCCGTCAGCGACGGGAGCAATTGCATGGCATCGCTGACGATCGCGACATGGGCGAAGTCGAAGATCGGCGCGTTTTTGTCGGTATTGATGGCGACGATCAGGTCCGCCCCCTCCACGCCGACCCTGTGCTGGATCGCGCCGGAAATGCCGGCCGCAATATAGAGCTTTGGCCGAATAGTCTTGCCGGTCTGGCCGATCTGCCGGTCAGACGTCACCCATCCCTTCTGCACCAGAGGACGCGAGCAGCCATACTCGGCACCAAGCAGAGTTGCTAGCTCGCGCACCAGCCGAAAATTCTCGGGCGATCCCAGTCCTAAGCCGCCGGCGACTACGACATCGGCATAGGCCAGATTTGACGTTTCGGAATCGCGGTCGGGAATGAACGTCAGCACCTTCGTGACGATATCGTCTTCAACAAGGCCAAGCGGATGGATGATGATACGAGCGGCATCGCGTACGACGCGCTCCGGCATCGGCATGACGCGCGGGCGGACGGTTGCCATCTGTGGACGATAGTTCAGGGTATAAATCGTGCACAGCAGCGAGCCGCCAAAGGTCGGACGCGTCGCCGCAAGCGAACCGTCGGCGTCGACGTCGAGCGCAGTACAGTCGGCTGTGAGTCCCGTCGACAAGGTGGTCGCCACCGAACCTGCAAGATCGCGACCGAGTGTCGTCGCGCCTAACAACAGGATCTCAGGCTTGTAGGTGTTGACGAGTTCGGTTAGCGCTTTGGTGTATGATTCGTTGCGGTAATCCGACAATACATTGTCGCTCACGAGGTAGGCCAGATCGGCGCCATAGCAAAATGACTCCAGCGCGGCGTTGCGCGTCGGCTGCCCCTCCGGACCGATAACGACCGCGGCGAGATTCACCTTCAGCCTGTCGGCAAGCCTGCGCCCCGCTCCCATAAGCTCCCAGGAAACCGGATGCACCTGGCCACGCTCCTGCTCGACGAAAACCCAGACATGCTTGTAGGCCTTGAAGTGCTCCGGTAGTTCCTTTTTGGCCGCCGCGCGGCCGGCCGCCGGCGCGGCCGTTTTGGTGACATTGCTCATGCTTTAGATTTCCCTCAAAAATACGCGCGCCCGCGCCACAGGATTGGTTGCTACTTCGGCTGGCTGGAGATCACTTTTGACCAGCAGATGGCTTGCTGCTCGGTGGTTCCGCTTGCTCGGCGCGGCCCGACCGCGCAACGAGAGGAGTCGCACGGGGTGAACGTATCGGGCGGGCCAAGTTCCGAGATGGCCCCAAGACAGGTTTCTTGCGCGCGCTATTCGACAAGCGCCAGCGGGGCCGCCTGGCCGCTGCGGTCGCTCTAATTGACCCTCTCCATGGCTGAGTGCGCCGGTCCGCTTGCTGCGCAATAGCTGCACCTTGCTTTCGGCCTAGCGTTCCGCATCGGCCGTGACGACCCGGCCGATCTTGCCACCGCAGTTTCATGCGATGAGCGCTCGGCCGCCAGCGCCGCTGACTCGCAGGGGACGTTTGCCTCTCTTCCTGGCGCATGTTGCTAGCGGCTCTGAGGTGGCTGTGGATCTGCGCGCAAATGGGCACCCGCCTGATTCGGACGATGATGTGCATACGTTTCCCAGGTGTGGCGCTGACGGGCGAGTTACCCATTGCCTCCCATCGCGGGCTCGATGGCAGTCTCAATCGCGTCAAAAGCCATTTGAGGTGCCACTGCGCGAGCGTGAGCCACGAGATGATGCCGCACAACTCGGCCGGCAGTAGACGAAACGTGAAAGGTCTTCCTTCAAATCTCATTGGCTACCATTTGTCTGCATCGATGACCGGATCGACCCGACAACAGCAAGTGTCGTACCAGTTGCAAAAATCAAGGAAGATCACGCGAACGCAATGACTTAGGGGACACTTGGAAGGGCTGCTAATCCCCAGGACACGACCACTCCGGACATGGTCGGAAATACGACAGCGCCGCGCGAGCCATGGCTGCGGAGAGTTGATCCGGAAGAAGACGAAGGCTGCACGAGGAATCATCACCACGCCACACTTGGTGACAAACCTCGGGAGCGCGAGATCACTTCAGCTCGCTCAATGGGACAAAGGCCATCGGCTTGTCATGGTCTGCGACGGCATCCTTCAAAACCTTGAACACCCGCTGGTCGATTGGCGACGATGCCGCGAAGTCGGCATAGGCCTGCTCCAGCATCGCTTTGCAACGAGCTCTGATGTCCGGCTCTGCGGCACCAGCGAATTGCTCCTTGGCAAGATATTGTCCCATGCGCTTTAGGATGTGAAGGCGCGCGACATTGACGATTCGGTGGTCGTACTCGACGCCTAGCAGTGAAAAAAACTCTTCCGCAGACGAGGCTTTGTTGAGCCGATCCAGGATACCGGCCGCTGGGTGCGAGTTACTCATCGAAGACTCCCCTTTGAATTGGCACGTGGACGGTTGGCGACAACGCGGCATCGCCTGGTGATCCTGCTGCAGCCAACCTCGCGCGACCATGCTGAGGCAGGCCGTCGTGGCCGCCGATTAACGATGCCCAATACCGTCCTCGCGGCGCTTGGTTTTCGAATGGCCTGTCCAGACCTCGCTGGGCACGACTCTTCAGGCGGGGTGGGGCAACAAGTATCCGCACACATCGCGCCAGATCGCCGCTACTGTTTCGCGCTCGACCGGCACCTTGTGCTCTATGGCATGCTTGCGGACTTGCGTCAGGATCTGTCTGGCTTGGTCGGCGGTGGCGGCGAGCTGTAATTCATTGAGTAACGCGGTGATCGCCGAGAGCCCGGAATGCTTGCCGATCACAAAACTGTTGCGGCGTCCAAGCAGAACCGGATCAAGCGACTGGTAGGTACGTTGATCCTTCAAAAGGCCATCCACGTGAATGCCCGATTCATGCGTAAAAACATGCTTTCCGACGATGGCTTTGTTCAGAGGAATCGCACGTGCGGCTGCGGCTGCAACCACCGCGGCGACGCTCTCGAGCTCCGGCAGTATGATGCCGGTCTCGTGCCTGTAGAGCTGCTTGAGCGCGACCGCGACTTCCTCAAGCGGTGCATTTCCAGCCCGTTCGCCGAGGCCGATAACGGTTACCGAGGCGTGGCTCGCGCCGGCCTTGATGGCGGAGAGCGTGTTGGCGGTTGCGAGGCCGAGATCGTCGTGACCATGAAACTCAAGTTCGAGATCCGTGGTGGCCCGCAAATTTCTGACCAACGCGGAGGTTGTGTCCGGGTCGAGCACACTGAGCGTATCGGCAATACGAAAGCGACGCGCTCCCGCCGTTTTTGCCGCGGCTATCAGTCTGATGAGAAAGTCGATGTCGGCGCGGGAGGAGTCCTCGCCGCCGACGGCAACCTCAAGTCCCCGCTCACGTGCGTAACCCACCACTCGCTTCACTTGTTCCAGCGCCAGGTCGCGACGACCGCCAAGCTTGGCCACGATCTGAACATCGGAACTAGGGATCGACACATTGACCATGGACACCTTCGCTTCGATCGCCGCGTCGATGTCGGCCTCGCGCATCCGGCACCAGCCTATGGTGGTGAGCGGAAGCTCTGCTTCGACGATTGCGCGGATGGCGATGATCTCCTCGTTGCCCATAGCGGGCGTTCCCGCCTCGATCTCCGTCACGCCGGCCCGCGCCAACGCCTGCGCGATCGCCAGCTTTTCCTCTGTGGTGAACGCAACGCCAGGCGCCTGCTCGCCGTCGCGCAACGTCGTGTCGTTGAGCACGGTCGGCTTGGCGCTCGCCTGCTCGGGCCAAGCCGGCTTGGCGGTCTTGGTAGCGGCCATCACGAAAGGGCTCCTCATTGCTTTTGACCCCCAGGCGCTTCAGCAACCCCCATGCCAGCCCGCCATCCTTGTTAACCGTTGAAAACAATACGCTTCCTTCAGCGGCTAGCTTGCCTTCGCAAATGGATTGTCGCAAACGCGACAGGCTTATGAAGCGGACGGCTCATCCTGCCTCTCGCAACGCCGAGCTCGAATGTTAACGCGGTTGCGACACGCCGGCAGGGCGCGAATGTCGCGGAGTATTTGTGGCCCGCACCGCTTAGATCCATGGTCGCGTGCGCATCGAAACGGCGTTAGCCGCGCCCTCCAGCTCCTGCTGAACTCGCTAAAGCGCGCGCGGGTTCTGGCTGACTTGGGCGATCGAGCCTTGCAACAGCTTAAACGGGCCAGTCGACGCTGATGACCGGGCGAGCCGTCCGCAACAGAACGTCGCGCCGGCGTTCTGCCATCCGGCTCTCGCCGCTTTCTTCGCCGAAGCAGAGATTGAACTCGTTACATTGCGTGCAAACGGGCGTCGTGCACATGACGAGGCCTTCGTCCTCGCACAGCGCGCGGTAGAAGAAGCGCTTCCAGCGCATATTGTTATTATTGCGCGCGGCGAGCGGCGCGAAGTGGCGGCTTAGCAGCCGAGAGAGTTCGCCACGATTGCGTAATCCGAGATCTTCCCACAAGTGGTTTGGCTCTATGGCGCGGCGTGCAATCATTGCGGCCAGCCAACTCCCGATACGCCCTTCCGTTGAGCGTTGCTTGAGCAAGAGATCGCGCACCATTGCGATTTCGTCGTTCTCATCGCACTTGAAAGCCAGAAGCTGCTCCGAAACCTTGACCCCGACCGATGGAAAATGGTGGTCCAGCAGGGCCGCCAGCTCGTGGCCGGACAGGCCAGCTCTCTCGGGAAGCGCACCACCATCCATCGAGGCGGCCGCCAGAATCGACGCCAGGACATGGCAATCGAAATTGCTGTCGGTCGCAATGTCGGCCTCTTCAGGGGGCACACCAGTGAGCGCTCGGTAGGTCGCAATTCCTCTTTGCACCTCGTTGCCCGCGTCGGCGCAAGCAGCCCTAAACGGATGGAAGTTCGCTTCGACCATGAATCCCTTGTCAGCGGTCACGTTGGCCCCGTCCCATTCTAGCTGGCCGGGTGATCGTCAGAATGCCGGTCTCCCCGGATTGGGGGGTGAGGGAGACCGGCATCCGTCGCACGCCTCACAAGGCCACGACCCGCGACCTTAAGAGGCCGCGAGCTCGGCGGCGGTCTTGCCGACGATGGATTCGTCGACGGGCTTCATTATGCCATGCTCCATCAGCATGTCCTCGAGCTCGTCCATGGAGATCGGGGTCGGAATGATGCCTTTGCCGCCATTGTTGTGAACCTTGGTCGCAAGATTGCGATAGTGATCGGCCTGCTTCGACTCGGGCGCATACTCCAGCACCGTCATGCGGCGCAGCTCGGCATGCTGCACCACATTGTCGCGCGGCACAAAGTAGATCAGCTGAGTGCCCAGCTTCTTGGCCAGCGCCTCCGCCAGTTCCAGCTCTTTGTCGGTCTGCCGCTCGTTGCAGATCAGGCCGCCCAGTCGCACGCCGCCAGAATTGGCGTATTTCAGGATGCCTTTGGAGATATTGTTCGCGGCATACATTGCCATCATTTCTCCGGACATGACGATATAGATCTCCTGCGCCTTGTTTTCCCGGATTGGCATCGCAAAGCCACCACAAACGACGTCGCCGAGCACGTCGTAGGACACATAGTCAATGTCCTCATAGGCGCCGTTTTCCTCCAGGAAATTGATCGAGGTGATGACGCCGCGGCCGGCGCAGCCGACACCCGGCTCAGGACCGCCGGACTCCACGCAGCGGATGTCCTTGTAGCCGACCTTCATCACGTCCTCGAGTTCGAGGTCCTCCACGCTGCCGGCGCTCGCTGCAAGGCTCAAAATCGTATCCTGCGCCTTGGCGTGCAGGATCAGGCGGGTCGAATCCGCCTTAGGATCGCATCCCACGATCAGGATTTTCTGACCCATCTCGGCCAGTGCCGCCAACGTATTCTGGGAAGTGGTCGACTTGCCGATGCCGCCCTTTCCGTAGAACGCGATTTGTCTCAGTGAAGACATGTTGTTCTCCATCAACCGATTTGCCAAAAGTTGCGCGCTTCCTACACGCGAGCCTGTTTCTCTCTCAGAAACGGGGCACACGGGTTCAAGGGAAGGAGCGCATCGCTCGCCTTACGCGTCGGCGTGCACTCAGCCCTCACTCAGTGTTGCTGCCGCTTAATAGCAACCGCCATGCCAACACTGTCCGCGCTCATTAAGCTTCTGATTGCATTCTAAAAAGCCAACGAGCCGTTGAATAACCCCAGAGTGTTTTGCACCGGACAGGATCCGCTCGGCTGTCAGAAAACGAACACCGGCCCTACCCATCATGCTGGAAAACGCCAGCTTGGCTGAGCAGGTCCAATGCTCTCAACTGGAACGGGACTTGCTCCTCTTCCTGCAAGCCGGTGGTCGGCAATCTGGGCAGAGCGAGATGCAGGTCGAGGTTGGCATCTCTAAGGTACGTGGCCGGCGATGGAGTTCGCGGTCGATGAAGCGAGGTCAATTTTGCGGCTAACCTACTGATTGATCCAACTGGTCGTAACGACGCGCCTGAGCTCAAAGGCAGCAAGAAGCGCCTCACAAGGGTGCCTCGGATCGAGACTAGGGCCCTGCCCCGCGCTTCGTTTGCGAAACATGAAAGGCCAATTCTCGTTGATGAGTTAGTGGTCCAACGAAGGCGTCAAGGCGGGCGCAAACACGGCACGGTGCTCAAGCCGCTTATGTGTGATCGTTTGCACGAGCGTCAAATGCGCTCTCCGACATAGCGGAACCGCCGCCGATCGTTCAGCTCAGCGTACCCACATAGGCATACCATGGCGACAATCCTCTTTTATCAAAAGCCCGGCTGCGTCACCAATGCACGTCAGATGCTGGCGCTGAAGGCCGCCGGCCATGACGTGATAGCCAAGAATATATTGAAGGAGCCGTGGGCTGCGGAGGAATTGCGACACTTCTTCGGCAAGACGCCGATCGCATCCTGGTTCAACCGAGCCGCGCCTCGTGTCAAGTCAGGCGACGTTAATCCTGACGCAATCGACGCAGCGAGTGCAATCGCGTTGATGCTGGCAGATCCGCTCCTGATCAGACGTCCGCTGATCGACGTCGATGGCGCAAGATGCGCCGGATTCGATCATAAAGCCGTGCTGTCGTTGCTTGGCCGGGACACGCAAGATGACCTCGAGGGATGCTCCTACGAACAACAGGGCACGCACTGTCCGCAGATGTGAGGACACGATCGATCATACGACTGCGCCGCCAACCAATGCGAACAACGATCCTCCCGTACCGGCTTTGTCAGGATGGCCGACGACATGTTCGGCGAGAACGCCGACGTGCGTGGTTCTTCGTAACCAACGGCGCTCAGATTGCTCGGTTTGAGTAAGACATGTTCGTCGCCTGCGGTGCGGGAAACCACCGCAATTCGATCGCGCTTGTCGCACAAGATTCCTGCAGCCTGGATTTGATCAGAGCTTTGAGCCGAGACACGGTTAGATTCGGCAAAGACAGAACATTGAACTGAATAAACGATCCGGACAGAACCACGGAGCTTCGCGGCGTGATCCTTATGCAACGTGACTGCATAATTGCGCTACGTGCGCTGCCATTTTGATCAGCATCAAATCAATCGCCGTCTCCCATGTGTGACAGAGATCTCGCGCGACTCTTCGCGCGGACTTTGGAATGGAGAATTCGATGAGGATAAAAACAATTCTGACGACGACATCGCTGCTCGCGCTCGCGAGCTCGTTGGCCAGCATGTCGGTTCAAGCCGCCGACCTGGCGCAGGCCCCTATCTACTACAAAGCCCCCCCAATCGAACCCTTCAATCCGTGGATGATCCGCCTGCGCGTTCTTGGCGTCTTACCGGATACCGCAGGCAGCTCCGTCAATGTCGCCGGAGCGCCGCCGCTATCCTCGCCCGCTTCCGGGATATCGATCAGCGACCAAGCGGTACCGGAGCTCGATATCACCTATTTCTTCACAAGAAACGTTGCCGCCGAACTCATTCTCGGTGTGAGCCGCCATCACATCAGCGGCACAGGTACGCTGAATGGACTAGATATCGGCAAGGCTTGGCTGTTGCCGCCAACGCTGACTCTGCAATATCACTTCACCGATTTTGGCCCGCTCAAGCCTTACATCGGCGCGGGCATCAACTACACCGCATTCTTCAACCAATCGGCTGCCAATACGTCGCTCACCGGCCTTGCCGTGACGGATTTGCAAATCGCCAACCAGTTCGGCGCCGCGGTCCAATTCGGCTTCGATTATATGCTTGACCACCATTGGGGCCTCAACTTCGACGTGAAGAAGTTGTGGTTGCGGCCGGATTATTCGGCGACCGTGAACAATGCGATTGCCGTCACCGGCCGCGCCAATATCGACCCATGGCTCGTCAGCGGTGGCATCACCTACAAGTTCTGAGGCTGGAAACACGCTTCAGTGAACTTCCCGGCCGCGCCGGGTCGCCGGACGCGTCTCTCCGTCATAATACAGTACAAACGCGAGCGAGATGATGTGTAAAGACGCATCGTCTCGCCGGTGACCAGGAGCCATTCCCAGCATTGCTGTCGCTGTGCGTCACGGATGTGTCGGTAAGGGGTGGAAAAAAAGCAAATCGAGCCACTAGCGATCAATAGGGCTCCTGCTCGTGTTTCCCGGCATTAGCAGAAACGACCGCCTGCTTATCGGAGCTGAGAATTCAAGGCGGTCGTCCCCTGTGTGAGAACGACCGCACTTGCAAGAGAGTTGGGCTCAGGGCTCATCGGCCCCCCATCATGGGTAGAATCCGATCAAGGCTTACCTTTAGCGCATGTTCTTGAAACCAAAGCCATAGCGACAAGTAAGCAGTCCCGTGTTAGGCACGTACTGGAAGCGTTAGGGCACCCGATCATCGTCGAACGTTCCGAGATGCCAGCTATTGGACGGATAGGCCAGCGATGTTTGATACAAAGGGCGAGCGACGCCTTTAGCTTCGCCTCAGCACCATCACGAGGCGATCGACACGTTTTCCCTGCTTGAGATGAGAGTCTACGATTTCATCAACATCCTCAGGCGTGGTGGCGCGATACCAGATTCCGTCTGGATAGACGACGATCAAAGGACCGGAGTTACAAAAGCCAAGGCAGCCCGTCACCGTGAAGCCGACGTCAGTGAGGCCTTGCGCTTCGACCGCCTTGCCCATCCGATCACAGAGGGCCTGCGCCCCAGAAGCGCCGCAACTGCCGTGCGGATGACTCGGCGGACGCTGCGTGTTGCAGGCAAAGACGTGATGCCTATAAAGTTGAGGAAGCTCGAATTCGGTTTCTGCATTCATGCGCCTATCCTGAAATCAACGGCCTCCATCATCTGAAAAGAGACAAGATCCGAGCGCATCCGCCCGAACAACCTGCTCCTCAGTCGAACGCCGCATCGACCAATTGATCCTACTAATTCCCACTCCAGCTTGCGAAAGCGGGCGGCATGCCGATCATGATCGCTGACGATCAGCGATACTCGACATCTAGAATATCCTCCTTGATCAGTTTCAACCTCGCGGTGTCTGCCTCCGCATTACTTACGCAACGATCCAACTTTCTCCAAGCAAGTTCCGCACCAGTTGCGTCGCGCTCATTTCGTCAGCGATCTCATTCGCTGCTCCGGCGCGACTGACAATTATGCCGAGGTTGCAACATTGTCGCCCTCCCTTGTTCCATGCGTGACATATGGCACATCGCGTTTGATACGCTCCCGCTTCAGCATTTCGCGTTGCGCACAGTTCGCACGCACAATAGCCGGACCACGCCAACGCGCCCGTTCGTGCATTCGACCTTGGCCGCCGCCATCGGCTGACTATGGTGCGGCACTCGCTAAGGGCATCGCATGAACGAAAGCTTGGCATTGCAATTGCTACGCCCGCCTCGGCGGTCGTCCAAGAATTGCGATACAGGATCGTCATTCCTCCAGACCAAACGGTCCTGTCAGTCTGGGTCCCCCCATTTCAACCAGCCCAGACGGTGCCCTCGGCGTAACCGCCGAGGGCATTTCCTTCTCAAAGACATCGTATCCCGCGGCGGCAATGGCCTGCTGGCTCGATTTTGGGTGCGCTAGCGCCAAAGCATCTCCTAGGTGCCGCGAAGGTCGCGGTCGCACGAGGTTCGTCTGTTCGCCTCTCAACTTCAAAAGCATTGACGCGCGTCCGCACCAGCACTCATTGGTACGATGGCATTATTCGGCGACAACGCGCCGGAGACAACTTGAGCAACGGCCAAGTGAGACGCCCGTTAATCGGGATGGATCGTTATGTCCATGGTTTCGTCGCTATCCTCGAACGGGGCGGAAAACCCATCATCCTCAAGTAGCTTGATGCCACACAGGCAGACGTCACCTTCGATGACGGCGAGTGCGACCGGTTCAAGCGTTTGTCCAGTGCAGGGACCATCGATGCGCAGCCCAGTGTCGATCTCAAATCTCGCACCGTGCCGTGCGCATCTGAGAAAGGAGCGATCGGAGGAGAAGAACTCGCCGGAGCCGATGTTGAGCCATAAGCTGTCATGCGGACAACGATTGACGTACCCTAGATAGTCGTCGCCAAAAGTGCGAACCACAACAATTGGAAACGGCCGGCTCTCTCCGCTGTCGTCTACCTGCGACAGGCTAAAGGCCATGGCGCCACACCGCTCGATGGCATCGGCCGGACAGACGGCGAACACCTCGATCTGATCAGACATCGGGCCGATCATCCCTTTGCTCACCCAGGCCGCGCAGTTTCCTGCTTGAAAGCTTCGACTGAAGCCCGGGCCAGCCGAAAAACGCCGCGGCCACGAGCGAGCGGCCGATAGGTCGAGCCGGCACGGGTATTGAGGACATCAAACCATTGGTTTGGCGTGAGCTTCGCCGGGCGCTCGCTGATTTGGATCACTCTCCCGTTTGGAGCGAAGCGGACGTGAATGATGACCTGTTGAGAAGTCATGGCAACCCCTATTTGGCCGACCTTAAAGACCCGAGCCGAAACTGAGGATCTCTGTTGTGACGTGCTCCGTTTCCGACAGCTTGCGTGGCCTCCAGCCGCGGCTTGGAGACCGCGCCTCGCTACTTTCGAGCAGGTCTTCTCCGTGCTCACGGCCACCCTGGTCGCCCCGCTTATCTCGCGCGACGTCGCAAAGTAGGATCATCGCCATTCAATCGTCGTCCTTCGATGTGGTGGATGACGCGCATCTCAGTAGATCGCTGCCCCTGCGCCCACGTTGATCGAGGCATCTTTCACGGCCTCGACAATGAACTGGATCTTGTCGTTCGTGAGATGGGTGTGAAACGGCAGCGCCAGGGCGCGATCGGCGATCTTTTCGGCAACCAGGAAATCGCCACGTCGATAGCCGAGTTCGAAGTAGTGGCGTTGCAAGTGCAGCGGATGGCTATAAGCGACGGCTTCAATTTGGGCGACGCGCAGATCATCGACGATGGCATCGCGACCGGATCGAGTGAAGCGTGTTCCGAGATGGACGAGATAGAGCAGCCAATTCACCTCGGTCACATGGGGACCAACATAAGGCGGCTTGATGCCCTCAAATGATTGCATATGCGCGTTGTAGAGCAGCTCCACCAGCCGACGACGCTCAAGGATTTCATCGAGACGCTTGAGCTGCGCCAGCCCTAAGGCTGCCGTGAGATCACTCATGCCGGCTTGGTATGGTGCTGCGGCACCGACGATCACGGAGGAGCGTTCGTCCAGGCGGTGGGCGCGATAGCGACGCAAGCCGACCGCGATGTCGATATCGTCCGTTACCACCATTGCGCCTTCGCCACAACTCAGGGCCAAGGGCTGGGCAAAGTCGAAGACCGCCAGGTCGCCAAACCGGCCGACGAGCTCGCCCTTGTAGCGCGATCCGATTGCTTCGGTGGAATCCTCTAGAAGCGCCAGATGGTGGCGCTGCGCGATCGCCCTCAGTTCCGACCACGGCGCGGGATGGCCGTTGGGATTGCCGGCGACAATCGCCCGCGTGTGGGCCGTGATGCGCTCTTCAGCTTTATCTGGGACCAATGTTCCCGACCAATAGTCGATGTCGGCAAATACCGTCCGTGCGCCTGCAAGACCGATCGCATGGACCGTCTCGCGGAGGGAATAGGGCGAAGCGATGACTTCCTGCCCTGGCCCGATGCCGACCGCCTTGAGCGCAAGCAGGAGCCCAATGGTGCCGCTCGAGACCGCAACGGCATATTTGCGGCCAAGATAGGCTGCAAAAGCGTGCTCGAACGCCTCAGTGACCCACCCATTGGAGATCTGCGGCGAGCACAGAATCGTTTCCACGGCGGAGAGCTCGGCGAAGGTGATATCGGGATCGGACAATGGAATGAAGGACGTATTTGGCTCCATTCTGTCCGCACCATCAAGCCGATGCGCTGCCAGTTCAATCCCGCTCACCGCGCAACATTCCTTCTTGCCAACACGATGCCGGTCGCGCGCTTCGGATCGGCCGTAATCTGCACGCAGTGATCCGACTCGTCGAGCAAATGCAGGTCGAAACGAGGAAACCGCCGAAACGGCTAATCCGTCACATCCGACGCATCGCAGCGAACGCATGCAAGCTGCGGAAAGCGGCGCCGCAGCTCGACAAGCGGGCCCGTGTCCGCGCCGTCGACAGCAAGCAGCCGTTCGATTTCAATCAATTCCTCCGCAGTAAGCGCCATCGTGGCTCCTCTAGTACTCTCCTAAGGTGGTCGTCATTGCCAGAACAGGCGCTCCGGATCCGCGTTCAACTCATCGATTGCTGAAGTCAAGCGGTGGTAAAGGCTGTAAAATTCCCAGATCCCTTGCGCGTGGTTCTTGCAAAACAGCTTCCAGATCCCACTGACGGTGTCGTAAAGAATCAGCGCGACATCAATGAGACCACCATCCTGGTCGATATTGCGCGAGCAACAGGGACTCTCGACCAGATAGCCACCCCTCACTGGCGTCACGTTCGGCGAGACATAGAGATAGCGCCTGCGCGAGCTCAAGCCGCGCTCGATTCGCTTGCGATCGAGCTCGTTTGGGTGAGGAACCAACCCGGTCTTTACCTTCCTCATCAGCGCGGCAGTCATCGCGAAAGCCCCCCTTCAGAGCACCGTGATTTCTTCTTCAAAACAGCCAATGAGCCGTTGCACACCAAAATCGACAGTATAGATCGGCACGTCAGCTTCGGTATGGATAGCGACTCTGACGATCTCGCCGGTTGCTCCGGCGCCAAGCACGATCCCGTCGGGTTCCGTATTGGGAAAAGAGCCATCGTTGATGAGGTCGACCGCCGCTCTAACGCGTTGGCCCCGCCGATATTTCGGAAAGCGGCCCTCAGTCATGACACAGCCTCTTCCGGCAATGGCAAATCATCGATCTCCTCGCACGCGTCCACCGGCTCAAGCTCCTTGCGCTTCATGCCAACGCGGTAGCCACGTTCGACAAACTCGACGCCGTAGATGTAGAATTGCTGCAGGAACGTTCCGATCGAAACGACGTAACCCACCTCTCCCTTCCTGACCAAAACCTCGCCAATCTCTTTGCCGCGAAAGGTGCCATCATTACGGATTGTGCGATTGGCACGCACCTTTTCGCTAAAGCTGAAGACAGGCGGCCCGCTGAGCTCGACGACGTCGCTATCGCGAACGATTTTATTCATGCAGCGCTCCCTCATGGACATGCAGGGCCGCTGCCGTACCAGCGCAAGCGAGCCCTGCATCGATTTGGCCTCATTTTCGAAGACATCTGGCGATTCACCAGCGGCAATGCCGCACGCCATTTCAAGGCGGACATGCCGGTCAAGACCGCGCTGCGGTGCAGTTAGCACCCTCGGCAACAGTCCCTGCATATTCTCGAACCGCACGGGGGCGTTCGGGTCGTTCACCATGGCTAACGCCCACTCATTGTGAACAACCCTTGCCAGCATACGGCGGCACTCGACCTCCGCATCGCTCAACAATCGGTCGAACAGCTGCGGCGCGATGCGGCGCGCAACGGCGCGATCAACTTCATTGTCCTGGCCGGCGCGCATCGGCGTCATTCCCTCGCATCAAGCGAAGATCCGGGCCAGACGGCGAGGCTGCGATCGGGCTCGTTTCGCAGTCGCAGGAGCAAGCGCATGGGCGCATTCCTGGGCACGGTTCGCATCATCAAGCGGCGGCAATCCGTTCTTTAGGCTGGCGCCTGGTAGCGTGCCAAGGATGTGTCAACGACGCAGGTATTGTCGACCGGACAGGCGGCGACACATTGCGGCTCGCCGAAATAGCCGATGCATTCGGTACATTTTGCCGGTTCAATGACGAAGCTCCCCGCCTTCTCAGAGATTGCAACGTTCGGGCACAAGGGTTCGCAGGCTGAGCAGCTCGTACACTGCGAGGCAATGATCTTGAATGGCACATAACCTCCCTACGCCGCAGAGATCAGGGCTCCCTGCCGAAGCGACGCGTCACCGCGCTTCGCGTGCTGGATCTCACCGCTTTTCACCCGATCGAGATAGGACCGGAACCAGGAGATCGCCGACTTCTCGATGAACTCATGCGCGTATTGATCAACCGGCTCGATTCCAGCCTTGATCAGATTGCTTTTCGGGCTTCCTCCGATTTTGGCTACGAACACCGCATGGCAGTCATTGATGCCGCGGATAATGGTCGAAAGCCGATCCTCCTCGCCATAACCGCCTTGGCAGTAGACGTCCACGCGGCGGTGGCCGACAAATTTTGTGCCGGATGTGGAAAGTTCGTAGACTTGGAATTCCCTCGCATGTCCAAAGTGCTCGTTGATCAGGCCGGAGCCTTTGGTTGCGACTGCCACCAGAAGCGTGATCTCGCTCACCTCTCCGGCCAATTCCCCGAGCTCTTCTTTGCTGGCCGCGGCCTTGGCAGCACGCTCATCCTCTACCCGGTCTTGGTAAGCCTTGCGCATCTCGAGGTCGTATTTGACGTCCATCTTCATGACTTGGTCGGTCGTAAACTCTGCGCTGCGATCTTCTCCGAGCAGACCCACAGCATCGGCACGGCACTGACGGCAGTGACGCATCATGTTCATCTCCCCTTCGCAAGCATCTTGCAACGCCTTCAATTCCTGCGCTGTCGGACCGCGCTGACCGTGGAGGCCAAACACTGTACCGTACTCGGGCGCGGAGATTAGCGGCATGATATTGTGGAGGAAGGCGCCGCGCGACTTCACCGCCTTGTTCACTTCAACCAAGTGATCGTCGTTGATATGCGGGATCATCACAGAGTTGACCTTACACAGGATGCCCCGTTCGCTAAGCATCTCCAGGCCCTGCAGCTGGCGGTCGGCAAGTACCCTTGCCGCGTCGAGGCCGGTGTGGCGCCTGTGGTTGAAGAAGATCCAAGGATAGATCTTGGCGCCGATTTCGGGATCGATCATGTTGATGGTGATCGTGACATGGTCAATCTTGGACTTGGCGATGACGTCAACATAATCTGGCAGGCTCAGCCCATTGGTTGATAGACACAGCTTGATGTCCGGAGCCGCTTTGGCGACGAGTTCGAACGTCTTGAACGTCTTTTCAGGATTGGCCAGCGGATCGCCGGGACCGGCGATGCCAAGCACGGTCATCTGGGGAATAGTGGCCGCGACCGCAAGCGCTTTCTTTACCGCCTGCTCCGGCGTGAGCTTCTCGCTCACCACGCCCGGACGTGATTCGTTGGCGCAGTCGTATTTGCGGTTGCAGTAGTTGCACTGGATGTTGCAGGCTGGCGCTACTGCGACGTGCATGCGGGCGTAATGATGATGCGCCTCTTCGCTGTAGCAGGGATGATTCTTCACTTTTTCCCAGATCTCGGTCGGCAGATCGCCTTGCCCTACCCGCGAGCCGCAACTCGCCTGCCCGGAGTTGGACGAGGTGCGGCAGCCTTTATGCTCGGCGGCCGGCTGCACCATCTTGCTGGCACCTACCGCAGCTTTGGCACATTTTCCGCGCCCGACGACCGCATTCATCTCCCATGTCTCCCTGCAGGCAATCATCGGCTTCCCAGGACCAGCCCCGAGAGCCTCAGCAAGAGCAGTAGCAACTCACATGCCATGGTAGAGTCGACGCAATTGCAGCCATGCGCCAAACGGTTAGCTGGAACAGCAACGTCAACGGATGCAAGAACAGCAACGATGCGCATGTTTGAAAGGCAACAAGTACGTCGTATTTCTGCCGCCGAGCTCCACGGCGCTGCATTCATTCAAACTCCAAGCATGCGCGATCCCGGCTCCTTCTCCGTTGGCCCTGATGCGATGCGGCATCTGACAATAGGCCGATGCGAGCTGGCGATCCGGCTTCGCAACGCACTAATGGGTGAGCAGTATCTCGACTGCGCGAGGCAATCCAATCGCAAGCGGCGTCAGGCCCTGCTCGCGCAGAAAGCGGAGCTCATTGCGTGAGAGCGCATCCAGATCAACGATCGCATAGTGGGTTTTGGCTGAACGCTTGATGATTTGCCGGGCATAGCTACGCAACAGCTGGTCGTTGAACCGACAGCCGATGAAGAGAAAGCTCTGTCCGATCCGCCTTTCCTTGATGATGTCCGGAATCGGTGTCTGGATGTCGATTTCGGTCAGCGCCTCGACATAGTCAGCGTGGGAGATCAGGAAGTTCTTTGCCGGCTGCACACCGCCATGCGGCTTGTACAGCACCGTCGTCCAGCTGTCCGCCACGACACCGTCGACCTCTTGGCCAATCGAGTCATAAAAGCGATACCAACGATTCTCGCCAATGCTGGCACGGGTGATACCCTGCACTTCGCCCCACCCATCGCGCTTATCCAACGCCCGGCGCATCGCGCCATCATACCATATGTCGACTATGATGGGCAGCGAAAGAGACGCAAGATGATCGTGCAAGGCGGTCGGCTCGACCGGCCGAGCGAAGGCCTGCGCCATCAATGCCGTCACGGTGGAGCGATGTTTGCTGATTTCGATGTGCTGCGCCGCGGCCCATGCATTGCCCTTGGCCCGCCGCGGCAGCGCAACCTTGCTGGCGAAGAAAGCAGATAACGCCTCGGGTGTCGTCGGCACATCGGGTCTGGACAGTTCGGCAAGGCCAGGACCGATATAGGGAACAATGCTCGCGGCCCTCAGCCCGGCAGCGACGTCCGCGAGAATGGCCTTAGCATCGGTCGCATTGACAAAATCGATCTGCACGGGCGCATTCACGGATCGTCACCGTCTTCGCCTCGTTTCTTGGCGTTGATTGTTACCGGCAAGCGCGTATCGCTCGCCATCTGCGGCAAATCGAGCACCCAGCCATTGGCAATTTTGATCCAGCCGCCCCATAGCGTCTCGTGCTCGGATTCCACGATCGGCTCTTCAAGATCCTTTTTCGGCACGTAGATCGATAGGCCCGCGTCCCGAGCGCGGCGGATCATGATCTTCACGAGCTCAACTCCCTCGACTGCAGCGCATGGCTGGGCTGACCGGCCGATCCCCGCAAATTGGCGCGCAGGCGAGCCACGATGTCGGATAGTACGCACACGACCTCATCGACCTCCGCAACAGAGGTTTCACGCGACAGAGAAAAGCGCACCGCGCCGCGCATACTCCGCTCCGGCACCCGCATGGCGCGCAGAACATGCGATGGCTCCATTGAGCCGGACTTGCAGGCTGCCCCCAGCGACACTGCAATGCCCGCACGATTGAGATGATGGACGATTGCTTCGCTTTCGAGATCATCGAACGCGATATTGGCCGTGTTCGTTAGCCGATTGCTAGCATCGCCGAGCACCGCGCACTCGCCGCTGTGCAAAATCCCCTGCTCCAGGCGGTCGCGCAACGCGCCAATGCGAACACGCTCCGGCTCAAGCCGCTCGACCGCCAGTTCCGCAGCTTTTCCAAGACCAACGATGCCGGGGACATTCTCAGTACCGCCGCGGCGCCGACGTTCCTGCGATCCACCCCAGATCAGCGGGCGGAATTTTGTCCCTTTGCGCAGATAGAGCGCGCCAATCCCTTTTGGGCCATGCAGCTTGTGCGCCGAAAGCGACAGCATGTCGATCGCACTGTCCTTCAGGTCGACGCGTTCCTTACCGACGGCCTGGACCGCATCGGTGTGAAACAGCGCGCCTGCCTCACGGGTCAACCCGGCCAGAAACTCCACGGGAAAAATCGTACCGGTCTCGTTATTGGCCCACATAGTCGAGACGATCGCCGTGCGGGGCCCGAGCGCGCAGCGAAACGCCTCGATGTCGAGCCGGCCGCGGGAATCTACCGGTATGATATGTATCTTGACGCCTTTCGGCGCCAATTGCTCGACCAGCGAAAGGATCGCGGAGTGCTCAACCGAGGTGGTAACGATCTCGTCACGGCCTTCCTGGCTCGCCAGCGCCGAGAGGATGGCAGCATTATTTGCCTCGGTCCCACCTGAGGTAAAAACGATCTCATGATCGTCGGCATTCCCCAACAGATCCTGCAAGCTACGGCGCGCCTGCTTCAGCGCGGTTGCGGCCTCGCCGCCAAAGGCGTGGCTGGACGACGCGTTGCCGAATCGCTCGGTGAAGAAGGGCAACATGGCTTGCACGACGGACGGATCGGTCCGCGTCGTCGCGTTGTTATCGAGATAAATCTGCACCTGATCCCCCGCTCAATCTCATGCCTTGGCTACGGCAGCAGCCGGGACGAAGCGGACGAATTCCCCGAGCCTCTCGACAAGCCACGCCTGAATGCCTTCCAGCACCCCGCTCGAGAGCTTGCAGAATGCGCTGCCACCAACGCTGACCATGTTCCTGCTGCCACCGATCCGGATCACTCGACTGCCGTCACCCCGTTGCAGAATGGGTCGGATCTCCTCGAGTACGGCGCGAATGCGCGGTTTTCGGCCGTTCACGGCGGCCTGCAATTGCCTGAGTTGCTCTGATTCGGCCAGCATGCTTGATCTCTCTTCCATATCAGCTGAACGATTTTCCGCAGGAGCAGCTCGAGGTGGCGTTCGGGTTGTGAAAGGTGAAGCCTGGGCTCTCCAGCGCCATCACGAAGTCGATGGTTGTTCCGACCAGATGTTGATGGCTCTTGTCGTCGACAAACACCCTCAGGTCGCCGCACTCAATCACTTTGTCGTCGGGCTTCGGTTCCTCGGCCAGACCCATCGTGTATTTGAACCCGTTGCAGCCGCCTGCCTCGACCATAATGCGCAGGCCACTAGCTGGCTGCCTCGATGATGAAATCGCACTCTTGACCGCGTTCACCGCACTGTCCGTCAGGTTGATCATGGCTAATCCTTCATCTGCTTAGGACTGCCTGCTCATGGCAAGTCATGTGCCAGCGCTCAGGAGTTTGATGATGCTTGCCTTTTCGGATCGTGCCTGTTTGCTTTGGAACTCGTGTCGAATTACCGACAAAGCTGCTTGAGCTAGTCGGAGCCGATTTACGGTTTTCCTTCCAAGCTACGCCGCGGACCGCTGCCCATGGACGGCAAGCAATTTGCATTGCATCTCGCACCGGCCAGAGCGTCGGTGAAACGCTTAGATCGAGGACAACTTTGATGACCGCAATCGAGAACACCGCACTCGGCAGACTTGAGAAGGAGGGACGGCTGCTCAATGCCGTATTCAAAGGCGGGACCATTAAACCTGGCCGGTTCGGCTTTCGCGGCGACGTCGCACTGAAATTCCAAACCCAGGTCGCGGACGAGAAGCGGCCGCCGGACTATTCGATCGAACAAGTCTTGACGATCGCGCAGGACGGAGAGCGAACCATTCCGGTGCTAGCCGGCTATCTGCATTCCTTTGCGTACCTTGCCGACGTTGCAGGCGTGCTGGACGGCGCATTAAGCCCCGACGGCAGCTACTTCATGTTCTGCAACAACATAGATCTGCTGGCGAAATACCGGGTCAAGCTTGGCAACGCTACTTTCCACGTCCTCCCATGCGACGAGTCTACAGTTTGGAAGGAAATGATGGACCTGGTCGGGATCAACAAGGACGACATCAAGAAGCTCGATTCCGGTGGCAAGCTGGATTACCTGCTCGATGCGGCAAAGACTCTAAATCTGTCCTGTGACGAGATCTCGTACGAAGATGGACTGAAGAGGATGGAACCCGTGAAGAATCGGAACGAAAATCGGCCGGTCTGAGCGCAGGCTTCATTCATCGGAGGGAGCGTCGTCTTCGACAAGACGCACGCCGACGACGCAGATTTCGCCGTCCAGAACTGTCAACGCGATCGGCGTAAGCGCTCCCCCCTTACATGGACCTTCGACGCACCGCCCGGTGGCTCAGTTCAAAGGTCGCTCCGTGCTTGCCGCACATCAGTCGGACGCCATATGGATCGAAGAACTCGTTTCGCTCCACATCCAGTTTGACGCTGTTGTGCGGGCATTTGTTAACATAGCCAAGCACTTTCTTACCCCATCGGATCACAACGATGGACCACGGCCGTTGATTGCCCTCGTCATCGACGACCATAAGGTCAAATCCCCTCGCCCGTCGGCTTGGAATGTCGTCGAAGCCGCAAATCGCATAGATGGCATTGACTGCTCGTTGATTGCGAGGCGTGCCTCGTTATCGCTGTACGTCAATTAGGCAAGACCCGGTAGGAGCGCCCAACCGGCTCAGCTTTGTGGCACTCCAAGCGAGCAAGCTCGACAGCGAGCACAACTCATTGGCGCAGGTGCGGCCGGCCGCGTCGCTTTCGCTTTCGCCCATCAGCTTTTCCGATCACTTGATGGAAACCGCCAAGCTGTCGCTCACAGAGCGGCAATGCCGTTCTGGTCAGCCGAACAAACCAGACCTGCGGATTGGCGTGGCCGTCACTTTGGCGTGTCTTCGACGAGGGGCGGAACACCGTCTCTCTGTACCGTCGATCTTCGGATACACGGCGACGTTCCCGTGCATGCGCGGGCCGTAGCGGCTTGAACAGTGATGACAATGATGCGGTCCGATCAGAGCCGAACAGAATACAATGACTCCTGGATGCTCGCAGGCCGTCTCGCTGAGCGGCAGCTAATCGAGAGCGGCGATGCAAACGTTTGCGTTACGACTAGCGCTCGCCGGTCGCCACTTCGCCTCGACGAGCAGACTGGCCTCGGCGGCGACATCAGAATCGATGTGCCAATACCGAGCGCCTCGTTAATGAAGCCGATTTAATAGCTGGCAATGATTCACGCTTTGCAGTCGGGCGAGCTTGCCGATGGCGGCAACCCTATCACCGCCAAATCCGAGACAGGTTTTCCTTAGGGCGCACGCAGAAGGCGTGCGCCCTATCAAGCGAGAACCGTCGCTGCTGCGTGCACTCCGCGAATGCGGGCCGGCCACTTCTGGCCGGGTGGCATTATCGCGACTGCTTTACTCCATGCTCAGCCCGGCAAGAGCGCGCTCTAAGTAGAATGACGGATCATCGTCAGAAGAGTTCCACTCTTCAGTAGCAGTATCACCGTCATCTACCTTAGCAAGGTACTGTGTGGGCTTGCCTACTCGCTGCCACTCGTTGTTATCATTCTTCGTCCACACTTCGGGATGCTGATGAGGATCAAGCACCCAGTTATTTTCATCCCAGTGAACAAAACCCATTTCCGCCAAGCGGGGCTCCATGCCGGGCAAGGCCGGGTTTGACAAGATCAACGGATTAGCGCCATCCTGTCTCAATTGGTGTTCCAGGAGAATATCGCCCGCATTTTCGGCCAGGGGATGCGTCACCCGAAGGTCTACGACGGAAGTGATATCGTTGCGCCCGAACTGTTGCCGGAAATCCTCTCTATCGATGAGAACCGGACCTCCTGCTCTTAGGAGCCCAACAGTTTCGTTACCCAACTGATAGCTGTAAAATCGGGCGGGCCTGGTCGGATCGTAATGAGTGCTTCTATAGGCTCCAGCAACAATTGCCGCGCGCTCAGCCTTCTTGGATACGAAATCCGAGTACTCTTGTGGATTCCTGGCGATCTGCCTGATGTCGTCGCCCAAAAATCTCCGCAGCCCTGCATTGAAGGAAGATTCGGTGATGTCTTCTATTGGTGGATCCGAAGCCAGAAAGTATGACGCCGGCGACGACCCACCTGACCCGACGTCTGAAAGCGTTTCCGAAAAGCGCGAGCTATCTCCCGCCTCTTCCGATTCATCAGCTTGGCTGGCGTTTGGGGACTGGCTGGATGAGCCAACGATTCTGCCATACATCAGATCGCTCTCCTATCGGCACAATTGCACGCTGTAGAGCTCGTGCCGCGCAAGCTCTGACGACGAGGATACGCGGCTTAGCTGACCGTAAGCTGACCCACACGGCGCAGAACATCTGTCCGGCTTCCACGTAACGACCAGGCTATCAGCACGCGATTCGTGTAAACACGCGTTGCTCATCGAGCTGCAATCGATAGCCGCGCATTGCGTGATATTGCTGATGGTTGATTTTTCGCTGACCGGCCAGTTGTCGATACAGATCCGCGACCACCGCCACATCAGACCGCTGGGACGTCATAGGTTTGAGCATGACATTGACCAAATGCAACCGTCCGTCGAGGGCCGGCCCGCGCTTGCCCCCATCAGCCGTTCCATGCTTTTCTTAGAGCATGATTGGTTCATGTTGAAGCGTATCCGGCGTTTGCGATGTAGTTGGCGCATTCCTGGGGCGTGAAGCAGTCGAGTAGAGCGCCGATGCGCATCCAGGTTGCTTCGACGGTTCGCTCGGCAGCTTTTCGGAGCAAGGTCTTGAGCTTGGCGAAGACCTGCTCGATCGGATTGAGATCCGGGCTGTAGGGCGGCAAGAAGAACAACTTTGCGCCGGCGGCGCGGATGGCGCGACGGACGGTCTTGCCTTTGTGACTGCCGAGGTTGTCGATGATGACAATGTCGCCAGGCTTAAGTGTCGGAACCAGCATTTGCTCGACGTAAGCCAGGAAGCTCTCGCCATTGATCGGACCATCGATCACGCAGGGCGCCTCGATGCGATCATGGCGCAGGGCGGCCAGGAAGGTCAGCGTCCGCCAGCGGCCATGCGGGGCCTTGGCGATCAGTCGCTCGCCACGTGGCGCACGGCCGTGGGTGCGCGTCATGTTGGTTTTGGCCCAGGTTTCGTCGATGAAGACCAGCCGGGAAGGATCAAGCCGTCCTTGATATTTTCGCCATTGCGCCCGCCGCCGGGCGACGTCGGGGCGATCCTGCTCGCTGGCGTGCAGGCTTTTTTTTGAAGCTGATGCCTTCGTGCTCGAAGAAGTGCCACACCGCGTAATAGCTGACCTTGATCCCGCGCTCGGCCAGTTCCGCCCGCAGGGCGCGCAACGTCACGTCCGGCTGTTCGGCAAGCCGCTTGAGCAGCCAGTCGCGTTCGGAAGACAGCGCGTAGGGACGATTGCCGCCCATCTGCCGCGCCGCCGCGCTTCCGGTCGCGCGAAACCGCTGCGACCACTTCACCACGCTCGCAACGCTGACCTTGAAGGTGGCAGCCACCGACCGGCAGCTCTCTCCCGCCGCTACCGCGGCAACAACGCGCTCGCGCAAATCAAGAGAATAGGCCCGTCCCATCAGATGCTGGCCTCCTCCAGCCAGCATCTTGAATCAGAACTCCGCTGATTTGGGATTCTTGAGGGTTCTGTGAGGTCGCGTAGCAGGCGCGAGCCGCGCACGCGGTGGCGCGTGCGACCTCATAGAAGCCGGATTGAACGAAGCCGCGGAGTTGTGGGCGCTATGGGGATAGTGCAGCCGAAGCAACTGCGGAGAAGGCGCGCCTGTGGCGGCCGTGCGTCGGCGAGACATTGATCGGACGTGAGCGGGGCCATTGCTCGGTCCGAGAGCACGATGCCGCGAGCGATTTGCTGTGCTGGGATGCGCGGCCGCATGACTGACGGGGTGAGTGGTGACGAGCGCGGCCACGGCGACATCGGACGTTGCCACCGCGAAGGTGATCACGGAAGGGGTGGATGGTGCAGGCGCTGGTCATGACGTGTCACAACGAAACGGATGGTCGCGCGCGCAGGCTCGCGGGACGACGTCGATGCGCCGCATGGTGCCGCCGCAATGCGGGCAGACCGGGATCTCGCATTTGACGAGGGGATCGCCGCCGGCTTCTTGATCAGCCGGAGCGTTGCGGACGTCAAGGAGTTGACGGCAGAGGGCGATTTTATCGTTGCGTCCGCCATTGGCGAGAAAGCCATAGTGGCGGATGCGGTGAAAGCCGTCCGGCAGGGTGTGCAGGAGAAAGCGACGCATGAACTCATCGGCATCAAGCGCCATCACTTTGGCTTTGCGATTCTGCCGATAGTCCTTCCAGGAAAAGCTCACCTTCCCATCGGCGAGTGAGATCAGCCGGCTGTTGGCGATGGCGACGCGATGCGTATAGCGGCCGAGATAAGCCAGCACCTGTTCGGGCCCACCGAATGGCGGCTTGGCGTAGACGACCCAGTCGGTCCGTCGGAGCTGATCGAGCCGCTGGGTAAACGCGGCGGGATCGGCGAGACGGGCGAGATCACCAAAAAAGCCCAACTGGCCAGCCACGAAGGCAGCTTGCAGCTCTTGCAGAAACAGGCGGCGGAACAGCCGAGAGAGGACGCGCACCGGCAGGAAGAAGCCGGGCCGGCAAGCGACCCAGCGGATGCCGTCGGGCGAAGGTCCACCACCAGGCACGACACAGTGGAGATGCGGATGGTGTTGCAGGGTCTGGCCCCAGGTATGGAGGACGGCGGTCACGCCGAGCTGGGCGCCGAGGTGCTTGGGGTCGGCCGCGATGGTGGTGAGCGTCTCGGCCGCGCAGCGGAACAGGATGGCATAGATGACGGCCTTGTTCTGGAAGGCGATCTCCGCGGCGGAGGCCGGCATGGTGAAGACGACGTGGAAATACGGCACGGGAAGGAGCTCGGCTTGCCGCTCGGCAAGCCATTGCGCGCGCGCCGCGCCCTGGCACTTCGGACAGTGCCGATTGCGACAGGAGTTGTAGGCGATCCGTGTGGCGCCGCAGTCGTCGCACTGCTCGACGTGGCCGCCGAGCACAGCCGTCCGGCATGCCGTGATCGCGCCCATGACGCGCCGCTCGACGCGGCCCAAATGCTCGGCACGGGCTTGCCGAAACGCTTCGCCGTAGCGGCGGAAGATATCCGCCACCTCCAGAACCGGAGCCATCAGGTCCGCTCAGCCGGGCGGCACGACCTCTAGGCGGAGCCGGTCAAGTGGACTTGGCGTATTGCTGATGGTCTTTGTGGCGACTTGGGTATAGCGCGCCGTGCTGGCCAGACTGGCATGGCCGAGCAGCACCTGGATGATGCGCACGTCGGCCCCGTTCTCCAGGAGATGGGTCGCGAATGTGTGCCGCAGCGTATGCACGGTCACCGACTTGCTCAAGCCGGCCGCAGCACAGGCTGAACGGCAGGCGGCGTGCAGCACGTTCGGGACGAGCGGACGCTCGTCGTCGCGGCCGGGAAATAGCCATCGTTTTGGCCGAGTGAGCCGCCAATAAGTCCGCAGAATCCTCAAAAGCTGCGGCGAGAGCATAACGTAACGGTCCTTGCCGCCCTTGCCGTGCTCGACCCGGATCAACATCCGTTGGCTATCAATGTCGACAACCTTCAAGAGGACCACTTCCGATACGCGCAAGCCTGCGGCATAGACGGTGGTCAACGCGGTACGGCTCTTGAGGCTTGGGATTGCTTCCAGGAAGCGTACGACCTCGTCGGTGCTCAGCACGACCGGTAGTTTACGCGGTTTACGCGCATAGGCGATGCGCTCCGGAACGGTGTCATGACCAAGCGTCACACCGTAGAAGAACCGCAGTGCGCAGACGATCTGGTTCAGTGCCGGCCAGGACATCCCCGTCGCAACCAGATGTACCTGGAAGGCACGGATATCCTCGAGGTCGAGCCGGTCGGGAGAACGACCGAAATATCGGCTCAACTTCGCTACGGCGTTGAGGTAGGATTGCTGCGTCGCCGGTGACAGATTGCGGACCGTCATGTCCTCGATCATGCGGCGGCGAAGTGGGCTGATCTCAGCCATCGGAAAACCTCCTGTCTAAAGGGTTGGGCTTCGAAAACCCGCAATCCTCTCAGACAGGAGGCAATCCTTGCCATGCCTCCCTACATGCCGCGCCAGCGGCTTCGTTCAATCCCCAATCGATTCAGACCAAAACGATCACGCTCTAGTGCGCTACCGATCTCGACGATCCCGCATACGTTCTTGCACTGTCCCTCCGGTCCGGTGCAACGACACCCAAACCAAGACGGGTACGGAAGGAACAACTAACTGCTGCCGTCACCAGATTCCCCGTCAACGCGATCGGTCATGGATCTATCGTTGGCGGCACCGAGGCCAAGGTACGGCTCCCCTGTTCCTGAAGAGGACAAGCTACGGGACATAATCGGAACCATCTGGAGGAATGCGCCCTACTTCGGGGAGCTGGCATTCTCCGAACGATTACAATCTGGATCGCGCCTAGTTCACCCGATTCTGCGAGCCCGGATCGGTACAGGACGTCCTTCCACGAAAACATAGAGCTTGCGAAGGATCTTCTCCACAGGATTACGACTCAAATGTATGGCTTGCCTTCTGCGAGCCCAACCGCAATGTCTCCGCTCGCTCCGTCCAACAATCGAGGCTATCACCCACGCTGGCCCAGCCTCAGTTTGGGGCTACACGAGATCGGCTATGGGTCTCGTCCGTCGCGTCCATTGCGCCTGCCGCGGAGAACGATCCTGCCTTCGCTCACGCAGCTTCGGCCGCGGCTGAACCGTGGGTCTGGCAATTGGCCGGACAAACTCTGGCGCAGGCGCCGCAGCCGATGCAGGCGCCGTGATCATTCAAAACCATGATTTTCTTTTCAATTTCCTCGTCCTCGTCGAGGTCGACGAGCTCCCCCTCCTCGTTGATTCCTTTCAACATAATGACGTCTCGACCGCACACCTTGAAGCAGCGGCCACAGCCGATGCACTTGTTGGCATCTATCGAGATCAAATAGTCCGGCGTCCAGTCGCGGCCATCGCGCGTCGCAAATGACATGAATCGGACTCCTTTAGCTATTTTCCAGGGCCTCCAATTCATGGCTCTTGCGTTCGAGTTCAGCATAGGCATCATACGCCTTCTGCGCCACCACCATGATCGATGTCCAGTTGATGGGAAGTTCTTCCGAGAGGTCGTGCAGATCCATTTTGGCTTGTAGCGCTTTGGCCGAGAGTTTCTTTAACTCCGCCTTCAGTAGTTCACGATCGCTCATGAGTTCCCTCAATAGTTTGCCACGTCCGGAAATTTCCGGATCAAGTCGATTCCGGCCCTGACATATTTGTCACCCTCCTGCGCGAGCTTTGCGAGGTTGTCGAAGCCGAACCGATGCATATCGCGCAGCTGCTTGTTCACGGCGATCAGCCGACCCCCGATCAGCACCATGCGGCCAAAGCCTTCATGATGCATCTTCAGCATCGGCTGGATCATCACGCCGGTGGCCCTCTCGATCGAGAGTGCGACTGCGTTGAAGAACAGCTCCAGCCGCCACAGCGTGTCGGGATCAGGATCGCCGACAATCGGCAGTGCCCGCCGCTTTTCCTTGTCCAAGATATAGGGTTCAAGCAGCTCGAAATCGCTCTTGGCCTCCCAGGCTCCGTTGGTATCCTGAGCGCGCCATATTTTGACCAGCTCCTTGAGGAACGGGGAATCAAGGGCGTCGCCCTGCTGCGCCATCTCTGCGGCCTCGGTCATCTCACCTCATTCGTCGAACTCGAATGTGCGCCGTTGGTCCTTCGCCAAGGCCTTGCGCAGCCACGGCGGCGGCGTGCCCTTCAATACGCGCTCGAGCTTTTCGAGCAGCGCAAGGATGTTTTCTGGCTTGTTCACCTTGATAGGATGGATGTTGTTGGCCACGACCCGCGCAGCGCCGGCACCGCCGATGGCGGCAACGTACAGGATTGCACAATCCTTGATCGCCTCGATCTTCGGCGCCAGCTTGTCGTCGTCGCCGTCTGCCTTGAGATCTCCCTCGAACTCCACCGCTTTGAGAAACACGTGCCCGCTGGGCGCGACATCATAGATGGCGATATTCTTTGCCCAACCAAAATGGGCATCGAC
Source organism: Bradyrhizobium sp. CCBAU 53421 (assembly GCF_015291625.1). NCBI lineage: Bacteria > Pseudomonadati > Pseudomonadota > Alphaproteobacteria > Hyphomicrobiales > Nitrobacteraceae > Bradyrhizobium > Bradyrhizobium sp. CCBAU 53421. Next base: position 8,133,777 of record NZ_CP030047.1, read on the forward strand.
GCGTCTTAGGTCTTGCGTGGCGAATGCGACCTTCATGCAGTCGACCTCCCAGCTGCGCTGCGGTGGCCCGACGCTAGCGGCAGTGCCGCCGAAGGCCTCCATCTATCCGGCGTCGGCTGATGATTCTCCTCGCGGTCCGCGATCACAAGATTGGCGATATCAAAGATGAGATCGCGCGTGCCACGATAACCGATGGATAGTTGGTGCCCTGCGCCAAGCCGATCGAACATCGGAAAACCGGCTCGATAGAACGGGATTTTCAGCCGGGCCGCCGCCTGCCTGCCATGCGAATGCGTGATCAGCAGGTCGCAATGCTTTGTTCTGGCTAGCTCTTCCAGATCCTCAAGATCGCCGATCAGCACCTCCTCGGTCTTTACCCGCTCGATTACCGCCGACTGCGTGGTCGTCACGGCCGCGCTCACCTGCGCGCCCATCTCGTGCAACATACTGGACAGGTCGAACAGCAGGTCTGGCTCGGCCGCGATTGCAAGTTTGCGACCGCCAATATGGAAGTGAGCGTCCAGCATTGCGTCGGTGAGCTGGCCGCGCTGGCGCCGATATTTCGATGGCATGGGGCGGCCGCTGATCTCGCTCAGAAAAGTCATGAATTCGTCGTTCGGACCGAGACCGCATAACCGCTCGAACAGACGAAATGGCACGCCGGTCCTGGCCTGCATGACCGCTGCTGCTCGCCGCATCTGCCAGCCTATTGCGATAGTCCACCCTGCGCGACCCATGCTCGCGATTTCGTCCACGCCGATGCCGCCGATGGTCGTTGGGGTAAAGTCATCAGGGATATGCCCATCGAGCGACCCCGCCAGATCAGGCAGGAAGGACGGCCGCAACCCAAAATCCTCCAGGATGGCACGAAGTTCATCAAGATCACCCGGCGTGAGGTGGCATCCTGGAAGAACATTCACCCTCGATGGATCGCGCAGGCCATTGACGTTTGGCCCTTCCACCAGCAACTCCACAATGCTCGCCACGGCCTTCTCCCAGCCGTCCTGGAACGCCCCTTTGAAATCAGGCGTCGAAACATAGACCAGCGGTAATTTCGCAAGCTGCGGATGCTTGTCCCGGATCAGCTTGAGGTAGGCATCGACATCGTCTCCATTGGTCTCGGTGACACCGGTCGAGCAGATTCCGATGATCTTTGGCTTGGTACGATTGTAGATATTGAGTATCGCCTGCTCGAGATTCTCATAGCCGCCGAGCACGGTCGCGACCTCGCTCATCGCAGTGGTCTGCAGCGGTACAGCCTCCTTGAAATGCCGCACAAAGAGGGTGAGCCCGAAGGAGGTGCAACCTTGTGAGCCGTGCAAAAGCGGCATCGCCCCGCGTAGCCCCATGAACGCAAATGCGCCGCCGATCGGCTGGCTCATCTTCAACGGGTTAACCGCGCATGCTTTTGTCGGCAACGTCGCGATGGCCATGACACCTTCCTATTCGGCGGCCTGCAGCCCGGCGGGCGGCGCGGACGCCAGGACGTCCTCGATGCGTCGCTTGCAGCAGCCACCGACGGCATTGGTGTGATTTCTGACTGCCTCGACGCTCCTCAGGCCATGCGCGTAGATCGCATCTTCGATCGTGCCGAGATCGACTGTGTTGCAGGAGCAGATCTTTCTCGCGCGCCGCGCCGCTTCGGCGAGCGCCGGATCGTGCGCGATCGCCGCCACCGGCGATTGCATATGCACCATCGCCTTGGCCAAAGCCTCCCATGGCGCCGGTCGACGTAGCTGGTTCCACATCGGGTTAGAGAGCGACTTATCGATCTCCTCCACCAGCTTGACCATTCCGACATATCCCATATAGGCGTGGCAACGCTCCTGGTTGACATCGAGCCAGGGCATCGCCGCCTTCAGTGCAACGAACTGCGATTTGCCGCCCGAGAGCATGATGTCCGCCTTGGCGTCCTTCAGCATTCTGTACATTTCGCGCGGCGTCATATCCTCGATCATGTGGGCATCTTGCCCCATGAGCAGCTTGATGCGTTCCTTGTCCTCCCTCGTCGACTTCTTCACACTGGTTCCGACCATTTCGAGGCCGGCTTCCTGTAGCGCCGCAACGACCGACCATGACTTGACGCCGCCGGTAATCAATAAAGCCTTCTTGCCTTTGAATCGTGGCTTGTACGGTTCGATCGCAGCCCACGCTCTCGCCTCCTCGCGTGCGATCACCGCTTCGGTGCGCCCGAGCAGCTCTTGCGGCGCGCCACGTTCAACCAATAAGCGGGCGATCTGGCGCAGCGAATAGCTCGAATCCTGAATACCGTAGAACGACCCTTCGAAGAACGGGATCCCGTAGCGTTCCTCCATCTTGCGTGCGACGTTGACCATGGCCTTCGAGCACACCAGCATCGCTGCCCGTGCGCGATGGGATGAAGCGACTTCGCGATATTTGCCATCGCCCGAGATGCAAGACAGAATCCGAATGCCAAGCTCTTCGAACAACGGCTTTACCTGCCAGAGCTCTCCCGAGAGATTAAATTCTCCGATCAGGTTTACATCGTACGGTGTGGCGTAGTCCGGCTCCTGCGTTCCGATTACATAGTCGAGCAAGGCCTCGCCGGCGAGCTTGTTACCGAGGTTCTTGGAACCAACGAACCCCGGGGAATTGATCGGAATCACCGGCTTGCCGAACCTTTGAGACGCCGCCTTGCAGACCGCGTTGATATCGTCGCCGATCATGGCCGGGATGCAGGTCTGATAGACGAAGATTGCGGGCGGGTCGCGCTTGTCGATGATCTCTTTGATCGCTTTGCAGAGCCGCTTCTCGCCCCCAAATACGATATCGGTTTCGCTCATATCGGTTGTGAATGCCGTGCGCCACAGACTAGAGCCGGAGGACGCCGCGCCGCGATTGTCCCAAGAATTGCCTTCGCATGCGATCGGACCATGCACGAGGTGAGCGACGTCGGTAAAGGGCTGCAGCGCAATCTTGGCGCCGTCGAAGGCACACCCGCCCGCAGCGCCGCCCGGCTGCAGTTGCTTGGTGCAACCCTTCTTGCGCTCAGCCTCCGACTTATTGCCATTCTTGGCGCAGCCCGGCTCGCTGAAGATATCCTGGACCGTGGCCGCTAGCGAACTCATCAGCTTTTTCCTCTCTGCGAAAGCAACTCTCTGCCGACCATGTTGCACGCGCGCCATCGGCGAGTGTTCCGGCGATGGCACGCGCACTCTCCGCCATCAACGAATGATGTCGAAGCTATAGTCAGTCTTGCCAAGAACATTGGTCTTCTTGTCGATTTCATCGAAGATCTTGTCGAGGATCTTCACCAGTACATTCAGGCCGCCCTGATAGCCCCACACGGGGGAGCGGTGATGGTGATGCCGATCAAAAATTGGAAACCCGATGCGGATCAGTGGCGTTCCAGTGTCCCGTTCCAGGTACTTGCCGTGTGTATTGCCAATCAGAAAGTCAACCGGCTCCGTGAACAGGAGCGAGCGCATGTGCCAGAGGTCCCGCCCCGGATAGGCTTGGCAGCCCTGACCAAATGGCGAGCTTGCAAACAGCGCCTGCATTTTTTCCTGCCACGCCTTGTTGCCATTGGTGGACAGCACATGGGTCGGTTCGGCGCCGAGTTCGAGCAGAAAGGCAGCCAACCCATAGCAGAGATCCGGATCGCCATAGATCGCGAACTTCTTGCCATGGATATGCGCGCTGGAGTCCGCGATGGCATCAACCAAGCGGCCACGCTCTCGCGCGAGCTCCTCCGGAATCTCCTTGCCGCTGATGCGTGATAACGCCACGAGAAAATCATCCGTTGCGGACACACCGACCGGATAATTGAAAGACACGACGTCCTGGCCATGCTCGGACACGAACGGCAGCGTTTTTTCCGTACACCATTGCTGCATGGAGATTGTCGCCTTGGCGTGAATCGCGTTCGCCGCGTCTTCCAGCGTGGTGCCGCCGTCATACATCCGGAACTCGCCATCGGTCGGGGTATCGAAGACTTCAGAGTTATCGGCGAGAACCGTATGTTCGATGCCCATCAATGCCAAGATTCGCTTGATCTCGCGAAGGTTTCCAACGGTATTGCCATCAAAGCCGCCGATGATGTTGATTGCCTCATTTGGCTTGCGTTCCAGCTTCGGCGCCGTTCCGGCCTTGCCGTCCCAAAAATGCTCGAGAATGCCCTTGAGTGCGTTGTCGTAGCCCGTGACGTGGCTGCCGACGAACGCCGGCGTATGTGCGAAGGGCACGTCGAACTCTGCCGGAACCGAGCCTTTTTCCTTCGACGTCTTGATGAAGGCGTTGAGGTCATCGCCGATTACCTCAGCCATGCAGGTCGTCGAGACCGCAATCATCTTGGGTTTGTACATGTTGTAGCTGTTGGCGAGGCCGTCGATCATATTGTTCAGCCCCCCGAACACAGCGGCGTCTTCCGTCATCGACGAAGACACGCAGGAGCTCGGCTCCTTAAAGTGCCGCGACAGATGGCTGCGGTAATAGGCCACGCAGCCTTGCGAGCCATGGACGAAGGGCAGCGTGCCCTCAAAACCGACTGAGACGAAAACGGCGCCAAGCGGCTGGCAGGCTTTGGCCGGATTTACCGCAAGCGCCTCCCGCGCGAAATTCTTTTCGCGATATTCGGGGGTTTTCGTCCATTCCTTGATACGTTCGACCTCGGCAGGATCGCGGGGATTTTCGAACAACTTCTTGTCGGCCAGCATTTGTTGGTATTCTGGACCGCGGAACAGTTCGAGATGATCGAGCACATGTTCTGCACTCTGCGCCATGTTAGGATCCTTCACTATCGAAATTGATATCGCCCAACTCTCCGCAGAGAGCGGGATCGGTTGCTCTATTGTGGAACCAAGTGCTTGTTATTCTGCAGCCAAGAGCTTGGCTTTCGAGGCTTCCTTCCAAGGTGCCTTCATCTTCTTCCAGATCGGCGAGTTGACAGCCATGTCCATGTCGCGAGCAAAGATCGCAAAGCCGTCATAGCCGTGATATGGGCCCGAATAGTCCCAGGAATGCATCTGCCGGAACGGCACACCCATCTTTTGGAAAACGTACTTTTCCTTGATGCCCGAGCCGACCAGATCAGGCTGGAGCTTTTCGACGAAGCGCTCGAACTCATAGCCGTTGACGTCGTCGTAGATGAGCGTGCTGTCCTTTACATAATGCTGGGCGGTGCGCTGATAGTCGTCGTTATGACCGAACTCGTATCCGGTTCCCACGACTTCCATGCCGAGGTCCTCGTAGGCGCCAATCACATGACGCGGACGAAGCCCGCCGACGTACAGCATCACCGTCTTGCCCTGCAGGCGCGGGCGATATTTTGCGATCACGGCATTCACCAGCGGCTGGTACTTTTCGATCACCCGCTCGGCACCCTCCTTGATCTTGTCGTCGAAATAGCCGGCAATCTTGCGCAGCGATTCTGCAATCTTTGAAGGTCCGAAGAAGTTGTACTCGCACCAGGGGATACCGAACTTCTCCTCCATATGACGCGAGATGTAGTTCATCGAACGGTAGCAATGCAGAATGTTGAGCTTCGCCTTTGGCGTTGCTTCGAGCTCGGCGAGTGAACCGTCGCCGGACCACTGTGCAATCACCCGCAGGCCCATTTCCTCCAGCAGAATTCGCGATGACCAGGCATCGCCGCCGATATTGTAGTCTCCAATGATCGCAACATCGTAGGGCGTCGGCTCGAACTTTGGTTTGCCGTCGGGGTCGAGCTTGTCGAAAATCCAATCGCGCACCGCGTCGTTGGCGATGTGGTGGCCAAGCGACTGCGACACACCGCGAAAGCCCTCACAGCGGACCGGCACGATGGTCTTGCCGCCATATTCCTTGGATTTTGACCTTGACACGGCCTCGATGTCGTCCCCGATCAATCCGATCGGGCATTCCGATTGGATGGTGATGCCGTGGTTGAGCGGGAAAAGCTCCTGGATTTCGTCAAGGACTTTAACCAGCTTCTTGTCGCCTCCGAATACGATGTCCTTCTCCTGGAAATCGGAGGTGAATTGCAGGGTCACAAAACTATCGACGCCCGTTGTGCCAACGTAGTAGTTGCGACGCGAGCCCCACGAATACTGGCCGCAGCCAACCGGGCCATGGCTGATATGGACCATGTCCTTGATCGGCCCCCAGACCACTCCCTTGGATCCTGCATAGGCGCAGCCTCTGATTGTCATCACACCAGGTATGGATTTGATGTTGGACTTGACTCCGCAATCGGACTTCCCGGCCTGGTGAACGTTCAGATGCTTGGCACGCCGCTTCGCGGTCTTCTCTGGATAGACCTTCAGCACCTCGTCGATCAGCTGTTTGTTACGAGCCCTGATTTCTGCAATGCTCTGGGTCGTGGCGAGACTCATGCTGATGTCCTTCAAGGGTTAGCGGTTGGAAGAGCTTCTTGCTGACCAAGACTTTTGCAACGAGCATGCCAGTCCATCGGGAGCGCAAAAACCAGAACAAATAGACACAGTTAGCGCGGCTCGTGCGATGAGGCTGGTTGTTGTTGCGAACGCGACATCGCGCTTTGCGCGGAGACTTCTTCGTTTACCCTGTTCGAAATGGAACAAGTGCCGGCTATGCGCGAAGTTGCGCCGCGCAGTTCTCGAAGACGCGAAGTTGCCGCCGATTGCAAGATTTTGCGATCGCGCTCGGCGGGACGGCCGCTAACATGGACGAGCGGGTGGCTGGCGGCTCCGGCTTGCCAATACCATCTATGCTGCAGGGCACGACGGATGCTTACCTTCAGCGAAGACGATGATGGTCTTGTGTATGACGTCATCGCCCGCCGAGGTCGATGCAAGCTCCGTAGCCACTTAGACGTGGCACACTCGCCGTCTCACGAGAACAGCTGCCGTGCCTTGATGAGCGCACCGACGAGCGTATCAATCTCTTCACGTGTGTTGTAGAGGCCGAAGGACGCACGGCATGTCGCCAGAACACCGAACCGCTTGAGCAGCGGCATCGCGCAATGGGCCCCTGCCCGCACCGCCACACCTGCGCGGTCGATGACGGTGGCAATATCATGCGCATGCGCATTCTTCATATCAAAGGAGATGATCGGCCCCTTCTCGGCTGGTGTCCCGATCAAGCGCACGGAGTTGATGTCCGCCAGCTGCTGCTGAGCGTAAGCAAGCAGTGCGCTTTCGTGCTCGCGGATCTGCTTCTTGCCTATTGAATTGATGTAGTCCACAGCCGCCCCCAGACCGACCGCCTCGACGATCGGTGGCGTACCCGCTTCGAAGCGGTGCGGCGGATCACCATAGATGACGCCGGTACGTGAGACCTCACGGATCATTTCGCCCCCGCCATTGAAGGGTGGCATCAACGCCAGATGCTCAGATTTGCCGTAGAGCATGCCGATGCCGGTCGGACCATAGAGTTTGTGGCCCGTCATCACGTAGAAATCGCAATCGATGCCGCAGACGTCGGCGTTCAGATGGACGCATCCTTGCGAACCATCGATCAGCACCGGGATACCGCGAGCGTGCGCGATCCTCACCACCTCCTTTACCGGTAAGATGGTCCCCAGAGCATTCGACATTTGTGTGATCGCAACCATCTTGGTGCGCCGGGTCAGGAGCTGCTCAAAGGCATCCAGCAGGAAGTTGCCGTCATCATCCACTGGTGCCCATTTGATCACCGCACCGTGGCGCTCTCTGAGAAAATGCCACGGCACGATGTTGGAATGATGTTCCATCATCGAGAGAACGATCTCATCGCCCGGGGTGACGCGTTCACGGCCGAAGGTCTGGGCGACCAGATTGATTGCCTCGGTGGCGCTGCGGGTGAAGATGATCTCTTCGTTTAGACGGGCGTTCACAAATTGCGCCAGCTTGGCACGCGCGCCTTCATACGCCTCGGTCGCAGCGTTAGCGAGGTAGTGCAAACCGCGATGCACGTTGGCATATTCGCTTGAGTAGACCTGCATCATGCGGTCAAGTACCGCCTTCGGCTTCTGAGCCGAGGCGGCATTGTCGAGATAGACCAGCGGCCTGCCATAGACCGTCATGCTCAACGCAGGAAAGTCCGCACGCAGACGGTTGACCTCGTACCTGCCATTGCTCATCGCTGGATGCACGCTCATCTCCGCGCCTGCATCCAGTGTTCAGTTTGCGCGGTCACGAAATCGCGCAGGCTCTCGGGGGCGATTTCCTCAATCGCCTCGCCCAGGAATGCTCCAATCAGCAACGCCTGCGCGTCCTTCTCGGATAGACCACGAGCACGCAGATAAAATACGAGAGCACCGTCCAGCGCACCTGACGTCGATCCGTGGCCGCAACTCACGTCGTCGGCCAAGATTTCGAGTTCGGGCTTGTTGTCGGCCCGGGCCTCGTCGGACAGAAGCAGCGCTCGCGTCGTCAGGGTGGCGTCCGCCTTCTGCGCGCCAGGACGAACGACAATCTGGCCTTGGAGCACCGAACGGCCGCATTCGTCGATGACCGCACGGAACTTCTCCCGACTGGTGCAATGTGGCACGGCGTGATCGACCACCATTGTCGTGTCGACGTGCTGCTTGTGCCTGATGAGATTGACGGCGTTCGCCGAGAGCTTGGATCCCTCGCCAGTCAGCGTGACGAATCCCTGGTAGCGACTGACGGAGCCGCTGCAGGTCATGCTGAAGAGACCCAGCTTCGCCCTGGCGCCGACCGCGATGATGCTTGATGAGATATGCACCGCGTCAGCGGCGTCGGCCGCCAGTCGGATATGCGAAAGGCTCGCCTCGTCACCAACCAGGGCAATTGTCGCATCGTTGGTCTGATAGCCGCTCGCGCCTTCAACCGAGGCGAAACTCTCCACTAAGGCCGCATGCGCGCCTTGGCCGAGTTGCAGATAGGAACGCGTGAAGTTGGACACCAACGATCCGGTCGTGACGTGAACGATCTGAATCGGACGCTTCACCGCTTCGCCGTCAGAAATCGTAATCACCAAGCCATCGGTCGCCATAGCCGCATTGAGCGAGATCACCGCATCTGTCGTCGTCGACAGCACCAGGCCGGCCATCGCGCTGTCGGTCGTATCTTCCAGGACCTCCCGGAGCGACCGCACAGCGACCCCGTCTTCCAGACTGTCCAAATCGGAAAGGCTCGGTACGAATATACCATCCACCAGGACGAGTTTGACCGCCCGATCGACTGCTGTTTGCTTAACCGACGCCGCTGCGCGCACCAGCGCAGTCGCATCGGGTCGCGGAGCGAGTGGCAGGACCGCGCCAATCAGGGTGCGCAGATCGGTGTATTTCCAGGCCTCGATGCGCCGATGCGGGAGGCCGGCACGCTCGTAGGCTTCGAACGCCCTCGCACGGATATGAGCGACGAGCCCGGAGCCAGGCAACCGTCCATGCGCCGCGGCAAAGACATTGTCCGTTGCGCGCCCGGCGGCGGTTTTGGTCACAACCTGCTTCATCGGGAAATCTCGTGCGCGGTCACGCCGCGTCTTCGAATTGTGCGTAGCCACAAGCCTCAAGCTCCAGCGCGAGTTCTTTTCCGCCGCTCTTTCTTATCTGCCCTTTCGACATCACGTGGACAACGTCCGGCACGATGTAGTCGAGAAGCCGCCGATAGTGGCTGATTACAATCATCGCGCGCTCCGACGAACGCAGAGAGTTGATGCCACCCGCGACAATCCGCAGCGCGTCAATGTCGAGGCCGGAATCTATCTCGTCCAGGATGCACAGACTCGGTTCGAGCAGCGCCATCTGCAAAATCTCGTTGCGTTTCTTCTCGCCGCCGGAAAATCCGACATTGAGGCCGCGCTTGAGCATGCCTTGCGGTATATTGAGCGAATTAGCAACCTCGCGAACGCGTTTTATAAAATCGGGGGTGGAGAATTCCGTTTGTGCTCGCGCCTTGCGCTGGGCGTTCAGCGCCGCGCGCAGGAAGTTCATGGTGGTCGCCCCGGGAATTTCCACCGGATATTGGAAGGCAAGAAATACGCCCCTAGTGGCGCGCTCGTTTGCTTCCATCGCGAGCAGGTCCTCACCGTTGAATAAGATTTGGCCGGCGCTCACTTGATAGCCGGGCTTGCCGGAGATAACGTGACTGAGTGTGGACTTGCCGGAGCCGTTCGGCCCCATGATCGCATGCACCTCACCCGCATTGACCGTAAGATCGAGGCCGCGAAGAATTTCGCAGCCCTCGATACCAACATGCAAATCTCGGACTTCGAGTAGCGCCATTTTAACCTGCCCCTGAAATGCGTTATCCAGAACGCAAGCCGCAATCACAAGGGCTCGCGGAAACGTTTAGTTACCCGACGGATCCCTCGAGCGAGATAGAGATCAACTTCTGCGCTTCCACCGCGAACTCCATCGGCAACTTTTGCAGCACGTCTTTCGCGAAACCGTTGACGACGAGGCCAGTGGCCTGTTGCTCGCTCAAGCCTCTCTGCACGCAGTAGAACAGCACGTCCTCGGAAATCTTCGACGTCGTCGCTTCATGCTCGAACGTCGCCGAGGAATTCTTGGCCTCGACATAGGGCACGGTGTGCGCGCCACATTTGTCGCCGATCAGGAGCGAGTCGCAGGCGGTGTAGTTGCGCGCGCCGGTGGCCTTGCGATGAGCGCTGACCAGGCCGCGATAGGTGGTCTGCGAGTTGCCGGCGGCGATGCCCTTCGAAATGATCCGGCTCGACGTGTTCTTGCCGAGGTGAATCATCTTGGTGCCGCTATCGACCTGCTGGAAACCGTTCGAGATCGCGATCGAGTAGAACTCGCCGCTCGAATTGTCGCCGCGCAGGATGCAGCTCGGATATTTCCAGGTGATCGCCGAGCCGGTCTCGACCTGGGTCCAGGAGATCTTGGAGTTCCTGCCGCGGCAGTCGCCACGCTTGGTGACAAAATTGTAGATACCGCCCTTGCCTTCCGAATTGCCCGGGTACCAGTTCTGCACCGTCGAATACTTGATCTCGGCATCATCGAGCGTGACGAGCTCGACCACGGCGGCGTGCAGCTGGTTCTCGTCGCGCTGCGGCGCGGTGCAGCCTTCGAGATAGGAGACGTAGGAGCCCTTGTCGGCGATGATCAGCGTGCGCTCGAACTGGCCGGTGTTGCGCTCGTTGATGCGGAAATAGGTCGACAGCTCCATCGGGCAGCGCACGCCCGGCGGCACGTAGACGAACGAGCCGTCGGAGAAGACCGCCGAATTCAATGTCGCGAAGTAATTGTCGGAGGTCGGCACCACGGTGCCGAGATATTTCTGCACCAGCTCGGGATGCTCGCGGATCGCCTCCGAGATCGGCATGAAGATCACGCCGGCCGCCTTCAACTCCTTCTGGAAGGTGGTCGCCACCGAGACCGAGTCGAACACGGCGTCGACCGCGATCTTGCGGTTCGGCGTCTGCTCACCGCCGGGCGGCGGCTCGACGCCCTCGAGGATCGCGACCTCGCGCAACGGGATGCCGAGCTTCTCGTAGGTCTTGAGGATTTCCGGATCGATCTCGTCGATCGAGGACAGCATCTTCTTCGGCTTCGGCGCCGCGTAGTAGTAGATGTCCTGGTAGTCGATCTTCGGATAGTCGACGCGCGCCCAGGTCGGCTCTGTCATGGTCAGCCAGCGGCGATACGCCTCCAGGCGCCATTCCAGCATCCAGGCCGGTTCATTCTTCTTTGCGGAGATGAAGCGGACGGTGTCTTCCGACAGCCCCTTCGGGGCCTTGTCGGACTCGATCTGCGTCTCAAACCCATATCGATACTGGTCGACGTCGATGCGCCGGACGCGCTCGACCGTCTCTGGCACAGCTACCATTGTCTACTCCGCTCCCCCACGGAACACTCCAGCCAACGATGATTGGCCCACGCCCCCTCCAAGCTGATCGTGCAAGTCATGGCCAACGCGGGATCAGCGGGTGAGAGAATCAGGCCCCCGATCCAGCCAACTGTTCGGGAGACACGCAGCGCGCAACGCACGCCGAATGCTGTCGCTAGAGTCTTCATCCTGCTTTGTGCCGGAGTCCCCCTCATGAGCTAACCCCTATGCCGGTACGCAGGTGTCGGGCACTGGGCAAACGACAGCGCATTGCGGCGCGTCAAAATGACCTTCACATTGAGTGCACTGGGCCGGATTGATCACATATATGTCGTTTTTCAGGCTAATCGCCGCGTTCGGACATTCGAACTCACACGCGCCACAGACGGTGCACTGGGACGCGATTATCTTGTAGGCCATTACTGCGATTCCATAAGCAAAGTGCGGACCGCTTCTTGCTTTCAAGTCTTATGCCAAAGAGCCTGGGCTTGATTTTTCTCGGCTATTTTCCAAGGCATGTCGCCGCCTCAACGGTTGTCGCAAATGCTACAATTGGCCTCACGGCAGCTTAATCTCGACGCGTAGTTGGAGCGCAGGGTCGATCCGGCGGTGGTCGGCCGATGAGGCGAGGTTCGTCAGTCCAGCTCGCCTCTCCACAGCACAGCCAGAAAACGTCGTGCCCGATCGCGCAGATAAAGGTCGCTTCGATGATCGCGGTCCTTCTGGCGAGCCGCGGCAGGCAATGTTCAATCCCCGCGGATTACCGGCAATCTGCTTTCCCTGTAGAGGACGGAACTACTTGGGCTCGCATCACGGGGACGACCGAAAGCCAAGCGCGATCGTCTGTTGCCCCCTCGGCTTCGGTCCGCACTCCGAAGAGACGCCAGCGGGGCTCGGCAGATCGAAAGTGCCAAAAAAAAGCCAAAGGGTGGCCCAAGTCAGGGAGGAAACGCCCGTGTGGGCCTCTGGGAATCAGGCCGCAGCCTGTTCGATCGGAGAGAAGGGGAGCCCGAGACTGTCGGCAACCGCCTTGTAAGTCAGCCGGCCCCGATGGACATTGAGGCCCGCGCGCAGGTGCGGATTCTCAAGCACGGCGGCAAAGCCCTTGTTGGCCAGAGCCAAACCAAACGGCAGTGTGGCGTTGTTCAGCGCCTGGCTCGAGGTTAGCGGCACAGCGCCGGGCATATTCGCGACGCAGTAGTGAATGATGCCATCCACTTCGTAAGTTGGATCAGCGTGAGTGGTTGGGTGCGATGTCTCAAAGCAGCCGCCTTGATCGATAGCGACATCCACGATGACCGCCCTTTTGCGCATTGAGCTCAGCATGCTCCGGCGGACCAGCTTCGGCGCGCTCGCTCCTGGAACGAGCACCGCACCAATCACCACATCGGCCACAAATACCTCCTCCTCCACGGATTCGATGGTGGAAAATCTGGTACGAACGCGCCCTTCGAATAGCTCGTCCAACTCGCGGAGCCGGGGTATCGAACGGTCGATAATGGTGACCTCCGCGCCCAAACCGACCGCCATGCGTGCGGCGTGCGTGCCGACGACGCCGCCTCCGATCACCACGATCCGAGCCGGCTGAACACCGGGCACTCCACCGATCAACAGCCCTCGTCCGCCTGCACTGCGCTTCAGCGCACTACCCGCAGCTTCGATCGCAAGCCTACCCGCGACCTCGCTCATCGGCGCCAGCAGCGGAAGACCACCATGGGCATCAGTTACGGTCTCATAAGCGATCGCGGTGCACCCAGATTTCAGGAGCCCCTTGGCCTGCTCCGGGTCTGGCGCCAGATGCAGGTAAGTGAAGAGGATCTGGCTCTCCCGCAGTTGGCTCCATTCGGACGGCTGAGGCTCCTTAACCTTTACGATCATCTCGCTCGACGCGAATATTTCGCCTGCGGAATCGAGAATCGTTGCGCCGGCGGCGCGATAATCGTCATCGGTTGCACCAATGCCGGCGCCGGCATTGGTCTCGATCATCACGCGGTGGCCCGCTGCCACGTATTCGCGGACGGCTCCAGGGGTAAGGCCCACGCGATATTCGTGCGCCTTGATTTCCTTGGGGACTCCGACCTTCATTTGAAAACTCCCTGCCTGGAGGGGCTTTTTAATCGCAAGAGCGCAGCGATATTGCGAGGCAGGTGCATAAATGGCGCAGGAATTCGGCGATCTTTAATCAGCTGCGCAGGATTTCAAACAAACAGGTACGAAGCGGATTGAGACGACCATGCTCGCTCAGTTTAACCATCGTTCCCTCATGTTCTCCGCAAATGGGTGTGGCGTGTTCAGCAGATCCGAGGCAATTGTTCGCCTGATAACCAATCGACAATTCGTCCGCCGCCAAAACTGGTCGCCATTTGCACAAATTTGCGATCGTCAGCTACGGCCTCGCCAATATCGGCTGCATCGCACCCGAGCGGATGCGCCTTCATGGCTGCAAGCACGGCATCAGCGACATCAGGCGCGACGATCGCAACGAGCTTGCCCTCATTGGCGACATGGATCGGATCAAGCCCAAGGAGTTCGCAGGTGGCCGCAACCGCGGGCTTTACCGGAATGGCCGCTTCCTGCAGACGGAACCCGAGGCCAGATTGATGAGCAATCTCGTTGAGAGTGGCGGCAAGACCGCCGCGCGTGGGGTCACGCATCACGCGGATGCCGCCCCCGCCGGCCGCCATCATGACGGCCACCAAGTCATGCAGCGATGCGGAATCCGAGACGATCTCAACTTGAAGAGCGGTGTTCTGGCGGGTTGACATGATCGCCACCCCATGATCGCCAAGGCTGCCCGACACCAGCACACGGTCCCCGATCACTGCTTTGTCGGCGGACAAATCGAGCCCATCGGCCAGAACCCCGATCCCGGTCGTAGAGATGAACAACCCATCCGCCTTGCCGCGCTCGACGACCTTGGTATCCCCAGTGATGATGTTAACGCCGGCACCGCGCGCCGCCGCGCCCATCGACTGCGCAATCGTCCTTAGATCCGAAAGCCGGAAACCCTCCTCGATGATGAAGCTAGCCGACAGATAGAGCGGACACGCGCCGGCCATCACGACATCATTGATCGTGCCGTGCACCGCCAACGACCCGATATTGCCGCCGGGAAAGAACAGTGGCGAAATCACGTAGCCGTCGGTCGTCATCACCATTCTGCCTGCCGCAACCTCAAACGCCGACTGATCATTGCAGCGGGCGAGCCATTCATTACCGAAGGCTTGGTGAAAAAGGCCGGAGATCAGTTGTGCCATGGCGCGCCCCCCGGATCCGTGGGAAAGATCAACGCGTCCGTTCTCGACGTCGAGCTTGCCATGATAATCCTTGAGGCTCATGACAACCGTCTCACTTGATCATCGCGAACTCGGCCGTAGGTCCAATACGCGGCACAAGCGCCTTCCGAGGAAACCATGCAGGACCCGATGGGTGTTTCCGGCGTGCAGACGGTTCCAAACAGCTTGCAGTCAACCGGCCGCTTGGCGCCGCGCAGGATCGCGCAGCACTCGCATGCCGGATTGTCGGCGACACGCAGCTCGTGCATCGCAAAACGCGCCTCGGCATCAAATCCCGCGTAAACCCGCTTGAGCATCAGTCCGCTGTTGGAGACGAGCCCAAGCCCCCGCCATTCGAACTGCTCACGCAGTTCGAATACCTGCGAGACCTCGTCCTTGGCGCGTCGATTGCCTTGGCGCGTCACTGCACGGCTGTATTGGTTCTCCACCTCGTAGCGGCCTTCGTTCACCTGCCGCACCAGCATCAGGATCGCCTGCATCACGTCGAGCGGTTCAAATCCCGCGATGACGATCGGCTTACCGAATTGTTCCACCAGGGGCTCGTAAGGCTGCGTACCGATGATCGTACTGACATGTGCAGGACCGACGAAGCCATCGATTGCGACCCCACCGATGTTGCGCATCTTCGGGTTCTCGAGAATGCTGTGCATCGCAGAGGGCGTAAGCACGTGGTTGCAGAACACGCTGAGGCCCCTCAGCCGCTTCTTTTCAGCAATCCGGACCATCACCGCCGTCGGGGGCGTCGTGGTCTCAAATCCGATAGCAAAGAAGACCACCTCCCGGTTTGGTGCCTGTTCGGCGAGCCGGATAGCGTCGAGCGTCGAATAGACCATCCGAATGTCTGCGCCGAGCGCTTTGGCGCGCATGAGGGACTGCCCCTGCGAGCCGGGCGCGCGCATCAGGTCGCCATACACGCACAGAGTGACCTCCGGCCGCTCGACGAGCCGGATCGCCATGTCGATCCGGCTGGCGGGCAGAACGCAGACCGGACAACCGGGCCCGTGGATCATGCGAACGTTCGCGGGCAGCAAATCCTCGAGGCCGTAGCGGGAGATCGCATGAGTGTGTCCGCCGCAGAATTCCATGAACCGGTAAGCCCGTCGCGCACCAGCTTCGGCGCCAATCGCCCGCGCGAGCCCCTGTGCGATGGTCTTGTCACGAAATTCATCGGCATATTTCATCATCGGAGTTCCTGCCCTGCACTGCCCAGCTCCTGCAAGAGCTCCAACGTGCGCTTGGCTTCTGTCGGGTTAATCTTGGATAGCGCGTAGCCGACATGGACAAGAACGCTGTCGCCGACATCGAGCTCCTCGATGAGAGCGATCGATATTTCCAAGCTGACCCCATCGATGGACACGATCGCCATATCGTCGGGAAGAATTTTCGAAATCTTTGCCGGGACCGAAAGACACATGTCAGGTTGCTCCTTCCAGGGCTGACGACTGTTCGGCAGTCTGCAGAGCGGCAATCCAGGCCTGCCCAAGGCTCAAGCCGCCATCGTTGGGCGGCAGCTGCCGTGGCACCAGCGGAGTGAGGCCTGCGCTGCGGCAACCGCGCTCAATTTCATCCACCAGCACCGCGTTCAGAAAACAGCCGCCGCTTAAAACGATGGTATTGACGCCGGTTCTCCGCGCAGCGCGCCTGACCCAGTCAATGCAGGCGGCGGCGAAGGTGCCATGAAACAGCCCGGCTCCGTCCGCGGCGTCGATGTTGTCTGCAATCAACCGCGAAAATAGCGGACGAAGCGACAGCACGCCGCGGTCGACGGTCCAGCCCGCTTCGAATATCTCAGTCCGCCGCACCAGCGCCTCGAGCTTCATCGCGGCCTCGCCCTCATAGCTCTGCAAACTTACAACCCCCAGCAGCGCTGCCGCGGCATCAAATAACCGGCCCGCGCTGGTCGTGGTGGCCCCGCCTGCTTGATCGAGCAATGCTGACACACGCCCGGCCTGCCGCTGCGCAGCAAAGCGAGGCCCGATTTCATGACCCCGGCCGAGCGCCTGTAATATTGCGCTTGCCATACGCCACGGCTCGCGGGCTGCGCGATCGCCGCCAGGCATTTGCAGGGGCGCGAGATGCCCGATGCGTCGAAACCTCGTTCCTTCGCACAACAATAGCTCGCCACCCCAGTTACCACCGTCGGAACCGAAGCCATGGCCGTCGAGCACCAAGGCAAGCGCAGGCCCGGCATGGCCATGCTCAGCGATGACGGCGGCAGCGTGGGCGTGGTGATGCTGCACGGCGACAAGCGCCCGGCCGCTTGCTTGCGCAAACCGGGTCGACGCCATATCGGGATGCAGATCATGGGCAATGACGACAGGCTCCACATCAAGGATCGATGTGAGGTGGTGGATCGTCTGCTCGAACACACAGATCCCTTCGGCCGTATCAAGATCGCCAATATGCTGGGAGACGAAGGCTTCGTTGCCCCGCGTGATGGTAACGGTTGACTTCAGCGCGCCGCCGACGGCGAGCACGACTGGCACAGACCTCGCAAGCCGGATCGGTTCGGGAACATAGCCACGTGCCCGGCGAACGAACCGAGGCCGGCTGGCCACCACCGACAGCACGGTGTCATCGGCACGCGTCAGGATATCTCGATCATGGGTCACGACAAGATCGGCAATCCCCTTGAGCCGCCGCAGCGCCTGCGCGTTGTCGATCACGAGCGGTTCGCCGCAAGAATTGGCGCTGGTTGCGACGATGACCGGGGCTGCCCCCGCAAGCCATGCTCCTGTCGAGTGAAACGCATGAAAGATGAGGTGATGCAGTGGCGCTACCGGCAGCATGACACCTACGCGCGATAAGCCAGGAGCCGTCGCGGGCGCCAAATCATTGCGCGAAGCTAAAAGGACGATGGGACGTGCTACGGATTCGAGCAGCGCAAGCTCTGCCGCGTTCGCTTCCGCGATTTCATTGACACGCTCTATGGAACCGACCATGACCGCGAACGGCTTCTGGGGGCGCTGCTTTCTGCTGCGCAAACGCTGCACGGCGTCCTGGTTGCGCGCATCGCAAAGCAGCTGATAGCCGCCGAGCCCCTTTATCGCCACGATTTGGCCGCCGGCAATCGCCGCAACAATGGCGTTGACCCCATGGCTAAGCCGAGGACCGCATATCGGACACGCGATCGCCTCCGCGTGAAACCTGCGGCTCGCTGGATCGGCATATTCGGCCGCGCAGGCGGCACACAGCCTGAAAGCCTTCATGACCGTGTTGCGGCGATCGTACGGAAGCTGTTCGGCGATCGTGTAGCGCGGGCCGCAATGGGAGCAGCTGACGAAGGGATAAAGGTAATGGCGATTTTCTGGATCGAATAGCTCACCTAGGCATTGCGGGCAGGTCGCGGCATCGGCAACCATCCGAGTTGACAACCTGCCGCCTTCGCTCGCGCGAATCGAAAAGTCTTGTGCCGCGAGGGCCCCGGTCCGCTGAACGCAAATGTGGTCGATACGTGCCAGTGGAGGCGGCTCGAGCGGCAAAGCGGCGACAAACTCGGGCGCCCGATTACCCTCGACTTCGATTGTGACGCCCTCGGGGCCATTGACGACAAACCCCGCCAATCCGTATCGCGTGGCGAGGCCAAAGACGTAGGGGCGAAAGCCGACCCCTTGCACGGCCCCGCTCACGCGCACGCGCAGCCGTGTTCGCTCGCAGATGGCGGCGGCGCTCATCGCCTGGTGTCCTTCAAGGCGCGCCTTTGATGCGCTGCCTGCTTATCGATCCAAGCGTAGAATGCGCCAAAACCCTCGCCGGTCCGCGCCGAGACCGTGAGGACTTCGATCTTGGAATTGACGCGTCTTGCGTATTCAACGGTCCTGCCCAAATCGAACTCAAGCAGCGATGCCAGATCAATCTTGTTGATCAGCATGAGCGAGCAAGCGGCAAACATATCCGGATATTTGAGCGGCTTGTCTTCGCCTTCGCTGGTCGACAACACCACGATCTTGCAGGCCTCGCCTAGATCGAAGGCAGCGGGACAGACCAAATTACCGACGTTCTCGATGAAGAGAATACCGCGCGTGAGGGGCGGTAAGCGGCGATACGCCTCACCAATCATGGCAGCATCGAGATGGCAACACTTTCCGGTATTGACTTGAATAGCTGGCACGCCGGCCGAGCGAATGCGTTCGGCATCGTTCGAGGTCTGCTGATCGCCCTCGATGACGCCGATCGTGCAGCTGCGCTTGAGCTCGGACACGGCGCGGACCAGCAGCGAGGTCTTGCCTGCACCAGGACTGGACATAAAATTAAATACGAGCAGCTCGTCGGCCATGAAGAGGGCGCGGTTTTCCGCCGCAATCCTGCTATTCTTGCCAAGGATGTCGCGCCCGACCTGAATGACGCCCTGACAGCTCATGCCCGCGACCTTCAAGGCAGCCGGGTCGGCGTCGCGGCTCACAAGCGCCTGCCCACCATGCGCCTGAGGACCGCCAGGATGATGAGGGTGGTCATGGCCGGCTTGGTGTGAATGCTGCAGGCCCTGGTCGCCATGCAGATGCGCCTCATGGCGATCGCAATTGTCCTGCACATGGGGACGGTCGCGAGCGCTGCCTTGCGCATCATGCGCTTCGGCGCGTTCGGTTGAAGACACCTGTCCGCTGCAGCCGCATACGCTACACATCAATCGATCTCCAGCTCTTTCCTTCGCATCTCTTCGCCTGCTGTTACCTGCAAGTGATAGCTGCCGCAGTGTGGACAGCACTCATCGCGTCGTGCAATCTTGACGCTCTTCGAACAGATCATGCACCAGGCCACGCCGGGACATTCGATGATTTTAAGGGCCGCGCCCTCGGCAATGGTCCGCGTTGCAACGACAGCAAAGCAG
Source organism: Bradyrhizobium sp. CCBAU 53421 (assembly GCF_015291625.1). Taxonomy (NCBI): domain Bacteria; kingdom Pseudomonadati; phylum Pseudomonadota; class Alphaproteobacteria; order Hyphomicrobiales; family Nitrobacteraceae; genus Bradyrhizobium; species Bradyrhizobium sp. CCBAU 53421. Next base: position 8,153,615 of record NZ_CP030047.1, read on the forward strand.
AACCTGATCGCTTCAGGCGCAACATGGCTCAACGCCCCGATCTCCAGACAGACGCTCCGCACCTGGGAAAACGATCGGCGACGCGCCTCCTCCTCGACGATTTCGACGATGCTTTGACAAAGCGCCATTTCATGCATCGTCAACTTTGCGAAACTTCAGTGTGAACCCGACGCAGGGATCAAGCGATTCAATCACCGCACGAACCGCTTTCTGATGTCGTCTCGCCGTCAGCACCGCGCCCTGCAGATTCCGGACAAGCGGTCCGCGCCAATGGAAATTCCATTCCGTCGGCGCAAGACATTCGAAGCGGGATATCTGGCCCTGAGGATCAAGCTCGACCGCGTGATAGAGGCGGCCCCTGGCGCATTCGACCGCGGCCGCGCCTCGTCCAGGACCTAGCTTGTAGCGTTCGATGATCCCAGGCTCGGCCGATTCGATATGAGCACCGGCCTTGAGCCAATCGCATAGCTGCCCGATTTCTGCAATTCTGGCCTTCAGCCGCGCGACCGCACCCGACCGACCCAGCCAGAGCCGATCACGCGTCATTTGGCGCGCCCATGGACCCGTCTCGGGCGCATGCCCACCAAGATCGGGACAATGGCAAAATGTCGGGTCATCGCCGAGCAGCCGTTGAGTGATGTTGCGGTCGTCGGCAACGGACAGGAACGAGTGCGCGATCGAGATGGACTTCAAGTCGACTTCGTCAAGCGCTGCAATGCAAAGCGCGAACGGGCTACCGGGCCTCGGCGCGCCATCTTCATCCGGCATGCCGAGTGCCGCGAGCGCCGCCACAATCTGCGCTATAGCCTCGCGCCGAGCAGAGCCGCGTGCTGGCCGTGCGGTGCCCACAAGCATTGATAGTCCCCGTATGAGGGACCGGACCGCCGCCGCACTAACGTTCGGCGTAGGAAGCCCGACCAAGAGGCCCCGCAGCAATTCTGAGATGCGCTCGGCAACGACAAGGATCATACGACGCTGTGTCGTCGCGAGGATGATCTTTTCGTCACGTGCCGCCTCGATTGCGGACAGCAATGCGGTTTGTTGCGCAGCGGCACATACTGTGAAGAGATGCGGCAGCGCCTTGAGCAACGCCGAGGCCGGTTTGCCGCCGAACAGCCGTGCCAGTGGCGGCCGGACTCGCGGCAGGATCTCGACCGCGGCGATGACGTCGGCAGCAAGCGATATGGTGACATCGATTTTGTTGCGAGCGACGAGGCTCATGCGCACCGCTCCGTCATCATCTCGCGCAAGAAACGTCGGCGGTCGAACAGACAGAGACGTGGCGCATCGGTGTGATTTAGCGCTCGGCGGTTGGGCGGCCACGTTGTGGCAAGGACCGCTGCTCCGGCGCGGGCGCCACCCATGTCGTTGCGTGCGGAGATCGCCGAAAGCAGGGAGCAACAGGCAATCGAGCCCAATGATGCGATTTCGTTGACACCAAGCTCAATATTGCGGGATCGAACTCGCAAGCGCAGGTTCGATTTCCGCCCAGCATGCCGTTGGCAGGCGCTGTTATGCAGGAAGACTACCACCTTCATGGCCCAAGGCGCGCCCATCATGCTAACGGCCCAGCCCTCTGCACGTGCGAAACCCCGATCGCTTGGACCCTGAATACGGATCGTTCAAGGTCGGTCGCGTACGCACGGTTCGACCGGCGATATCCCAGTCGGCTGCTACGAGCATCTCCTCAGGTGCCGACACATCGGCGTGCTTGCTCCTGCGAGGGTCCTGTTCGCAGTCAAGCATCATTTTCAACCGACGCGAAGCCGACCTTCGAGATGCGAAAGCCGAAGACGCTTTCAATTTTCGGGACGCAACGCAGTCGCGCAGCAGTCTGTGTCACCATCGCTCTCTGGTCGATTGTGCACGATCCAGCCAATGCTACGTTGGACGCGGGCGTCGTCCGGAAGAGCCAAGCGAATGCCAGATATTCTTTCACGTGACGTAAGCCTTCATGATTTCCTGCAGGCGTTCGGCGGAATCCTCGAAATCCTCGTCCGCAGCCACCGCAACTATCGGCACGCCGCCGATCTCAAGCGTATCCAGGATGATGTTGTCGATAGAATTGAAGAACTGCACCGACCACACATTCCGTGTCGCGGTCGCCTGCACTCGGCATGCGCCGTAGCCGCGAAAGATGAGCTGGACCGGACCATTGCCCACGCTTTGCTGGAGAAACGCCAGGTCGATGTCGTTCATCGGCAAAAGCGTGAGATTGATGACATGCGTGCGCATGCCAGGCCGCCAGGCGCGGACCCGCTCGCGTGTTTCGGCGAGCACCGGCAGCACGTTCATCGCCCCATCTGGCGCGGTGCCGATCGCCAGATCGGTCGACGTCAGATCCGTTGCGGCGCGCCACACAATCTGCGGGATCGCCCCGACCTCAACATATTCGTGTGCCGGATCCGTCCCGATGCGCACGCGCCAGATTCCCGCAAGTACGGACTCCTGTATTTCCGCCTGAGAGCCATCTGGCAGCGCAACGACGCCGGCGACCTCGCCTTCTCCAAGCACTTCGGCAATCAGGTTGCGCTCGAGATCATTGAGATTCGAAAGCCTGTACAGTTGCGTGCGTGCGCTACTCTTCTGGCCACGAGCGGCGGCAGCGGCGTTCGATAGCAGCGTGATGGCATTCGGACAGCTTTTTACAAGCTCGTCGGCATCGCGCCAGGCGCGCTTGGCCAGCGCCGCCACGGCCGTGGTCCCGCTATGGACGATGTCGCGACTATCCGCATCCACGGGAAACCCGCGAACCGCTGCAGCGGCGCCTTCGTGTCCGATACGCGCCGCCGTTTTCATGATGCGACGTTCCGTGGGGCTTGCCAAGAGGCAATGCTATCGGCGGTGCAGTCGCCACCGGCGTGTGGTCCGACGATCGGTGCCGAGATGCGGTCGATCTTGACCAAACGAATCTGGCTCTTGCCGACCCGGCGGAGTGTGCCGAGCTGATGGCACTCGATTTGCGTCGGCGAGCCACGCAGGCCGAGCCGCCCACCCAGCTCGTTACCGGCGCTGCGCGCGGTTGCGCCCCCTTGCATGGGCCGCCGATGCGCCTTGATCCGTTGAGAAAGCGCGACTGCGACGTGGTTGGCCCAGAGCCAATTTACGGGACCCGCTGCCGACGGCAGCTCCACGCCCCACCTCCCGGGATCCTGCGCGGCCAGATGTGCACCGGCGTTCGCTCTCTCTACCTCGGACAGAGCGGGCCGCGCCAGATCATGCTGCGCCGGCTGCAATTTCATCAGACGCCTTTCTGATAGTCTTCGGGTTCTGCTCGGCGAGCTATTAGCAAGGCACATGCCAATCCAGCGTCTCGCTGCAATCGCGTTCGCGCCCGGATCAGTGGCTGTGAGCGCTTGACATCTGCTGTGTATAGGTTGCCTACGATGCAGATTCGATTTGCGAGCAAGGCGCGGTAGCGCGATGTCTGTGCGCGGCGCCGCTAGCGCAGGTGGTCGGGCAATTTCGGCTCATGACCGATCAAGTCCGCAAAGAAGCGATCGCAGTCCTCGCCATTGAGGCCGGCCTCGAGCCCGTCGAGTGCTTCCGAGATCCGCCTTGCGTCGTCCTCCTCCAACAGCCGCACCGCTGTGTCGATATGGACGAGGACCTTGGCGCCGACCGACGCGCCAGAGAGCAGCATGACTGAGACACGCCGCTGTTCATCGCCATGCTCGCATAGCGCCGTGATGCCGTCGGTCTCAACAATCGTCATTGGTAAGCCAAGGCACATGAATAGCCGCTCGCCGCTAGATCAGCTGCGCCCTTTCATAATTGACATGGTCGATATTGTTCCCCAACAGGCCTTCTGATGTAGGCAGCGGCGAGGCCCGCAGTTTCGCCGGCGAGCCCCACTGCGCTAGCAGTTTGCAAGCCAGTTCGATCGCAGGCGCGATCTGAAAGCGCACCGGAGCCGTCAGCGGACCGCCCCAACGCTCCAGGTCCAGCGGCTGACAGCCGATCAGAGCGAGCTCTCGCGGGCAGCGGTCAAGCAGGTCGGCTGCACTCAAGACCTCTTGAAAGCCGGTCTGATGCAGACTCAGCTTCTTGGCAGCGGTAAATTTCGGCACCTCGTCATTCCGCACAAGCATCAACTTCCCGGGCGAAAGTCCATAGTCGATGGCATCGAACACGATCAGGCAATCGGCCTGCTCAAGGAAGCTGACAAGGTAGAGCCCCTGCGTGCCACCATCGAGGATGGAGACGTTGTCATCGATGGTGTAGCGACGATGAAACTCCTCTACCACTCGCACGCCGAATCCCTCGTCGGCCCATAGGATATTGCCGATGCCGAGCACCAGGATCCTTTTCTTGCTCTCCGGAGTCAGCATCCGCTTCCCAGTCAATCGCGAAACTGACGCTGCCCCGAAATCATCGAGGAGATGCTCCGCCCCGACATGATGTCTTCCCGGATCACCGCGTAGACGTGGACCAGCGCAAAGGTCACGACGACCCACAGCCCGAGACGATGCCAGGTATGGACGTCCTGACTGTTAGGCCAGATCGCAAATACCCAGCCGAACAGCTTGTACTGCCAGCTGTCACGGCCCGCGCCCTGTCCATAAAGTGCAAAGCCTGTGACGATCATGAACGTGATCGTCTGCGTGAACATAAAGAACATCGCAAGTTGAGCCAGCCGATTGTGCCCGACGCGCCTGTCGGGCTCAACTGCGAGGAACGCGTACCAGCGCATCTCATCATACACTTCGCGCCAAAAGCAACTGCGCCAGAGCGGCACGCGAAAGATCTCCATGGCATGCGGGTTTCCCATCAGGGCCCAGTAGATCCGCAGCAGAAAGCCGACGCCGAGCACATATCCCGCAGAGAAATGCGCAAAGCGGATATAGCCGAATAGGAAATTGCCGCTAGCCTCTCCCGGCATCGCCGGTGTCCCGGTTCCAATGAGGTAGCCGGTTACGCCCAGCACCAGAATGGCCGCCGCATTGACCCAATGCCACAGCCGCACCGGCGCTTCATAGACGTAAGCGGCGCCACCGCCGCTTACAGTCGGTGGCGCATCAACGGCGGTAGGGTTTTGCGGAGCCTTGTCGGCCATGTCCCTACCGAACATTGACTGAAGCCATTTCTTGGCCGTCAGGACTGATCACATGGGTTGAGCAGGCCAAGCACGGATCAAAGGAATGGATCGTACGCAAGATCTCCAGGGGCCGCTGCGGGTCCGCGATCGGGGTACCGATCAGGGATGCTTCAAAGGCGCCAATATTGCCCTTGGAATCGCGAGGAGACCCGTTCCACGTGGTCGGCACGACACATTGGTAATTGTCGATCTTGGTGTCCTTGATCTTGATCCAGTGCCCGAGCGCGCCGCGCGGCGCCTCGGCGAAACCGTAGCCCTTGGCCTCGTTAGGCCAGCTTTCCGGCTTCCACTTGCTGACGTTGGCGGTTGCGCTATTGCCTGCCTTGATGTGGACGACCAGCTTGTCCTGGAAATAACGCATCTGATGTGCCGCCCACTGGCACTCGAGTGCCCGCGTCGCAGTACGGCCAAATGTCGAAAACAGCGCGCTCAGGGGAAGACTGAGCCCCTTGAGCAGTCTGTTGGCCGGCTCCTTGAATTCGGCTTTGCCCTGCGCATATCCGATGATGTATCGCGCCAACGGCCCGACCTCGACGGCGTGGCCGCGCCAGCGCGGCGCTTTGATCCAGGAATACCTGCCGCCTTCGTCGAGCTCCTTGATATCTGTTCTGCTGCCTTTGACCTTTGCCCCTAGCTCAAAGTTCGGCTCGGTGATGCCCTCCCAGGGATGCAGTCCGCTGAACTCGCTAGGGTATTTATACCATGAATGCGCGACGAATTCCTGGATCTGCTCGGGATCGCCATGGTCGATCGGCAAAATCTCCTCAAGATTGCCGCCAAGAATGACGCCGCGCGGCAGCTTGAGACTTTTCGCGGAACAGTCGTTAGCGTTTTCGGGGATGTCGCCATAGGACATCACGCTTTTGCTGGAAAGTCCGCCGCCATGCAGCCAGTCTTTATAGAACGAGCCGATCGCCGCAATGTCGGGCAGATAGACTTGCTCGACAAACTCGATTGAACGGTCGATGACCGAGGACACCAGGTTAAGACGCTCCATATTGATCGCACCGGCCGCACCAGTTCCATCGATATTGATCGCGCAGGCCACGCCGCCGACCAGCCAGTTCGGATGCGGGTTCTTGCCGCCATAGACTGCTTGGATCTTGACGATCTCCTTCTGGAAGTCGAGCGCCTCCAGATAATGCGCCACGGCCATCAAGTTCACTTCAGGTGGCAGCTTGTATGCCGGATGACCCCAATAGCCGTTCTTGAACGGACCGGGCTGCCCTGATCCGAAGAATTTGGTGAGCCTGATCTGCAGATCCTTGAAATAACCAGGGGACGACAGCGGCCAGGGCGAGATAGACTGCGCCAGCGCCGAGGTGGACTTGGGATCGGCCTTGAGCGCAGAGATGACGTCGACCCAATCCAGCGCGTGCAGGTGATAAAAATGCACGAGATGATCATGCACAAGCAGGCAAAGCTGCATGACGTTGCGGATCGAGTTCGCATTTTCCGGAATGGTGATCCCTAGCGCGTTTTCAACGGCACGCACCGAGGTGAGCGCATGGGTGCCGGTGCACACACCGCAAATCCGCTCGGTGAACGCCCAGGCGTCGCGCGGATCCCGCCCGCGCAGAATGACTTCGATTCCACGCCACATCGTGCCGCTCGAGACTGCATTGCGGACCACGTTGTCCGCATCGAGGTTGGCTTCGACGCGCAGGTGGCCCTCGATCCGGGTCAGCGGATCGATCACAATTCGCTTGCCGGAACGATCGAGGTTGAACCCATTCGGTGTCTGGACCACCACCGTCGCCCCCTTTAAGTCGGCTTATCTTTGGGAACTGCGCGATCCGGCTTGTGAGTCAATCGCTTCACGGCCGTGATCGCCGCATGTGCGGCGACGGCCAGCCCAACCGCGCCGGCAGCGGCCATGCCGATCTGATCGGCGTTCTTCTCGATGCCGAACTGCTGGATGGTCGTGAGCCGGTCGTAAAACGAACCTTTATCCCAAAAGCCGTCTTCGGAGCAGCCCAAGCAGCCGTAGCCTGATTGAATGGGGAATGAAACGCCGCCGTTCCAGCGAAGGGCAGAACAGGCATTGTAGGTGGTCGGCCCTTTGCACCCCATCTTGTACAGGCAGTAGCCCTTGCGGGCGTACTCATCGTCCCATGCCTCGACAAATTGGCCGGCATCGAAATGCGAACGTCGATAGCACTTGTCGTGGATGCGCTCGGAATAAAACATCTTTGGGCGTCCTTGGCGATCGAGCTCAGGAAGCCTTCCGAACGTGGTGATGAAGGTCACGAGGCCGGTCATGACCTCTGCGATGGGGGGACACCCGGGAACCTTGACGATCGGCTTGTCGGTGATCACCTTATCGATCGGTACAGCGCCGGTCGGATTGGGCTTGGCGGCTTGCACGCAGCCCCAGGATGCGCAGGTCCCCCAGGCAATGACCGCCATGGATGATTCCGCCATCCACCTGAGCCTCTCGACGAACGGCTTGCCGCGTCAATGCAGAACATGCCCCCGTCATTCAGCGGCGGGTTGCCTTCGACGGCAAGCACATATCTGCCTTTGTACCTGAGACGGGCTTCCTCGAGGATGGCTTCAGCCTGGTGACCTGCCGCAGCCATGATCATATCGTCGTAGTCGAGCGAAATCATCGACAACAGTACGTCTTTGATTAACGGATGGGCCGAGCGGCTAAAGCTTTCCGAGCAGCAGGTACACTCGAGCCCGTGCAGCCAGATGACGGGCATACGCGGTTTGGTCTCCAGGGCGTTGGCAATCCTGCTTGCGGCGAGCGGGCCGAGTCCGAAGCTCGAGGCCGTCAGACTGCAAAACTTGTGGAAACTGCGACGCGTGATACCTTGGCGTCTGATCACGCTGTAGAACGTTTCCGTTGCCCCACTCATGAACCCCTTCCAAGTTTCTCGTCGGCCCTGACGAATTGCTCACATTCAGCAGCAAAAAACGGGCCACCGATCGGCAAACATCTGACAGTTTCCAAGCCGCCACTCCGTGATTTGCAGTGGGATCGGCGAGCTAGGCGCAAGCTGCGCAACTGAGTGGCTCGTCGTGCTAATGGTGTCCGGTTTTGATCGTCGACGTGAGAACTCCAACAATGCAGCATAATAGCTCGTTCCTCGCGGCCAATGCGTTTTACTCGCTCTTTTAAGCACGGCACGATACCGGCCGGCACGACGATTGCCGCAGTTCACGCGGCACCGCACGGATCGGCGATTTCAATGGGACTCGTTCACCATTCTCAGATGCATTGGAGGCCGCGATCGTCGCAACAGCGCAACGACACCAAAGTGGCAGTCACCACCAACAACCCGAACCGGCGACTAAGAAAGGCGCGGTAGCGAGCCCTCCGCGCCGCAGTACACCGCCTCCACCTGTCAGGGCGGATCGATCCGATCCGCCTTGGGTCAATGACACTCGGTACCAAGCCTGCCAGGATTACGGGCGCAAGGCGCATTTGAGAGCTTTCACCAGAAGCGTTCATCGTTCATCGCGCGGGCCAAACGCTAGCGAGGCGATGGCTTGGCGCATCAGGAAACCACACCTTTCTGCGGTTAGCCTCGCAGCAATGGCAGAGGCGATCTCGCCGTTTCTATGCACTAGGTCCGATTCGCCCGACGCGGATAGCAGACGACGGTGTGGTATTTTTAGTTTGATGTCGATCCGCAGCAGCAAGCACCACTTGCCAATCACCAATCTGTTCATCGAGCTTTTCCGGCGGCAAGCGAGCTAGCGAACTATGCCGGCATAGACGATATTCTGGACTTGCTCGCGGTAGTACCTGCGGATCTCTCCGGGCGCAGCCGTTCCAAGCACCACCACCAGACGCTCCTTTGGATCACAGAAAAATTGTGTTCCGTAAGCGCCGGTCCAGGTGAACTCACCTGGATTGCCTGGAACGGCCGAGAAACCCTCGCTTATGCGTACAGCCACTCCGAGCCCGAACCCAAAGCCGGCACGGTGCGGCTCCACATTAGCGACCTTGTTTTTGATCTCTGGCCCAAGGTGGTTGGAGATCATGTGATGCACCGTTTTGGGACCGAGAATGCGCTGCCCATCGAGCTCCCCACCGTTTAGTAGCATTTGCCCAAAGCGCACGTAATCACCAACCGTCGCGAATGCACAGGCTCCCCCGCAGTCAAACTTGGTCGGACTTTCGAGGAGCTCGATGCCCTGTGGCTTTCCCGTCAGTGGGTCGCCTTTGAATGGGCGCGCGAGCCGCTCGCGTTGCGATCCCGACAAATGGAAAGTGGCATCCAGCATTCCGATCGGCTTCCACAGGTTGCTGGAAAGATACTCGCCTAATGACTGCTCGCTAACCTGTTCCACGACAGCGCCAAGCACGTCGGTCGAGAAGCCGTATTCGAATTCCGTTCCCGGTTGGTGCGCCAACGGCAGCTTGGTAATGCCTTCGATGAAAGCCTGCTTATCGCCTTTGACCGGTGGCGCTGCGAAATCCGGAGAGAGACGCGCCACTTGGTCTGAGCTGTCCGGCGGCGTGCCATAGGTGAGACCCGATGTGTGGCGATAAAGGTCGTGGACGTAGATCGGGGAACTCTGCGCTTCGAATTTTAACGAACCGTCAGGCTGCGGTACTCCCACTTTCATGTTTGCAAATTCGGGATAGTAATCCGTAAGTCTTGCCCGCAGTGGCAGGCGACCTTGTTCCATGAGGGTGAGCCCAGCAACCGCCACCATCGGTTTGGTCATTGACGCGAGCGCGAAGATCGCATCGAGCCTCATGGAGGTTCCTTTTTGAGGATCGAGTTGCCCGTACGCCCTGTAGTGAATGAGCTTGCCGTCTCTGGCGATTGCAACCACTGCGCCCGGCACGCGCTTGGCTGCGATCTCGCCAGCAAAGAACTCGTCCAGTTTGGCAAGGCGCTGCTTGGAAACTCCGACGTCATCGGCCCTCGCCTCGGGCAAAGGCGCGGAGTGTGCTGAATTGAAGCTGATACCAGCGGCCGCCGCGGCTGCAACGAGCTTATTCATTGTGTCCTCGTCAAGAATGGACGGATCTGACTTGCAATACTGCTGCTCGGTTATGACCGGCCAGCTTGGCCAGTACACCGAAGATGCTTCGATCCGGCTTGGGGCGCCTGCCCCTCACGTGCCTCTCCTGGCACATCGTTTGTCGATGAGGGTCAAAGTGAACATGACCGCAAAGGCGAACATTACCATACCGCCGGCAACCCAAGCTGCCTCGCGCCAGCGCGATGCTTGGACGTAGTCAATGACATAGGCTGACAACACTTTGGTGCGCCCAGGAATGTTGCCTCCGATCATCATCACGACACCGAATGTGCCGATCGTATGAGCAAAGCCAACCAGACCAGCCTTGAGGAACTCCAGCCGTGCCAGCGGCAGGCCGACGGTAATGAAGGCGAACAACGCAGAAACGCGCTGACTCGCCACAACTTCCTGCGGGTGGTTGCCCATCGCAACAAAGGCGCTGCGGATAGGCTGCACCACCAAAGGGAGCGCCGAGAGGACCGATCCGACCACGATTCCCGCAAAGGTAAAGGCGAGCGTGTGCTCGCCGCAGAAAGAGGCGAGAAGCCCCCCTGGTCCGTTCGGGCCGAGCAGGACGAGTACGCAGAAACCGAGCGCCGTGGGTGGCAGCACAAGCGGCAGCGCGACCATTGTCGCCACCGCCTCGCTCAACACCGTTTTTGACCGTGCCAACCACCACGCGAGCGGCGCGCCAATCACCAGCAAGATCATTGTCGTCACGCTGGCGAGCTCGACCGTTAGCGCAACGGATTGCCAGATTTCTGGCGAAAGGGCATCCATGTGCGTCAGCCCACCTGCGAGAGCACGTCGCCATACCGGCGCAGCGATCGCGTCGTTTCTGCGAGCAAATGCAGAATCGCAAGGCTCATCGGAAACTCCTGTGACAGGGCAGCTTCGAGCGGCCTGACGGCGGCCGCTCCTCAGCCCGCCATCCAGCAATCCCCGTGCCGCTTGCGAAATGTGGCGGGTTCTGTGCCCAGCGTGAGAAAAACGCGCCGCATAACTGCCAGAGCTACTGCGGGGTGAACCTAACGCGCTGTCAAGTTTCCGGCATCTTTGTTCCCAAGCAGACAGCGACGGCAGAATGAGACGGCAGAGTGGCCGCCCGAGATGCGCATCCGCAATGTCTCGATGCAAATCCTGACGTGGATGCTGCTTCGACATGTTGGTTGTTTGTTGGTGTCGCTCAAAGGCCGGCGTGTATAAGCGCAGAGCCCCCGTCACAGCCCCATTGCGAGAATGGACGAGACCGGCTCTCGGAGTTCATTCCGCACTCGACTTTCGCCTTATCGAGGAGAAGACAAGGCCGAGGACCGCCATCCGGCGATCATGCGCGCACTGTTTTATGATAACGTAGCAAACCATAGGCATTGCGTTAGTTGCCGAGTTCTGAGGCAACAATCTGCTACCTAAAACAAGGAGTCGCAGTGAACCTATAGCGCGTCCGGTCGGTGCAGTATATCGACGGTGATCGTGCCGCGGGCGCGAGAAACGCATGCACAGATCTTTTCGTTCGCGTGCTTTTGCTGCTCGCTGAAGAAAACGTCGCGGTGGTCAAGCTCACCGTCGATTTTGACGAGATCGATGGCGCAGACGCCGCACTCGCCGCGCCGGCAATCCGAAATCACCTCGTAACCGGCCCCATTGAGCACGTCCAGCAACGAGCGATCGCGCGGAATCTCGATCTCAATGGCCTGATCTGCAAGGCGCACCCGAAACCCCTCGGTCGGCAGCGAGCCGCTCGAGCCGAAGGTCTCGTAACGTAGGTCGGATAGTGCGCGTCCTGCACCAGTCCAGGCCCGGCGCGCGGCATCGAGCATCCGGATCGGGCCGCACAAGAGGGTCAAGGCGTCGGGCGGCAGCGAAGCAAACAAATCATCCAAATCGAGCCTGCGCCCTTCGTTGCCTGCATGGACAATAAGCCGCTCATTCAGCAAGGGAGCGAGAACATCCAAATAGACGGCTTGCTCACGAGAAGTCACGGCATAATGCAGAGTGAAGTCGGCATCGCGGCGCGCCAACGCCTGAGCTGCCCCGATCAGTGGCGTAATGCCGATGCCGCCCGCGATTAGGCAGTAGTGCCGGCGCGCCCAGTCAATCGGCAGCAACGAGGCCGGCAATGTTATGGTCAATCGGGCGCCCGGCGCGAGCGACCACATGTACTGCGAGCCGCCGCGGGAGTCCTCCGCACGCCGCACGGCGATACGATAGCCGGTTCGGTCGGCTTCGCCGATCAAGGAATAGGACCGCGTATCCGGGCGCCCATCGATAGTGACGGCGATATTGATATGGCTCCCGACCGGATAAGCCGCGCCATCAAAGTTTTCCGGTTTGATCAGGAACTCGCGGATCGAAGGTGTCAGATCGCGCGTCGCGAGGAGCGTTGCGGGTGTCCAGCTTTCAATGAACCGCATGGAGATTTCCTTTAATCGCCTGCCATCCTGATGAGCGCCAGTCCTGGCAGCAGGTCAGAATGCGTCTTGTTCCTGAGCACCAGGCGCAGATTGCGCGCCGCCACTCGGGCGTGCTCGCGCATGATTGCTTCGGCCCGTGCGCCTTCGCGATTTTCGATTGCATCGATCACGACGCGATGTTGATCTTGCGCAATCAAGAGTGTGTAGCGCGCATCCGGCAGTGTCGATTGGGTCATCACAAAGCCGCTGGGCGAGGCGAATGGGAGCGCCGACGCGCGATCGACCTGCCGGATCAAGGGAGGACTGCGCGACAATTCGGTCAATAGCGCGTGAAAACGCGCATTGAGCGCGACGTAGGAGGAGAAAGCCTCGACGGAGATTGGATCCTGCCGCACCAGGCCGTCGATCTCGTCAAGACATTCTTTTAGAGGCTCAAGATCGCGCGACGAAACGCCGCGCTCGGCGGCAAAGCGCGCGGCCAGCCCCTCCACCGTACCACGCAGTTCGATTGAATCCAGGACATCTCTCTCGGAGAATGCCTTCACCATGAAGCCGCCAGAAGGGATCGCTTCCAGAAGTCCTTCCTCCTCCAGCCGAACCAACGCCATTCGCACCGGGGTGCGCGATGCGCCGGTCGTCTCCACAGCCTGCAACTCGGAGATCCGCTCGCCTGGCCGCAAGTCACCCGAAAGGATCAGGTCGCGCAAGCTGAGCTGGGCGCGTACTGTTTGCGAGACTGAACGATCACTGTCGCGCTCGACCATGCCCCTACTCCGCGGCCTGCCGACCTTGCGAAGGATTCTCGGCCTCGATCATGCGATCTATCAAGCGGCGAGCCCACATCGCGCCCGCATCGATGTTGAGATTATAGAAGACCCGGTCTGGATTTTCGTCGATTGCGCGCTGCTGCGCCTCGAGAATGGCCTCGTCCTCGCGGAAGATGCCAGAAACGCCTTGGCGGAGTTCGGTGGTCAGGCGCTGTTCGTTCAGGCGATAATTGCGCACGAAGGCCCAGAAATAATGGCAGCTCGTTTCCGTTTCAGGCGTAATGGTGTTGAGGACAATACCATTGACGCCGGCCGATCGGTTGCCTTCCGGCGCGCCTGTTCCAGCGGGCGCCACTCCGACGTCGATATTGATGGTGCACGGCGCCTCGAAACGAATGATTTGCCAGCGGTCCACCGGACCAGGTTTTTGCAATTGCTTGGCCCAGAACGGCGGGGCGGTAATCCCCTTCATCCAGCGCGTTACGGTAGCGGTCTTCTCACCATGGGCGACGTCAAACGGCGCTTCCGCGATGGCGTCATTGCCGATGCTGGCGCCGTGCACAAAAGTTTCATGCGTCAGGTCCATGAGGTTGTCGACAACCAGACGATAATCGCATTTCAGGTGAATGGTGTCACCATCACCGGCCCAAGCGGAATCATCGTTCCAGTGCATATCCGGCACCAAGCGCGGGTCGGCCAGCGCCGGATCACCCATCCACAGCCAGACGAAGCGATCGCGCTCGACCACAGGATAGGCACGCACACAGGCGGAGGGGTTGATCGTCTCTTGCGAGGGCATGAAGGTGCAGCGGCCCTGCGCGTTGAATTTCAGCCCATGATAGCCGCAGACGACGCTGTCGCCCTCAAGACGCCCTTTTGAGAGCGGCACCAACCGATGCCAACAGGCATCCTCCAGTGCCGCCACCTCCCCGTTGGCGCGCCGATACATCACAACGTGCTTGCCGCAGATCGTGCGCGGCAACAGCGCCTGCTTCACCTCTGCATCCCAAGCGGCCGCGTACCAGACATTCGTCGGAAAGCAATGGCTCATGTGCCAATTCCTTGCTTAGGGACACTGACTGTATACATAAAGTCGAAACCAGCCGAAAAAGTGACGAAGTTACGGACTAATAATGGAATTTCTGTATACAGAAATAGTCCAAGATGCCCAATCGTGCTCCGCTCGGTGAAGATTTTTGCGGGGCACCAAAACAGCTACCGGATGAATCCAAGCTCGCCCTGGTTCACACCCCGCTGCATGTCGTCCCTGCACTGTCGCAGCCTCGGCTATCGGCGAGGTTCCTGGCCTGCGTAGGGACGCCGCATTGGGCGCTTCTTGGCCGGCAGCACACTCCCCTTGCCGGAATCAGACGTCGACGTCTTGGTGCCGAGATCGGCCCATGCTCTCAAATCATCCAATGCGTAGATGACGCGACCGCCGATCTTTCGATACGCTGGCCCCGTGCCATATGTGCGGTGCTTTTCGAGCGTGCGGCCGGATAGGCTAAGATAACGCGCAGCCTCCGGCGTACGCAGGAACCGCGTGGATAGATCTGACATCGAATCGGGCATTTGAGAGCGCCAGGTGAGGGCCTGGCCGCGAACGGCGGCACTTTCGCGCCATCATCATGGAGAAGCGCGCTCTCTGGAGGGATACCGAATATCGAGGAAGCAACTTTCGATACCCCAAGTTGAAAGCACTATTCGTCCGATGCGCTTGGCGGCAAAGCTCACCCTATCTAGCGACCGACCAGCGTACGACCTTGATCAATCACCACTCGCGGCTGCAAAGACGCACCCTGCACGGATGGACATGGCAAATTGATCGGGCGCCTTCACAATACGGATGATGCGCAGAAATTCTGCAGAACCATCGATTTTACCGGACCATACTGGAGCACGTCCAGCGCCATCCGATTGGCGCAACTCGATTCGAACTCGCCAGTACATCCGCAGCAAGAATAAGTCACATTGGTCTCGTCCCGCCTGGCAAGGGTTCAGCAAAAAAGTTCAAAGCTGCCAGAGCGGAATGATCGAGTTGAGAACTCCATCGTAACGCCGAGACGCCTAACGGCTCGGCGAGCGCATGGGGATACGACCTCGCATCGACCAGCCCGCTAGATGTCGCACGCTTCCATTGCCTGGATGCCTACGATCCAAACAATCAATTTTACCAATGTAACGTACTGTTGCATCAAGTCCCGCACTTGAAGAGTACTGATCACTCTAGGATTTCCATGCCAAGACGTGCCTCGGGACATTTGCCAGCAAAATGCGGCATGACGCTGAGCAACGCCTTCGCGATCGACCTCACAAATGCCGTTCGAAAATTCAAAGACCTCGTCAGAAGACAGGTGCTTATCCGATAGCGACTCGATCGACTGGAGGTTGGCTCTGGTGCGGATCTTGCTTGACGAAAAAGATAACGTAACTGAACGTCTGCCTTTGGAATGACGCGCCGGCTCCCGGACTCGTCTTCAATCGGACACGGCTAAAATGACAGCCTCGTATGATGCCGTCGTCTCTCAACGACGCAACGGCTCGCATTCGAGTGTATTCGGGAAGGAAGCGTCATGACCACCATGGCAACTGCGGCGCCCGCGCGCGCGTCGCAGACTTGGTATAGAATTCTCTACGTTCAGGTGCTGATCGCGATCGTGATTGGCGCCATCGTCGGCTGGCTATGGCCATCGGTCGCGACTAACGACTGGGTCAAGGCGCTCGGTGACGGCTTCATCAAGCTGATCAAGATGGCGATCGCACCGATCATCTTCTGCACCGTCGCATCCGGGATCGCACATATCCAGGATGCAAAGAAAGTCGGGCGCGTCGGCGTTAAAGCGCTGGTCTATTTCGAGATCGTATCGAGCTTTGCGTTGGTGTTGGGCCTTGTCATGGGCAATCTGGTCCAAATCGGCCATGGTCTTACGGTCAAACCGGACGCTGCGGCGGTGGCCAACTACGTCAAGCAGGCGGAAGCCTCGAAGACCGTCGATTTTTTTCTCAATATCATTCCCGATACTGTGGTCGGCGCCCTCGCCCGCGGCGATGTTCTGCAAGTGCTTCTGTTCGCGATCCTGTTTGGCTTCTCGTTGATGGCGCTGGGGGAGCGCGGAGAACGACTGCGCGGCATGATTGACGACGCCGCGCACGCAGTGTTCGGCGTGATCGCCATCATCATGAAAGCCGCTCCGATCGGCGCGTTCGGCGCGATGGCCTTCACGATCGGCAAGTTCGGGCCGGCGGCGCTCGGTAATCTGATCGGACTGATTGTACTATTCTATGTGACGGCCGCAATATTTGTGGTCGTCGTGCTCGGCCTGATCGCGCGGATCGTCGGCTTTTCGATCTTCAAGTTCATTATCTATATCAAGGACGAGCTTCTGATCGTGCTTGGCACCTCGTCCTCGGAAAGCGCGCTGCCGCAATTGATGGAGAAGCTCGAGCGGCTGGGCTGCTCAAAGCCCGTGGTCGGCCTCGTGGTGCCAACCGGCTACTCCTTCAACCTCGACGGCACCAACATTTATATGACGCTTGCGACATTGTTCATTGCCCAGGCACTCGGGGTCGATCTGACCTTTGGCCAGCAGCTCACGATCTTGCTCGTGGCAATGCTGACGTCGAAGGGAGCAAGCGGCGTCACCGGCGCGGGCTTCATTACACTCGCCGCGACATTGTCGGTGGTCAACCCGGCATTGGTGCCGGGCATGGCGATCGTATTTTCGATCGACAAGTTCATGAGCGAGGTGCGAGCTCTTACCAACATCACTGGCAATGGCATCGCCGCTGTGTTCGTGTCCTGGTGGGAAGGCGAGCTCGACGACGCGACGCTACACGCCCGGCTCAAGCAACCCACCGCCGGTGCCGATACACGAAGTTCAAGGATATAGGCTCCAGGTCCTGTCCGTGATTTCAAGGCACGCTCGAATTGAGCGTAGCCAACTCCGGATTTTTTCGCAGTTCAAATCGGCACAGCCGACTGAACTGCGAGCCGGAGTTCTTCTCGCGGAATCTGCGGTTCGTACCACGACTAGGTGTCGCGCCCCAACGCGATCTAGACGGCCCAAGGTTGGCCGGGCAGACAATACGATTCCGACCGAACCTGGCCGGCCTGGCCGGCAAAGGTACTGGATCTACCCATGAAATGGCTTGGTGCGTGGCCAGCGAACTGGCCTCGTCCACCGATGCTGCGGCAGTGATGACTCGTGAACCAGATTGGCACCTTCACCAGGTGAGATGGATTGCATAGAGCAAACGTCACGGTGCTCCACTGCTTGTGGGCGCTTTAGAGATTTAACGACGGGCGTCTCATTGTTCAGCGTCAGCGTCTTGGCGGCCCGACGGTAGCAGCAGCCCCGTCGTCGGACGTGCCTCGGCGGCATCAGTTGTGCTCGGCCGCGCCCCCCACAGCCGGGCCCCTTCCAACGGGCTATCGCAGTGAAGGAAAGCAGACATCTGAGTCTCGATTGTACGCACGTCAGAGCGCCATATGGAAAGGTTTAGACCGACTATACCTACGTTTGTAATGCGCCTTTCTTCGGCACGTGCTGAGTTCAGCCTGTAAGCAATTCACCCGGAACCGCTCTCGAGCGCGGAGCCGAAAGGATTGCCCCATTTTTGCCTAAAATGTTATAACGCTCCCGCCGGAGAAAGGCCGGACGGTCCAAAAATGTATAACCAGATCAATAACTTCAAACGCTCCGCCACGCAGTTTACTTTCGGCAGCATAACGCTGGCGGTGGTGACGCTAGCTTCCTTGTATCTTCAAACACATTTCGCGGCGACGGCGTTCGGCTATTTGCTGGTTATATTGCTGTTTTCATTGATCGGCAGCTTTATCGCGTCATCCGCGCTTTCGGTCTTAGCTATTGCTGCTTTGGCGTACTACTTTGCGCCGCCGGCGTTCAGTCTGCGGATCGACGACCCTCAAGTTCTTCTGGTGGTTGTCGCATTCTTTACCGTCTCGATTGTCGGAACGCACCTGATTGGAAAGATCCGCCAGGAAAGAGAGGCTGCGCATGAGACTGCGGCCGAACTCCTGCGCAGCGCGGCCGATTTGAAGGACCGTGAAAAGCGGTGGCGCGCAATCTTTGAGCACAATCCGGCCATGTACGTCATGGTCGACGAAGCCGGTACCGTCCTCAACGTCAATACGTTCGGCGCGACACACCTCGGCTATGCGCGCTCCGAACTGATCGGTCAATCCGTTCTGAGGCTCTTTCTGGAGGAGGATCGCGAGTTCGCTCGCACATGCATTCGCAGATGCCTTGAAGATATCGGTCAATCGCAAACCTGGGACGCCCAAAAAATTAGAAAAGACGGCGCGGTCCTGTGGGTGCGAGAAAATGCCAAAGCCATGCTTTGGGCCGATGACAAGCCTGTTGTCCTGATATCCTGCGAAGATATCACCGAAAAACGGCGGACGGAGCTTGCCCTCCAGCGCAGCGAAGCCCATTTGGCTCAAGCGCAGGAGTTGAGCCACACAGGCAGCTTCGGCTGGAACGTCGCTACTGGCGAGGTTTTTTGGTCAAAAGAGCTTTTTCGAATTTTCCAGTTGGATCCGAAGACGATACCGAGCCCGCAACTCGTCGTCGAGCGCACTCATCCGGAAGACAGAGCTTCCGTCCAGCAGACCATCGATCGAACGATGCAAGACCCGCAGGAGTTCGAGCATGAATACCGATTGCTGCTACCGGACGGCTCGGTGAAGCACATCCGCGCGCGGGCGCGAGCCACGACAACCGCCTCTGGCGAAATCGAGTTTGTCGGGGCAGCGACGGATATCACAGTTACAAAGCAAGTAGAGCAGCAGCTACGCCGCAGCGAGGCCTATCTGGCCGAAGCCCAGCATCTTAGTCATACTGGCAGTTGGTCATGGGACGTCCACGGGCTCGATTTTGTGTATCGCTCCGCCGAAGTGAATCGTCTCTTCGGCTTCGACCCGCAAGAGACCGTGTCCATAGAGACAATTCGTTCGCGGATCCATCCGGACGACCTGCCGCGCCTTCAGGAAGTGCAGCGACTTGCGAGAGACGGCAAGCAAAACCGCTTCGAATATGATTTTCGAATCCTGCTCCCGGATGGCTCGATGAGGCACATACATTCTGTGGCCCATGTCGTGGTTGGCAGCGATGGCAATATCGGCGAGCTCATCGGGACACATATGGACGTCACTGAGCAATACTCAGCCAGAGAACGTTTGGAAAGCACACTTGCTGCACTGCGCGAAAGCGAGCAGCGCTTTCGCGACTACGCTGAAACGGCTTCCGACTGGCTCTGGGAGACCGGGCCAGACCATAAAGTCACTCACTTGTCGGAACATACCAGCGCTGCGGGAATCCTGGCCACAGGCCTCCTGGGTCTGCCGCGTTGGGACATTGCTTGCGACTTGGAAGACGAACCTGAGAAATGGCGGCAACATCGTGCAAGGCTAGAGGCACATCTGCCATTTCGTGATTTGGTCTATCGCTCCGTCAACCGGATGGGATGTCCGATCTACGTCCGGACGAGCGGCAAGCCATTTTTTGACGTAAACGGTAATTTTCTTGGCTACCGTGGCGTCAGCACCGACATCACCGCTATTATCCGCGCAGATCAGGCTGAACAAGAGCTGCGGAAGGCACAGGCTGAGCTCGCGCATGTGACGCGCGTGACGACGTTAGGAGAGCTGACCACCTCCATCGCCCACGAAATCAACCAGCCACTCGCCGCGATTATCAGCAACGCCGACGCGTGCCTCGGTTGGATGGGCCGCAAAACTCCTGATCTTTCCGCCGCGCGCTCATCCGTTGAATGGATAATCGAAGACGCAATCCGGGCAAGCGAGGTGATCCGTCGCGTTCGCGCCCTTGCGAAAAAGGGCGAGATCGAAATGCTGCCGCTCGACATCAATGACGTCGTTAAGGACGTCGTTGCGCTGGTGAATCGTGAGCTGGTTAGCCACCAAGTGACACTGAAAACCGAGCTGACGGCAACGCTGCCCGCGGTCCTCGGAGACCGGATTCAGCTGCAGCAGGTGATTATCAATCTGGTGATGAACGGGATCGAAGCTATGGACTCAGTTACGGACCGGACGCGCGAACTGGTGATCCAGTCATCTAGAGACGATATGGAACACGTGCGGCTTGTGGTGACTGATAGTGGCGTCGGCATCGCGGAGAATGACGCCGATCGGGTGTTAGACCCCTTCTTCACGACAAAATCGAGCGGCCTTGGCATGGGCCTTTCGATCTGCCGCTCGATCGTGGAAGCTCACGGAGGGCGTCTTTCAATCGTCCACAAGCAGGGGCCGGGAGCGAGCTTTCGGTTTGACCTGCCGTTGCACAAGGAGGTGGTGTCGTGAACGAACGCTCAAACTCCCAGCGCGAAGGCAGTAGGGCCGAGGCATCGGCAAATGCGATTGTCTTCATTGTCGAAGATGACGTCTCGATGCGTCGGTCGCTTACAAACCTTTTTCAATCCGTCGGCCTGGACGTCGTTGCATTCGGATCGGCCCGAGAAATGTTGCAGAGCAAGCTTCCGGACGTTGTTAGCTGCCTGGTTCTTGACGTCCGGCTGCCTGGCTTGAGCGGCCTTGAGTTCCAGACTGAGCTAGCCAAGTCGAACATTCATATTCCCATTATCTTCATTACAGGCCATGGCGACATTCCCATGAGCGTCAGGGCCATGAAAGGTGGAGCGGTCGATTTTCTCACCAAACCGTTTCGCGATCAGGAACTGCTGGACGCCGTGATCGCGGCGACCGAACGCGATCGCAAAAGACGGGAAGCCGAGCAGACCGTCGCGAACCTTAAGTCCCTATTTGAGACCCTGAGTCCGCGCGAGCAGGCGGTCATGAAACTGGTCGCTACTGGCTTGATGAACAAGCAAATAGCTGCCGAGCTGGGGCTCGCCGAGATTACGGTCAAGATCTACCGGGGACACGTGATGAAAAAGATGCGCGCCCGATCGCTGGCGGATTTGATCAGAATGACTGAGACGCTGGGACTCCGTGCTAACCGTCCCGAACAAACCTAAGTATGATTTTACAATTTAACCACTCAAGCCCACTTTTCGCCCAGGGATGGCTAATGCCTCGGCAGTCGCTAGTCCCGCGCCAGGAGGGCCTGTCTTGTCCACGCCTTTGATTTCTGTCGTTGATGACGACGCATCGGTCCGTGCGGCGACAGAGAACCTTTTGAAATCGCGTGGCTACGTCGTTCAAACGTTTGTGTCGGCCGAGGAGTTCTTGAGGTCGCCGCGGTTGAACGAAACCTCTTGTGTAATTACGGATGTGCAGATGCCGATTATGAGCGGCTTGGACTTGCTCGCGGAAATGCGGACCCGTGGCTACGGTGTGCCATTCATTTTCATTACTGCCTTCCCCAATGACCGCGTGCGCGCCTCTGCTCTGAGCGCGGGAGCGGCTGGCTTCTTGGCCAAGC
Organism: Bradyrhizobium sp. CCBAU 53421; assembly: GCF_015291625.1. Classification (NCBI taxonomy): domain Bacteria; kingdom Pseudomonadati; phylum Pseudomonadota; class Alphaproteobacteria; order Hyphomicrobiales; family Nitrobacteraceae; genus Bradyrhizobium; species Bradyrhizobium sp. CCBAU 53421. Next base: position 8,175,306 of record NZ_CP030047.1, read on the forward strand.
CCTTCGCCGGACATACGCTGATCGAGTACCTCGATGCCGCACTGGAGGAGAACGGCGGCGGCGGAAACACTTGAAGCGATCAACCGGCCGCCAATCTTATGTCTGATCTGAGCGCTTCGCGCGAGACACGATCCCGATCAACTTCTTGGAAGCTAAGCCCGCTGCCCTGTCGTTAAGTTCCATGAAGTCGGGTTGGCGCTTTCCAATAGGGTTCATTGGACCCGTCACGTCGCCAACGACGAAGCCCACAGCGTCAGCGTATCTTCAACCGACGTGCCACCAATCATCAGATCCCGAATCATGGTCGCCATGGATTCAGAGTTCTCAGGAACATGCAACTGTAATGCTAACCTAGATGAGCCAGAGCCTCTCTTCGCGAAAAGCCTAATCAGTCTCAAATTATCGTAACCGGTATGAGCATCCACGTCGGCGGTGATCAGCGCGCGCGAGCGTAGCGTGTCGGCATCCAATACTGGCGCATGGCCTCGACGACGGCTGGGATGTCGGCGTGGGCGTTGCGCAGGAACTCCTCGGTCTCGCGGCCTTTCCTTGGCGGTCCAAGCAGTGGACGGCCTTGATCGTCGACGCAATGCAGCAGGATGGGCAGGAGCAAGCCGTGGTTTATGTTGCGGATGTCGAGCAGCGGGGCCCAGGCCGATAGTCTCAGCCGCATGGCGGCATGGAATCCCAGGCACCACGGCCGCGCATCAACGTCGCCATTCGGCTTGCGGGCATGTGTCGGTGCGAATCGATGTGGAGCGGTGGAAAGAACGTTGCTGATGTCGTTGTGGCGCAGCGCGACGGCCGAAATCGCGGCGAACTCCGGCGTGCCGCCGTGGTTGAATGCGTCGGCGTCGATGGCGAGTAGCGGGCAGATCCAGTCCGGCGGGCCGATCGACACCGGTCCGGCCACGATCGCGGCGACGTAGCCGTCGAGCACGGCAAGACTCGTAGCGACGGGATACTGCTCGGCGCGAGCCTGTAACCAATGCTCGAGTTCGTCGAGCGGCATCGCGGCTGCCGCCATCGATGGTGAAGAGGACGAAGACGAACGGCGCCGCCGGCTCATGCAGCGGCCCGTGCGCTGAGCTCGCGGGCCGCCTTCCAGTTCCAGGCGAGAAGTTCGTGCAACTGGTGGCTCCTGGTCTGACCGGAGACGATGCGCTCCAGCACATCGACCAGATAGGTCTGCGGATCGACTTCGTGGAGCTTTGCCGTATTGACCAGGGATGAAAGAATTGCCCAGCTCTCGGCGCCGCCTTCGCTGCCGCTGAACAATGAGTTCCGCCTTCCCATTGCAATCGGGCGCATCGAACGCTCGACGGTGTTGCTGTCGACCTCGACGCGGCCGTCGCGAAGAAACAGCGTCAGTCCGTTCCAATGATTGAGCGTATAGTTGATGGCCTCCGTCAGCTTCGACTGGGAGAACAGCTGGTCGAGCATCGAGGCCAGCCGCGCCTTCAGCTCCTCCATCAACGGAGCGGTCCTGGTGCGGCGGACGGCAAGCCGCTGTTCGGCACTCGAGCCGCGGATCTCGGCCTCGATGGCGTAGACCACCTGCAGGCGCTCGATCACCTCGCGGGCGAACGGCGACTGCATTGTCTTGTACACCTCGACGAATTTGCGTCGGGCATGGGCGAGACAAAAAGCCAGCTGGATCACGCCGCCATGACCGCGGGCAAGCGCCTTGTAGGCGGCATAGCCATCCACCTGCAGGATGCCCGAGAAGCCGGTCAGCTGCCCGGCGATCTCTTTGGTGCCGCGGCCATCGGCAAATACGTAGGCAACCGCCGGCGGGGATGGGCCGCCCCATGGGCGATCATCCATCGCATGCGCCCAGAACTGGCAGATACGGGTGCGATGTCGTCCGGGATCGAGCACCGGCATCGGCGTCTCATCGCAGAACAGCCGCGGCGAAGCCTGGATCGTCCGCAGTTGGAGCTCATAAAGGCTTTTGAGCCACCATGCTGCACGCTTCACCCAGCCCGCGAGCGTCGCGCGGTCGAGATGAATGCCCTGGCCGGCCACGATCTGCACCTGGCGGTACAGCGGCAGATACCAGGCGAACTTCGAGACCACCACGTGCGCCACGAGTGCCGTCGATGCCATGCCGCCCTCGATCAGGCGTGGCAGCGCCTTGGCCTGGACCACGCCGTCGGTGCAGCCGCGGCAGGCGTATTTGGGGCGGATCGTGCGCAGTACCCGCAGGATCGCCGGGATGACGTCCAGCACTTCGCTGACGTCTTCGCCGATCCGGTGCAGAACGCCCTGGGAGCACGGGCACGCCGTCGCGTCCGGCTCGAGCACCTGCTCGCAGCGCGGCAAATGCCTAGGCAGCGCGCCGATGTTGCGCCTTGCCTTCTTGCGCGGCTTCCCAGCCGGCTTCGTCGCAGGCACATGGTCGTTGGCCGGCGCAGGCGGTGTGACGCCGGTCGCGAGATCATCCAGTTCGAGCGCGAGCTGTTCGTCCACGATCGCCGCCAGCCGCTCCGAGCGCTTGCCGAAGATCATCTCCTTCAGCGTCTGCATCGCCACACGCAGCTTCTCGTTCTCGGCATCAAGCGCGAGCACCATCTCGGTCAGAGCCGCTGCGTCGGTCGGAAGAGCTTCGGAGCGAATCGCCATGATCGAACGATACATCCACGCATCATAGGCTCCAGCAAAATCTTCGCTTCTCAGCCGACAACGGTCGGCCGCTTCACAGGCTCAGGTGAAACACGCGTCCACTGAAGGCCGTCGAGCAGCATCGCGAGTTGTGTGGCACTCAGATACACGACGCCGTCGCGGACCGGCGGCCAGGTAAAGTGTCCCTGGTGCAACCACTTCGTCACCAGCACCATGCCGCTGCCGTCCCACGCCAAAAGCTTCACTCGGTCCGCGCGTTTGCTGCGGAACACGAAGACGTCGCCGCAATATGGGTTTGCGCGCAATGCTTCGCTTACCAGCGCCGACAGCGTGTGCACCGACTTGCGAAAGTCGACCGGCTGTGCTGCCAGCGCCACCTTGAGGTCGGACCGCAAAGCGATCAACGAACGCTCCAAAGCGCCGATAACACCGTCGAAAGCGTCGCCAGCTCCACTCCGGGCTCGACCCGGATGCGTGCCCCTCTCACCTCGATCTCGATCATCCCGCCAGGCTTGCCTGGGGGCGGCGTCATCTGCGGCGGCACTTCATGCGCAGACGCCAGCCGGTCCGGCTCGTCTGCCGTCGCCGGACCGCTCTCGGAAGTGATCCGGACCGGCACGAAGCCTGGCGCCCGAAAGCTCGCTGCCGTCGCGAACTTGCGCCGCCACACCGTCAGCAGCCCACGGACAACGCCATGGCGCCGGGCGACCTCGGAAATATTGACCCCTTCCTCGAAGCTCTCCGCCACGATCCGAGCCTTCTCCTCCGCCGTCCACTGCCGTCGCCGACGCTGCCCCGTGATCACCTCGATCCGACGATAGGAGCCGCCTTCCTGCCTGGCATCAAGCATGGCTTCATGCATGGCATCTGCCATAGCCCACCTCCAAAAAACAGTTCATGCCAGGATCTATCGCAGCTCAGTCGCGCGATGCCCAGGTGGCGGGCTCATGCCGGTTACAAATTATCTGACGTCGGACAGGCCGCCAACTGCGTTGTTCAACAAGGACCTACAGAATGCAGGCGTGAGCTTGCCGCGGTGGATCACGACGTTTTCGTACCCCATCGCGGCTCGCGCGCTCTGCCAGTGCCGATTGTAGCCGCGCTGTTCATTGGATTTCACATGGCAAGCGGCGAAGTCGGCGTCAGCTGCCGTCGCCAACTGCCACGCATGTACCGGCCGCTTCGTATGGATGTGCACCCACATCGGATTCGCCGCCGCACCGTTGCGCAGTGCCTTGGGCCGCAGCTTAGTCTCGAACAGCGTCCCCGGATCGCCGCTCAACGCGCGCGGTGGATCCGGAGGCTCCAACTCCCCGGCCGCCCGCAACCGTTCAAGGTATTTCTGCGAGGGAAAGCCGTAGCTCTTCATGCAATCGATCATGATCGCGGCTCTTTGCCTCTTCAATGAGTTTGCCTGTCCCTGCACCTCGGAATACGTCGCCTTGAGCCGGACTATTTTGTCGTGCACTTCGGGCACTTGCGCAGGCGTGAGCAAGCCACTTCGACGAGGCTCCTCCACCGCGGCTAGACAGGCTTCGATCTCGGTGGCCTGTCTGTGGAGGCGCTCGACGACGATATTTAGGACGTGGTCGGCGTCCTCGGGTTTCATCTGACGCGCTTGTGAGACGGCGCTTTGCTGAGCGGGCAGATCGAACTGCAAAAGTTCGTCCAATCGCTTGAGCAGTCCCGTCAGCGCTTCTCTGGAGGGCGGAGCCTGCCACATCGTCAGGTTTCCGCTCGCGGACGATGACGCCTGCGCGCGGGCCTCCTCCGCGCTCGTGAGTTTCTTTGTACCCAGATCCGAGAGTACGATAACCTTGCGTGTTGGGCCCGTGCCAGCGTCGGACCCGGCGAGCTGCGGCTCAGCGCTCCCAGCTGTCGAACTCCCCTCGCCTGCGGCCGCTGCGCGCCTGCCTTTGCCCTTCCTGCACGCTGCAGTGCCTTCGCCCACCCCGGCAGTATGTTCCGGCAGCGCAGCCCAAGCCGGCGGTTCAATCGTGGTCGGCGTCTTTGGCTGAACTGCCAGCAGCCGCGTGACTTCGTCCGCTGTAAGCCACGCACATTCCACGATCTGGTCCAGCAATTTTAACGGCAGATCGGCTCCCGCTCCGGCGTCCGTCAGGCTGGAAACCATGCCGCTCACTCCTGATGCAAATTCCGAAAGCCGCGCCATGACTCCTTCCAGAACGTCGCGGTGCTCAGCGTCAAGCGCCGCTCCGTTGCTGTTCATCACGGCCTCGGCCGTCGAGTCGAATGCCGGAACAACATCCTCGATGAAGGTCCCGAGCAGACGCACCCGCCCGTTTCCATCGATGAGGGCGTCTCGCACGGCTGGTCCCAACCTGCTCGCTAGGGAGAGCTGCGCGAGAGTGATCTGCGATTCCAGATACTTGCACTTCGTATTGAGTGCATAGCCGGTATGCAGCCGTAGCGCGGCCTCTTCGGACTTCCGCATCTCGGGCGTGCTGCTTGGTAGGCCGGCAGTAGCCGCGCAGACGGACTGCATCCGCTCCGAGCGCAATGCCCTCTTTCTCCACCACTCCTCGAGGCGCGGCTGGCCGAGATGGCAGCACGCGACGCCGACGGCAAGCTGGCACCCGGCCCTGCCGCAATCGGGCTCGGCCGCGGGATCGCGGCCTTCGCCGCCGGCGACCATGAGCGCGCCGTGCGCATCCTGGCGCCCCTGATGCCCGAGCTGGTGCGGATCGGCGGCAGCCATGCGCAACGCGAATTGTGGGAGGATACCTTCATCGTCGCGTGCCTGCGCGCCGGTCAGGGCCGCCAGGCAACGAACCTGATCTCGGAGCGGCTGCATCGCCGTCCATCCAAGCGCGACCTCGCCTGGTCGCAGGAAGCGGCACGGCAATAGAAGCTGTTGGAGCTCTTCTCCTTCCCCCTGAAAGGGGGAAGGTCGGGATGGGGGGTCAAGCCGCCAACGCCGCTGCGAACCGAGAGAGCAGATCCCCACCCGCCTTGCTCTGGCGAGCAAGGCGACCTCCCCTTTGCAAGGGGAGGTCTAAGAATTGCGCTCAATCCGCCTTGGCCATGAACGCCGCGAGCACATCCCGATCGGCTTGCGGCATGGTCAGGCCGAGCTTGGAGCGGCGCCACAGCACGTCGTCGGGAAAGCGCGCCCATTCCCTGCGCATGAGGTAGCGCACCTCCGCGCCGGTCAGATCAGCACCGAAGGTGGGGCCGAGATCGGCCTTCTCCCTGGCATCTCCCAGGACATCCCTGACGTTCAGCCCGTAGGCGGCCACCAGGCGCCGCGCGTGCGCCTCGCCGAGGAAGCGCCAGCGGTCGCGGGCGATGTCGACCTCGGTCTCGAAGCGCTGCCAAGCGAACTCGCCGCCCGGCAACGGCACCGTTGCGGTCCAGCGCGGCGTCATCGGATAGAACCGCGTGAACTCCGACACCGCCCGCTCGGCGCGGTGGCGGGACGTGGTGACATCGCCGCCGAAGATCGTGAGCAGCGGCGCCTTGCCGCGCCTGACATCGAGCAGTGCTGCGCCATCGCGCATGTGCCGGCGCGCGGGCGCGATGACGGAATTGGCGCCGGAGATCGTTCGCAGCACATCGGCCGGGGTGATCTGCTCGCGAAAATAGCGATTGGCTGCGTCGCAGAGATAGGCCACCTCGCGCACATCCATCGCGACAATCGCGGGATCACCCTTGAAGGCATGACTGACGCTGCCGATCAGGGTGAAGTCGCGCTCATACGGACTGGCGAAGATCAATCGTCCGTCGGGGTTCTGGAACACGTAGACATTGTCGCAATCGAACAGGCGGCGCACCACGATCTGGCTGATCTGCACGGTCGCGAGCCGTGGCGCCGGTACGCGCAACACGGTATCGGCGACGGAGGCGGTCCACGCGCCGGTCGCGTTGACCAGCGACCGCGCCGTGATCACCCGGCGATAGCCGCGGTCGATCGCGACCAGCCGCCAGGTCTGGCCGCGCTCGGCCCGGGTCACGCGCGCGCCGGTGCGGATATCGGCGCCGCGCGCCGCGGCATCGACGGCGTTGAGCACGACGAGCCGGGAATCGTCGACGACGCAGTCGGAATATTCGAACGCGGTTCCGAACGGGCGCTTCAGCGCATTGCCGACCGGATGGTGGGTGACATCCAGCGTCGCCGACCGCGGCAGGCCGCTGCGCGAGGCCAACCGCTCGTAGAGCAGCAGCAACGACCGCAATTGCCAGGGCGGCCGCCCCTCGGCATGAACAGGGATCGCGAAGCGCACCGGCCGCACCAGATGCGGCGCAATGCGCAGCAGCACATCGCGTTCCCTCAGCGCCCTGCGGACGCGGAAGAATTCGCGCCGCTCCAGCCCGGCCAGGTCGCCGTGGACCAGCCGCGGCGAGGCCTGCGACGCGCCGGAGCCGAGATCACCCTGCTCCAGCAGGATCACGCGCAGGCCGCGGCCGGCCGCGTCACGCGCGATGCTCGTGCCGTTCAGCCCACCGCCGATGATCGCGAGATCGTAATCCGTCATGCGCAACGCCTATCGCATTTCAATGCGAACGAAATACGTGTTCGCGCGAAAAATGCGTCAAGGCGCGGCGCTTGACGGCATGATGCCTGGTGAAGCGGTCTCACGGCGCACTCCACTCCCGCTAGCGGGGGCGAGCGTACGCTTGCACGATTTCGGAATATTAGAACAGTGCCCCTGAGTTGCCCGACGTGTCAAGTAGCCTGCCCGAACGCCGGCCGCACCGGCTACTTTGCATGGGGTTGTTTTCGATATTTTGGCAGCGCTAGTCCGCACCGGCCGCGGCGAAGAAGCCTTCGGGGCTATCGACCTCGATCAGCTTCCTGCCTTCGATCACCCAGAACCGGTTGGCGACCGTGCGCACGAACTGGCGGTCGTGCGACACCAGCAGGCAGCTGGCCTGCTGCTCCATCAGTTCCTCCTCCAGCGTCTCCTGGCCCTCGATGTCGAGGTGGTTGGTCGGCTCGTCGAGCAGATAGAAGTTCGGCTGGGTGAGCCGCAGCACCAGCATGCCGAGACGGGCCTTCTGCCCGCCCGACAGCCGCCCGATCGGACGGCCCTGCATCTCGATCGAGAGCCCCGCGCCGGCGAGCAGGCCGCGCGCCCGTTGGTCGCCGACCGGAAAGCGCCGCGTCAGCATGTGCATCGGCGTGTCGCTATCGGTGAGATCGGCCAGCGCCTGGTCGCAATAGCCAAGCACCAATGACTCGGTGGCCCGGATCTCGGCGGCTGCCGCCTCCGCGTCCTCGATCGCAAGCCGCAGCGCCGCGACGAACCGGGTCTTGCCGGCGCCGTTCGGCCCGAGCAACGCGATCCGGTCGCCCTTGCAGATGAACTGCTGGCCGGTCCTGAACAACGGCCTGCCGTCCGGCGTGGCGATCACGGCGTTGTCCAGCCTGATCAGGACCTTGGCATGGGTGTCGCGGTTGGCGAGCCGGATCGCGCCGGCCGAGCGTTCGACATGGGCCGCCCTCGCCGTCTCCTCCAGCCTCTCGGCGCGCTGCTTCAACTGCCTGGTCTTCGACAGCAGAAGGTCGCTGCCGGAATTGATGCCGAGGTTGTTGAGCTTGGCGGCCTGCTGCCGCAGCTGCCGGACGGCCTTCATGTCGCGCTGATAGCGCCGCTCGTCCGAGGCATCGAATTCGTCGATCGCCGCGCGCGCCGCGGTGTAGGGCAACGCGAACAGCTGCGACCGCTCCGGGCGCAGGAACAGCGTCCGATTGGTGGTCGCATCGAGGAAGGCGCGATCGTGGCTTGCGATCACCACCGGCATCTCGCGCGGCAGCGCGTTCAGCCAGGTCTCGAGCCGGCCGATCTTGGCGAGGTCGAGATGGTTGGTCGGCTCGTCGAGCAGCAGCACGTCGGGCTCGGTGACCAGCACGCGGGCGAGCAGCGCAAGCCTCAGCCAGCCGCCGCTCAATTGCTTGAGCGGCCGCGCCCACAGCTCCTCCGGCACCTCGAGCGATTGCAAGGCGACGTCGACCCGCCAGCTGTCGCTGGCGCGTTGTTCGCCGGGAAGCGCCTCGAGCACGGCGGCATGGAACGGCGCATCCAGCAGGCTCAGTGGCGCATCCTGCTCGACATGGCCGACGGTGAAGCCGCGCGCGCGGGTGATGTCGCCTGTATTGGGCTCCATCGCGCCGGCAATACAACGCAGCAGCGTAGATTTGCCGCGGCCGTTGGCGGCCACGAGGCCGATCCGGTCGCCGGCATTGACGACGAAATTGAGTTCGGAAAACAGCGGCGCGTTCAGCGTCACGCCGAGATTGCGCACATTGATGAGGGACACGATCGTTCTCTGGTCTTGCCGGCGATCACGACATCCAGAGGCGTCCGGCCATCATTGGATGAGCGTGTCGAAGCGCGGCGAGGGATTTCAGTGCAGGCGCAAACGCTCAAGCGTTCGATGCCGCACGGCCACGAAGGGCAGACCAGGAAGAGATTTTAGTCGAGTTTCCGGTCAGCCCTGCAAACGCATCTGCAGGGCGTTGACGGGGCCACGCTTGAGGTGGGGATCGTTGAATCTCGCCACGACGCAGCCCTCCTTTCTCGGCAAAAATGTAGTGGTGGACGAGATGTAACCGGACGCGCAACGGATGGCAAGCATAGCCGGCCGCGCCGATCGGGCCGTTGAAGCGATTCAGCCGGCTCTGCGAACGGTTTCGGCGAGCAGGTCACCGCCGACCAGCGCGGCAAATTGACCGATCGGGGCCGGCCGGCCGATCAGATAGCCCTGCACCGCGTCACAGCCTTCCTCCGAGAGGAAGCCGAGCTGCGCCTCGGTCTCGACGCCTTCGGCGACGATCGACATTTCGAGGCCGTGGCCGAGATCGATCACCGCGCGGACGATCGCCGCCGATTGCGGATTGCGGCCGAGATTGATGACGAAGGCGCGGTCGATCTTGATCTTGTCGAACGGAAACGCCTGCAGGTAGCTCAGCGAGGAATAGCCGCTGCCGAAATCGTCCATCGAGATGCGGACGCCGAGCGCCTTCAGCCGCCGCAGCAGCGACAGGCCGCGGTCGAAATCCTCGATCAGCACGCCCTCGGTGATTTCCAGCTCGAGCCGGTCCGGGGTGAGCCCGGTCTCGAGCAGGATCGAATGCACGAGCCCGACCAGATCGCCATGGGTGAACTGCGCCGGCGACAGGTTCACGGCGACCTGCATCGGCACCGCCCAGGAGGCAGCCTCGCGGCAGGCTTCGCGCAGGATCCACTCGCCCATCTCGACGATCAGGCCGCTTTCTTCCGCGAGCGGAATGAAGTCGCTGGGCGGCACGAAGCCGCGCACCGGATGGTGCCAGCGCGCCAGCGCCTCGAAACCGATGATCTGGCTGGCCGCAACGCTGCCGCCCGCCGCCGCCTGCGGCTGGTAGTAGAGCGACAATTCGCCGTTCTTGATCGCGACCGAAAGCTCCTGATGCAGCACGCGGCGATCGCGGATTTGCTGGTCCATCTCCGGTTCGAAGATCGAGATGGTGCCGCGCGACTTCGCCTTGGCGCGGAACAGCGCCGCGCCGGAATTGGCCAGCAGCGAGGCAGCGTCGGATCCGTTGTGCGGGAACACCGCGATCCCGGCGGTGAGGCCGGTGCGCACCGACTTGCCGTCGATCAGGAAATCCTGCCCGAGGGCCTCGGCGGCCTGTTCGGCCAGCGCAATGCCGGCGACCGGCTGCTTGCCGTCGATGATGAGGCCGAATTCGTCGCCGGACAGCCGCGCGACCACGCCGCCGCGCGCCACGGTCTGCAAGCGCTGCGCGACCTCGACCAGCACCTTGTCGCCCATCGCATGGCCGTAGACGTCGTTGATCTCCTTCAGCCCGTCGAGATCGACGCAAAGCACGGCGAACGCCTCGTCGGTGCCGTCGCAGGCCTCGATCATCTGGGTCAGCGCCTGCAGGAAGGCGGCGCGGTTCGGCAGATCGGTCAGGCCGTCATGATAGGCCATGTGCGCCATCCGCGACTCGGTCTGGCGCCGGTCAGTGACGTCCTCATGGGTCTTGATCAGATATTGCGGCTCGCCATGGTCGTCGAGCACGGTCATGCGCCGGGTCAGGAACAGCCGCAGTCCGTCCTTGGTCGAGATCGGGTGTTCCTCGGCGATCATGCTGCGTTTGCGGATCGCGGCCTCGTCGCGGGCGATGATCAGCTTGGCTTCGCGCGCGTTGAAGATATCCGAAGCGGTGAGGCCGGCGGCGTCCTCGCGGCGGCGGTTGAGGATGGTTTCGGCGCTGCGGTTGGCCAGCAGATAGCGGCCGTCGCTGACGCGCTGCACGATCAGCGAGACCGGGATGTTGTCGACCACGAGTTCGAGGAATTTCTTGTTGTTCTCGAGCTCGCGCGACAGCGAGCGGCGGTCGGTGACGTCCTCGAACAGCGCGATCAGGAATTCCGGATCGCCGGCCTCGTTGCGCGCGATCACCCGGTTCGATGCCAGGATGCGCCTCTCCGAGCCGCGTTCGACGAGGAATTCGCTACGGTGATAGCCTTCCGGCGCGTCGAGCGCCGCGCGGTCGGCGGTATCGATGCTGACGGCGGTCTCGGGACGGAAGATCTCGTCGGCGCGCTTGCCGACGATGTGATCGCGCGAGAAGCGCGAGAACCGCTCGAACGCGCGATTGGCGAAGATGTAGCGGCCGTCCTCGATGTTCTTGGCGGCGACGCAGACCGGAACGTTGTCGAGCACGGATTCGAGGAATTGCGTGGTCGAGGCGAGCTTGCGCGACAGCTTGCGCTGGTCGGTGCAATCGAGATGGGTCGCGACCGAGCCGCCGTTCGGCAGCGGGAAATATTTCACCAGCACCGACCTGCCGCCGGGCAGTTCGGTGACCAGCCCTTCGGGCGCCGCGGCCCTGGCGAAGAAATCCTCGGCGCTGATGTCGAGCACGCCGCGATCGCGCCGCAGCTCCAGCAGTTCGGAGCCGGTCATGTTGCGCCTGATGTCGGCGCGCGACAGGCCGTAGATGTCGAGATAGCGGTCGTTGCAGAACACGATGCGCTCACGCGCGTCGGTCATCACCACGCCCTGGTTCAGATGGTTGAGCGCGGACGACACGAAGGCACTGCGCCGCAGTTGCGCGCGCTTGGCCTTGCGCAGGGCCGAAAGGATCCACAGCCCGACTGCGCCGAGAAAGGAGGCTACCACCACGCTGCCGATCAGCAGCTCCCAGACCACGCCGGGATCGAGGTCGCCAAGATAGGTCGACGGTGCGAAGGCGGCGGAGGCGGCTTGGGCTGCACCGAACGGCACGACGGCGGCGATCAGGCAAAGGATGGCCCTTGCCGGAATCGAATTCTTCCCGCCCGCCTGCCACTTCCTGCCAGCCATTGATCACCCACGGATTTCCGGGGCGAGTGTCCGGCTCCGGCGGTTTGGATCGGGTAAACGCGTCAGGATGCAACCGGAAAATGCCGGTTAATCTACGGCAATTGCCCTGACATGATTAATGCTCCACTAACTGGGCATGGCTCCCCGACTATTTGAGATGGCACAAGCACTTGCCCAAATCGACGGGATCGGCAGAACGATGGTGGCGGTAGCGGCACGCGCGTCGCTGCGCGGAAATGTTCGGACCTGAAGGACGAGATGGACAGGGTTGATTGCGTGATCGTCGGTGCGGGGGTGATCGGCCTCGCCGTGGCGCGCCGGCTGGCACAGGCCGGCCGCGAAGTGATTGTGATCGAAGAGGCCGAAGGGATCGGCACCGTGACCTCGTCGCGCAACAGCGAGGTGATCCACGCCGGCATCTACTACCGGGCCGGCAGCCTGATGGCGCGGATGTGCGTCAGCGGCAAGCGGGCGCTCTACCGCTACTGCGCCGACCACGGCATCCCGCACAAGAATTGCGGCAAGCTGATCGTCGCCACCACGCCTGCGGAGACCGAGAAACTGCAGTCGATCCGGGCCCACGCCGAGGCCAACGGCGTCGACGACATGCAGCTGTTATCCGGCGAGGCGGCACGCGCCCTGGAGCCGGCGCTGAACTGCGACGCGGCGCTGCTGTCGCCCTCCACCGGGATCATCGACAGCCATGCTTACATGCTGGCGCTGCGCGGCGACGCCGAGGCGGCCGGCGCCGCATTCGCCTTCCATACGCCGCTGCTCCACGCCAGGGCCACGGCCAACGGGTTCGAGGTCGAGGCCGGCGGCGCGGCGCCGATGACGCTGGCCTGCGATCTCCTGGTCAATGCCGCCGGCCTCGGCGCAACGGCGGTTGCGCGCAGCGTCGAGGGTATGCCGATCGCGTTGATTCCAACGGCCTATTTGGCCAAGGGCAATTACTTCAGCTGCAGCGCCAGGGCGCCGTTCTCGCACCTGATCTATCCGGTGCCGGAGCCCGGCGGGCTTGGCGTGCACCTGACGCTCGACATGGCGGGACAGGCGAGGTTCGGCCCCGACGTCGAATGGATCGATCACATCGATTACGCCGTCGACCCTGATCGGTCCGAGCGGTTCTATCCGGCGATCCGCAAATACTGGCCGACCCTGCCGGACGGGGCGCTGATGCCGAGCTATTCGGGAATTCGCCCCAAGATCGTGCCGCCGGCGGTCGCGACCCAGGACTTCCTGATCCAGGGACCGGCCGATCACGGCGTCGCCGGCCTGATCAACCTGTTCGGGATTGAATCGCCCGGGCTGACGTCGTCGCTCGCGGTCGCCGACCACGTCGGCGCGCTGGCGGAGCGCTGAGCAAATGCAGCATGGCCTCCCGGGGGATGCGCGCCGCGGCGTTCATCCCTCGGTGAAAGGCCAGATTATTTGCGAATTTACAGGGGGACCGGCTTAGTGGACCGTGTCGTCGGCGGACAGTCTCAACCGCTCGATTTGATCCTTGACCATCAGCTTGCGGCGCTTCAGCTCGCAAATGTGGAGATCGTCTACAGAAGGATGAACGAGCGCTTCGTGCAGTTCGTTCTCGAGTATTTTGTGTTTACGCTCCAGCTCAACGAGATGGGCCTGTATTGCCATTGCGAACTCTCCTCGGTGCGTTAAACCTCAGGTTCGATCCGGACCAACAAGTGTACACGAGTGGACGGTGCTGTCGATAGGGGACGCGATATGCCGCACGCACGCATTTCCGTTTATCTGTAACCATTCGTGACTATGGAACCGGTTCGGCTTGCGCGGCGCGCGCGCAGGGAGGATATTCCGGCGAGCGGCTGCTTCGGCCGTAACAACCTCATCGTGCTTATCAGTTAATACACAACCATGAACGATCAGGATGAGCGCGAACTCCTCGCCGAGCTTGCGCGTCTGCAACAAGAGCACCGCGACCTCGATGCCGCGATCGACGCGCTGCATCAATCGCCGGCGCCGGATCTCTTGATGCTGCAACGCTTGAAGAAGCGGAAGCTGCAATTGCGCGATCGCATCGCCTTCATCGAAGATCAGATCACGCCCGACATCATCGCCTGACGCCCGCCTCTCGGGTTCGGCGGCGCGCCGGGTCGGGTCCGGCGGCGGTTTTCCCCGTCATCCACAGAGCCTCGGTAGCTTCACGTTCGCGGCAACGGACGCGGCCGGGCTTTTCGGCGCTTGACTCTAAAAGAACAAAATAAGAACATGCCGATCCAGCCGCCAGCCATCAGAGGGAGTTTCGCCATGTCCGCACCGCCTTCCCTGCCCGACAACAGCCGCTACGAGCAGGCCTGCGATCAGGCGATCGCGATGTGCGACGGCAATCTGCGCAGCACCATCAAGGCGCTAATCATGGCCAACGAATATCTGGAAGCCGAGCTCGAGGAATTGCAGGCCGCGATCGCCGCCGGCTGCGTGCCGGCGCGAACCCACGCGGCGAGCGACGCCGCCTGATCTTTGCGGAGCACAGCAATGGCTGACGTGACCTATTACGTGGCACTGCCTTTCGTGCAGGACGACGACGGCACGCCGGTCGCCGGCAGCGCCGAGGAATGCCAGAGCTCGGCGATCGCGCTGCGCCGGGCGGAGACGATGTCGCGGATGCCCGGCAGCATCGGCGCCGTCGCGTTCAGCCGCACGGGCGATCCCGCGATCGGCGAATTCGGCGATGCCAAGCTGCTGCGGGCCTACGGCAACGTGCCGGAGGATCTGAGCGCACTTTGATTATCTAGCTAGGATTCATGGCGCCGCTGCGCCTTTCGCACATACATCGCGCGGTCGGCCTCATCGAGCACGCGATCGGCATCCGAATGCGCGGTGAGGATCGCAACACCGGCGGAGGCACCCGCGGTGACGCGGCTGTTGCGGAACACGAAGCTCAGGCGATCGATCGCCTCCTCCAGCGCAGCCGCCTTCGCACGGGCATCGGTCTCGCTGAGATTCCACAGCAGCACCGCGAACTCGTCGCCGCCGAGCCGGCCGATCACGTCGGAGGCGCGCACCTGGTCCGATATCGCGGCCACGATCGTCTTCAGCACCTCATCACCTGCCGCGTGCCCGAAGGCATCGTTGATCGGCTTGAGGCGATCGACGTCGAGCACGATCAGCGCGCCGCAGGCCTGATAGCGCTTGATGAACGAGAGCGAGCGGACGAGCTCGCGCTCGAAGCCGCGCCGGTTCAGGATGTCGAGCAGGAAGTCGGTCTCGGCGGAGGCCTGCAGCTCCTCGATCCGGGTCTGGGCCCGCGCCAGCTGCGCCCGCAACTTGCGGATGGTGGATTTGTCGCCCGACGCGACCGCGCCTCGCCTCGAAGCTTCGGTTCCAGTCGCTTTGGTTCCAGCCCCCTTTGCTCCAGTCCCTTTTGCGCCAGTCCTGCCGGATGCGGGTTTGCGCGCGGCGGACGCGCCTTTTCGTCGTTTTGCCGCCCCGGAGGCGGCCGCCGTGGTCTTCTTCTTCATGCGCATCCTTGTTGAGGCCTGCTTATGAAGGCTTGCCGGGATTCACCAAGACAGGATAGTCCATTCTAACTCCCTTGCCACGCCTTGGATGACGCCCGGGCCGCCCCTATAATCGGCCTATGCTTTTGGATTCCTGCACAGAATTGAAGAGATGACCGCTCCGATCGCCATCATCATGGGAAGCCAGTCCGACTGGGACACCATGCGCCATGCCGCCGAAACCCTGGCTGCGCTGGGCGTTGCCTGCGAAACGCGCATCGTTTCGGCGCACCGCACGCCCGATCGGCTCTATGCCTTCGCCAAGGGCGCCAAGGCGGCCGGCCACAAGGTGATCGTTGCCGGCGCCGGCGGTGCCGCGCACCTGCCGGGCATGACGGCGGCACTGACGGAGCTTCCGGTGTTCGGAGTTCCCGTCGAGTCGAAGGCGCTGTCCGGCGTCGATTCGCTGTACTCGATCGTGCAGATGCCGGCCGGCATCCCGGTCGGGACACTGGCGATCGGCAAGGCCGGCGCGATCAATGCCGCGCTGCTCGCGGCGAGCGTGCTCGCGCTCAACGATCCCGCGCTGTCGCTCCGCCTTGCGGCCTGGCGCAAGCAGCAGACCGATGCGGTCAAGGACCATCCGGAGGGTGCGGCGTGACGGCTTCGAATCTCGTTAAGCTGAAGCCGGGCGACACCATCGGAATCCTCGGCGGCGGACAATTGGGCCGGATGCTGGCGATGTCCGCTGCGCGCCTCGGGCTGCGCTGCCAGGTGTTTTCGCCGGATCCGGACTCGCCGGCCTTCGAGGTGGTGCAGAACGCGACCTGCGCGGAATATGCCGACGTCGAGGCGCTCGAACTGTTCGCCAATGACGTCGACGTCGTCACCTATGAATTCGAGAATGTCCCGGCCGCAACCGCGATGGTGCTCGCCGCGCGCCGCCCGGTGCTGCCCGCGTACAAAATCCTCGAGACCACGCAGGACCGGCTGATCGAAAAGGATTTCGTCAGCAAGCTCGGCATCGGCACCGCCGATTATGCCGATGTCTCCTCGGTCGCCACGCTGCGCGCGGCGGTCGAGCGCATCGGCCTGCCTGCCGTGATCAAGACCCGCCGCTTCGGCTATGACGGCAAGGGCCAGGCCATCATCCGCGCCGGCGACGACCTCGAGCAGGTCTGGGAGGAGCTCGGCACCAAGTCGGCGATCCTCGAGGCCTTCGTGCCGTTCGAGCGCGAGATTTCGGTGATCGCGGCGCGCTCCGCTTCCGGCGAGGTCGAGTGCTTCGACGTCACCGAGAACGAGCACCGCGACCATATTCTGAAGATTTCGCGCGCGCCGGCCGCGATCCCCGACGAGCTTGCCGCGCAGGCGCGCGCGATCGCCGAAAAGATCGCCACTGCGCTCGACTATGTCGGTGTGCTTGCGGTAGAGCTGTTCGTGGTGCCCGGCAATGGCAGCAATGCGACGGTGCTGGTCAACGAGATCGCGCCGCGCGTGCACAATTCCGGTCACTGGACGCTCGACGGCGCCTCGATCTCACAGTTCGAGCAACACATCCGCGCGATCGCCGGCTGGCCGCTGGGCAAGCCGGTGCGCCACGGCGACGTCACCATGACCAACCTGATCGGCGACGATATCCTGAGCTACGAGCAGTGGCTCACCGTTCCCGGCGCTACCGTGCATCTGTACGGCAAGGGCACGCCGCGCCCCGGCCGCAAGATGGGGCACGTCACCGAAGTGACGCCGGCCCACAAGCCGTAATTCCAAACCGCCTTCGCGCATCGATGGAAATGGGATCGTGGCAACCACGATCCCATCAGCGCATCGGTTCTGATTGAATCAGAACCGATGCTTTAGATTTTTGTTTTGACGCGTTTTCTTCACGCGAACCGGCGTCCGCTTCGCTCGAAAACGCTCTCGCCGATCACGCAGTCTTGACGCCGGCGACGATGCCGGTCGGCTCGTCGCTGAGCCAGCGATAGATCACGCCGCCGAGCGCGCCGCCGATCAAAGGCGCGACCCAGAACATCCAGAGCTGCCCAAGCGCCCAGCCGCCGACGAACAGAGCCGGCCCGGTGCTGCGCGCCGGGTTCACCGAGGTGTTCGTGACGGGAATGCTGACGAGATGGATCATCACCAGCGCGAGGCCGATGGCGAGCGGCGCGAAGCCGGCGGGCGCCTTGCCGTGGGTCGATCCCATGATGATGAACAGGAACATCATGGTCATCACCACCTCGGTGATGAAGCACACCACCATGCTGTACTGGCCCGGCGAGTGCGCGTCGTAGCCGTTGGAGGCAAAACCCTTGCTGACATCGAAGCCGGGCGCGCCGCTGGCGATCACATAGAGCAGCCAGGCCGCGACGATCGCGCCGGCGACCTGCGCGATGATGTAGGGCAGCACCTGGCCGCCAGGGAAACGCCCGCCCGCGGCGAGCCCGACCGTCACGGCCGGATTGAGGTGGCAACCCGAGATATGGCCGATCGCATAGGCCATGGTCACCACACTCAACCCGAAGGTCAATGACACGCCGACCAGGCCGATCCCGACCTGCGGAAAGCCGGCCGCGATGACAGCGCTGCCGCAGCCAGCGAATGTGAGCCAAAACGTACCGATCAGCTCGGCCGCGTATTTCTTCATCTCCATGTGGCATCTCCCCTATTTCCAATGTCCGGGTTGTCAGAAACTCCGGGAGCGGCCCCGATACCGGCGCCAAATCACCCAAATCAGGGCCGCACAAAGGCATTTTCGCCCCATTTCATGGCTTTACTAGGCCCGAAAGTCACTCGACCGGTGGACATCTGCGCGTTTGTCTGATACATGCGCGCGCCTAGGGTTAAGAGGCAGGCCTTTTGCCGCCCCTTTACCTCGCCAGAATTCCGAACCGATCAATTCAAAAGAGGATGCCGCGTGCAGGTTCTCGTCCGCGATAACAATGTCGACCAAGCCCTGAAGGCGCTGAAGAAGAAGATGCAGCGCGAGGGCATTTTCCGCGAGATGAAGCTCCGCGGTCACTACGAAAAGCCCTCTGAGAAGAAGGCTCGCGAAAAGGCCGAAGCCGTGCGCCGCGCACGCAAGCTGGCGCGCAAGAAGCTGCAGCGCGAAGGCCTGCTGCCGATGAAGCCGAAGCCGGTGTTCGGCGCTGGTCCCGGTGGCGACCGCGGCGGCCGTCCCGGTGGTGCAGGCGCTGGTCGCGGACCGCGCTGAACCGTTTTACCGATCCGGAAGTCTAACAGCGCGGGCCACGGGCCCGCGTTGTTGTTTTGAAGCCAGCCGCGTTCCGGGGTACCCATGCAAATCGACCGGCAAGAGCATTTTGCATGACGGCCGTTCCGGCGCCTCGCTCCCCGCTCCCCGAACCTGCGCAGCGCCGTCGTGCGGCGCAATTCGTCATCATGGCGGTGGCTCTCGGCCTGCCGCTCGGCGGCTGCTCCTTCGACTTGGGATCATGGGGCTCGGACGACAAGCCAAAACCGGCTGCTGCCGCTGCCGACAAGCCGGCTACCGACACCATCACCGCGCAGGATATCAACAGCGCCAAGGATCACGCCACGCGCGGCCAGGTGCTGGCGCATTCCGGCAAGGTCGACGAGGCGCAGGCGGAGTTCGAGCAGGCGCTGACCACCGACCCCTACAACATCCAGGCGCTGTACGGCCGTGGCTTGATCTATCAGGGGCGCGGGCAACATCAGCAAGCGATCGACGATTTTACCGCGGCGAGCGGGTTGTCGCCGCAGAAGGCCGAGCCACTGGTCGGCCGCGCCACCAGCTACCTCGCGCTCGACAAGGCCAAGCAGGCCGCCACCGATCTCGACGAGGCCGTGCAGGCCGATCCCAGCAACGTTGCGGCGTGGAGCGCACGCGGCCAGGCCTATGAGCGGCTCGGCGACAAGGCCAAGGCGGCGGCATCCTACAATCGCGTGCTCGCGCTGCGGCCGAATGACGGGAGCGCGCGCAGCGGGCTGGCGCGCACCGGCGGCTGAACTTTCGACTTACTTCGGCAGGACGGCGTGGAACATCGACTTCATGCCGGAGAACATGTCGTCGGTCACCGACGTGTGCTCGTTCTTCGGCGCCGGCATGGCGGCGTCGGCGCGCAGGTCGAGCGGCGCCTGCAGCACCGGGACCGGAATGTCGGCCGGCGGCGTCAGCCGGTTCGAATCCTGGGCATTGGCGGCGTAGGGCGGACGCGGCTGCGCGGATTGATCGGCATTGTCGCTCGACGGGTTCGACACCATGATCGGCGGCGGCAACGGCCGGATCGCCTGGGCTGCCGCCGGACGCTGCTGGTCAGGCAGGCGGGCGACATCCGTGCTGCGAGCGTCCTGGGAGCGCGCGGCGTCCTGGGAGCGCGCAGCTTCCTGCGGACGCTCCTTGCGCAGCCGCTCGATCGCGGCACGCGCAAGATCGTTGGCGTCGTGAGCTTCCTCCGGCGTGACGGCGGACTCGACCGGCGCGGCGGCGGGCGCAGCCTTCGCGACCGCCTTCGGCGCCGCCGGATGATGGCGCGAATCGGCCGGGATGCTGGCCGTATCGGCCGGCGCATCAGCCTTAGTGTCGGCCGACTTGATGTCGGCAGACTTGGTATCAGCCGATTTGGGATCGGCGGGCTTCTCGGTGACGGTGGCCTTCTCCGACGCCGACCGCTCGATCAAGGTGCGCTCGGACATGCCCTTGGCCTTCACGCCGGCTTCCGGGAGGCTGCTGACCACGGTGGACTTTTCGGCGGGCTTGGCGGGGACTTTTGAATCCGGCTTGGGATCCACGGCGGCGGTCACGGCCGCAGCGTCCGGCGCCTGCGGCTTGGCCACGATGTAGTGATTAACGATGTACGCCCCGATGATGGTCGCTGCCACCGAGGGTAAGATGTCCATCACGAATTTCTTCAGGTAACTCAGCATGACCTGCCACTCCCCACCCCGTTATTTCATGCTGGAACTTTGAGGCACATTCAGGGATCAACTGCGTCGGATCGGTGGCAAACCCCCGTTCCGACGTCACCTTTGGTGTCACTTTGGTTTCAGCGGAGGCGCCCCCTGCGCAGGCCGCATCCGCCTTCTAGATCATCGTGCAGCCGTTAACAGCATATGAATTTCCACAGCTGGGCCGGCTGGGGGCTGCCATTCTGCGCGCGCAGGGTTACCGCCCGCATCAGGGCTTGAGTTCGACCTCAAGGAACACGATCTCGTTGGCCGTCTCGTTGAGCACGTCGTGCTGGACCCCGGCCTTGCGGAAATAGGACTTGCCGGCGCCGAGCTGGGCCTTGGAGCGCTCGCCGTTCGGCGCCACGATCGTCATCTCGCCGGCCGTGATCGGAACGATGACGTAGTCCATCTCGTGGGTGTGGTGGCCGGTGGCGCTACCCGGCGCGAGCCGCCATTCGGTCACGCGGACCTCCGCGGTATCCACCTGCACATCCGATTTGGCGCTGAGCATCGTCACTTCTCCAAGTTTCTTGTTTGGGCGGATCGTGCGCTAGGGCACGAAAACCATGAATACGAACACCGCGAACACCACCATGTGAACGAGCCCGAACAGGATGTTGGTGCGGCCGGTTCCGAAGGTGAGCATGCTGACCATGAAGGTGAGCAGCAGGATCAGCATATGCTGGTTGCTGAGCCCGAGCACCAGCTGCTTGTCGAGCACCGAAGCGGCAACCGCCACCGCCGGAACCGTGAGCCCGATGGTGGCGATCGAGGAGCCCAGCGCGAGGTTGATGCTCTTCTGCAGGTCGTTCTTGCGCGCCGCCGACACCGCGGCAACGCTCTCCGGCAGCAGGATCAGCGCCGCCACCACCAGACCGGCAAAGGCCGGCGGCGCGCCGATCTTGACGGTGACGACATCGACCACCAGCGAGAACTTCTTGGCCAGCAGCACCACCGCCAGTAGCGACACCAGCAGCAGGACAACGCTGATCGCGGTCTCGCGGTCCGACATCACCTCGCCATGCGCCGCTGCCTCGTTGGCGCCGCTGACGAAATAATCGCGGTGGCGGATGGTCTGGGTGTAGAGGAACACCGAATAAAGCAGCAAGGTCACGACGCTGATCACGGCGAGCTGGGCCGTGGAGTAGATCGGGCCCGGCGCGGTGAGCGTGAAATTCGGCATGTCGAGCGTGATGGTCGCGAGCACGAACAATACGCTGAGATAAAGGTTGGCGCCGGTGATCTGGAAATCCTGCTCGCGGTAGCGGATGCCGCCGATGAAGATGCAGAGCCCGACCAGACCGTTGCAGACGATCATCACCACCGCGAACACGGTGTCGCGCGCCAAGGTCGGCGCCGGCGTGTCGCCCAGCATGATGGTCGAGATCAGCGCCACCTCGATGACCGTCACGGCCAGCGTCAGCAGCAGCGTGCCGAACGGCTCGCCGATCCGCTCGGCGATCATCTCGGCATGGTGGACGGCCGCAAACACGGTGCCGAACAGGATCACCAGCAGCACGGCGGCGAACACCCAGCCGGCGGCCGATGGCGCGAAGCTGTAGCCGCTGGCCGAGACCGCGGCAAACAACAGCACCGCCAAAAGGGGATACAGCCAGGCCGACCGTGGCATCGGTCCGTGTGCGCTCATTATGGGGTCCCCTCACTTCGGTAACCCCGATTATGCGACAGACAATCGCCGCCGTCAGCCTCTTGCGGCGTCGATAAACCGCCTCGCGGTATCCATCGCGCCGAAATTGTCGAGATCGTCGTGACCGCCACCGGGCAGACGCACGAACTGCTTGGGCTCATGGGCGAGGCCGAACAGCCGCTCGCCGAACTGAATCGGGATCACCGGATCGTTGCTGCCGTGCATGATCAGGAGCGGCGCAGTGACGCCGGTGATTCGCCGGTCGGAATGGAATTGATCCCGCATCAGCAGGCTGACCGGCACATACCAGAAGTGCGCGCCGGCAACGTCGGCGGTCGAGGTATAGGGCGCCTCCAGGATCAGCCTGCCGATCGGATGCTCGGCGGCGAGCGCGACCGCAACGCCGGTGCCGAGGGAGAATCCCCAGGCCACGATCTGCTCGGGGCGATAGCGCGCGGTGGTGAACGCGTAAGCGGCCGCAGCGTCCTGCAGCAGCCCCTGCTCGCTCGGAGATCCGCTCGAGCCGGCGTAGCCCCGGTAGGACAGCGCCACCAGCCCGGTACCGTCGGCCGTGATGCCCTTGAAGCGCGCCACGCGGCCGGCCAGGAAATCGCCATTGCCGGGAAAGAACAGCACGACGGGGCGGCCCGGCTTCGGCGGCACATGCCATACGATGACCTTCTCGCCGTCGGACGTTGTGAGGACATGCTCCTCCGCGTCGGGAAGACCGGCGGCTGCGGGCGCGGTCCGTCCGACCGGAGGGATCGGAAACAGCAATTCGCGCTGCTTGACGTACAGCACCGCGAGCCCGCCGAGATAGACGACGACCGCGGCGATCACGAGCCATTTCAGGATTGCGAGGGCCAGCGCCATAACCGGTGCCGCAGTTATGTCTTGGCGCGAAGCTTGAGCCGTTTCTCGACGTCAGCCTTGATGCTGTCCGGGATCGGCCGGCATGCGCACGCTGCCGCATGCGCGATATGCCACTTGATGCGCTGCTCGCGCGTGGCTCGGGGCGGCATGCGATGGTGTCGATGCCACTCCCGGTTCAGCGCCATTTGCCGCGCGCCCTACATCGCCTTGACGATGTTCTCGGTGACCTTCTTGGCGTCGCCGAGCAGCATCATGGTGTTGTCGCGGTAGAACAGCGGGTTGTCGATGCCGGCGTAGCCCGAGGCCAGCGAACGCTTGATGAACATCACGGTGCCGGCCTTCCAGACCTGCAGCACCGGCATGCCGTAGATCGGCGAGGTCTTGTCTTCTTCCGCCGCCGGGTTGGTGACGTCGTTGGCGCCGATCACGAAGGCGATGTCGGCCTGGGCGAACTCCGAGTTGATGTCCTCGAGCTCGAACACCTCGTCATAGGGCACGTTGGCTTCGGCGAGCAGCACGTTCATGTGGCCGGGCATGCGCCCGGCCACCGGGTGAATGGCGTATTTCACCTCGACGCCTTCCTTCTTGAGGAGGTCGGCCATCTCGCGCAGCGCGTGCTGGGCCTGCGCCACCGCCATGCCGTAGCCCGGCACGATGATGACCTTGGAGGCGTTCTTCATGATGAAGGCGGCATCATCAGCCGAGCCGAGTTTTGCCGGCTTCTGCTCGCCCGAGCCGCCGCCGGCCGCCGCGGTCTCGCCGCCGAAGCCGCCGAGGATCACCGAGATGAACGAGCGGTTCATCGCGTGGCACATGATGTAGGACAGGATCGCGCCCGACGAGCCGACCAGCGCGCCGGTGATGATCAGCGCCGAGTTGCCGAGCGTGAAGCCGATGCCGGCCGCGGCCCAGCCCGAATACGAGTTCAGCATCGAGATCACGACCGGCATGTCGGCGCCGCCGATCGGGATGATCATCAGGACGCCGAGCGCCAGCGCCAGGATCGTGATCATCCAGAAGTCGAACGCGCTGCCACTCAGCACGAGGCCGACGATGAAGAACACCAGCGCCAGCGCCAGCACGATGTTGATGACGTGGCGGAACGGCAGGATGATCGGCGCGCCGCTCATCCGCGCCGACAGCTTCAGGAACGCGATCACCGAGCCGGTGAAGGTCAAGGCGCCGATCGCAACGCCGAGCGACATCTCGACCAGGCTCTGCGGATGGATGTTGCCCGGCGTGCCGATGTCGAAGGCTTCCGGCGCGTAGAACGCGCCGGCGGCGACCAGCACCGCGGCCATGCCGACCAGCGAGTGGAACGCGGCGACCAGTTCCGGCATCGAGGTCATCGGCACCCGGCGCGCGATCACGGCGCCGATGCCGCCGCCGATCGCGACCGCGAGGATCACCAAGAGCCAGGCGACGCCATCGGCCGGCGGATGGCTCGCCAGCGTGGTGCCGACCGCGATCGCCATGCCGATCATGCCGAACATGTTGCCCTGGCGCGACGATGCCGGGCTCGACAGGCCGCGCAGCGACAGGATGAACAGCACCCCCGCCACGAGGTACAACAGTGCAGAGAGATTGGCGCTCATCTCAGGTCCCCCCAAATTCTTGACTCACCCCGAGGTGGTAGCCGTTCACTTGGCTTTCTTCTTGTACATCGCCAGCATGCGCTGGGTGACCAGGAAGCCGCCGAAGATGTTCACGCAGGCGAAGATCAGCGCGATGAAGCCGAAGCCGCGGGCCCAGCCCGATCCGCTCGACACCATGCCGACGCCGACCGCGAGCAGCGCGCCGACCACGATCACCGAGGAGATCGCGTTGGTCACGCTCATCAGCGGCGTGTGCAGCGCGGGGGTCACCGACCACACCACGAAGTAGCCGACGAACACGGCAAGAACGAAGATCGACAGCCGGAACACGAACGGATCGACGGCCTGCGCGAGATGCTCCATGGCTTCTCTCCTTACTTCGGCTGGAAGTTGGGATGGATGACGGCGCCGTCTTTGGTCAGCGCGGTGGCCTTGACCAGCTCGTCGTCCCAATTGACCGCGAGCGCCTTATTGGCCTTGTCGACCATCGTCTCGATGAACGAGAACAGGTTGCGCGCATACAGGCTCGAGGCCGAGGCGGCGACGCGGCCGGCGACATTGGTGTAGCCGACGATCTTGATGCCGTCGGTCTCGACCACCTCGCCGGGCCTCGCGCCCTCGACATTGCCGCCGCGCTCGACCGCGAGATCGACCAGCACCGAGCCGGGCTTCATCGACTTGACCATCTCGCCCGAGACGAGCTTGGGCGCCGGACGGCCCGGGATCAGCGCGGTGGTGATCACGATGTCCTGCTTCTTGATGTGCTCGGCGGTAAGCTGGGCCTGCTTGGCCTGATACTCTTTCGACATCTCCTTGGCGTAGCCGCCGGCGGTCTGCGCGTTCTTGAACTCCTCGTCCTCGACCGCGAGGAATTTGGCGCCGAGGCTCTCCACCTGCTCCTTGGTGGCGGGGCGCACGTCGGTCGCGGTGACGACGGCACCCAGCCGCCGCGCGGTCGCGATCGCCTGCAGGCCAGCAACGCCGACGCCCATCACGAACACTTTTGCGGCCGGCACGGTGCCGGCGGCGGTCATCATCATCGGGAAGGCGCGGCCGAACGCTTCGGCGCCCTCGATCACCGCACGGTAGCCGGCAAGGTTGGCCTGCGAGGACAGCACGTCCATCACCTGGGCGCGGGTGATGCGCGGCATCAGCTCCATCGCGAACGCCGACACGCCGGCATCGGCCATCGCCTTCAGCGCGGCCTCGTTGCCATAGGGGTCCATGATCGCGATGACCAGCGCGCCGCGCTTGTACTTCGAAAGCTCGGAGGCCTCGGGCCGCTTCACCTTGATGATGATGTCGGCGTCCTTGAGCGCATCGGCGCTGACGGTGGCGCCCGCCGCGGTGAGCTCCGAATCGGGCAGCCCCGACTTGACGCCCGCGCCCGGCTCGACCGCGACCTCGGCGCCCAGCGCCTTGAACTTCTTGATGGTATCGGGCGAAACCGCAACCCGCGGCTCCGACGCATCGATTTCCTTGGCAACGGCGATCTTCATGGGCCCTCCGGCGGCGCGAGCGGCGCACGCGTCTTCAAACTAGCGTTATTTTCGCCAGATTGGATACCCGGTTTTTCCATCCGGGTTTCGACAGGAATTCCGGCACCGCCGCGGGACGGCGATGCCGCTAGCCGATCAGAGGATCAGACCAGGAAATAGGCCATCAAGGCGAGGAGGATGGCGACGCTGATGGTGCCCCATTTGACCAGCATGAGAAAGCCTTCATAGGTCTGCTCATGCGCCACGTAATCGTTGCCGTCGGCGGTCGTGTAGGCCACTTCGCTATGGTCTGCCATTGCTGTCCCCAGTCAGAAATTCGCGTTCTGCGAGCCATTACCGCAAACGGATTGGCAGGGCAACGGCGTGGTCCCGATCGGGCGATTTGAACCGCAAATCGTCCCCGATTCACCCCTCGAGCGACGGCCCTTTGGCCGCCGCTCGGGGCAGGATTGGTCTCCCGAACGCGGGCGTCATGGGACGATCATGCCGCGAGGCGCAAAAACGCCGAACGAATCTGATGCGCGGCCGGGCCGCGCACCCGGCCCGACCGAAGGCCGATGGATTTCAGCCCATCGTCTCCAGCTCGTCGATCATGCCGGCGATCACGGACAGGCCGCCGTCCCAGAATTTCGGATCCTTGGCGTCGAGCCCGAACGGCCGCAGCAGCTCGGAGTAATGCTTGGTGCCGCCGGCGGCGAGCATGTCGAGATAGCGTTCGGCGAAACCGTCGGATGCGTGCTCGTAGACCGCATAGAGCGAGTTCACCAGGCAATCGCCGAACGCATAGGCGTAGACGTAGAACGGCGAGTGGATGAAGTGCGGGATATACATCCAGAACGTCTCGTAGCCCGGCTTGATCTCGATCGCCGGCCCGAGGCTCTCGCCCTGCACGCTGAGCCACAGCTCGCCGATCCGCTCGGCGGTGAGCTCGCCATTCTTGCGCTCGGTGTGAACCGCGCGCTCGAATGAATAGAACGCGATCTGTCGCACCACGGTGTTGATCATGTCCTCGACCTTGCCCGCGAGCAGCGCCTGGCGCTGCTTGGCGTTCTTGGTCTGCGACAGCAGCCGCTTGAAGGTCAGCATCTCGCCGAACACGCTCGCGGTCTCCGCCAGCGTCAGCGGCGTCGGCGCCATCAACGCGCCGTTCTTCGCCGCCAGCACCTGATGGACGCCGTGGCCGAGCTCATGCGCCAGCGTCATCACGTCGCGCGGCTTGCCCTGATAGTTCATCAGCACATAGGGATGCGCCGACGGCGTGGTCGGATGCGAGAACGCGCCGGGCGCCTTGCCGGGACGGACCGGCGCATCGATCCAGCGATCGCTGAAGAAACGCTCGGCGATCTCGGCCATCCTGGGCGAGAAGCCGTTATAGGCCGAGAGCACCATGTTGCGCGCCTCGGGCCAGGCGATGGTGCCGGTCGCCGCGAACGGCAGCGGCGCGTTGCGGTCCCAGTGCGGCAGCTTCTTCTTTTTGAACCAGCCGGCCTTCAGCGCATAGTAGCGGTGCGACAGCTTCGGATAGGCCGCGCGCACCGAGGCGACCAGCGCATCGACCACCTCGCGCTCGACGCGGTTGTTGAGATGGCGGGAATCCGCGACATCCTGGAAGCCACGCCAGCGGTCGGAGATTTCCTTGTCCTTGGCGAGCGTGTTGGTGATCAGCGCGAAGGTGCGCTCATTGTCCTTGAAGGTCTTGGCGAGCGCCTGCGCCGCCGCCTTGCGCTTGTCGCCGGCCTTGTCCTGCAACAGGTTCAGCGTCGGCTCGATCGCAAGCTCCTTGCCCGTGACCTTGAAGCGCAGGCCGGAGATGGTCTGGTCGAACAGCCGGTTCCAGGCCGCGTAGCCGCTCTGCGCCTTTTCATGGAAGAGCTGCTCGACGCGATCCTCGAGCTGGTACGGCTTGTCCTTGCGCAGATCCTCGATCCACGGCCGGTAGTGGCCGAGCGTCGGTTCGGCCATCGCGCGCTCGATCACATCGTCGTCAACCCGGTTGAGCTCGAGTGAGAAGAACAGCAGGTGCACCGACGCGGCGGTCAGCCGTTCGGAGATGTCGCCGTAGAATTTCGAGATCGCGGGGTCGACGCTGTCGCCGGCATGGACTAGGCCGGCATAGGAGCCTAGACGGCCAGCCAGATCGTCGATCGCCTCGTAGCGCCCGATCGCCTCGGCCAGCCACTTTCCGCCGCCTTCCTTGGCGGTATTTTCGGCAAGCTTGCCCTTGTAGTCGGTCTCAAACGCGACGCAATCTGCATCCATTTTCTGCAAATCGCGCGCAACTTCCGGCGCGTCGATACCGGAGTAGAGATCTGCCAGATTCCATTCCGGGAGCTTGCCGGTCTTGCTGGCTGCCTGTTTCGCCGCCGGGCCGGCCGCGGCCGGTTTGCGTTGTGCGGCCGTCTTGCGCAACGCGGCTTCCTTGCGGACAGCGGCCTTGCTGAGAGCAGATTTGCCGGGAGCAGACTTCGAGGAGGCAGTTTTGGAGCGCGAGGTCATCTTGTTCGTAACCTTACTTCAGTCGGAAAGATGTCGGCGGCGGCGGAATGAAAGCGGGTTCGCAAGGTTTAAGAGTGCGTTAATCGGCATCGGCGACATTGCCCCGATTCGAGACAAATAAACGTAGCGTGCGGGGAAAACCATGGCTGCCACCATTTTGATCGCCGATGATGACGCAGTACAGCGTCGTTTGGTTGAAAACATGGTGCAGAAGTGCGGCTATGAGCCCCTCGTCGTGGACAGCGGCGACGCGGCGATAGCGGCCCTGACCGCATCCGAGACGCAGGCGATCGATGCCGTCGTGCTCGACCTCGTGATGCCGGGCCTCGACGGTCTCGGAGTCCTCGCAAAAATACGTGAAGCTGGTTTGAACGTCCCGGTCATCGTGCAGACCGCGCATGGCGGCATCGACAATGTGGTGTCGGCGATGCGCGCCGGTGCCCAGGATTTCGTCGTCAAGCCGGTCGGCTTCGAGCGGTTGCAGGTGTCGCTGCGCAACGTGCTGAACGCGTCGGCGCTGAAGGGCGAATTGCAGCGCATCCGCCACAGCCGCGAGGGCCGGCTGACCTTCTCCGACATCATCACCCGCAGCGAGGCGATGGCCGGGGTGCTGCGCACCGCGCAGAAGGCGGCATCCTCGACCATCCCGGTGCTGATCGAGGGCGAATCCGGCGTCGGCAAGGAACTGTTCGCGCGCGCCATTCACGGCAGCAGCGAGCGCAAGGCCAAGCCGTTCGTCGCGGTGAACTGCGGCGCGATCCCGGACAATCTCGTCGAATCGATCCTGTTCGGCCATGAGAAGGGCGCCTTCACCGGCGCGACCGAACGCCACCAGGGCAAGTTCGTCGAGGCCCATGGCGGAACCCTGTTCCTCGATGAGGTCGGCGAATTGCCGCTGGCCACGCAGGTGAAACTGCTGCGCGCGCTGCAGGAGGGCACCGTCGAGGCCGTCGGCGGCCGCAAGCCGGTCAAGGTCGATGTCCGAATCATCTCGGCGACCAACCGCAAGCTGCTCGATCTCGTGAAGGCCGGCCAGTTCCGCGAAGACCTGTTCTATCGGCTGCACGTGCTGCCGCTGACCATCCCGGCGCTGCGGCAGCGGCGCGAAGACATCCCGCATCTGCTACGGCATTTCCTGGCGCGGTTCTGCGCCGAGGAGAACCGCAACATCACCGGCATCAGCGGCGATGCGATGGCGCATCTTTCGCAGCTCGATTGGCCGGGCAACATCCGCCAGCTCGAGAACACGGTGTATCGCGCCGTGGTGATGAGCGACGGCGACCAGCTCGGGCTCGCCGACTTCCCGCAAGGGGCGGCGCATCCAGTGCCGGAAGGCAAATCGTTGCAGGGCGAGCCGCTGGTGGTGTCGCCGTCTACGGCGCCCGCCATGATCTCAGGTAATGAGATACCGGTCGCAACCATCCTCCCCACGGCAGGCGGCCTGTCGATGCTCAATGCCGCCGGCGAGGTGCGCCCCTTGGAAGATCTCGAGAACGAGATCATCCGGTTCGCGATTTCGCATTACCGCGGCCAGATGTCGGAGGTCGCACGGCGCCTCAAGATCGGCCGCTCGACCCTCTACCGCAAGCTGGACGAAGCTGCGGCCGGCACCCGCACCAGCGACGCCACATGAAGCTCTGAGGCCGACACGGCCATACCAGGGAACCTTTTGAACCGTGTCGTGGCGGTGACAGACAAAGGCTGTGCCGCGTGGCAAAAACGCACGGCCCGAGCGAAATCAGCCGCTTCGAGGTCAGTTTGTCGTGAGTTGCCCCGCATGGCGCTGGCTGCATAAGAGGGGCAAATGTATCGTCTGCGTTAATTGCGTGCAGGCGTGCGAGTCGTTCGAGAAGCCGGCGCTTTCGCGCAAGCTATGAAACCGAATACCGATTTGAACTGTTCCAGACTCTCTGGGGGGCAGTTCCACCCAGGGGGTGCGAAAATGCGTGACTGTTCCAACAACCGTCGAGGATTTGACCGCGTCTTGATGGCCGTCGCGGCGACCTTCCTCACGGTGTCCGCGAGCTCGGCCTTCGCGCAGGACACGCCTCGCTCCAGTGCCTCGGAACTCGCGATCGACGCCGCGATCCCGCGCCCCGAACCGGCCAATGTGCCGCCGCCCACTGCCAGCGATTTCAAGGCCGACACTACCGCCGCGCTGCCCGACGCAGCCAAGCCGGCGGACGTGAAGCCCACAGACGTGCAGGCGACCGAGGCCAAGCCCGTCGATACAAAGCCGGCAGAACCGAGCGCGACGGCAAAGGCGGTCGAGCCGAAGCCCGCCGATATCGCGACCGCGCCGGCGACCAAGCCCACCGATGCACCGAAGACCGATACCGCGGTCGCGCCGGCTGCAGCCGCACCCGCCCCTGCAACCGCAACGGCACCTTCCGCAAACCCGGCGCCGGCAACCGCAACGGCGCCCGCCGCAGCGCCCACTCCCGCGACGGCCGCAGCGCCCGCGGCTGAGCCCGCGAAGGCTGCCAGCAACGTTGCCGCCGAGGATCAGCCGGTCGCCGACAAGCTGCGCGAGCAGCTCGCGGGCAAGTCGCTGCGCACCTTCGATCGCAAGAACGAGCGCGCCGCCGCCGAGAAATTCTACTCGACGCGCGACTACGCGCCGGTCTTCACCAAGGCCGGCAAGCTGACCGACGCCGGCAAGGGCGTCATCGCCCGCCTAAAGGATGCGGCCGCCGACGGCCTCGATGCATCGGACTATCCGGTGCCGGATTTCGCCGCTGCGACGACGCCCGATGCGCTGGCCGACGCCGAGCTGAAGCTCGCCGCCAGCATGCTGGACTATGCACGCCAGGCCCAGAGCGGTCGCATGCATTGGTCGCAGGTGTCGGCGGACATCCTCTATCCGGAGCATCCGATCGATCCGGCCGAGGTGTTCGCCAACGTGACCTCGGCCAAGGACGCCTCCGCCGCGCTCGACGGCTACAACCCGCCGCAGAAGCTCTACAAGGAGCTGAAGAAGAAGCTCGCCGAGCTGCGCGGCCAGGGCGACGGCCCGGTGATCACGATCGCCGACGGCCCCGCGCTGAGATACGTCCCCGCGCGCAAGAAGCAGGCCGCGGTCGAGATGGACGATCCGCGCGTGCCGGACCTGCGCAACAAGCTCGGCGTCACCGAGGATGCCGATAGCACGAAGTACGACGCGACGGTGGCGCGCGCCGTGGAGAAATTCCAGAACAGCGTCGACCTCAAGCCGACCGGCGTGCTCGACGAGCGCACAGTGAAGGCGCTGAACAATCCGAAGCGCGACCGCCAGATCGACACCGTGGTCGTCAACATGGAGCGCTGGCGCTGGCTGCCGCGCCAGCTCGGCGCCGCCAATGTCGGCAATGCCTATGTGATCCTCAACATCCCGGACTACACGCTGAAGGTGATGCAGAACGGCGCGCAGGTCTGGACCACGCGCGTCGTCACCGGCAAGCCCGGCCAGCACGCCACGCCGCTTCTGACCGAGACGATGAAGTACATCACGGTCAACCCGACCTGGAACGTGCCGCCGTCGATCATCTACAACGAGTATCTGCCGGCCCTGCAGCAGGATCCGACGGTGCTGCAGCGCATGGGACTGAAGCTCGAGCGCAACCGCGACGGCTCGATCCACGTCTCGCAGCCGCCCGGTGAAGCCAACGCGCTCGGCCGCATCCGCTTCAACTTCCCGAACAAGTTCCTGGTCTATCAGCACGACACGCCGGACAAGTATCTGTTCGCGAAGGACGAGCGCGCCTTTAGCCACGGCTGCATGCGCGTGCAGAATCCGGATCAGTACGCCTCCGTGCTGCTCAACATCACCGAGCCGAACCAGCACTACACGCCGGAGCGGATTCGCAGCATGTACGGCTCCAGCGAAGTCGATCTGAAATTCCCGACGCCGATCCCGGTCAACATCACCTACCAGACCGCGTTCGTGGACGACGGCGGCAAGCTGCAGATCCGCAGGGACATCTACGGCCGCGACGCCGCCATGCTGTCGCTGCTCAAGAACGGCCGCGGCAAGGATCTCGAAACCGTGGTGGCGCACGCCCAGCCGAGCTATTCGCGGCCGCCGAGCAGCAGCCTGCCTCCGGGCGTCAACGTTGCCGGCGACAACAGCGGCTTTGGCTCCTCCGGACCGAACTTCTTCGAGCGCCTGTTCGGTGGATTCGGCCAGCCGGAGCCGCAGCCGGTCCGCCGCGGCCAGGCCCAGCAGCAGCGGCGGGTGATTACCCGCTAATCTGCCCCGCCGCCCGATTGCGATAAATTTTGAAGCAAAATCAACGATCTCGCTCAAAAAGCGAGATCGTTTACGTTAACCATTTCCCATGGCGTCCGGGGAACAGGGCTATCTTTTGCCACACTCGCCCAGTTAGTTAAGCCTAACTTGGGGGCGGGTCGGTAAACCTCGGTTAACCCTCCCGCTTTAAGAAAGCGTTCACCGTCTTCCGCAGGGGGTCTGCGAAGGATGCCGACCGAACGCTCGTCGACTGGGTGGGCTCATAGTGCTGGCTGTCTTCGCACGCCGCTACAAACCGCTGTCGCTGCCTAAGGCCGGATACCAAGTCGGCCTGACCGCGCTATTGCTGTTGGCGGGCGCCGGCTCGGTGCACGATGCGACCGCGCTGAACCAGACCCGCACCCTCTCCTTCCACCACACCCATTCCGGCGAAGACCTCACCGTCACCTTCAAGCGCGATGGCCGCTACGACGAAGCCGCGCTGAAGCAGCTCAATCACTTCCTGCGCGACTGGCGCTCCCAGGATGAGACGGTGATGGACCGTCATCTGTTCGACATCCTCTGGGAAGTCTACAGCGACGTCGGCGGCAAGCAGCCGATCCAGATCATCTCCGCCTATCGCGCCCCTGCCACCAACGCCATGCTCCGCCGTCGCTCCTCGGGCGTTGCGCGCCACAGCCAGCACATGCTGGGCCATGCGATGGACTTCTTCATTCCGGGCGTGCCGCTCGAACAGATCCGCTTCGCCGGCCTGCGCCTGCAGCGCGGCGGCGTCGGCTTCTATCCGACCTCGGGCTCGCCGTTCGTGCATCTCGACACCGGCGGCATTCGCCACTGGCCGCGGATGACCCGCGAGCAGCTGGTGCGGGTGTTCCCGGACGGCCGCACCGTCCACGTCCCGACCGACGGCACGCCGCTGAAGGGCTATGAGCTTGCCAAGGCCGACATCGAGCGCCGCGGCAATGGCGACGATGCGGCTGTTATCAGCAAGCCGACCCTGTTCGCGAAGCTGTTCGGCGGCGGCAAGTCGAATGACGATGAAGACGAAGGCGCGGCCAGTGTGAACGACAAGCCCGCCACCGCCGCCGTGGTTGCGGCCGCAGCTCCCGCCAAAGCCGCCGATCCCGTTCCGCTTCCGCGCGCCAAGCCGCAGTTCGCCGCCGCCATCCAGCTCGCCGCCGCCGACGCCCAGCTCGTCCCGATGCCGAAGGCCAAGCCCGCGGTGCAGGTGGTGCAGACCGCGGAGAACACCGAGCCGCAATCGCCCGCCGACATCATCAACGCTCGCGGCTTCTGGGGTGACGAATCAGCGGCGCCGAAGCAGGCATCGGCCGCGCAGATCGCCGCGCTGAAGGCCCGTGAAGCCGTCGGCGGTGCCGACCCGCAGACCACCGCCAGCGCGACCCAGAATTTCAACAAGGCGCTCGCCTATGCGCCGGCCTCGTCCTCGCCGGTCGATCGCGCCAACATCGTCGCCGCGACCGCGCCGATCCCGCGCAACGTGCGGCCGACGCGCAATGCGGCCGCGCCGGCCACCGAGATCAACACCGTGGTTGCGAAGGGCACGCCTGGCCAGGGCGTGATCACGACGTCGGCGCGGATCTCGGCCGCCAAGGGCAACGACATCTGGATGCGCGTCGTGATGCTGGCGCCGAGCGCGAGCAGCGGCATGCTGACAACGGTGCTCGGCGACACCGACATGAGCATGATGCGACAGCACTTCGTGAAGCCGCAGGCCGCCGTCGCCATGACCTTCTCGGACGATCCGATGATGGGCATGACCTGCGATCACTTCTCGGGCTCGGCGACCACCCTGCTGACCACCCAGTCCTTCGTGCTGCGCACCGCCTCGCTGCGCTGAGCTTCTGCCGACGACGTCACTGCATCAGCCGATCAGGCCGGCAGCCCTGCCTTGAGCAAGCCAGCCTCGTAGCGCGCCCGGTCGGGCTCGCGCTTGTAGTGCTGGGTTGCGAGGTGAGCTGCGACCGAGAAGCTCGGCTCGCGCTTCAGCACCTCGGTCGCATGGGCTGAGGCCGCTACCGAATTGCCCATCTGCGCCAGCGTTGCGGCAAGGAAGGCATGATGGGTGTGGTCGGGCCGCGTGATCCGCGAGAACGCCTCGGCCGCGTCGGCGTATTTCTCGGCGCAATAGCAGGCCCGGCCGAGATGACTCCAGAAGCGCTCCGGATGGAACGGGTTGAGGCGCATCGCCCGCTTGATCCAGTCGATGCCCTCCTCCGGCCGCCCGAGCCAGGTCAGCAGCTCGCCCTGCTGCACCACGACCAGATCGTAGTTCGGATTGAGCGCGAGCGCGCGCTCCTGGTGGAAGGCCGCCTTGTCGTGGTCGTCGCGGTTGAGGTTCAGCGCGGCGAGGATCCGGTGCACGTCGCTGTCATTGTCGTCGAGCTTGAGCGCGATCTCGAGCTCAGATGCAACCTGCGCGAAGGTCGCGTCGCGGTCCTCGCACCAATTGTAGACCCAGGTCTGGCCGAGCACGCAGGCCCGCCAGGCGTGCGCATGGGCGTAGTTGGGATCGAGCAGGATGGCCCGCTCCAGCAAACGCTGCGCTTCCGCATTATCATCGCGCGCCGAGCGGTGATGCAGAACCTTGGCGGCCAGCACGCACTCATAGGCCGCCATGTTGTCGGTCGGCTTGCGCTTGACGCGGTCATGGGCGGCGGCCTCGACGCGGCCCGGCAAGATCGCCACGATCGCGCGCGTCATCTCGTCCTGGATGGCGAATATGTCGGCAAGCTCGCGGTCGTAGCGTTCGGCCCAGACGTGCCGGTCAGCCTCGGCATCGATCAGCTGCACCGTGACGCGGATCCGCCCGCCCGCCTTGCGCACGCTGCCCTCCAGCACATAGTCGACCGCGAATTCCTTCGCGACGTCCTGCACCTTCACCGCCTTGCCCTTGTACACGAAGGTCGAGTTGCGCGAGATCACGAGCAGATCGTGGAAGCGCGACAGCTCGGTGATGATGTCCTCGGTGAGGCCGTCGGCGAAGAATTCCTGCTCGGGGTCGCCGCTCATGTTGGCGAGCGGCAGCACCGCGATGGAGGGCTTCTTGGCGACGACGGGACCGGCCGCAGCATTCGGCTGCTCGGTCGTGGATTTGCCGCCCGATTCGAGATGGACGCGGAAGACCCGGATCGGGCGCGCGATGTTCTTGACGGTCTGGTCGCCGAGATCCTCGAAGCTCAGATCTTCCAGACGATCGCCGACCTGGTCGCGGACCGCGCCGGAAATGCAGATGCCGCCGGGCTCGGCCAGCGTCTCCAGGCGGGACGCGACATTGACGCCGTCGCCGAAGATGTCGGCACCGTCGACGATCACATCGCCGAGATTGATGCCGATGCGAAACTGCATCCAGCGCGCCGGCGCGACGTCGGCGTTGCGCTTGGCCATCCGGCTCTGCACCTCGGCCGCGCACAGCACCGCATCGACGACGCTGTGGAATTCGACCAGCAGGCCGTCGCCGGTGGTCTTGATGATGCGGCCGCGATTCTTGCTGATGGCCGGGTCGATCAGTTCGATCCGATGGGTCTTGAGGCGCGCAAGGGTGCCCGTCTCGTCAGCCTCCATCAGACGGCTAAAGCCGACCATGTCGGCGGCGAGAACCGCAGCGAGCCTGCGCTCTGGTCCTGGCACGTCCATCTGAACGATCTGCCTGGTTACCTCGCCGGCAATCTAGCAAATCCGGCGATGTCACCCAAGCCTCGACAGAGGCTCGATGGAAGCCTTCGGGAGTACCTTGGGCGGGCAGCCTGATGACGCCAGGCGGCCGCCTGCCGCCTCAGAGCATCCCCAGCGCCTGCATATAGGTCTCCAGAATGGTCTCCTGCTCCTGGCGCTCGTTGGCATCCTGCTTGCGCAACCGCACGATGGTGCGCAGCGCCTTGACGTCGAAGCCGTTGCCCTTGGCCTCGGCATAGACGTCGCGGATATCGTCCGAGATGGTCTTCTTTTCCTCTTCCAGCCGCTCGATGCGCTCGATGATCGACCTGAGCTGGTCCTTGGCAAATCGCGTTGCGGGTTCATCCTGAACGGCGGCAGACGTGGTGGCCATCGCGTACTCCTGAAATGGCAATGAAATGTCGCGCGAATACGCGCCACGCGCACCGCTTGTTGCGGGCGACCCTCGATTTTGGAGCCCGCTCCGTCAAGGAAACATCGCGCTCATCCACAGCGCGCCCACAGGAATGCGGACGGCCACGGAACTGACGCCACATGGATCGGGAATTAATGCCCGCTTTGGGCCTTCTTCATCGCCGCGAGCTGCTCCGGCGTCGCGCTGCCCTGATACTTCGCCTTCCACTCCTCATAGGGCATGCCGTAGACCGCCTCGCGGCTCTCGTCCTTGCTCACCGCAAGGCCCTTGGCGTCGGCCTCTTCCTTCATCCAGTTGGACAGGCAGTTGCGGCAGAAGCCGGCAAGGTTCATCAGATCGATATTCTGCACATCGGTCCGGTTGCGGAGATGATCGACGAGGCGCCGAAACACGGCGGCCTCGAGTTCCGTTCTGGTTTTGTCGTCAATGCTCATGATCGTGATCCCGGTGTGATGCGCTCACCATATTGATATCAGGTGGGAATTGTCACAGATTTTGCCATATCGACGCGCAATACGGACCTGTCCGGCCACCCTTGCCACGGTCCCACAGCGTGTCCGGACTGGCGCCCGCCCGTTGACAGTGCCTGCCCGGCACGCGAAATCGACAATGATTTGATATAGCCTCGCCGCATGAGCCCAACAGATTCTCCCGCCTCAGCTCCCCGCAGCATCCGTCTGATCCTGGCCGGCATCCTGCCGGTGCTGGCGCTGGTCGCGGCGTGCCTGTGGACCAGCCCGGCGGCCGCCGATTTCCGGCTCTGCAACAACACCTCGAGCCGGGTCGGGATCGCGCTCGGCTACAAGGATGCCGAGGGCTGGACCACGGAAGGCTGGTGGAATGTGTCGTCGCGGACTTGCGAGACCCTGCTGCGCGGCAATCTTGTGGCGCGCTACTACTACATCTACGCTCTCGACTACGATCGCGGCGGCGAATGGTCCGGCCAGGCCTTCATGTGCTCGCGCGACAAGGAATTCACCATCAAGGGCACCGAGAACTGCCTGGCGCGGGGTTTTGACCGCACCGGCTTCTTCGAAGTCGACACCGGCGAGCAGCGTGCATGGACCGTCCAGCTGACCGAAGCCAACGAACAACAGCCGCAGAAAGTACCGGGAATGCCGGGCGGCGTGGGCCCCGGAGGCCCCGGAACGATGCCGGGCCTGCCGAACCCGCCACCGCCGCCGGGCGCAGCGCCTCCGGGCGCGTCTGGTCTGCCGCCAGCCGCGCCACCCGGAAACAAGCAATGAGACGCCTGCGCCGAATCAAGATCCTCGCAACGCTCGGCCCGGCCTCCTCAGACAGCGCGATGATCCGCAAGCTGTTCGAGGCGGGCGCCGACGTGTTCCGCATCAACATGAGCCACACCCCGCATGACAAGATGCGGGAGCTGGTCAAGACCATCCGCAACGTCGAATCGAGCTACGGACGGCCGATCGGCATCCTGGTCGATTTGCAGGGGCCGAAGCTGCGGCTCGGCTCGTTTGCCGAAGGGTCGACCCAGCTCAAGAACGGCCAGAGCTTCACGCTGGATTCCGACAAGACGCCGGGCGACAACAGCCGCGTCCAGCTGCCGCATCCGGAAATCCTGGCCGCGCTCCGGCCCGGCCATGCGCTGCTGCTCGACGACGGCAAGGTGCGGCTGATCGCCGAGGAAACCTCGCCCGACCGCGCGGTCACCCGCGTCGTGATCGGCGGCAAGATGTCGGACCGCAAGGGCGTCAGCCTGCCCGACACCGACCTGCCGGTGTCCGCGATGACGCCCAAGGACCGCGCCGACCTCGAAGCCGCGCTGCCGGAGGGAATCGACTGGGTCGCGCTGTCCTTCGTGCAGCGCGCCGAGGACGTGATCGAGGCCAAGAAGATGATCCGCGGCCGCGCCGCCGTGATGGCCAAGATCGAGAAGCCGCAGGCGATCGACCGCCTCGCCGACATCATCGAGGCGTCGGACGCGCTGATGGTGGCGCGCGGCGATCTCGGCGTCGAGCTGCCGCTGGAGCGGGTGCCGAGCCTGCAGAAGCAGATGATCCGGATGGCGCGCCGCGCCGGCCGGCCGGTGGTGGTCGCGACGCAAATGCTGGAATCGATGATCCAGGCGCCGGTGCCGACGCGCGCCGAAGTCTCCGACGTCGCCACCGCCGTCTACGAAGGCGCCGACGCCATCATGCTGTCGGCGGAATCCGCAGCCGGCAAATTTCCGGTCGAAGCGGTCTCGACCATGAACCGCATCGGCGAGGAAGTAGAGCGCGACCCGACCTATCGTAGCGTGATCAACGCGCAGCGCGTCGATCCCGAGGCGACGGTGGGCGACGCCATCGCCGACGCCGCGCGGCAGATCGCCGAGACGCTCGACCTGTCGGCGATCATCTGCTGGACGTCATCGGGCTCGACCGCGATCCGCGTGGCGCGCGAGCGGCCGAAGGTGCCGGTGGTCGCGATCACGCCGAACCTCGTCACCGGCCGCAAGCTGTCGGTGGTGTGGGGCGTGCATTGCGTGGTTGCCGAGGACGCGCACGATCTCGACGACATGGTCGACCGCGCCGGTTCGATTGCATTCCGCGACGGTTTTGCCAAGGCCGGCCAGCGCGTCATCATCGTCGCCGGCGTGCCGCTGCGCGCGCCCGGCACCACCAACATGCTGCGCATCGCCTCCGTCGGACCGAAGGGCGACGCGCAGCTGTAGATTCGCGTTTTGACACGTTTTCCTCACGTGAACCGGTGCGCACTTCGCGCGAAAACGCTCTGACCGGCCTCTCCGCGATCAGCCCTGCAACGACGCGTCGAGCGTGATCTTGGTGTTGAGCAGCTTGGACACCGGGCATCCGGCCTTGGCCTTGCCGGCCAACTCCTGGAATGCCGCATTGTCCGCGCCCGGGATCTTCGCCGACAACGTCAGATGCACGGCGGTGATGGCGAAGCCGTCCGCGACCTTCTCAAGGGTCACGTCGGCCTTGGTCTCCATGTGCTCCGCCGTGAGCTTGGCCTCGCCGAGGATCAGCGACAGCGCCATCGTGAAGCAGGCGGCATGCGCCGCACCGATCAACTCCTCGGGGTTCGAGCCGGGCTTGCCCTCGAAGCGGCTGGCGAAGCCGTAGGGGTAATCCGAGAGCGCGCCGCTCTTGGTCGAGATCGCGCCCTTGCCGTCCTTGATGCCGCCCTGCCATTTGGCCGAGCCGTGGGTGGTCGTCATGCGTTGCTCCATCAGGTTGGTTGAACCCAGCCCGCAAAGCTACAACGCCAATGCGACAGAAGTGTTCTTGAAGTTAAGCGCCGACCAGCGCCTTCGCCGGGGTCGTCGCCTGGACCACGAGTCCGCGCGCACGCGCGTCCATTACACCGACCGCGCGCAAGGCGAGCAGCGTCACGGTCTGCACCGCATCGCGCAGCTTGATCGGATCGTCGAGATTGGACGGCGCCAATGGGCCGACCAGCGCCTCGTGCAGCGCGCCGAGCAACGCGGTGGCCGCCAGCGCCGTGTCCTGCGCCGGCAGATGTCCGGCGCGCACGGCGGCATCGATGCGCAGAGCAAGCTCACCGGAAATATCGCGGCGGCTGGCGAGGCGCGAAGCCGTAACGTCGACATCGACCGGCTCGGCCAGGATGCCCCAGGCGAGCTTGCGCTGCGACAGCACGTGGACCGCGATCGTCGTCACCGCGGCGGCGAGCGCCGATGACGGGCCGGGCGCGGCATCCGCGGCGCGCCGGATCGCGGTCAGCTCGTCGCGCGAGACTTCGGTGATCAATTCCGAGATCAGCTCGGCCTTCGACGGGAAATAGCGATAGACGGTGCCTGCGGCGACATTGGCCCGCACCGCGACCGGTGCGATCTGGACCGCCGCCATGCCGCCCGCCGCCGCTGCGTCCCGCGCAGCCGACAGGATGGCGCTGCGCCGGGCAGCCAGCCGTTTCACGACCTGATGAGTTCGCCGGTAGACCATGGCGTTCCGTCCCCCCACCGTGTGCCCTGGGCCGGCGCCCACCGGCAGAACACACGCGTCTTCAATGTTTTGAACGATTGATCCCGCAATCGCCTGAAGAAGTGAACAACTATTCAGACTGGTTGACAAGCTGGAATTGTAAGGATTTTGCGACGGCCGCATGCGACCTCCGATCGAACCGGCGGCCGCTCCGGCCCGTGGAGGCCCCGGCTGCCAGGATTCCGCGACAGATCGGCAGCTGCCAACGGCAACCACGCTCGGATCAGGCCTCCAATCGTGAATCGCGAGCTAACATGATCGCTCGAATTCGAGACATCCGATCTTGCGCTGACCCACGACATCGCACGCGCATTTACCCGAATTTATCGGAAGCCGTGGTCGAGTGCGCCCGACACTCACCAGTGGCGTCGCCACTGAAACCGGCCGAACCAAGAAAGCGCATGTCACTCTCCGTCACCAGCAGCGTGAGCAGCCGCAGCGCGGTGCGAGGACTGCTGCCGCTGTGCGCGGCCGTGGGCGCCTATCTGTTCTATCTCTCCGCCGGTGAAATCCTGCTGCGCGATTCCGACACGGAGTGGCAGATCAAGGTCGGACAGTGGATTCTCGAACACGGCGCGATGCCGACGTCGGACGTGTTCTCGTTCACCCGTTTCGGCGAGCCCTGGATCTCGAGCTCGTGGCTGTCGCAGGTGGCGTACGCCCTCGTGTACGGCGGCGATTGGGCCGGGCCGGTGATCCTGACCTCCATCGCGATCGGCGCAACGGTCGCGATCTTCCTGCATCTGTTGAGCCCGTATTTCGATCCGGCTCGCGCGCTGCTGATCGCGGCGCTGGCGCTGCTGCTGTCGACGATCCATTTCTTCGCGCGGCCGCATGTGCTGGCGCTGCCGGTGCTGCTGGCGTTCATCGGCGGCCTGATGGCATCAGCGGATCGCCGCACCTCACCGTCGTGGTGGCTGCTGCCGCTGATGGCGCTGTGGGCCAATCTGCATGGCGGCTTCGTGCTCGGCCTGGTGCTGATCGGGCCGATCGGACTGGAGGCGGTGTGGAGCGCGGAGCCCGGCCGCCGCCGCAACCTCATCGTGCGATGGGGACTGTTCGGCATCGCGGCGCTGGCCGCGAGCTGCGTGACGCCCTATGGCTGGAACAGCCTGCTTGGCGCCACCAAAATCCTCAACCTCGGCAAGCTGCTGACGCTGATCGGCGAATGGCTGCCCGCCGATTTCAGCAAGCCGAGCTTCTTCGAGGCCACGCTGCTCGGCCTGATCGGCGCCATCTGCTATCGCGGGCTGACCTTGTCGCCGCCGCGGATCCTGTTGCTGCTCGGGCTGATCTGGATGGCGCTGAGCCATATCCGCAACATCGAGCTGTTCGCGTTCATCGCGCCGCTGGTGCTCGCCAAGCCGATCGCCGAACAATGGGGAATGGCAGGCGTTCGCGCCGCCCGTTTCGACGAGACGCGCTCGCTCCCTGTCGTCACGATCCCGGTTGTCATCGCGATGGTGATCGGCGCGTGGGTGACGACGACGACCTACGTCGCGCGGCATGAATTCAAATTCCTGCCGGCGTTCTCGCCGGTTGCCGCGGTCGACGTCCTCCAGCAGCACAAGGCGCAGCGCGTGTTCAGCACCGCGCCGTTCGGCGGCTACATGGTGAGCCGCGACATGAAGGTGTTCATCGACGGCCGCGCCGAGCTTTATGGCGAGCAGTTCGTGCTCGACTATTACGCCGCGCTCG
Organism: Bradyrhizobium sp. CCBAU 53421; assembly: GCF_015291625.1. Taxonomy (NCBI): domain Bacteria; kingdom Pseudomonadati; phylum Pseudomonadota; class Alphaproteobacteria; order Hyphomicrobiales; family Nitrobacteraceae; genus Bradyrhizobium; species Bradyrhizobium sp. CCBAU 53421. The sequence goes on from NZ_CP030047.1 coordinate 8,217,770, forward strand.
ATGCCCGTGACGTCGGCCAGCTGCTGGACCTGCTCGACAAGTACCGGATCGACGCCACGCTGCTGAGCTCGGACTCGCCGGCCGGAAACGCGCTTGATCATCTGAAGGGCTGGAAGCGGCTCTACAAGGACGACATCGCCGTCATCCATGTGCGGTCGGACGAGAAGGCCGGCGTGGTGCCGGCGGTAGAGGGTTCGAGGTAGCCTGCGCCTTAGTGTTCTGCCGAATCGCAGCACCGCCATCAGTTCCGTCACCCTGAGGAGCGCGAAGCGCGTCTCGAAGGGTCGACGGCCACCAGCGGGGCCGTACATCCTTCGAGGCTCGCTCCGCTCGCACCTCCAGCGACAAAGGCGAAGCCTTTGCGCGGGGATGACGGGCTTGGAGTGGCCAGCTTGGCCGCACCCTCAATTCCCCGTCTGCAGCTCGCCGAAGCGATCCCAGGTCTTGCCGTTGAAGCGCATCAGCTGCATCTGGTCGACCGGCACATGATCGGCCGGCGAGGTGTTGACCTTGATGCCTGGCAGCAGCATCGGCAATTCCAGGTCCTTGATCGCGAACGCCTGCCGCAGGATGTTCTCGGTCGAGAGATCGTCGCCGCAGGCCTTCAGCACCGCCTCGAGCGCCATCGCGCTGTTGTAGGCGTTGACGTAGTTGGTGTCGTGCTGATCGCCTTCGGGCACGTATCTGGTCATGAAGTCGCGCCAGCCCTTCATGCCGGGATCGTCCTTCCAGGCCGGATCGTCCGGATCCTTCACATAGGCCGTGGAGATGATGCCGGTGCCGGCTTCGACGCCGGCCGGCTGCATCACGGTCGAAATCCACACCGCGGTATTGGACAGGAACGTCATCGGCCGCCAGCCGATCTCATAGGCCTTGCGGATCGACTGCGCGGCGAATTTCGGCGTCGCCGCGATCACGAAGACATCGGCATTGGTCGCCTTCAGCTTGACGATCTGGGAGTCGATGGTCGGGTCCGTGATTTCATAAGTCGCGACGGTGACGACGGAATCGTATTTCTCGCCGAGCACGTCCTTGAGACCGGCGAGATAGTCGCGGCCGTAATCGTCGTTCTGCGAGATCACCGCGAATGTTGCGTTCGGATTCTTCGCCAGCGCATAGCGTGCATAGAGCCGGGCCTCGTAGCGGAACGGCGCCTGCACGCCCATCGTCGCCTGCGGGAATTGCGCGATATCGCCGAACTTCGAGGCGCCGGAGGCGAGGAACAGCTGCGGGATGTTCTTGCCCTGCAGGTACTTTGCGATCGCCGTGTTGTGCGCGGTGCCGATCGAGGAGAAGATCAGCGCGACCTCGTCGCTCTCGACGAGGCGGCGCGTCTGCTCCACCGTCTTCGGCGGCGCGTAGGAATCGTCCAGCGAGATGAAATTGATCTTGCGGCCGTTGATGCCGCCGCGCTCGTTCAGCATCCTGAAATAGCCGGCCTCGCCCTTGCCGAGCGCGCCGAACGCCGACACCGGCCCGCTATAGGGCATGGTCTGGCCGATCCTGATTTCGGTTGATGTGACGCCGCGCATCTCGCCGGCGAATGAAGCGGTGGGCAGCAGCAGGAATGAAATGGCGCCAAACGCGCCGAGTGCCTTGCGCATAGGCCTCCCCTCCCCTTGTTCTTGCCGCGTCCCAGGAAAGCGCGGCCGTGCCGTTGATCGGCTTGCCTCCAGGATGCCACGGCGCCCGAACGGAGGCCAAGCCTATTCGCCGCGGCGGTCTCAGCGCTTGCCGCGCTGCTTGACCGGGATCACGAATTTCAGCCCCGACCACACCGCGTCGACGGCGCAGACCTTGACGTCGACCAGGCCGGCCGCGAGCCCGGCCTCACGCACGACCCTGTCGTCAAGATCGGTCACAACACCAGAGCTCTTCTTGGGCCACGATACCCAGATCATGCCGTCAGATGCGATCGCCTCCCGGTAACGCTCAAGCTTGGCGCCGAGCCCCCTCGCCTCGGCGGCGAACAGATGCACGGCATCGAGCGGCGCTCGCGCGCTCTTCGCGATCCGCACATCGGCAGGCAGTTCGCCGACGATGTCGCGATAGGGGACGGACAACCCGTCGACAAAAATGCAAAAGCCCGGCTTGAGGCCGAGCTTTTGCACAATCGGTTTGCCGGACGTACCGGCCATGGCGAGCGAGGCTTACGCCTGCGGCTGCGGCTCGAGGCCAGTGTCCGGATCGGGACGCGGGCGCGACTTGCCGGCCGGCGGCACGGCGGAGGCGCGCGGCGTCGACGGCTCCAGCACCGACTCGCGGTTGGGCTTCTTGCCCTTCAGCAGGTCGATGATCTCGTCGCCGGTCAGCGTCTCGAACTCGAGCAGGCCCTTGGCGAGGGCTTCGAGGTCGCCGTGCTTCTCGGTCAGGATCCGGGTCGCTTCCTTGTAGCCTTCCTCGACCAGGCGCTTGATCTCGGAGTCGATCTTCTGGACCGTCGCCTCGGACGCATTCTGAGTGCGCGAGACCGACATGCCGAGGAACACCTCGTCCTGGTTCTCGCCATAGGACACGGTGCCGAGCTCTTCCGAGAGGCCCCAGCGCGTCACCATCATGCGGGCGAGGCGGGTCGCCTGCTCGATGTCGGAGGCGGCGCCCGAGGTCACCTTCTCGCGGCCGAAGATCAGCTCTTCCGCGACGCGGCCACCCATCATGATGGCGAGGCGTGAGGTCATCTGCTCCAGCGACATCGACAGCTTGTCGCGCTCCGGAAGCTGCATCACCATGCCCAGCGCACGGCCGCGCGGAATGATGGTCGCCTTGTGGATCGGATCGGTCGCGACGACGTTGAGGCCGACGATGGCGTGGCCGCCCTCGTGATAGGCCGTCAGCAACTTCTCTTCCTCGGTCATGACGAGCGACTTGCGCTCGGCGCCCATCATCACCTTGTCCTTGGCCTCTTCGAACTCGGCCTGCGTCACCATCCGCTTGTTGCGGCGGGCGGCGGTCAGCGCGGCCTCGTTGACGAGGTTCATCAGATCGGCGCCCGAGAAGCCCGGGGTACCGCGCGCGATGGTCTTGAGGTTGATATCCGGCGCCAGCGGCACCTTGCGGACGTGGACCTTGAGAATCTGCTCGCGGCCGACGACGTCCGGATTGGGCACCACGACCTGGCGGTCGAAGCGGCCCGGACGCAGCAGCGCGGGATCGAGCACGTCGGGACGGTTGGTCGCCGCGATCAGGATCACGCCTTCATTGGCCTCGAAGCCGTCCATCTCGACCAGCAGCTGGTTCAGCGTCTGCTCGCGCTCGTCATTGCCGCCGCCAAGGCCGGCGCCGCGATGACGGCCGACCGCGTCGATTTCGTCGATGAAGATGATGCAAGGCGCGTTCTTCTTGGCCTGCTCGAACATGTCGCGGACGCGGCTCGCGCCGACGCCGACGAACATTTCGACGAAGTCAGAACCGGAGATGGTGAAGAACGGCACGTTGGCTTCGCCCGCGACCGCGCGCGCGATCAGCGTCTTGCCGGTGCCGGGAGGGCCGACCAGCAGCACGCCGCGCGGAATCCGGCCGCCGAGGCGCTGGAACTTGCCTGGGTCGCGGAGGAATTCGACGATCTCCTGCAGGTCCTGCTTGGCCTCGTCGACACCGGCCACATCCTCGAAGGTGACGCGGCCGTGCGCCTCGGTCAGCATCTTGGCGCGCGACTTGCCGAAGCCCATCGCCTTGCCGGCGCCGCCCTGCATCTGTCGCGACAGGAAGATCCAGACGCCGATCAGCGCGATGAACGGCAACCAGGAGACGAGCAGCGAGACGAACCACGGCACGTTGTCGCCGGGCGCCTTCGCGGTGATCTGCACCTTGGCGTCATAGAGGCGCTTCACGAGCGTCGGATCGCTCGGCGCATAGGTCTGGAAGCTGGTGCCGTTGTTGAAGGTGCCGTGAATCTCGGGCCCCTGGATCACGACATCGCGGACATGGCCCTGATCGACTTCAGTGAGAAGCTGCGAGAACGAGATGTCCGAAGACGACGAGCGTTGACCAGGATTCTGGAAAAGCGTGAACAACGCCAGCAACAGCAGGACAATGATGACCCAGAGGGCGAAATTCCGCAGATTGGCGTTCATGGTCTTCCTTCGTGGTCGCGCGGATCGCGGCCTCTTCTAATCCTTGGGCAGGCTCTGTGGGAATCCCCAGGGAATCCATCCCGTCGATGCCCTACAATCTAGGTGCCGCTGGGGTCGATGCCAAGGGAACCACGCACGACTATTTACCGCATCCTAGCGCGATTCCCGGTCAAAAAATGACGCGGAATCCGGTGTTTTTCCGGGGTGGTTAAGCCTCCTTGCCGGTTTATGACAGCGATTGAAACAATCGAACCCGGCTCAGCGGGAACGGGCCCGGCGGGGCGGCGCCGGACCGATCCTGATACGGCCGGAGGCGACGCTGATGACCGCTCCGGCAAGGGTCTGTTTCAGCTTGGATTCGCGTTTTCCCAAGGGCTCATTGACGGCCTCGTCGACCGCGGCGAGCAGGGTTTCGACCTTGCCGAGTTCGGCTGGCCCCTCATGTCCGGTGCGGTCGATGGCGCGCTTGAGCAGGCGAAGGCGGATCTCATCCGGCATCACCGCGAACAGTGCAGCGTCGAAGCCCGCATCGAGGTTATCCTCGCTTTTCAACGTAAGATAGCGCTCGGCGCCGTCGACCAGCACCTCCAGCGCAGCGTTGGCTCGCGCGATCCGCGCGGCGAGCCGTGCCAGGTTCCGCGCGTCGCCACCCTCCTCGGCCAGCATCGGCATCAGCGCGCGCAGCCGCGGCCGCGTGAAGGAAGGATCGCGGTTGGTCGGATCGTCGGCAAAACCGATGTGCGCCTTCTTCAGCGTCGCGATCAGCTGTGCCTTGGAAATATCGAGCAGCGGCCGCGTCAGCAGAACGCCATCGCGCTCGGTCTCGTGCGCCATCGCCGAAAGGCCCGCGATGCCGCTGCCGCGCAGCATCCGCATCAGCAGCGTCTCGGCCTGGTCGTCGCGGGTATGCGCGGTCAGGATATGCGTGGCGCCGTGCTTGCGCGCCGCTTGCGCGAGCAGGCCATAACGCGCCTTACGCGCGGCTGCCGGCACGCCGGTACTGGGCTTGGGCCCGCGCCAGCGCAACGTGTGATGCGGCACATCGAGACTTCGCGCCAGCCGCTTGACGTCGCGCGCCTCGCGAGCCGCTTCAGGACGCAGGCCGTGATCGACGGTGACCGCCACCAGATGCGGACCCTGCGCAAGCGCGCGGCGCCAGCGTGCGGCCAGCCACATCAGCGCGATTGAATCGGGACCGCCCGACACCGCGAGCACGATCGCCGGCGCGCGCGCCAGGCCCGCGAACAGGCGCTTGGCGTCCCTTGCCGGGATGGCGGATTGGTCGTCGGGCATCGCAGAACCAGCAGGTCGCGGAAAGGCCGGAAGCGGCCTCCCCTTGCTGGTTTAGCACTTCACGCGCTTCTGCTCGCGGTCAACCGCAGCCTTGACCCCGCCGGACGCGCGCGGGTACTTCCGCGTGATCTCGCCGAACGCGGCACAGGCTGCTTCCTTTTCCTTCAGCGCCGCCAGCGACTGGCCGAGCCGCAGCAGCGCGTCGGGCGCCTTCGCGGACTTGTCGAACTTGGTGGTCACACCGAGGAAGGTTTCCGCAGCGTCGCGATATTGCTGACGCTGGAAATAGCTTTCGCCGAGCCAGTATTGCGAATCCGCCACCAAGGGATCGGTCGGATACTTCGTGGCGAAGTTCTTCATCGTCTCCTCGGCGAGCGCATAGTCCTTGCGCTGCATGTAGCCGATGCCGAGGTCGAACTCGTCCTTCGGCGTCGCCGACGGCGGCAATGTGGTCAGGGCCGCGCTTGCGCCGGGCGCCCGCTGCGGACTGGTGTTGCCGAGTTCGAGCGGCTCGCCCGCCCCACGGCCGCCCGGAGCGCCGGCCTGCGCATCGCTTGGCATCGGCATCTGGCCGCCGCCGAGTGCGCGCGGCACGCCCGGAGCATTCGGATTCTGGTTCGGATCGAAGGCATCGCCGCGACCGCGGCGGCCGGGAGCTGCCGCAGGCGCCGGCTCCTGCACGATCGGCGCGGGCGCTGCGATCTGCTGCTGGTCATAGCCGCCTTGCGGCTGCCGGCCATAGCCTTGCTGCGGCTGGCCGTAGCCCGGCTGAGCTTGCGGGTAAGTCTGCGGTTGCTGGGCCGGTGGCACCGCCGCGACATTGGGCTGGCCGGCCGGAGCCTGTCCGGGAGCGCCGGGCGGCTGGCCGCCGAGCTGGCGCAGCCGCTCCTCGAGCTGACGGTTGCGGTACTGCAGCTCCTCGTTCTGGCCGGTCAACTGCCGCAGCTGGTTCTCCAGCCGTTCGATCCGCATTTCGGCATCGGAATCGTCGGATTGGGCAAACACTGGTGCGGAAACGGCGAATAGCGCCGCGATCGCCGCGGCGGAGGAAAGAAAATGAAGCCTGGATGACATTTTGCCCTGACGACGAGATCGACGTGAAAAGCGAGCGACATTGAGGGACGGAGTACGCCGGAATTGTGACTGGCACTTCAAATCCGGGACAACGCCGCGGATACCGGTTTAGTACGGACGGTGGAACAAGCAAGCGGCCAATTGCGCGCAGCCTCGTTCATCTTGATGAAGGCGGGCCGGGCTTTTCATGCGGCCAAAACAAAGCCGGCGCCCGAAGGCGCCGGCTCGGAAAACTCATTCAACGTCGCGTCAGGAACTGGCGTTCAGCACGGTGACGGCGCGGCGGTTCTGCGACCAGCAGGAGATGTCGTTACAGACCGCGACCGGGCGCTCCTTGCCGTAGGAGATGGTGCGCATGCGGCTCGGATCGATGCCGCGCGAGGCGAGATAGGCGCGCACCGACTGGGCCCGGCGAGCACCGAGCGCGATGTTGTATTCGCGCGTGCCGCGCTCGTCGGCATGACCCTCGATGGTGAAGGAATAACGGTTGTAGGTCTGCAGCCACTGCGCCTGCTTGTCGAGGGTCGCGGTCGCCTGCGGGCTGAGATCGGTCTGATCGCTCTCGAAGAACACGCGATCGCCGACATTGACCACGAAATCCTGCTGGCTGCCCGGGGTCGCGGCGCCCCCGATCGCGCCGTTGGCGTCCAACGGGTTCTTGTTGGCGCAGGCGCCCATCGACAGCGCCACCGCCAGAACCGCAACCAGCTTCATACCCTGGAGATATTTCATTCCCGGAGCCTCCACGCTCACGCTCTTCGTACTGTCCATTGGGTCTACAGGGCGATGGTTAAGCGAACGTTCCGTCAACCTTGACGAGACCTTGCTGGACCCCATCAAATGCCAGGCAATGGCGAAAAGCGCCCCCGATGGTTAATGGGTGGCAAATGTGGCGCGACGGTGAAGGGAAGGCAAGTTCGCGGGAACCGAGCCGCCCAACAGCAATTTTGCCGCCGTCCGTGACCGGCCGGCGACAGATAGTTGCGGAATTGGACGCGGACCGGCGGCAATGATGGGACCGGAGCCGGCTGATTCCCCCTCAGGAATGCGGCACGATCGAATGGCGCTCGAATCGATCGATCGCCGGCTGCTGGAGCACGTGGTGTTCGCGCTCGAACAGCATGCGGCGCTCAAACGCCGATGAGCGCATCATCGGGTAGCGCGCGAACACCTTGTCGCGCATGGTGGGGAAGTCCGCCGCCATCAGGCCGACCGGCTTGAGCAGGCCCGGAAACAGCCGCGGCTCGGCGATCGTCTCGTGGAAGAAGACGCGGCGGTAGAACGCCTGGTGCTCGGGGCGAACGATCGCGAGCCCCAGATCGGCGCCGAAATACTCGCAAGCCATGTAGGCGAGGCGAACGGTGACATAGGGCAGTTCAGGCGCGCGCCGGGCCCGATCGGGATCCGCAACGAACCGTGCGGGATCGATGATGATCTCATTGCGATCGAGTTTCGGATGCAGGATTTCGCCGAACGCCTCCGCAGAGCACGACTCGCGCCACTCGCTCGTCAGCACGCTGATGCGAACCGAGCTGCTGAGCTCGCCGTCGAGATAGACGCCGAAGGTCCAGGAGTTCTCCAGATCGTCATATTGATCCGTGACCCGCTGCTCCGCGGATTCCTTCACCGCGCCTTCGCGCAGATAGGCGCGGTAACGCAGATTGTAGATCTCTTCTTTTTCGGCGGGCGTTTGGGCGAGGCGGTAATCAACCTGGTCGAGCAGCTCGGGGCCCCGCGAAAAAGCGCGGGGCGCGACGACAGGGGACCTCATGAACTACTCCGGACTTTCACGACAACTTTTGCGAGCCGCCGAAAACCTTAACAGCTTCTTAATTTTCGTCAAAGCAATCGAGGCAATACAGTTAACCTCCGGCCGCAAAGGCGCAGTCCCGGTAGCGCAATCGAGGGCAACCACAACTATCGATTGAAGGGATTTGGCCCGCTCACGCGATCGAGCGCGAGGGAACCACGTGCAGCTGCTCGTCGGTCCGCCTGCCGTGCGAGGCATTGAGCAGCTGGCGGATACGCAGCGCGGGAACCGGCCGGCTGAACAGGTATCCCTGTGCTTCGGTCACGGCGCCGTCGGAACTGATCAGCTCGAGCTGCTCGTTGGTCTCGATGCCCTCGACCACGACCGACATGCCGAGATCCGCCGACAGCCGCGCCACCCCGCGCAGCAGGGTCAGCGGACGGTCGCTGTCGATGCCCTCGAGGAAGGAGCGGTCGATCTTGACCTTCTGCAGCGGGAAATTGTGCAAATAGCTGAGCGACGAGTAGCCGGTGCCGAAATCATCCAGCGAGATCCGCACGCCGAGCGAACGCAGCTGCGACAGCACGTCGTGGGTCAGCTCGGTGTTGTGCAGCAGCGAGGATTCGGTGATCTCGATCTCGAGACGGTGCGCCGGCAGACCGGAGACCTCGAGCGCGTAGCGGACCTCGCTCAGCACGTCGCGCTGATGGAACTGCTGCGGCGAGAAATTGACCGCGACGCTGACCGCCTCCGGCCACTTCATGCATTCCATGCAAGCCTTGCGCAGGATCCAGCGCCCGAGATCGACGATCAGGCCCATGTCCTCGGCAACCGGGATGATGTCGACCGGTGAGACCGTGCCACGCGCCGGATGGTTCCAGCGCAGCAGCGCCTCGCAGGTCGAGACCTTGCCGGACTTCAGGTTGATCAGCGGCTGGTAGAACAGCTCGAATTCCTCGTTGGCGAGCGCCTTGCGCAGATCGAGCTCGAGGATGCGGCGTGCCTCGACGGTCTGCGCCATCTCGTCGCGGAAGAAGCAGAAGGTACCGCGGCCGTCGGCCTTGGCACGGTAGAGCGCCATGTCGGCGTTCTTCAGCAGCGTATCGGCGCCGACGCCCGGCGCGGTCATCGCGATGCCGACGCTGGCGCCGATCTCGACCAGATGGTTGTCGATCTTGTAGCGCTCGCTGAGGCGATCGACGATGCGCCGCGCCAATGCAGCGGCGTCCTCATGCGAGTGGATGTTCTGCTGGAACACGACGAACTCGTCGCCGCCGAACCGCGCCACGAAATCCTCCGGACGCAGCATCTCGCGCAGCCGTTCGGCGACCGCGCAAAGCAGCTGGTCGCCGCAGGGATGGCCGAGCGTATCGTTGACCTGCTTGAACTGGTCGAGGTCGACGAACAGCAATGCGGAGCGATGGTCGCCGTGCTGCATGGCGAGCAGCCGGCCGATCTCGTCGCGGAAATTGACCCGGTTGGGCAGCGCGGTCAGTTCGTCGTAGCGCGCGAGGTGACTGATCCTGGCCTCGGCGTCCTTGCGCTCGGTGATGTCCTCGACCAGCAAGACCGTGCCGCCGCCGGCCATCGGCTGGAACGTCCAATCCAGCGAACGGTTCTGCGCCGGATCGGGGTCGCTGGTGACGATGTCGCCGCGCTGCGAGCTCTCGATCTCGTAGAGAATCTGTTGCGCGGCTGCGGCCGAGATCGCGCCGGACAGCACGCAGGCATTGCAGATATCGGCCGCGCTGGCGCCGCGCTGCACGAAATCGTCCGACAGCTCCATCATCTCGATGAAGCGGTGGTTCATCACCGCGAGGCGTCCGTCGGCGCGGAACATGCACAGGCCGTGCGGCATGTTGTTGAGCGCGGTGTCGAACTGATGCGCCAGCGCCGCCTCGCGGAAGCTAGCGGTCAGCGCCTTGACGAAGATCGCATGCAGGCTGAGGTTGATGCCCTTCAGGCCGAGAAAGAACAGCACCAGCAGGATCGACAGGCCGATGTAGTAGAAGTCGCCGTGCAGCGCCAGGGCGAGCGACATCGGCCCGCAGGCAACCAGCACATGGAGCTGCAGCAGCCGCGGCCGCCCGTAGTTGCGGGCCGCACCACCGGCCGTGTAGCCGACCGTCACCGCGACGCAGAGCATGTGGGCGATCGCATCGTCGCTGCCGAGGATGGTGACGAAGCACCAGGCGCCCAGCACCATGGCATAGACGATCGCACCGATCGAGTAGCGCGGCGCCCAGACCTTGGCTTCCTCGTAGGTCAGCCCGCCACCCTGCCCCTCGTCGTACTTGCGCATCCAGACCGCCCGCGCGGTTCCGATGGCAATGATCAGGAAGGCGAACGGCCACAGCAGCACGTTGCCGGTCTTGAGCGCGGTCATCACCGCGGCGGAGGCGGTGGCGACGCTGCCGAGGAACATCGCCCAGAAATTCTGGCGCATCGAATCCACGAGTGCAGCGTAGAGCACCGGCTCCAGCTCGTCCTGGCTGCCTCGTCGTTTCTGATCCACCAACTGCATCTGCAGACGTACGCGTCCCTTTCCGTCTGCGTAGTTCTAGCGGTCGCAGGTGAAGTCTTTCTGAGGGAACATCGTTAGCGAGTCGTTGCAGCGACCCATTGATGGCCGAAATTCGGCATAAGATTCAGTGCGCTAGGTAAGAAGTGCCGACCGCCCCGGGTTCCCCGGAGCAGCCCTGCACGAGCCTCACGACAACAGCGGCGACCAGGCGGGATCGGAGGCAAAACCGGGGGTCGGCACCCTCAGCTCGTTGCGCCCGGAGACGTCGATGGTGAACAGCGACGGGCCGCTGTTGCCGCCGGGATCGCGGAAGAACATCACGACGCGCCCGTTCGGCGCAAAGGTCGGGCCTTCATTGTGGAAGCCCGAGGTCAGGATGCGCTCACCGGAGCCGTCCGGCTTCATGATGCCGATCGCGAACTGTCCGCCGCCCTGCTTGGTGAAGGCGATGTAGTCGCCGCGCGGCGACCACACCGGCGTCGAATAGGTGCCGTCGCCGAACGAGATGCGCTGCGCCGCACCGCCGGTAGCCGGCATCACATAGATCTGCGGCTTGCCGCCGCGATCGGATTCGAAGCAGAGCCGCGTGCCGTCGGGCGCGTAGGATGGCGAGGTGTCGATCGCCGGCGTGTCGGTCAGGCGCGTCATCGACTTCGAGCGCAGATCCATCACGAACAGGTTGGAGTTGCCGCCCTGCTGCAGGCTCATGATGACGCGCTGGCCGTCCGGCGAGAAGCGCGGCGAGAACGACATGCCCGGGAAATTGCCGACGATCTCGCGCTGGCCGGTCTCGATGTTGAGCAGATAGACGCGCGGGTCGCCCTGCCCGAATTCCATGTAGGTGATTTCCTGGGTCGACGGCGAGAAGCGCGGCGTCAGCACGAGGTCCGAGCCGCGGGTCAGATAGCGCACATTGGCGCCGTCCTGGTCCATCAGCGCGAGCCGCTTGACGCGGCGATCCGCCGAGCCGCTCTCGTCGACGAACACGACGCGGGTGTCGAAATAACCCTTCTCGCCGGTCAGCCGCTCGTAGATCTGGTCGGAGATGATGTGCGCGATGCGCCGCCAGTATTCGGCCGAGGTGTCGTACTGCTGGCCGGCAAGCTGCTGGCCGGTGTTGACGTCCCAGAGCCGGAACTCGGCCTTGACGCGCCCGTTGCCCTGGCGCGTCATGCGGCCGGTCACCAGCGCCTGCGCATTGATGCTCTTCCAGTTGTTGAAGTTCGGCGCCGCGTCGATGTTGATCTGCTTCTCGAGATAGGCGGCCTGATCGATCGGCGCGAACAATCCGCTGCGCTTCAGGTTGTTGGTGATCACCTGCGTGACGCCGACGCCGACCTCGGTGTCGCCGGGCGTGCCGGCGGCAAAATTCGGGATCGCGATCGGCAGCGGCGCGAAGTCGCCTTCGGGAACGATGATGCGCTTCTGGGCGAAGGCGCTGCGGCTTCCGGCGAGCGCGCCAAGCGCGGCCATGCCGGAGATCATCTGTCGGCGATTGAGGCGAAAGGTCATTGCACGCAAATCATTCTGGTCGGTCATTGTCGGTAGACTTTGTTTGCTATTGGCCAAGCGACGCGGTCGTCCTCAGGTCTTTCGCTCTGTGAACACCGGCGCAAAATACTTCCATTCGTCGAAGAAGGCCGCCGGCAGATTGTACGGCTGGCATTCGATGATCGCCCGCAGCGCGCTCTCTTGATACACCCGCAGATAGGGCGTCGACGGTGTGCCTTCCGGCACCGGCATGCCCTCGAGCGAGCCGTCGCGCTTCAGCTTGATCGAGAACACGGCCTCGGTCTGCTGCGCCTCGATGCCGCCATAGGGTTTCTTCCAGCAGCGCTCGACCTGCTGCTTGAACATCGCGCCCCAGGTCGCGGAGTTATCGGCGGCCTTGCCCTTTGCCGTGCCGAGCGAGGCATTGGCGTTGAGCGTATCGCCGGTCGCCGAGGCGCGCGTCGGGTCACGCTTGTCGAGCAAGGCTGCGATCTTGCTCTGGTCGAACACGCGATCCTTCGGCTTCTGCTCCGGCGGCGGCTTGGCGGCCTGCTGGACCGGCTTCGGCGGCGGCTTCTTCTCTTCCTTCTTGATCGCTTCCGCGATCGGATCGGGCTTCACCGGATCGGGCTTCTTCTCGACCGGCTTCGGCTCTTCTTTCGGCTTGTTCTCGACCTTCTTCGGCGGATCCGGCTTCTTGTCTTCCGGCTTCTCCACCTTCGGCGTCGGGGCCGGCGCGGTGTCGGTCACGACCGGCGGCTTCTTGTCGTCGATCTTGCCGACGGCATCGTCCATCGGCTTGGCCTCGGCGACCTTCTCGACCAGCGGCTTGGGATTTTCCTTCTTGCCGTCCTTCTGGCCGGCCATGACATGAGAGAGCTGGTCGGACGAGATCACATCGACGGCAACCGACTCCTCTTCCGGCATCACATACGCCTTGGTCGAGAACGAAATCAGGCCCCACCCGATCACGAGGACGTGCAGGACAATCGATGCCGCCAGAGTCTTGTCGACCTTGACCTTCAAATCAGGCTTCCCCGTGCCTTGGCATGGTGGTTATCCGCCTTCCGGGATGATGACGATATTCGCCTTGAATCCCGCGGCCCGGACCTCCCCGAGCAATTTCATCATATCCGTGTAACAGACGTCCTTGTCGCCACGCAGATACACCACTTTTTCGGCATCCGACCGGGCATCCCCGATCGCCTTGATCTTGGCCGGAAAATCGGCGGCCGTGATCGGCGCGTCGCCGAGATAGAGCTCGACATTCGAGTTGCAGCCACCGCCAGTGCGCTTGACCGACAGCGTCAGCGGCGGCTGGTTCGACGAAATCGACTTGCCGCCGCTCGCAACCGGCAGGTCGATGTCGATGTTCGACGTCATCAGCGGCGCTGCGACCATGAAGATGATCAGCAGCACCAGCATCACGTCGACCATCGGCGTGACGTTGATCTCGGCCATGACCGGCTTGCGCCCGCCGCGGCGGCGTCTGCCACCGCCGGACCCTGCCATGCTCATCGCCATGATCGTACGCTCACAACAGTGACCATCGTGACCATCATTGATCTCAGCCCCGCTCGTCGATCTGACGCGACAGGATGGCGGAGAACTCGTCGGCGAACCCCTCCAGGCGTGCGGCCTGCCGGTTCACCTCCGAGGTGAACTTATTGTAGAAAATAGTCGCCGGAATTGCGGCAATCAGGCCGATTGCAGTGGCAAACAGCGCTTCCGCGATACCGGGCGCCACCACCGCCAAAGAGGTGTTTTTCGAGGCCGCGATCGACTGGAAGCTCGACATGATGCCCCAGACGGTGCCGAACAGGCCGACAAAGGGGCCGGCCGAGCCGACGGTCGCCAGCACCAGCAGCCGCCGTTCCAGCCGCTCCACCTCCCGGGCGATCGAGACGTTCATGACCTTCTCGATTCTAGCCTGCAGGCCGGCAAAGGACCGCGACTGGCTCTCGAACGAGCGCTTCCACTCCCGCATCGCCGCCACGAAACAGGCCGCCATCGACTGGGTCGGCTTGGCCGAGAGTGCCCGGTAGAGTTCCTCGATCGACTGGCCGGACCAGAACGCCTGCTCGAACTTGTCCATCGCCCGCTTGGTGCGGGCGTAGAGCAGGATCTTGTCGATCGCGATCGCCCAGACCCAGACCGAGCAGGACAGAAGTCCCAACATCACGCATTTGACGACCCAATGGGCCTGCCAAAACAACGCGATGAGCGACACGTCGCTCGATGCCAGTGGCAGAGTTGACTGCGCCACGTCGGCGGGATTCATCGGCAATATCCTCTCAACGCAAGTGTCCCAATCAGGGCGGGCCGCCAATCGGCACCGGTTCGACGGCCGCGCGGCCGGCGCGGCAAGAACTGCGCGAGAGCCTCTTACATCTGTCGCATGGGGGGCCCGTCCAAAGCCGGGCCCTGCTTCCCCTGCCAACATGTCAAAACGAGGGCTTTTCACGCGGCATTCCGACCCTAACCAAACGCTAATCATGGTTAAGGCGAGGTTACCAAAGGGAAATTTGAGGGCGGGAAACGCCAGTGGCGGAGGCAGTTGGCGGGTTCCGGAGATGAATGGATTTGGCGTTTGGGGAGGCGAGCGCCTCCTCCCCTTGCGCCGTCCTGGCGAAGGCCAAGACCCATAACCGCCGCACGCGGTGATGAACGGCATCGCGGCCCCAGCGGGCGCGCGTGAGGGACGCATCGGCGGCAGGGCTCCCTCCCCCCTTGCGGGGGAGGGCTGGGGAGAGGGGCGCCACACGACGCGGCCCCTCCGTTCCTTACGACGCCAAGCGAACGATTTGCGAGAGCGGTGCACTCTTCGATCAGCTCGCTCGGGGCCACCCCTCTCCCCACCCTCTCCCGCAAGGGGAGAGGGAGCCTGAGACGCGTGCTCACCTCACGATGGAGAAAGACTCAGGTCAAATGCCGCACGATCGCAAGCCCGGCGAACAGGCCGGCGATCGACAATGCCACCGAGCCCGCGACATACAACACCGCAAGGCCGAGCTCGCCGCGCTCATAGAGCAGTGCGGCGTCGAGCGAGAAGGCGGAGAAGGTGGTGTAGCCGCCAAGGATGCCGGTCATCAGGAACAGCCGCCAGGGCTGCGAGGCCTCTCCCTTGAAGGCGAGATAGCCGGCGATCAGGCCCATCACGGTCGATCCCGTGATGTTGATGATGAAGGTGCCGTAGGGAAACGCGGTGCCGATGCAGCGCGCGCAGGTGACGTTGATCAGGTGCCGCAACGTTGCGCCGAGGCCGCCGCCGAAGAAGACGAGGAGATAGCTTGCGAGTTGCCCCATGCGCACTTTGTGCCGCAAGGCCGCGACCGTCGCAAGGAAACAAAAGGGCGGCAGCCGTGGCTGCCGCCCTCGAAAACTCTCACAACGTCATTCCGGGGCAGCCCGCAGGGCTGAGCCCGGAATCCATTCATCCACCGGACCTGCGGATCGATGGATTCCAGAATGACAGCGAGTACGCTCAGCCGGCCTTGCCGAACAGCTCGTCGACGTAATCCCAGTTGACGAGGCTGTCGACGAACGCCTTCAGATAGTCCGGACGGCGGTTGCGGTAGTCGATGTAGTAGGAGTGCTCCCAGACGTCGACGCCGAGGATCGGCACCGCGCCATGGACCAGCGGGTTCTCGCCGTTCGGGGTCTTGGCGATCTCGAGCTTGCCGCCCTTGACCTGCAGCCAGGCCCAGCCGGAGCCGAACTGACCGACGCCGGCGGCGGCGAAGTCGGTCTTGAACTTCTCGAAGCCGCCGAGGTCCTCGTTGATCTTCTTCTCCAGCCGGCCGGGCAGCTTGCTGCCGCCGCCATTCGGCTTCATCCACTTCCAGAAGTGGATGTGGTTGTAGTGCTGGCCGGCATTGTTGAAGACGGCCGCGTTCTTGCCGAACGAGCCCTTCACGATCTCCTCGAGGGACTTGCCTTCGAATTCGGTCCCCTTGATCGCGTTGTTGCCGTTCGTGACGTAGGCCTGGTGATGCTTGTCGTGGTGAAACTCCAGCGTTTCCTTGGACATGTATGGCGCAAGGGCGTCGTGGGCGTAGGGCAGATCGGGTAGCGTGAAGGTCATGGGGTAATGTCCAACAGAGGGTGGGAGACTACACTTAACGGGTCCCCCTTATAGAAGGTTCCACGGCGGAGAAACACCGCATTTTCGGATCGTGTATGACAGATCGGCACAGCCGAAGAGCAGACCAGGACCCAATGCGATGAGCATCGAAATCGACATTCTCAACGGAGATGCGTCGTGGCGGCGCGCCGAGCCGCTGCTCCGGTCGGTCTGGAGCCCGGATATCATGGAGAATAAACCATGGGCGGACACCAAATGGGCTCACGCCGATTTGCGCGTGCTGCTCGACGCGCCCGACGACAGCGGGCTGGCCTGCCATGCCGGTATCTATTTCCGGACCATCACCTGGAATGGCCACAAGGTGCATGTCGGCGGCATCGGCGGGGTCTCGACCCGCGCGGATTGCCGGCGACGCGGCTATGCGTCGCTCGCGTTAGACGCCGCCGTGCACACCATTCGTGCCAACGACGCCGTGAAATTTGCAATCTTATTCTGCGAGCCGCACAATTTCGCGTTCTATCAGGCGCGTGGCTGGCATCCCTTCGCCGGCGAAGTCTATTGCGAACAGCCTTCCGGGCAGATCCGCTTCGAGGCGATGGCGCCGTTCGTCAACGACATCGTCCGCGCGCCGCGCCAGGGCAAGATCGACCTATGCGGCCTGCCGTGGTGACCCCTGCGCGGGCGCGGGTGGCGAGGCCCAGCTCAGACTCGTAACATGTCAAGCATCATTTATTGATTGCGAGCCCGGTTCACTGGCGTCGAATTGCAGTGCGCCCTCTCCCGCTTGCGAAGTGAGCCGCTGACGCATGACCATCGACGCCTCGATCGACGACATCAGCCCCGCCGCGGCCGCGCCTGCGGTCCCGGTCGATCATCTGTTGACGGCGCCGATCCTGCCGACGCTGCTGCGGCTGGCGGTCCCCAACACCATTGCGATGTTCGGCTCGACGCTGGTCGCGGTCGCCGAGACGTCCTACATCGGCCGGCTCGGCACCGAGCCGCTGGCCGGCATCGCGCTGGTGTTTCCGTTCGCGATGCTGAACCAGATGATGTCAGCCGGCGCGATGGGCGGCGGCGTCTCCTCGGCGATCAGCCGCGCGCTTGGCGCCGGCGACCGCGACCGCGCCGCCGACCTGGCGCTGCATGCGGCAATCATCGGGGTCGGCCTCGGCCTGTTCTTCACCGTGATGATGCTAGGCTTCGGTCGAAATTTCTATGCGCTGCTCGGCGGCCACGGCGGCGTGCTCGAGCAGTCGATGCATTACTCGCAGGTGCTGTTCTCAGGCGCGATCTCGATCTGGCTGGTCAACACGCTCGCCTCCGTCGTACGCGGCACCGGCGACATGCGCGTTCCCTCGATGACACTGATCAGCGTCTCGTTGACGCAGATCGCGGTCGGCGGAGTGCTGGGACTCGGGCTGTTCGGCGTGCCGAGCCTCGGCATGCGCGGCGTTGCCGCTGGCCAGTTCACGGCGTTCACGTGCGGTGCGATCTTCCTCGCCTGGTATCTCGCCTCGGGCCGCAGCCGGTTGAAGCTCGACTTCGCCGCATTCAGTTTCCAGCGCGCGATGTTCCTCGACATCCTGAAAGTGGGCGCGATCTCCTGCCTGTCGCCGCTGCAGAGCGTGCTGACCATCCTGATCTTCACCAAGATCCTGGCCGGCTTCGGTACCGAGACGCTGGCCGGATACGGCATGGGCTCGCGGCTGGAATTTTTGCTGATCCCGATCGCATTCGCGGTCGGCGTCGCTTCTGTGCCGATGGTCGGTATGGCAATCGGCGCCGGCCTCGTCACGCGCGCCCGCAAGGTGGCATGGACCGCCGGCACGGTTGCCGGGCTCGTCGTCGGATTGGTGGGACTCGTGGTCGCACTCAAGCCGACGCTATGGATTGCGCTGTTCACAACCGATCCCGGTGTGACTGCCGCGGCCTCGTCCTATTTCGCGCTGGCCGGCCCGACCTTCGGGTTCTTTGGCGTCGGCGTCTGCCTGTATTTTTCCTCGCAGGGCGCGGCCAAGGTCGGCGGGCCGGTGCTGGCCGGGACCATCCGCCTGCTGCTGGTCGGCATCGGCGGCTGGTGGCTTGCGGCGGCAAGTGCGCCGGCCTGGACGCTGTTTGCGCTGGTCGGAGCTGCGATGGTGGCATTCGGCCTCGCCACTATCATATCAATCAAGCTGACCCGCTGGGGATAACCACTGCGGCGCAGCCGAGCGTTGCCTGAGCATGACCCATCCGGCAAGAAGGCAATAAAATTTTCCGGGTACCGCGCGCCTGATCGCGCAAATATGACATTGCAGAAATCTTTCGACTTGCTATGCAGGCCGGCTTCTTGGGGGATGAGCCATGGCCTGCAGACTGGGATTCGTGATCGCAATCATTGCGACGGCACTTGCCGTGCCTGCCGCGCATGCGCAGAACGCGCCTGAGCCTTTCGGCGTCTGGCAGACCCAGGCCGGCGATGCCCGCGTCAAGGTCAGCAAATGCGGCGGCGGCATCTGCGGCGTGGTGGTGAGCCTGCGCGACCCGATCGATCCGATGACCGGCAAGCCGCAGGTCGACAACAAGAATCCCAATCCTTCGCTGGCCAACCGGCCGATCATCGGGCTGCCGCTATTCTCCGGCATGCAGCCGGTTGCCGCCGGCAAATGGTCGGGCCAGATCTACAATGCCGACGATGGCGGCACCTATGCGAGCAGCGTCTCGGTCACCGGCGAGAGCACGCTGCGCGTCGAAGGCTGCGTCGGCGCGCTGTGCGGCGGCGAGACCTGGACGCGTGTCGGGCGGTAAGGGCCAGGCGGGATATTTCCTTCACCGCTCCCGCGTGCGGGGGAGGGAGCAGAATCCCGATGTTGCAACAACTCACACCGCGCGCGTCTTCAGCACGGTGGCGGCCGAGGCGTAGCCGCCGCGGGCGCCGTCGATGAAATGGACGTGGTCGGCGCGCATCACCGAGGGCGTGAAGCAGGTCATCATCGCCGCGTCCTGCTCGTGCAGGCCATAGCGCACGATGCCTTGCGCGGCGGCGGCAACCAGGCGCTGTTCGAGCTCCGCGGCGAGCTCCGGCGTGCAATCCAGGATCATGCGCAGGCCGTCGTCGAACTTGCGGAAGTCGGAATTCTCGACCACCTGCCGCACATAGTTTTTCGGCACGAACTTGCCGACCGGGATGTTGAACCGCATCAGCGTGTAGGCCCACAGCGTGAACGCGAGCACCGTGGCGCGGCGGAGTGCGAGCGAGCCGCCGCGCCGCGCACGCGCCTCGTACTCCATTCCCTGAGGCGGCCAGCGCAGCGGCGGACCGTTTGCAGGCACCGGCCGTCCAGCCTCCGGGCTCTTCTCGATCAGCACGACAATATCCTCGATCACCTTGCGGAAGGCGGCGGGATCGGCGTCCTTTGCCGGCAACACCAGCACCGAGAGGATGACGCCGCGCACTGAGGGCATCACCTCGAAGCGGCAGGACAGGCCGGACAGATCGGGCTGCGTGCCCTGAGGCGCCGGATCGACCGCGAACTCGCCGCGCTTCATCGCGGCATCGGCGTAAGCCAGGCCGCCGCCGGAGAACATCGCATAGGACAGATTGGCCGACGGCCCGAAGCGCGCGACGCGGACGTCGGCGCCGGAGGCGCGGATCGCCGCCATCGGCACCAGCGCCACGCGCAGCACGAGCTCGAGATCGTCGCGCACCCAGCGCGCGGTCGCCGCCAGCGCCTCGCGCGCGCGGTCGAGATCGGCAGGCGCGACCGCGAAGCTCGCGCCGTCGCCGCCGAACACGAAGGGGAATTCGCGGCCCTCCAGCGCATTGGTGACGGCGGCGACCACCGCGGCACCCGCCATGTTGACCGCCTTGTAGCGCTGCGCCGCGATCGCCTTGGTCGACTCCACGATATCGGCGACGCCGACCGTCCAGTCATCGGGCAGCGGCGCATACAGCGCCGGCTCCATCAGCCGCGCGAAGCCGCGAAACACCGGAATGCCGCCGTAGAAGATCTCGCTGCCGCCAGCCATCGCAACGCCGTGTTGTTCGCTTCTGCAAGACTCTGTAGCAGATACGCAGCGGTTTGCGACGGGTTTTGAAACGTAGCCCGGATGAAGTCCCGTCATCCTGAGGAGCCGCGGAGCGGCGTCTCGAAGGATCGACGGCCCGCCTGTCGCCACGAACGGATGTGCCCCACGAAGACATCCGGGGCCGATTCATCCTTCGAGGCTCGCTTCGCTCGCACCTCCAGCGACAAAGGCGAAGCCTTGGCGCGGGGATGACGGGGACTGAAGGCGCGGTTCTGTCACTTCACGCCGCCTCGCCGGCCCTGCGCCATGGCGGAAACGGATCGCGCAGTTTTGCCCAGGCCTGCGGGTGCATGCCCGGCCGGCCGGTGATGAGGCAGGCATCGAGACGGCGGCAGATGTCGGCTTCGTTCATGCCGGAGCCGATGAAGACCAGCTCCTGCCGGCGATCGCCATAGAGGTCGTTCCAACTCCGCTGAATCATCAGCCGCCAGTCGGGATGATCCGGCCAGCGCTCGCGCGGGATCGCCGCCCACCATGAGCCGAGGCCTTCGGTCCGGACGATCGCGCCGGCCTGGCTCATCTCGCCGCACCAGTCCGGACGCGTCGCGATCCAGAAATGGCCCTTGGCGCGGATCACGCCTTGCCAGCTCTCGCGCAGGAAGCCGTGGAAGCGCACCGGATCGAACGGGCGCCGCGCGCGATAGACGAAGCTCGTGATCCCGTATTCCTCGGTCTCCGGCACATGCCCGGCAAAGCCGTACAGCTCCTTGTGCCAGAGCGGATGCTGCTGCGCGCGCTCATGGGAAAAGCGGCCGGTGTCGAGCACGCGGTCGAACGGGACTTGTGCAAAGCTCGCCTCGACGAGGTCGGCGTCCGGGTTGAGCGCGCGCACGATGGTGCGGGCGGCCTCGCGCTGCGCGGGGGTCGCCGCGTCGATCTTGTTCAGCACCACGACGTCGGCGAACTCGATCTGCTCGACCAGGAGGTCGACCAGGGTGCGCTTGTCGCCGTCGAGCGCCTCGCCGCGCTGGCTCAAGAAATCGGTCGAGGCATAGTCCTTCAGCAGATTGGCGGCGTCGATCACCGTGACCATGGTGTCGAGGCGCGCGACGTCGGAGAGGCTTTGGCCATCTTCGTCGCGAAACTCGAAGGTCGCGGCGACCGGCAGCGGCTCGGAGATGCCGGTGGATTCGATCAGCAGATAATCGAAGCGGCCGCTCTCGGCGAGCGCGCGCACTTCCTTCAGGAGATCGTCGCGCAGGGTGCAGCAGATGCAGCCGTTGCTCATCTCGACCAGCTTCTCATCAGTCCGGGACAGGTTCGCACCGCCATCGCGAACGAGATCGGCGTCGATGTTCACCTCGCTCATGTCGTTCACAATCACCGCAACCTTCAGGCCGTGGCGGTTGTTCAGGACGTGGTTCAGCAAAGTGGTCTTTCCAGCCCCGAGGAAGCCGGACAAGATGGTGACGGGGAGTTTTTGCATCGAGATCAAACAGTTGCTGGAGGGATGGACGGCGGCTGGGCATGGGGCACTGGGTCTATGTAATGTTATAACATAACATCATTGAGACAGCGGGCTGTCAAGCGCCGGAGTTGGGCGCCGTCAGCTTTGCCGTTCCCACAAGTGCGTAGCCCGGATGACAGGAATGGACCGCGCCGCTACTTCCCCAAGCCGCGCAGCACGAGCTGGTTCATGCGGCTGGCGAAGGCGGCAGGATCGTCGGGCATCTCGCCGTCGAGGATCTGCGCCTGCTCGAACAGCAACAGCGACAGGTCCTTCGCCTGCGCGGTGTCGCTCGCGAGCGCGGCGACCAGCGGGTGGCGCAGATTGATCTCGAGGATCGGCTTGGTGATCTCGCCGCGGTTCTGCTGGGCGAGCAAGCGCTCCAGCGCGCGGTCGCGCGCATCGCCACCGGCGACGAGGCACGATGCGCTCGCGGTCAGCCGTTGCGAGGCGCGGACGTCGGAGACCCGCTCGCCAAGCGCATCCTTGATCACCGCGATCGTGGTCGCGGCATCGGCCGCAGGCTCGTCCTTCTTGTCCTCCTTGTCGTCGGCAAGCGGGATCAGGCCGAAATCGACATCGCCCTGGCTCAGCGACTTCAGCGGCTTGCCGCCGAACTCGAGCGGCGCCGAGGTCCAGAACGCGTCGACCGGATCGGTGAGCAGCAGCACCTCGATGCCGCGGGCGCGCGCCGATTCCAGTTTCGGATTCGACTTCAGCCGCTCGATGCTGTCGCCGACCAGATAGTAGATCTCGGTCTGGTTCGGCTTGAAGTCGTCGACGATCTGCTTCAGCGAGCGCTTCTCGCCCGACGTCGTGGTGAAGCGCGCCAGTGCCAGCAGCTTCTCGCGGCGCTCGAAATCCTCCCACAGGCCTTCCTTGATGACCGGGCCGAACGCGTCCCAGATCTTGGTGAAGGTCTCCGGCTCCTTCTCGCCGAGAGTTTCCAGCTCGCCGATCACGCGGCTGGTGACGGCCTTTCGGATCTGCGCGAGCTGCGGATTGTTCTGCAGCATCTCGCGTGAGATGTTGAGCGGCAGATCCTCGCTGTCGATCACACCGCGGATGAAGCGCAGGTAGGCCGGCAGCAGTTCGGCATCGTCGGCGATGAAGACGCGGCGGACATAGAGCTTGACCTTGCCCTTGCGCTCGACCTGGAACAGGTCGAACGGCTTTTGCGACGGCGCGAACAGCAGCACGGCATAGGACTGCCGGCCCTCGGCACGGTAATGCAGCGTCATCGCCGGCTCGTCGAACGCGCCCGCGATCTGCTTGTAGGCTTGCGCATAGTCTTCCGGCTTGAGCTCGGATTTCGAGCGCTGCCACAGCGCGCTCGCCGAGTTGATCTGGCGCGGCTCGCCCTCCTCCGGCACCAGGAGGATCGGAAACTGGATGTTGTCGGAATATTCGCGGACGATGCGCTCGATCTCATAAGCTTCGAGATATTTGGCGGCGTCCTTCTTCAGGTGCAGCACGATCTCGGTGCCGCGCGCGACGCGCCCGGCGGCCTCCTCGCTGGCCGGGGCGATCTCGAAGCCGCTGCCGCCTTCCGACGACCACACCCAGACCTCGTCCGAGCCGGCACGGCGGCTGGTGACGACGATCCTATCGGCGACCATGAACGCAGCATAGAAGCCGACGCCGAACTGGCCGATCAGGTTCGCGCCGTCCTTGGCCTCGGTCAGCTTCGACAGGAACGACTTGGTGCCGGAGCGCGCGATGGTGCCGAGATTGTCGATCAGCTCCTGCCGCTCCATGCCGATGCCGGTGTCGATCACAGACAGCGTATCGGCCGCCTTGTTCGGGACGATCCTGATCTCCGGCGGCGTGCCGTCGGTGATCAGGCCGGGATTGGCGATCGCCTCATAGCGCAGCTTGTCGCAGGCATCCGACGCGTTCGAGATCAATTCGCGCAGGAAGATATCGGTCTCGGAATAGACCGAATGCACCATCAGGTGCAGCAATTCGGCAACCTCGGCCTGGAACGGCTGGGATTCGGCGGCGGCAGTTGTGGTCATGCAGAAACTCGGACAATCGGGAAAGTGGCGGGAAAGCCCTGATATAGCGCGATCGCGCCGCCTGGCAAGACGAGCGGGGCGGAACCCGTCAGTCCGAGATCGCCGCAATATAGCGCGCGACCGAACGGTCGAACGCCGCCTTGGCATCGGTCGCGATGTTCTTGCCCCACCAGGCGCCGTAGATCCGATCGAACGCCAGCGGCGCGACCGCGCGCGCGACGCGGCGGACCGCGGTTGCGTTGAGCGGGATGTAGTTCGGGTAGGAATACATGAAGCTGACCGAGCGGCGATCCATCGCCACCATCGCGATGTCGCCGGTCAAGAGCGCACCGCGCCCGTCCGCGCCCTTGCGCCAATGCAGCATGGTGGCGCCGGCGAAATGTCCGCCGCCCCGCACCAGCAGAATGTCGTCGGAGATGCGATAGCTGTCGCCTTGCCACGGCAGGATAGACCGATAGGGCCGCGTGACCCACTGCGCGTCGTCGCCGTGCAGATAGACCGGCGCGTCGTCGAACGCCGCGCTCCAGTCGGAGACCGCGCCATAATAATGCGGATGGGAGATCGCGATCGCCTTCAGCCCGCCGAGCGATTTGACATGCGCGATCGCCTCCGGCGTGACGAGCGGCACGCAGTCCCACATCACGCAGCCGCCGCCGTCAGGCACCAGCAGCGCGCGCTGCCCGATCGCAAAGGACGGCTCGAGCGCCAATCCGACGAGGCCGAGATCGTCGCGCCAGATCAAGCGATGCCGCCCGGCGAGGTCCTCGCGTGTCAGCCATGCCTGCCCTTTCCAGTTCACATATTGCCGCTCGTCCTCGCAGATCGGGCAGGACGATGGCGGCGCCGCGGTTTCAGGGAATTGCGCGCCGCATTGTTCGCAAATCCAGAGGGGCATTGAGACCACACGCGTGGGGTTGAAGCTGATCCCCTGATCTACGTCAGCAGCGAGGCGCGTTCAATGCCGACGCCCCAGTTCCATCTGCATCTCCGCTGGAGCCGCGCCGAACTTGCGGCGGAAGGCGCGGTGGAAATAGGACAGGTCGTTGAAGCCCACCGTATAGGCAACGTCGCTGACCTTGCGGCCGGCGCCCTGCGCATGGAGCAGCAGCCGCCGCGCCAGCAGCAGGCGCTGATCGAGGACATATTCCGAGAACGTCGTGCCTTCGGCCGCGAACAGGCGTTGCGCCTGGCGCGTGCTCAGCGCATTCGCCTTTGCGATGGCCTCGATCGTGAGCTTGCCATTGTCGAGATTCTTCAGGACGTCGGCCTTCATCAGATCGAGCCGCGCCTTCGCCATGCCGTCGCGAGCGGCCAGCTCCTTCCGTTCGGCACGGCTGCCGAGCACGAGGCCGACCAGATCGGCAAGGTGATGTGCCGCCGCCTGCTGGCCCGGCACATCGAGATCGCCGGCAAGCTCGGTGCAGAGCGCCGAATAGCGCTCGATCATCGCGCTCAAGGCCCGCTCCCGCCCGAGCGGGCGCGCCAGCTGCGTCTCCGCCGTGGGGACGACCTGGAGCAAAAGGCGTCGCGGAAACCGCGTCGTCGTGAAGCTGCCGGACTGGGTGAGATCGGCGGAGCCGACGATATTCATCTCGGTGAGGCACATCTGGCCGCGCTGGAGCTCGATCGCCTTGCTGCCTTGTGTGACCTGCACCGTGCCGCGCGTCGCAAAGATCAGAACGAGGTCGTCGCAGCCGTCGTCCAGAAGCGCGCGGGTCCGCGCGAAACGGGCCGAGCCGCCGCGCGGCGTCGCGATCGCGACCGTGTGCAGCAGCGTGAACTCGTTGTGGCAATCGATGCGGTTGTCGTCGGTCGGTCCGACATCGAGCCGGCAGAAGCCGCGGCAAATGCCTTCGCGCCAAGCCTCATAGGCCGGCCCTTTCGCCAGGCCGTGATGGAAGATCGAGAACCGGTTGGGCACCTGTGTCTCGGACATGATCCGTGCTCCGAAAGCGCGATCGATCGAAACGAGGCGACGAACGATCGCGCTCTTCCCGGCGTGCGCATGTCGTTCCTGTCCCTACGCTTGGCGCGACGGTCCACGACTCCGGCGGGGAGCCTGATACCACTCCGCCGGTTGACGGTAAAGCTATTCACGAGATGCAACCCTATGATGCAAGGTGCGAAAGCCGGGAATAAAACGGCGCAGCAGTTTCGTGACGCCGCCCTGCCCTGGCTCGACGATGCCTATGCGTTCGCCCAGGTCCTGATGCGTACCGAGGCGGACGCCGAACAGGCCGTGCAGGACTGCTATCTGCGCGCACTGCGCCAGTTCGACGGCTTTCGCGGCACCGCCATCAGGCCCTGGCTGCTCGCGATCCTCAAAACCGTCTGTCAGGAAAAACGTGGCGAAAAACTCGGCGGCCGCGTAGCGGCGGATGATGCCGGCAACAAAGACAAGTCCGGCCGACGCGTCACGCCGACAATCCGGCAACTCATCGGCGAGCTACCCGCGCCGCTCGGGGAGGTCATCGCGCTGCGCGAAATGATCGATCTCTCCTACAAGGAGATCGCCGAGGTCACCGGCGTTCCCGTCACCACCGTGATGTCGCGGATCGCGGAGGCCCGCGGCCTGCTGCTCGCGGCGCGGCGCGCAGCAGCCAGGGCGGCGCCGGAGGCGAGCCCTGCAAGTGGCACGTCGAAACCCACGATCTACCGCGCGAACGCCTGTTGAACTGCCGCGGACTCCGTGATGCCGTTTGCGATCAGGAGCTCAAGCAGCACGCGCGCCTTCTGCGGGTTGAGATCGAGCGAGACCGCGAAGCCGAGCTTGTCGTCTTCGACCTCGACGTTGCGGTTGACATAGCCCGAGCCGACCCGGGTCGAACGCACCACCAGGACACCCTGCCTCGCCGCCGCCGCCAGCGCATCGATCGCACCTTTCGACGAATTGCCGTCACCGACGCCGGCCAGCACGATGCCCTTGGCGCCGCGCTTGACCGCATCCTCGACCTCCGCGGCATCCATGTTGGCGTGCGAATAGATGATGTCGACCCGCGGCAGTGGTGGCGCGTCCGGCAGCTTCAGCTTGGCACCCTTGACTGACGCGACCGGCTGCAGGAAGCGCAACGAGCCGGTGTCGACATAGCCGACCGGACCGCCATCCGGCGAACGGAACGTCTCGACGCTGGTGGTATTGGTCTTCTGCACCCAACGCGCCGCATGGATGGTATCGTTGAGCACCACGAGCACGCCGCGGCCCCGCGATTCCGGCGCGGAGGCGACCCGCATCGCCTCGTAGAGATTGGCGGGGCCGTCGGCGCCGATCGCGGTCGAGGGCCGCATCGATCCGACCAGCACCACCGGCATGTCGGTGTCCAGCACGTTCTGCAGGAAGAACGCTGTCTCCTCCATCGTATCGGTGCCATGCGTGATGACGACGCCGTCGACCTCCTTGTTGTCGATCGCGGAACGGATGCGCTTGACGAGGTCGAACCAGACCTTGTCATTCATGTCCTGCGAGCCGATCGACGAGATCTGCTCGGCCGAGATCTGGGCGAGCTTGTCGATGCCCGGAATGGCCGCGATCAGATTGGCCGCACTGACCTTGCCCGAATCGTAGGCATTGCCGGCGCGCACATTGGCCTGGCCCGCGATGGTGCCGCCGGTGCCGAGCACGAGCACGCGGGCCAGAGCGCCGCCGGCGGGCGACTGCTGTGCAATGACCGGCGACGCAAGCCCGACCACGAGGGCTGCGGCAAGGCCGATGATGGTGCGCGCGGAACGAGTTGATCGAAGCGAGTGCAGCGTCATTTCTTCCCCCAGCGACACATTTCCTGGTCACAACTCGTGGTTTTGTCGCGCAAGAAATGGACAAACTTGCGGCGGAGGACGCCGGGAGAAAAATTCAGGCCTTCCCGGCCGGCCTTGCCCGCCATCCTGCGAACTCCGCCTCGTTCTCCGGCGCTCGGGCGATAGCTTGACATCGCAGGGATGCCGGCGCACCTTTTTCGAAGATTCTTCGGATTTTTGTGAACCATGCACTTCCAGCTTCCCGACGATCTCCGCATACTGCAAGGCCGGGTACGCGACTTCGTGCGCAGCGAGCTCAAGCCCCATGATGCCGCGATCGAGGCAACCGGCGCCGTGCCGGAGAGCGCCATGGCCGGCCTGCGCAGGATGGGATTGTTCGGCACCAACACGCCGAAGCAATTCGGCGGGCTGGGCCTCTCCATGCTCGGCAGCTGTCTCGCGATCGAGGAACTCGCGAAGGCGCATACCGCATTCTACTATCTGTGCGGGGTGAACGTTCATATCGGATCGAAGGCGATCGAGTTCTTCGCGCAGCCCGCTGTGCGTGACCGTTGGCTGCCGGAGCTCGCCAGCGGACGGATCATCGGCGCCTTCGCGCTGACCGAGCCGGACGCAGGATCGGATGCCGCCCGCATCCAGACCCGGGCGCGACGGGACGGCGATCATTACGTGCTCGACGGCCGCAAGACCTACATCACCAACGCGCCGGTCGCCGGCGTGTTCACAGTGTTTGCCACGCTCGACCCGTCGGCGGGCGCAAACGGGATTGCGGCCTTTGTCGTCGACGCGAAGACGCCGGGTCTCGCTATCGGCCGTCTGGTCGAGATGGCCGCCGGCCGCGGCTCAGCGCATGCCGAGGTGCTCTTCGAAGGCTGCCGCGTTCCGCGCGAGAACCTGCTCGGCCAGGAGGACGAGGGATTCGCCATTGCGATGCGGTGCCTGGATGCCGGGCGCACGCATTGGGGCGCCTATTGCGTCGGCGCGGCGAGCCAGCTCATGGACTACGCGCTCGATCATGTCTCGGAGCGCGAGACGTTCGGACGCAAGCTGCGCGACCACCAGGGCATCGAATGGCAAATCGCCGACATGGCGAGCGCGCTGCATGCCGCGCGCCTCGTCGCCTATGAGGCGGCCTGGCGCTACGACCAAAGCGACGCCGCCGCCCGCACCGCCGCCGCGGCACTCTCCAAATATACCGGCGCCGACATGGTGCAGCGGGTGGCCGACATGACCATGCAGCTGTTCGGTGGTGCCGGTTATTCCAGGGACCTGCCGATCGAGCGCATCTGGCGCGAGACGCGGGTGGTCCGCATTCTGGATGGCACATCGGAGATCATGCGACAGATCATCGCCCGCAATGCGTTCCGCAACCATGAACGGCGGAACGCACCAATCTGACAACGGCGTCTTCCACTTTATGTTGCAATAGTTCTTGGTGATCCACTTCGGCGGCCTTACTGTTTTTTCGGGACGGGAGAAGGAAGTGGCTTCGGGGACGACGCTCAAGCTCAAGCAACAACGCAGCCGCGATCGGCGCGAGCAGATCCTCTCGGCAGCGACCAAGCTGTTCGGCCAGAAGGGCATCGACGGCACCTCGCTCACCGAGGTCGCGACCGTGGCGAAAGTACCGCTCTCCAGCATCTACGACTATTTCGCGGACAAGCGTGCGCTGGTGCTCGACGTGCCCGAGGGCAATTTCGAAGCGCTGTATCAGAAGACCGAGCCGCTGCTGGTGAAGGGAGGCGATCCCGTCGAGCAGCTTCGCATCATCTTCCTGACCAACTTCCAGTACATCAAGGACAACCCGAGCTGGGGTCGCGTGTTCTTCCTGGAGATCTGGCCGAGCGTCCTTGCCGCCGAGCCGCGCGTCAAGAAAGCGGTCGACAAATATGCGCTGCGCTACGTGCAGCTGATCAAGCAGGCGAGCCGCGCCGGCATCTATCGCCGAAACCTCGATCCCTACACCGCGATGTCGCTGATGATGGGCGGCATGTGCCACCTGACGGCGGTCTGGCTGCTCTACGGCCGCAAATACGATCTGGTGAAGAAGGGCAAGACGCTGTTCACCACGCTGCACAACGGATTCGTGCAGCGTTAGCTGCCCGGTCCCAGCTCTACCCATCCTACGCACTGTCTGCCGGAGAGCGGTTCGCGCCGCGAATGATTTGATCCAAATCCAGCGCTGTTTGACCTCTCGTTGAGACGATCCTTTCCGGAAAACCAATACACAACCGTCGAGATCATGTTCTAGTATGACGCGGTGGGCGACCCGCGGCAGGACGCGCGGGCACTGGGATGGGAGCGAACCGATGGACGTCAAGGCTGTTCTGCCGCCGCGTGGTCGCGACTATCGCCTCGATCTGCTGCGCGGCTTCGCCAACTGGGCGATCTATCTCGATCACATCCCGAACAACGCCGTGAACTGGATCACGCAGAAGAATTTCGGCTTCAGCGACGCCGCCGATCTGTTCGTGTTCATCTCCGGCTACACTGCGTCCTTTGTCTATGCGCGGATGATGCTCGAGCGCGGCACCGTGATCGGCGCCACCCGGCTGATCAAGCGGGCCTGGCAGATCTACGTCGCGCATGTCCTGCTGTTCGTGATCTACATCGCCGAGATCGGCTATCTCGCGCAGCGCTATCACGATCCCAACCTGCAGAATGAATTCAACGTCGCGGGCTTCATGCAGAACCCGGCGGAGACGCTCTATCAGGGCCTGATCCTGGCGTTCAAGCCGGTCAACATGGACGTGCTGCCGCTCTACATCGCGCTGATGCTGGTGTATCCGGTGGTGCTGTGGGCAATGCTGCGCAAGCTCAATCTGACGCTGCTGGCCTCGTTCCTGCTCTATCTCGCCGCACGCCGGTTCGGCTGGAATCTGCCGGCCTATCCGGGCGGCTCCTGGTACTTCAATCCGTTCTGCTGGCAATTCCTGTTCGTATTCGGCGGCTGGTTCGCGCTCGGCGGCGCCAGCGAATCGATCACCTTCATCCGCTCGCGCGCCTTCCTCTGGCTCGGCGGCGCCTATCTGCTGTTCGCGCTGGTCATGACGTTGGCGGGCCGCTTCCCGGAACTGGGCCAGGCGATGCCGGCCTGGCTCTATGACGCCTTCAATCCCAACGACAAGACCAACCTCGCGCCGTATCGCGTGCTGCATTTCGTGGTCCTGGCCTTCTTCGTCACGCGCTTCCTGCCGCGCGAATGGCCCGGATATGAATGGCCGCTGTTCCAGCCGATCATCAAATGCGGCCAGCAGTCGCTCGAGGTGTTCTGCTCGGGTGTCTTCCTTGCCGTGGTCGCGCATGTGGTGCTGGTCGAAGTCTCCGGCAGCCTCTGGATGCAGATCGTGGTCAGCGTGGTCGGCATCGTGCT
Organism: Bradyrhizobium sp. CCBAU 53421; assembly: GCF_015291625.1. Taxonomy (NCBI): domain Bacteria; kingdom Pseudomonadati; phylum Pseudomonadota; class Alphaproteobacteria; order Hyphomicrobiales; family Nitrobacteraceae; genus Bradyrhizobium; species Bradyrhizobium sp. CCBAU 53421. The sequence continues at coordinate 8,248,718 of NZ_CP030047.1, forward strand.
GATGACCGTGCTCGCCTATTACCGCTCCTGGTCGAAGAAGGTCGACAAGGCGCCGGCGAAGAAGCCCGTGGCCGGACAGGCGACGGTGGCCGCGAAGCCGGCGGAATAGCCGATCGGCGCGCGAAGGGTAGCGCTGGTGGTCAGCGACGATGCGGATGCGCTAGAGTAGCGGAATGTCCTTTACGCAAGACCACGCCGATATCCTGCAACTGGAAGCCGAGGTGCTCGACGCACGGCCCGGAGCCATTCTGCTTGAACGCTCGCCGTTCTTCCCGGGCGGCGGCGGACAGCTTGCCGACCGCGGGGTTCTGAGATGGTCCGGCGGTGTGCTGCCGGTGACGGGCCTTGCACGTGACCAACGCGGCCTCTGGCACATGGTCCCGGGCGACAGCCTGATCTCCGGCAAGGTCGTGCTCGAAGTCGAGCCGGCATTTCGCGCGTTGATGTGCGAGCTGCACACGCTCGCCCATGTCGTCAACGCGCTGGTCTATACGCAGTTCGGCGGCGCGCTGCTGACCGGGGCGCAACTCAATGCCGACGGCACCTTCCGGGTCGACTTCGATCTGCCCGGCGCCGACAACGAGGCCCTGCGGGCGCTTGAGGCGCCGCTGAACGACATCATCCGGCAGGACCTTCCGGTGAGCGCGGCCTTCATGGCGCATGCCGAAGCGCATGCCATCCCAGGACTGTTTCGCAGCAAGGCCGTCGCCCCGCCGGTCGGCGAAGACGGCCTTGTCCGGATCGTCGAGATCTCAGGCCTCGACCGGCAGGCCTGCGGCGGCACCCATCTGGCGTCGACCGGGCAGGCTCGCCCTGCCCGCATCGTCAAGATCGACAACAAGGGCCGCCAGAACCGCAGGATCAAGGTCGCGGTCTGACCGGCATTCGCAAGCCGCCTGCGCTGGCTATTTCGCCAGCGGCTTTCCTGCGGTCTCCGGCGCCAGCCGAATCAGCGGCAGGCCGATCACATAGATCAGCGACAACATCGAGATCGCCAGCGGGAAACTTCCGGTGCGGGCGGCGAGCGCACCGATCAGCGTCGGGCCGGCAGCGCCGAGCACGCGGCCCATGCTGAAGGCGAAGCCGGAGCCCGAGCCGCGCAGCGCGGATGGAAACATCTCCGGCAGCCAGATCGTGAACAAGCCGAACACCCCATTGGTGAAGAAGCCGAGCACCGGCAGCAGCGCCATGAACAGCACCAGACTGTCGAGCCATTCGATCGCGACTTCATAGCAGACCACGACGGAGATCAGCCCGCCGATGAAGAACAGCACCGCGGTGCGGCGCCGGCTGCCGAGCCAGCCGGTGAGCCACGGCACCAGGAAGCAGCCGATCAGCGTGCCGACATTGGTGATCAGCCCGGCCACAGCTCCCATCTCCTGCGCATGCGCAGGCGTCGCGCCCGCCGCGACCAGCTTGGTTGAAATCACGGTGGGCGCCCAGAAGTTCGACGACCACAGTCCGAAGATGATGCAGGCCATCATCAGCGCGGCCGCCCAGGTGGTGCGCGCCTGATCTCCCGCAAACAAGGCCGCGACCGACGGCCGCTCGCGCGACGCACTGTGCTCGGGTTCGGGAATGTTGCTGCGCAGATACGCAATCAGCAGCGCCGGCAGGATGCCGAGCAGGAACATGCCACGCCAGCCGAGCGTGCTGCCGATCGCAAGCGTGACGGCGGCGGCGAGGAACAGCCCGGTCGGCGTGGCCGTGTGCAGCCATCCGGCGAGCCGCACCCGCGTATTCTCGGGCACGGATTCCTGCAGCAGCGGCGTGCCCGCGGCCCACTCGCCGCCAATGCCGAAGCCGGCGACGAAGCGAAACAATGCGAACATCACGATCCCGGTCGCAAGTCCGCACAGCGCGGTGAACAGCGAGTAGACCAGCACAGTCCAGCACATGATCCTGACGCGCCCGTAACGGTCCGCGGCCCAGCCCCAGACCATCGAGCAGGCCCAGCCCAGCATGAAGATCGAGAACAGGAGCCCGCCATAGATGGCGATATTGGCCTTGCTCGGCTCGATGCCACTGGCGGGCAACAGCTCGCTCAGCGCGCTGACCAGGATGTAGCCGTACATCGAGGAATCGAAACCATCGAGCATCCAGCCGAACCAGGTCGCCCAAAACACTTTTCGCGGCGACACCGCTGCAGACGCCGTGACCGGCGCCCCAACGGCATCAACGATGCTCTCAGTCATGTTTCCTCGCACGTTTCTTTTGTGCTGCGGACTATGACGAGGTTTATGCGAGGAGACACCAGCGGCAAACGGGACGGAGGTATCCGGCATGAGAATGGCGGCGCCATTCACATCGGCGTCACCGCGCGACGCAAGCGCGCTCGAAGATCGCGTCCGGGACAAGCGGCCGGGCTGCCGCTTTCGCTGAAAATCGCGCCCGGATCATCCACATCCCGGTCGCGCCTGGGGATCATGCCGCGGTTCGCTCGACGGGGCGCGATCGGCTTGTTAAGCCGCGTCCCGCAAGGATGATTTGAGTCGGGACATGACGGTAGCGATCGAGATGGGACAGACGACGGCCGGCGCTTCGGCGGCCATCGACCTCGAGGAGCTATTGGCCACGCGCCTCCTGGTGCAAGGCAATTCGGGTTCCGGCAAATCCCATCTGCTGCGCCGGCTGCTGGAACAAAGCGCGCCATGGGTGCAGCAGACCATCATCGATCCCGAGGGTGACTTCGTGACCCTGGCCGAGCGATTCGGCCACCTCGTCATCGATGCCGAGGACCATACCGAGCGCAGCCTGCAGGTCGCCGGCGAGCGCGTGCGCATCCATCGTGTCTCCACCGTGCTCAATCTCGAGGGGCTCGACGCCGAGAACCAGATGCGGCGCGCCGCGGCCTTCCTCGGCGGCATGTTCGAGGTGCCCCGCGACCACTGGTATCCGATGCTGGTGGTGGTGGACGAAGCGCAGCTGTTCGCGCCGGCGATCGCAGGCGAAGTGTCAGACGAAGCGCGCAAGCTCTCGCTCGGCGCGATGACCAACCTGATGTGCCGCGGCCGCAAGCGCGGGCTTGCCGGGATCATCGCGACCCAGCGGCTGGCGAAGCTCGCCAAGAATGTCGCGGCCGAAGCGTCCAACTTCCTGATGGGCCGGACCTTCCTGGACATCGACATGGCGCGCGCCGCCGACCTGCTCGGCATGGAGCGGCGGCAGGCGGAGGCGTTCCGCGACCTGGAGCGCGGGCAATTCATGGCGCTGGGACCCGCGCTCTCCCGCCGTCCGCTCGGCCTCCGCATCGGTCCGACCGACACGCAACCGCGCAATGCGGCGCCGCGGCTGATGCCGCTGCCTGAAGCGGCGCTGGAAGACGCACGCGCCATCATCCTCGCAGCCCCGCCGCCCGAAACAGCGGCCAGGCCGCCGCGCCGGGCACCGCCGCCCGACCTGCTCAGCCAGCTGATGGCCGCCAAGCCGACGGCACCGGAGCAGGATCCCGAAACCACGGAGCCGCCGCCGAGCGCCGAGCAGCTGGCCGAGCGGCGTGAGCGGCTGGATCGCATCCTGCGTGCCATCCTCGCCGAGCCCGACGCCGGCTTCCGCGCTATCGGCGTGCTCTATCAGGAGTTCGTGGTCCGCTGCCGCATCGAGGGTCTCGGCGCCGTCGTGCCGGAGCTGACCGATTTCCGCCGCATGCTGACGCGCGCCCGCGCTGGCCTCGGCACCGAGATGGCGGAGGACGACGCGTGGCAGGACGTCTCGCTGCGCGCGGCCATCCTGCCCGAGGACATGCAGGGCGTCTTCATGATGATCGCCCGCGCCGCGAAGGAAGGCTGGCCCTGTCCGAGCGACGCCGCGATCGCCCGCGCCTATGGCACGCACTCGCTGCGCCGCGCCCGGCATCTTTTGACCTACATCGAGGAGCAGGGCCTGATCGTCTGCCAGCTCGACGGGGCGGGCCGGCGGATCGTGACACTCGTCGAGCTCGCCTGGGCCACCGCCGCGGCCGACCCGAATGCCGACGAGGTGCCGGCGGAAGCAGCCAGCAGCTCGGCACCGTGATCGGGCGCTGAGCGCGAAGCGCTCGGTCTTACCCAGAATCAAGCAAGCGTCGCACGACACGAAAAGGCCCGCCGCAAGGCGGGCCTTTTTTGTTTCTGCCGGTTATGAGCGATCCGGCTGCAGGTGGGCCCGCGACAGGCCCACGCATGCCGCATCGTCAGGCCTCACGCATGCTGCGGCTGCGCGAGCTGGCTGATCTGGGTCGCCGGCGGATCGACGACCAGGGTACCGCCATGGCCGTCGCTCGAGGTCGTGAATGTCGAGGCCATGTAGTTGCCGAGCAGCGCGATGCTCGCCGTGACGGTGCCGTCCGTCACCGTGAGCGTTCCGCCCGATGCGTTGCCGCTGAAGCTCGGGGTCTGAACGTTCGCGAAGCTGATGTTGGCGAAATCGATCGCGTCCGAGCCGGTCATCCCGGCGACGGTGCCGGCAAAGCTCGCGGAATTGTCGAGCTTCAGCGTCCCCGTCGAGCCCTGGAACGTCACGGCGGCATTCGAGGCCCCGGTCAGTTCGAGGGTGCCGCCCGGGACGATGGTGGCGCCGCTCGGGCTCTGTCCGGTGACATTGAACGACTGCCAGGCGCCCCACGCAGTGCCGTCATAGGCCCGGATCCAGAGCTGGTCGGTGCCCGAGCCGGCCTGATAGGTCGCCTGGGAGAGCTGCGCCGCGGTGATGTCGATCTCGGTATTGGCCGGCTCGTTGATGCCGCCGACGTTCCAGCGCCCGTTGGTGTTGGAATCCCACAGCGCATACTTCGTGATGGCATCGCCGTCGGCGTCCGTCGCCGTGACGAGGTTCGCAGCAGCAAAGCTCTGCCCCGACACCGTCACGACGTTGGCGACCGCGACCGTCGGCGCCTGGTTGGTTGCGGTGGCCGTGAAGGCCTTCCAGCTGCTCCACTCGCTGCCGTCGTTGGCCCGCACGTAGAGCGTGTCCGACGGCGAGCCGCCGGGCCCGAACACGTAGCTGACCTGCGAGAGGTTCGCCGCCGCGACGTCGATCTCGGTGTTGGCGGCCTGGACGACGCCGTTGACCACGAAGTGGCCGTTGCCGCCGGTGTCCCAGAACGCATACTGGGTGATCGCATCGTTGTCGGCGTCCGACACCGAGAACAGGCTCGAGGCCGCGACCGAATGGTCGTGGATTGCGGAGACGTTCTGCGCCGTCACGACCGGAGCCGTATCGGGGCCTGGCGTTGCCGTGAATGCGGCCCAGGCGCCCCACTTCGATCCGTCGTTGGCCCGCACGTAGAGCGTGTCGGCCGGCGAGCCGCCGGGACCGAACACGTAGCTGACCTGCGACAGGTTCGCCGCCGAGACATCGATCTCGACGTTGGCCGCCTGGACGACGCCGTTGACCACGAAGTGGCCGTTGCCGCCGGTGTCCCAGAACGCATACTGGGTGATCGCATCGTTCTCGGCATCGGAGACCGAGAACAGGCTCGAGGCGAGCGTCGAGAACTGGCCGTGAACCGCTGCCACGTTCTGCGCCGTCACCACCGGAGCCTGATCGGGTCCCGGGGTCGCCGTGAACGCGGCCCAGGTGCTCCACTTCGATCCGTCGTTGGCCCGCACGTAGAGCGTATCCGGTGTCGAGCCGCCCGGCCCGTATACGTAGCTGACCTGCGACAGGTTCGCCGCCGAGACATCGATCTCGACGTTGGCTGCCTGGGCGACGCCGTTGACCACAAAGTGACCGTTGCCGCCGGTGTCCCAGAACGCGTACTGGGTGATCGCATCATTGTCGGCGTCGGAGACCGAGAACAGGCTCGAGGCGAGCGCCGAGAACTGGCCGTGATTGGCGGTCACGTTCTGCGCCGTCACCACCGGAGCGGTGTCGGGACCCGGGGTTGCCGTGAATGCGGTCCAGGTGCTCCACTTCGATCCGTCGTTGGCCCGCACGTAGAGCGTATCCGGCGTCGAGCCGCCGGGACCGAACACGTAGCTGACCTGCGACAGGTTCGCCGCCGCAACATCGATCTCGACATTGGCGGCCTGAGCGACGCCATTGACCACCCAGTGACCGTTGCCGCCGGTGTCCCAGAACGCGTACTGGGTGATCGCATCGTTCTCGGCATCGCTGACCGAGAACAGGCTCGAGGCGAGCGCCGAGAACTGGCCGTGATTGGCGGTCACGTTCTGCGCCGTCACCACCGGGGCCGTATCGACCCCCGGCCCTGCCGTGAACGCGGCCCAGGTGCTCCACTTCGATCCGTCGTTGGCCCGCACATAAAGCGTATCGGGCGTCGAGCCGCCGGGACCGAACACGTAGCTGACCTGCGACAGGTTCGCCGCCGCAACGTCGATCTCGACATTGGCCGCTTGGGCGACGCCATTGACGACCCAGTGGCCGCTGCCGCCGGTGTCCCAGAACGCGTACTGGGTGATCGCATCGTTCTCGGCATCCGAGACCGAGAACAGGGTCGAGGCGAGCGCCGATGTCTGGCCGTGATTGGCGGTCACGTTCTGCGCCGTCACCACCGGAGCCGTATCGACCCCCGGTGTTGCCGTGAACGCGGTCCAGGTGCTCCACTTCTGTCCGTCGTTGGCCCGCACGTAGAGCGTATCCGGTGTCGAGCCGCCGGGACCGAACACGTAGCTGACCTGCGACAGGTTCGCCGCCGCAACATCGATCTCGACATTGGCGGCCTGGGCGACGCCGTTCACCACCCAGTGACCGTTGCCGCCGGTGTCCCAGAACGCGTACTGGGTGATCGCATCGTTCTCGGCATCGCTGACCGAGAACAGGCTCGAAGCGAGCGCCGACGTCTGGCCGTGATTGGCGGTCACGTTCTGTGCCGTCACCACCGGAGCCTGATCGGGTCCCGGGGTTGCCGTGAACGCGGTCCAGCCTCCCCACAGCATCCCGTCATTGGCCCGCACGTAGAGCGTGTCGGCCGGAGAACCGCCGGGGCCGAACACATAACTCACCTGCGACAGGTTCGCCGCGGAAACGTCGATTTCAACATTGGCTGCCTGGGCGACACCATTGACCACAAAGTGGCCGTTGCCGCCGGTGTCCCAGAACGCGTACTGGGTGATCGCATCGTTCTCGGCATCGGAGACCGAGAACAGGCTCGAGGCGAGCACCGACGTCTGCCCGTGATTGGCTGTTACGTTCTGCGCCGTCACAACCGGAGCGTGATCGGATCCTGGCGTTGCCGTGAATGCGGTCCAGCCTCCCCACAACGTTCCGTCGTTCGCCTTGATGTACAACGTATCGGGCGCTGACCCTGTGGGCCCGAAGACGTAGCTCGTCTGCGACAGCTGCGCCGCCGTAATATCGATCTCGGTGTTGGCGGCCTGCGCCACACCGTTCACCACCCAATGACCGCTTCCTCCGGTGTCCCAGAGCGCATACTGGGTCATCGTGTCGCCGTCCGGATCGCTCACCGTGAACAGGCTCGATGCGGCAATCGACGTCTGGCCGTGCGCCGCAGTCACGTTGACTGCGTTCACGGTCGGCGCGGTGTCGGCGAATGCCTTGGCCGTGAATGCAGTCCAGCTGCTCCAAGCCGTGCCGTCATTGGCCCGAACGTAAAGCGTGTCAGTCGATCCGCTTGGACCGAAGACGTAGCTCACCTGCGACAGATTCGCCGCCGCAACATCGATCTCGGCGTTGGTGGGCTGGACGACGCCGTTGACGACCCAGTGTCCGTTACCTTGGGTGTCCCAGAACGCATATTGGGTGATGGGATCGCCATCGGCGTCCGCCACACTGAACAGGGTGGACGCGAGCGCAGAGCTCTCGCCACGAACTGCCGTGACATTGGGCGCTGACGTCACCGGCGCGACGTCGGCCCGCGTCGTGACCAGCGTGCCGGTGCCGGAATCCGCGCTGACGCTGAAGCGCACGCCAGGCGTCGCATCAAGCTGCAGATCGAAGGAGGAAGCTCCCTCGGTGACATGCAGGATGTTGCCGGCCAGCAAGGTCGCCGAGCCGCCCGAGACGAAATTGAGGCCAGCCAGATCGATGCTGTCGCCCAGCACCAGACTGCTGATGGTCGTGCCGGCCAACGACGTGCCGTCGATCTTCAACTGTCCGCCGGACCCGCTGAAGGTGATGCCGCCGCTGGCGGTGCTTCCCGCCTGCAATTCGACCAGGCCGCCGGAGATTGTGACCGGTCCCGTGGAGCCGCCCGAGGATACAAGTTCATTACCTCCGGCGAACACGAAGACGTTGCTTGTCGTCGTGCCGGCAAGATTGAACGTGCCACCGCTCGACACCGCGATGTCGTGCGCCGTGCCTCCGGAAGCAACGTTGAGCACGCCGCCGCTGGAAACGGTCAGGTGATCCAGCGCGCCGCCTGAAAAGACGTTGACCGTGCCGCCGGAGATGGCGGTCCCGGAGCCGACAGCCCCCGTGACGACACCACCTGAGAAGACATTCTCAACACCGCCGGCATAAACGCCCACGCGGCTGAGCACGGTGCCCGACACGTTGAACGTGCCGCCGCTCGAAACGGCGACATACGACGCTGAGCCTCCAGCCAGGATGTTCAATATGCCGCCGGAGTTAACACCCGTGCCGGAGCTGATGGCCCCGGAGATGGACCCGCCGGACAGCACGTTCTCGACGCCGCCGTTGTTGACGGTGACATTGCTCAGCACATTGCCCGCGACATTGAAGATGCCGCCGCTCGACACGCCGACAAAGGCGGCCGTGGCGCCGGCCGACAGGTTCAACGTACCGCCCGAAATTCCGGTGCCGGATCCGCTCGCTCCCGAGATCGATCCACCGGACAACACGTTCTCGACGCCGCCGGCGTAGACACCGGTATTGCTCAGTACCTTGCCTGCGACATTGAAGATGCCGCCGCTCGACACGCCGACGTGCGCGGCCGAACCACCGGCCAGGACGTTCACAGTGCCGCCGGCGGAAATGACCGTCGCCGCACTCGATGCTCCGGAGATGAACCCGCCGGACAGCACGTTCTCCACGCCGGTGTCCATGACCAGCGTGTTGCTGAGAATCGTGCCAGCAACATTCATGGTGCCGCCACTCGACACCGAGATGTTGTACGCCGTACCACCGGCGGACACGTTCAGGACGCCACCGCTCCAGGCCGTCACGTGAGCGAGTGAACCGCCCGCGAGCACGTTGAGGGTACCGCCAGAAATGGCCGTCCCCGATCCTGTCGCGCCGCTGACAACGCCACCCGAGAGGATATTTTCAACGCCGCCGGCAGAAACGGTCACGTTGCTGGTGATCGTGCCCGCCACATTCATGGTGCCGCCGCTCGACACGGTCACGTGGTGAGCCGTGCCGCCGGCGGAGACATTCAGCGTGCCACTCGAAACCGTCAGGTGATCCAGCGCGCCGCCCGCGAGGACGTTGACCGTGCCCCCGGATACGCCGGTCCCGGATCCGGTCACGCCGGTGACGACGCCACCCGAGAGAACGTTTTCAACACCGCCGCCATACACGGCCCCATAGCTGAGCACCGTGCCCGCAACGTTGAAGACGCCGCCGCTAGACACGCCGACGAACGCCGCCGAACCGCCCGCGAGCAGGTTCACGGTGCCACCGGAAATATTGGTTCCCGAGCCGGTCGTCCCGGTGATCACACCACCCGAAGAGACGTTTTCGGTGCCGCCCGCGAACACCGTCGTCAGGCTCTGGACGGTGCCAAGCACATTGAGCGTGCCGCCGCTGGAGACAGACAAATTGTCGGCGAGGCCGCCCGAAAGCACCGTCGCCTTGCCGCCGTTCAACACAGTCGTGCTCGTCGCATCGCCGCCGGACGAGACCTGCAACTGGCCACCACTCGAGACGATCGTGCTGATCGCCGTTCCGCTGTCGATCTCGATACCGCCTTGAAGCACCATGTTCAGTGCGGTGCCGCCAGACTGCACGGTCAAGGTTTGGCCGCTGCTGATCACCAGGCCCGCGCTGACCTGGCCATTGCTCACAACGATGTTGGTGCCGCTGGTACCTCCACTGCTGGTGACCAGGAAGATATCGGTGCCGCCACCGTCAGCGGCGCTGCCAAACTGGAGACCGCTAAAGGTTTGGCTTGGATTAAGCTGGATCGCCAGCGTGCCGTGGTCGTTGGTTGCAACATCCAGGACATTGCCAGCGCCAAGACCGACACTCGTGATCTCCGACATGCTCACGCCGGTCAGATTGATGGTGTCCGTGACGGAAAACCCGGAGATGACCGTGGTCGGCATCGCCGTGCCATCGATCTCGAGCTTGCCGTTGGGGCCGACAAATACCACCGATCCGGCTTCCGCGGCGCCGCCGCCGAGATCGGCCGTGCCGCCGGAAATCGTCAGCACGCCACCAGCCATGAGTTGCGTGTTCGATGTGGTGCCGTGGGAGAACACGATCTCGGTGCCGCCGCTGGACACGGTGGTACCGATGTCGACACCGCCGGACAGCACATTCTCGATGCCGCCAGATACAACGGTGACGCTGGATGTGGTCGTACCGGCCACATTGAGCGTACCGGATCCGGAGAAGGTGAGGTTGTGTGCCGAAGCCCCGGCAGAAATGTTGAGCACACCACCGGAAAGCAGCGCGGCATGGTCGAACTCGGCGCCGGAACTGACGTTGACCGTGCCGCCCGAAATACCCGTACCGCTGCCGGGGATGCCGGTGACGACGCCGCCGGACAAGACGTTCGCGGTACCGCCGCCGTAAACAGCCATGTTGTGGAGCATCGTGCCGGCAATATTGACGATCGCCCCGCTCGATACGCCGATATTGGTGGCCGAGCCGCCGGCCGAGATATTCACCACACCGCCAGCAGATACACCTGTCCCGTTACCCGTGCCGCCGCTGATCAGCGCGCCCGACATGACGTTCAGGACACCGCCGCTGCTCACCAGGATATGGTCGGCCTTGCCACCGGACAGAATATTGATGGTGCCGTTATCGCCGGTGAAATTGCTGGCGTTGCCTGTCGCATAACCGCCAGAGGAAACGGTCTCGGTCCCGCCGGAACCGATGAAGACATGGCTGAGCGTCGTGCCGTCCACGATCAGCGAACCGCCGCTTGAAACGGATATGTCGTGCCCCGGAAGGGCGCTGGAGGACACGGTGTAGGTGCCGCCGCTACCGACGAAGATGCTGCCGCCACTGAGAATGTTTTCGCCCGAAACGGTACCACCGGCGAAGATCGCCAATTGCCCGCCGCTTCCGATCGTAGGATTGAGGGCAACGCCGCCCGAAACCGTCAATATCGCCAGCAGTCCGGGAGAGTTTGCGCCCGATACGGTTGCCGAGATGCTTTGGCCCCCGGCGAGGACGTTCTGGTCGGAGCCAGACAGAATCTGGGCGCCGGTATCCACGCCGCCGCTTATGATGGACTCGTAGCCGCCGGACAGAATCGTTCCCGTAGCGCTGCCGCCGGCCGAGCCGGCATTGCTGCCAAAGGGCGTCAAACCGAGGTCAAGGAACCCCTGGCTGGACACGACGGTCCCTGTCGCGGTGCCGCCGCCGAGCACGGTGAGGCCGCCGAAGCTGCCAACCTGGGTTTGCGAAGCCGCTCCACCGGAAGAAACCGTCAATACACCGTAGCTGCTGTTGTTGGATCCGGCGATCTGCGCGGAAATGCTGACGCCGCCTGCCGAAACGGACGCGTTGCCAGCCAGGATCGCGGCGCCGGATTCGAGGCCGCCGCTCTTCACGGCTTCGAAGCCGCCGGACAGAATCGTGGTGCTGGTTGCGCTCCCGCCATCGATCTCGACGTAGCCGGCAGAAGCGACGGTTGCACTGAAGGCGCTGCCGCCAGACAGATATATGCTACCGCCTGTCTCGACGGTCGCGCTCGACGTCACGCCGCCGGAATAGACCACCTCGGAGCCAGCGGAAACAATGGTGTTTATCGCCGTGCCACTGTCGTTCTCGACGCCACCGTCGATGATGGTGTTGTTCACCGTGCCGCCGGCCTGCACCGTCAGCGTCTGACCATTGCTGATCACCAGACCCGTGCTGGTCTGGCCGTTGCTCACGGTGATATTTCCGACACCGTTGCTGACAAGGTAGATGTCGGTGCCGCTGCCATCTGCGCTACGGCCGAACTGGTTGACAAAGCTCTGGCCCGGATCGAGCTGAATGCTGAGCGTGCCGTGATCGTTGGTCGCGATCTTCAGCACGTTGCCGGCGCCGAGGCCGACGCTGGTGATCTCCGACATGCTGACGCCGGTCAGATCGATGGTGTCTCCGATGGCCAGGCCGTTGACGACCGTCGTCGGCATCGAAATCCCGTCGATCTCGAGCTTGCCGCCGACGCCGGAGAAGATCACCGTCCCGCTTTCGGTCGATCCGCCATTCAGATCGACGATGCCACCGGCCGAGATCATGACCAGGCCGCCCGACGAGACCTGCGTGTTCGACGTTGCGCCGAGATTCATGGCTGTCAGCAAACCGCCGCTGGAGACCTTCGCGCCGATGCTGAGGCCGCCGACCAAGAGCACCTGGTTGCCACCAGACAGAATCGTGGCGCCGGAATCGACGCCACCTCTGGAGATGGCCTCGAATCCGCCAGACAGGATCGTGCCCGTCGCACTGCCACCGGCCGATCCGGGAATGCCGTTGAACGGTCCCTCGCCGAGCTGGAAGTAGCCGCCGCTCAGCACGGTCGTGCTGGTCGCCGTGCCGCCGCTCAGCACGGTCATGCCCGCGGAGCTGGAGATCGTTGTTGCCGATGCCACGCCGCCCGAGGCGACTAGCGCGCCGCCGCCACGCGCACCGTCTGCGGCGAGCGTGGTGGACACCGCGAGACCACCGGAATTCACGTTGAGCTGGCCGCCCGACACTGTCGTGTTGCTGGCCGTTCCGCCGGCCGCACCACCCTGCCCCTGGTACGGCGGGACGCCGAGTTGCAGGAAGCCGGCATCACCAACAATGGTGCCCAGGGCCGTACCGCCCGCGAGCACGCTCTCCATCCCGTTCGCCGTGAGGGTGATGGCGGAGGTCAGGCCGCCCGACAGCACGTCGAGGATCAGGCCGGTACTCACCGGATAGCCGCTCACGACAGCGCCAGGGCCCACCTCGAGGTTGGTGCCGCCACCGAACGTCGTGTTGGAAAGCTGCGAAACGGACGCTCCGCTGACGAGCTCGACGGCGCCGAAATTGATGACCGAGACGCCACTGAGCGAGCCGCCCGAGAACAACTTCAGCAGACCGCCATTGACTATCGTGGCGTTTGCCGCACCACCGGAAAGAACGTCGAGCTCACCGCCGTTGACATTGGTGCCGTTCGCCACGCCGCCGGACGAAACGGTTTCCAGGCCGCTGTAGAAGATGTTGATGTTGCTGGTCGTGCTTCCCGCGAGATTGAGCCGGCCACCGTTGTTCACGTTGACGTCGTGCGCCGATCCGCCGGCCTGCAGGTTCAGGGTGCCACCGCTATTGACGGTAACATCGCCGACTGCGGCGCCCGAGGATGCATTCACTGTGCCGTTGACGTTGACCGTGGGAAAACCGGACGGATTGATCGATCCGTTGACGGCGCCGCCGGCGGATACGTTCAGCGTGCCGCCGCCCGTAACGAACACGTTGCTCGTAGCCGTGCCGAGAAGGTTGAGCGTCGCCCCGCTCGATACAGTCAGATCGTGAACGGTGGCGCCGGCTGCGATAGCGGCCGAGGCTCCGGACGACAAAGTGAAGAACTCGGACTGGCCTCCAGAGGAAACATTGAGCGAGCCTCCCGACAGTGTGACGAACTCGGCGTCGCCGCCAGAAAGCACGTTCAGCGTGCCTCCCGATACAGCGAAGTTCTGCGCGCTGCCGCCCGAAGATATGTTCTCCGTGCCGCCGGAGTAGATCGCCCCGTTGCTGATCTGCGATCCCGCGAGGTTGAGGACACCGCCGCTGCTGACGCCGAGGTCATGGATCGTCGCGCCATTGTCGACCGTGACCAGGCCGCCACTGTTGATCGTGAAGAAGGAGAACTGACCGCCCGCGGTCACGCTGACTGTGCCGCCCGAGACACTCGTCCCGCTGCCGGGTGCGCCCGTCTCGACGCCGCCTGAAGAGATCTCGATGAGGCCGCTCGAATAGACCGCGACCTGGCTTGTCACCGTTCCGGCGACGTTCATGGTGCCGCCCGAGGACACGGCAAGGAAGGACGCCGCACCGCCCGAGGACACGTTGAGCGTGCCGCCTGCGTAGACCGTGGAATGCCCGAGCGTAGCGCCGACCAGAACGTTGAGCGTGCCGCCGGATACCCTGGTGCCCGAACCGGTGACGCCGTTGGCGTTGCCGCCGGCAAGGACGTTCTCGGTGCTGCCGGAGAGCAGGAACGTGTTGCTGGTGATCGATCCCGCAACGTTGAGCGTGCCGCCGCTCGACACGGTCAAGTCATGCGCGACACCGCCGATGTCGATGTTGAGCTGGCCGCCACTGCTGACCGTTGTGCTCTGCTCGGTACCGAACACGTTCTCGGTGCCGCCGCTCAGCACGGTGCCGATCGCCGCGCCGCCCGAGAGAACGTCGAGCGTCTGCCCCGCGCTGATCACAAGGCCGGTCGAGGTCTGGCCGGCGCTGACCTTGATGGCCGAGCTATCAATGAAGGTGATGTCCGTTCCCGCGCCGTCGGCGGCGCTGCTGAACGTGCCGCTGAACGTGTCGCCGGGCGAAAGCTGCAGATTGAGCGTTCCATGGTCGCTGGTCGCGACCGCCAGAACATTGCCGGCACTAAGGGTGATGCCGGTGATGTTTGCGGCACTCTCACCCGTAAGATTGATCGTATCCCCGATGGCGAATCCGGAGATGACGGTGCCCGGCATGGCCGTGCCGTCGAGCTCAAGCTTGCCGCCGGCGCCGGCAAAAATCACCGTCCCTGATTCGGTCGCTCCTCCGCTCAGGTCAACCGTGCCCGCGCCGGAGATCGTGACAACACCACCGGAGAGGATTTGAGTGTTCGACGTCGTGCCATGCGCGTAGACGTTCTGCTGGCCGCCGCTGGATATTGTGGTGCCGATGTCGATGCCGCCCGACAGCACATTCTCGATTCCGCCCGAAACGACGGTGGCGCTGGACGTGATGGTGCCCGCCACATTGAGGGTGCCGGATCCGGAAAACGTCAAATTGTGCGCAGTCGCACCGGAATTGATATTGAGCACGCCACCGGAGAGAAGCGCAGCATGATCGAGCTCGGCGCCCGACATCACGTTGATGGTGCCGCCGGAAATGCCGGTGCCGCTGCCGCTGAAGCCGGTGACGATGCCCCCCGACAACACGTTCTCGATGCCGCCGCCATAGACCGCCTGATTGCGGAGCACGGTGCCGGCGATGTTCGCGGTGCCGCCGCTCGAAACGGCGAAGAAGGCGGCCGAGCCGCCGGCAAGGATGTTCAAGGTGGCGCCAGCCGACACGCCCGTGCCGGAACCGGACTGGCCGCTGATCAGGCCCCCCGAGTAGACGGTCTCGACCGCGCCGGCCGAGATGCCGACATTGCTCAGCGTCGTGCCATAGACGTTCAGCACACCGCCCTGCTTGACGACAACATGATCGGCCTGGCCGCCGGACAGAACGTTGATGGTGCCGCTGTCGCCGGTGAAAAGGCCGCCGCTGCCGCCGCCGCTTCCGGTGATGAGGCCGCCCGACAAGACGTTGACCACGCCACCGCTGGCGACGAAGAGATTGCTCGTGACGGTGCCGGCGACGCCGAGGACGCCGCCGCTGTTGACGGACATATGGTCGAGCGTGCCGCCCGACAGCACGTTGACTTGCCCGTTGTCGACGTTGCCGCCGCTGCCGAGCGCGGTCTCGAGACCGCCGGACGCAATGGTTTCGATGGCGCCCTGCTTGATGAAGACGTCGTGCAGCGTCTGACCGGCCGAAACGGTGAAGAGCGCGCCGTTTTCAAGCGTGACGTGGCCGCCGCTCAGAACGGTCTCGCCGATCACCGTGCCGCCGCCCGCGATGTCCAGCAAGCCATTGCTGCCGACCGTCGTGCCGCTCGCGATGCCGCCGTTCGACACGAATTGGGCCGCGAAGAACCCGGAACTGTTCGTGCCAGAGACCGTGGCCGAAATGCTGAGACCGCCGCTCGAGATGTTCTGGCTGCCGCCGGACAGAATCATGGCGCCGCTGTCGACACCACCGTTCGAAATCACCTCGTAGCCACCGGACAAGGTCGTCCCTGTGGCGCTGCCGCCGCTTGAAATGTTCAGGCCGCCGGAAATCCCGACCGTCGTGTTCGTCGCCGAGCCGCCCGCGGAAATCGTGACGTTGCCATAGGAGCCAGCGCCGCCGGTGACGGTCGTCGAGACTGCCAGCCCCCCCGACTCGATGCTGACACCGCCACCCGATACGACCGTGCCGCTTGCGGTCCCGCCGGCGAAAATGGCCGAGCCGTTGCCGGGATCGAATCCCAGTGCCAGAAAGCCGCCGGCGTCGACCACGCCGCTGACGAGCGTCGCCCCGCTCAGGACGGTCTCGGCGCCGCCTGCGGAGATGGTCGTGCCGGATGCAACGCCGCCGGAGTCCACCTGCTCCTGGCCGCCATTATAGACCGTCGTGCCGGTCGTGGTCCCGGAGTCGAATAGGAAGCCGCCGCTCAATTGCGTGCCAACGGCGCTGGCGCCGGGATCAATGATCAGCGTGCCGCCAGTCAGGACGGTATCGCCGGTTTCAGTGCCAGAAGATACGGTAACGGTCACGCCGCCGGAAATCGTCTGCATGGCTCTGCCCCTGGGCCAGAATAAAATTCATTTTGCCGGTTTCGGGCACCGATGCCCGTCGGCATCGATGTCCTTTACGCGCTACGCTTTGGCGCCGACCGGAAATCCCGGTATGCGCTGAATAACCTGCTTGACGTGATCGGCCGTAATCAGCCGCGTGCATTCGAACTGCCGGGGCGAATTGGCATGCCGCGGGCACCACAGGAAATCCTTGTGGTCGAAACGCACCCGCGGATCATTCCAGCAACTGTTGCACGCGTGAAAATTGACAATGCGGTAGGGCGTTTCAAATTCGTTGGTCGGATGGGTGAACCCGCTGATCATGACGACCGGCGTTCCTGACGCCCATGCAAGCCACGACAGGCCGCTCGACAGACCAATGAAAAAGTCAGCATGCTTCAGGTAGCGAAATCGCTCGGCCAGCGGCTTGTCGCCGGTCTCATCCTCGGCACCGTTCGGAATATGGTTCCAGATCAACTGAGTGCCGTGAGTGGCCTTCTGGTCGATACAGACCACCCGGTAGCCGGCCGCCTTCAGGAAATTGACGATCTCGCGCCAACCATGGGGATTATTCCAGTATTTGCTTTGCGTGGTGCTCTGAACCGCGATGCAGACATAGGGCTCGGCAATCGGCCTCGTATCATCCTTGATGGCGATGCGCGGCGGCTGCTCGGTCGGATCGACGCCCAGAATGTAACCCGCGGTCCGATGTAGCCCGACATGGCGAAAATCGGTGGGCTGATAGACGCAATCCTTGTCATCGAAAAACAGTCCGACGCTGTAGGTCGCGTAATATCGCTCCGGCTTGACCTCTTCGTGGGTGATGAACTCGATGTCCGGATACGCGTCGCGGAACAGTTCGATCAGCGGCGCGCCCATGGCGCAACTCAGCTTGCAGCCATGCCTGTCCTTGAACTTCACCGCATAGGGAAACCATCCCATCGTATCGCCGAGCGTCCCGACCGGAAACTGGATCAGGACGTGACGATCCGTCGCGTTGTACTCATGCGAGAAAATGACATTCTCGCCCTGCAAGACCTCGATACGGAAGCGAATGTAGTAGCGCTTCGAGCTGTTGACGCGCCCGCCCGCGAACTGCGTCTCGAAGAGAACATTGCCGGTCTCGGTGTCCCAAAGACGTACGCGCCAGGGGCCGTCGGCTTCGGGACAGACCACCCGGGCGCCGTCGTTGAAGTCGAATCGCAGTCCCTTTGGACCGAGTTGAGTGGGAAGTTCGGCGGCGGCCGGATAGGCCCGCTTGGGCGCCTCGGCAGCCGACGCAACGGCTTCCGATTTGGTAGCCTCCGAGTTGGCAGCCTCCAACTTGGCAGGTACGGCGCTGGTCGACCGATCAACGATGACTTTGGGTTGGTCGGCCACTTGGTCAATCGGACGCTTCAGCCCGATCGCCGGCGCGACGGCAATCACATTCACGAATATCCCCTGCCCCGAAAATATAAAGAACGCTAAAAATGCGGGCAGAAGGTAAGCGAGATTGACAACCGCGTCAACGGACGAAAACCTTAGCGAGTACCCCCCTCGCGGCCGCTCCGGAGCCGCAGAAACAAAGAAACACAAGCGATGAGCCGTAACCCCAGCAAGATCCCGTTTGTGATCGCAGCATCGGCTCATGGCCCGCTGATCGTCAATCGGCTGGACTACCACACGTCGGGCGATCACATCTTTGGAGTGGGGATTCAGATTCTCGAGCACGGTGCGTTCGACGTCACCGAAATCGAGCTCACGAAGGGTCTTCTTGCACTGCGAAGAACCTACCGGGGAGATGGCGTGGTCGCGATCGACTGCGGGGCGAACATCGGCGTTCACACTATCGAATGGTCGAAGCACATGACCGGCTGGGGCTCGGTCGTTGCCATCGAGGCGCAGGAACGGGTCTACTACGCACTCGCCGGCAACATCGCCATCAACAACTGCTTCAATGCGCGGGCGATGCACGCGGTTATTTCGTCGGAGACCGGGAAGACCTGGGTGCCGACCTTAAGTCATCAGGAGCCCGCCAGTTTCGGAAGTCTGGAGGTGACGCAGCGCGCCGGCACGGAGCAAATCGGCCAGAAGATCGATTATTCCCAGGCCAACGGCACTGAGACGGCGATGATCACCCTGGACTCCCTCAATCTGAGCCGCTGTGATCTGATCAAGATCGACGTCGAAGGGATGGAGCTGAAGGTGCTGGAAGGAGCCAACGCCACGATCCGGCAGCATCACCCCGTGATTCATGCGGAATTCATCAAGACCGACAAGGCTGCACTGGTTCGCGCGTTGGCCGATCATGGATACCGGACCTACGACGCGGGACAGAACTGCCTGGCGATCCATGAATCCGATCCAAGCCTGAGCCACGTCGAATCGCGAAACACGCCTTGACGGCCCGGCCGCCGGGTTTTTTCTACCGCTCCCGGAGAGCATCCTTGCGATAGCGCACGATCGGCGACAACAAATAGCTCATGATGCTGCGGGCGCCCGTTCTGATCTCGACGGTGACGGTCATCCCCGGCGAGAGATTGATCTCCTTGTCGTCGACGACCATCTTGGTCCGGTCGATCGAGACATGCGCGACATACACCGGCCCCGTCCCCTTGGGCTCGCTGCTTTCCTCGGGCGCGCCGCCATTGGGTTCGCGAGCTGGATCCCGCGGCCGGTCGCGGGAGACCGAATCGGGCGAGACGCTGACGATCTTGCCGTGCAGCAGGCCGTAGCGCGTGAAGTTGAAGGTATCGACCTTGATTTCGGCGTCCTGGCCCGGATGCACGAAGCCGATATCGCGATTTGAAACCATCGCTTCGATTTCAATCAGATTATCGCTGGGAACGACGACCGCGAGCGTCTGGGCGGGAGTGACGACACCGCCGACAGTGTGCACGGCCAGTTGCTGCACCACGCCGTCGATCGGCGCGGCAAGTTTCTGAAGGTTGGTCCGGTGCTCGGCCTTCGACACCTCGTCCTTGAGGCTGCCCGCCTTCTGCGTCGCCTTGGCCAGATCATCGTACAGGCGGTGCCGGTATTCCGAGACGAGCTTGGCGCGCGTCTCTTCGAGGGCGGCCACAGCCGCATTGGCCTCCTCGAGCTTGCTCCGTTGCACCAGGATGTCCTGCTGCATCCCGACCAGTTCCTGGAGCTCCTGCAGATATTGCAGCTTTGAACCGTACTCCCTGTCCGCCAGGTACTTGCGAACTCCGACGCGCTCCTGCAGCACCGGCAGCAAGGCTTCAACCTTGGCGATGCTGGCGTCGATTGTCTTGGTCTCCGCGACCTTCTGCACCCGTTGCCGATCCAGCTCGGACAATTTGGCGCGCTGCTCGGAATCCTGACTGCGCAGGTACTCGAGATGCATCTGGATCAACGCGGGCGGCGTGTCGGCCGGCGCGCCGTCAAGCGCGTCGGTGTTTCCGTCAAGCGCCGAACGGGTGCGTGCGATATCCAGCAGCGACGCGAGAAGGTCGTTCTTCAGGTGCTGAAACTCCGCCTGATTGCTGGTCGGATCCAGCTCGATCAAAATCTCGCCGGCCTTGACGGTTTGCCCGTCGCGGACGTGAATGGCCCGCACCACTCCGATCTCGAGCGGCTGAACCAGCTTCACGCGGTCGCCCGGCACGATCTTGCCGGGAGCGGAGGCAACGATATCGATCTTGCCGAGACCCGCCCACGCCACGGCGCAGCAGAACAAGGCCGCCAGCAAGATGGCGGTGAGCCTCGCTGTCGGAGATGGCGGCGTCTCGACGATCTCGAGGGCGGCCGGCAGGAAGGCCAGCTCGTCCCGCGTTTTGCCCCCGACCGCAAGTGCTTCACGAGCCGACTTCATGAATCCCCGCCTGCAACCGGTACAGCGACGCGTATCTTCCGCCCGTGCTCAGCAACTCCTCGTGGGATCCCTGTTCGACGAGCCGGCCGCGATCGATGGTGATGATTCGATCGGTGCGTCTGACGGCGGACAGACGATGCGCAATGACAAAGACCGTTCGTCCCTTCACGATCCGGTTCATGTTGTCCTGAATGACCCGTTCGCTTTCGTAGTCCAGCGAACTCGTCGCTTCGTCGAAGATCAGGATGCGGGGATCGGTGATAAGGGCGCGCGCGATCGCGATGCGTTGCCGCTGACCTCCCGACAGGCTGGAGCCGCGCTCGCCGACGACCGTGTCGTAGCCTTCCGGCAGCTCCAGAATGAATTCGTGAGCCCCCGCAAGCTGCGCCGCGGCGATCACCTGCTGCATCGGAGCGGCCGGGTCGGCGAGCGCGATGTTCTCCCGTACGCTACGATTGAACAACACGTTTTCCTGCAGGACGACGCCGACCTGGCGACGCAGCCACGCCGGGTCGACCATCGCAAGATCGACCCCGTCGACAAGGACCCTGCCCTTCTCCGGAACGTAAAGGCGCTGGACGAGCTTGGTGAAGGTGCTCTTGCCCGAACCGGACGGACCGACGATGCCGACGACCTGGCCGGCCGGAATGCTGATGTTGATGTCATGCAGCACTTCGGGGCCATCGACCCGATACCGGAAGGACACGTGTTCGAGCGTGACCTGCCCCTTGATCGGCGGCGGCACGGCGCGACCAGGGCTGAACGTCTGCTCCGCCGGCGTATTCAGGATGTCGCCGAGCCGCGCGACGGAGAGCCTGGCCTGATGGAAGTCCTGCCAGAGCTGCGCCAGCCTCAGAACCGGCGCGCTCACGCGCGACGAGAACATGTTGAAGGCGATCAGCTCGCCGACCGTGAGGCTTCCGTCGATCACCAGCTTGGCGCCGGCATAAAGGATCACCGCGGTGACGAGCTTGCTGACGAACTGGACCGACTGGCTTGCGACATTGGCGAGGCTGAGCACGCGGAAGCTGGCCGCAACGTATTCGGCCAGCTGCTCCTCCCAGCGGCGCTGCATCTGCGGTTCGAGCGCCATCGCCTTGATCGTCTCGACCCCGGTCACGCTCTCGACGAGAAAGGCCTGGTTTTCCGCTCCGCGCTCGAATTTGGTGTCGAGCCGCTGACGGAACATCGGCGTCGCACCGGCCGAGATGCCGACGTAAAGCGGGAAGGACCCGAGGACGATCCAGGTCAGGATCGGCGAATAAACAAACATCACCGCGATGAAAACGACGGTGAAGAACAGGTCGATCACGACGGTCAGCGCAGAGCCGGTCAGGAAGTTGCGAATGTTCTCCAGCTCGCGGACCCGCGCTACCGAGTCGCCGACCCGGCGAGCCTGGAAGTAGGCAATGGGCAGCCCGATGAGATGCCGAAACAAGCGGGCTCCCAGCTCGACATCGATCCGGTTCGTCACGTGCGAGAACAGGTAGGTCCTCAGTATTGCGAGGGCGGTCTCGAAGACCGCGATGCCGATCAACCCGACGACGAGCACATCGAGTGTGCTGAGTGTGTGATTAACCAGGACCTTGTCGATCACCACCTGAAAGAACAGCGGCGACACCAGTGCAAACAGCTGCAAGAAGAAGGAGGCGATCAACACCTCCACGAAATGATACCGGTATTTGTGGATTGCCCCCAGAAACCACGACAGGTCAAAGCGGCGCGCAAGGTTGACCAGCCCCGCCCGCCGGCTCACCAGGATCAGCTTGCCGGTCCACACCGCTTCGAGGTCGGCCCTCGTGATCAACTCCGGACGCTCGGACAGAGGCGACTGGACGAGGATCTTGTCCGCGCCCACCTTGGCGAGGATCAAATGGCCACCGTCGCGCAACAGCGCGATGGCGGGAAGCGGGACCTTCTCCAGCCTCAACCAGTTGGTGCTCACCTCGCGCGCCTTGACGCCGGTCGAGCGCGCGTAGCGCAGCATCTCCGCCGTTCCGAACGGGCCATTGCCGACTTGATGACGAATCTGGTCGACATCGGCCGGGATGCCGTGAAAACGCAGCAACATCGCGAGCCCAACTATCCCGCTGTCTGCTGTCGTAGCGCTCCGCGTCTCAATCATCTCGCGATTTAATCTGCTCAGTAGCTGAAAATAACTGCCGTCGAAGGTGAGCCGAGATTGTCGTGAGCGCGCCCCCGCCCCTGCTCTTCGGCCTCGCCGTCAGCGCAAACTGACTATTCGCAACGAAACGACAGAGCAGCAAATGAATATGACAGCCAGAGTACTATGGCTCTCCGGCGAGATGCAATTGGCGTTATCATCGGCCGCGCCGAATTCGCAAGCAACACCATGCCGATCCCGGAGTCGATCGCGGAACCGTTCGAAGCCCAACCAGACTCCGTAGTCTTACGGATCGCGGCGCCTGCGATGGCCGTCACCGGGGTCACACGGGTGATCGCATCGACCACTTAGCGTATAGAGGGTGATGACCTTGCGATCCTGCGGGATGGGGGAACGGCCCGGGCTGTGTGCCATGCTGCAGGCCAATCGCGCCGGAGGCGTCGAAGATGAACAGCCTCGCGCAGTGCCTTGTCCGGTTCCGGCGCATCGGTGCCTGTTGACTACCCTGTCACTGGTCAGCATGAATATTACCCATTATTGCTGCGCTACCATAGATTGAGAGCCCGACCAAGATGCCTTGGACATATTCCGTATCACTGAACGATTCATCGAACGCGGGCGGATCCGCCGACGCGTCTCTTGTTTACGATCTCGAGCAGGCCCTCAATATCTGGCAGCGATATATCCTGGGCATCGGCAACCTGGTCGTGTCCCTCAACATCCTGCCCACCGCCGTTGGCCGCGCCGACGGCGGGCCGACCTCGAGCTACTATGTCGGCACGAATGCCGGGCTCTCGGTGTATGAGCCGTCGAGCCAGTACGAGCTGACCACGGGACAGCACGTCTCTGGAACGACCAGCGACATCACCATCAACATCGATCCCGGCTACTTCCAGTACATCGACCTCGACTATGGCCTGAGCTGGTCCAGCCAGGTGCCCGGAAACGTGATCAATCCGATCAACGTTTTTCTGCACGAGCTGGAGCACGGCTTCGGCATGACAGGCTGGTACAGCCAGAGCGGCCAGTTGCCCGGCGCCTACGAATCCACGTTCGACACCCTGATTCAAAAGACCGCAACCGGTGCCAACTTCGTCGGTGCGAATGCCGAGGCGGCCTACGGCGGCCCGGTGCCCCTGACCACAAACAGCACCACCCAGAACTATTACCATTTCGGCAACCAGCAATCCGACCTCTACGCCACCCCATCGACCGTCAAGGACCCGCTGACGCTGGACTTGATGAACGGGATCGTCTTCTACGCGGACTACCAGTACGCGATCTCCAACCTGGACATCGGAGTTCTGAAGGACCTCGGATACAGCATCCGGACCACGCCGATCGTCACCGCCAGCGATCAGTCCGCGGCCAGAAGTCAGGTTTATGCGGCCTCATCCTTGTTCTCGGTGAACATGGCGACCGGCGATTCCATCACCGAATATTCCTTCTGGGACAGCAACGGCAACGGTTACTGGACGGTGGGAGGCGTAGCCCAGGGCACCAACACCGAGATCGACATCACCGCATCGCAGCTGGCTCAAACGAGTTACCAGGCCGGCCCCGGCTCGGACACGCTGTGGGTGAGAGCCTTCGACGGCTATTTGTGGAGCGACTGGAAGTCCTTCGTGATTTCTCCGGCCGATCATGCGCCCGTGGTCACCGCAACGAACGTGACCGGCGCGCACGGGCAGCTCTCGTTGCCTGAATCCTCACTGTTCTCGGCCAGTGACACGGACGGCGACACCATCACCAAGTATGCATTCTGGGACACCGAGGGCCACGGGCACTGGGCGATCAATGGTGTCACGCAAGCCACCAACGCCGAGATCGACGTCTCGGCCGCCAACCTCCCGCAAGTCAGCTACGTATTCGGAGCGGCTGCGGATACGCTCTGGGTGCGGGCCTATGATGGATATCTCTGGGGAGCATGGGTCCCGTTCACCGCGACGCCCGGTCTGGATCACGCTCCCGTTGCTTCGGCTTCCGGCTTCACGGCAGCCCACGGACAAACTTCGGTCGCGGCATCGAGCCTGTTCAGCGTCGCCGACGCGGACAACGATACGATCACCCAATACGCACTCTGGGACAGCAGCGGCCACGGCGCATGGGTGGTGAACGGAGCCGTTCAGGCCACCAATGCGGAAATCGACATCACCGCCGCGCAGCTTGCCCAGACCAGCTACCAGTTTGGCTCGGCCCCGGACCAGCTGTGGGTCAGGGCCTACGATGGGACGCTGTGGGGAGCATGGGTCCCGTTCACGGTCACCCCGGGGCCGGAGCATGCACCGGTGGTCAGCGCAACCGACGTTGCGGCGACCCATGGCCAGGACATCGCCGCATCGAGTCTCTTCAGCGTGTCCGACTCCGATGGCGACACGATCACTGCCTATCAATTTTGGGATTCAACGAGCGATCCGGCCAGCGGTCACTGGGTGGTCGGCGGCGTGGCGCAGGCCACCAACATCGCCATCGATGTGACGCCCGCCCAATTGACGGGCGCCTCGTTCCAGTCGGGCTCCGGCTCGGATGACTTGTGGGTGCGAGCCAATGACGGCACGACATGGGGGGCCTGGAAGGAATTCCATGTCAACGCGCCGATCGACCACGCTCCGGTGGTGACCGCGTCCGACGTGACGGCCACACATGGTCAGGACATCGCAGCGTCCAGCCTGTTCTCGGTCAGCGACGCCGACAACGATACGATCGCCAACTATCAGTTCTGGGACTCGACCGCCGATCCTGCCAGCGGGCATTTTGTCGTGGCCGGCGTAGCGCAGCCCACCGGCCAGAGCATCGACGTGAGCGCGGCCCAATTGGCCAATGCATCGTTCCAGAGCGGCTCCGGCTCCGACGATCTCTGGGTGCGCGCCTTCGATGGCATGACATGGAGCAGCTGGAAGGAATTTCACGTCAACGCGCCGATCGACAATCTTCCGATCGTGTCGGCCGCCGACTTTTCGGCGAGCCACGGCCAGGACATCGCGGCGTCCACGCTGTTCTCGACCAACGACGCGGATGGAGACACCATCGCCAACTACCAGCTGTGGGATTCGACGTCTGATCCCAGCAGCGGGCATTGGGTGGTCGGAGGCGTCGCGCAGGCTACCAACGTCGCAATCGACATCACCGCTGCGCAACTCTCGAGCACGAGCTTTCAAAGCGGCTCCGGTTCAGACGATCTCTGGGCCAGGGCTTACGATGGCTTTGCCTGGGGGCCGTGGAAGGAATTTCACGTCAACGCACCGGTTGACCATGCTCCGGTCGTCACCGCATCCGACTTCCACGCGACCGCCAACCAGAGCGTGGCCGCATCGAGCCTGTTCTCGGTCTTCGATGCCGACGGGGACAGCATCACCCAATATCAAGTCTGGGATTCGACACCGTCAGCCAGCAGCGGCCACTGGAGCATTGGCGGGACCGCGCAGCCGGTCAACACCGCGATCAACGTCAGCGCGGCCCAGCTCGCCAGTACCACTTTCGCTGGCGGCACCGTGTCCGACGATCTCTGGGTTCGCGCCAACGACGGCATGACCTGGAGTGCCTGGCAGGAGTTTCATTTCATCGTCTAGAGCCCCGTTCCGATTGAATCGGAACGGGCTCTAGATTCTTATTTTGGCGCGTTTTCTTCACGCGAACCGATATCCACTTCGCTCGAAAACGCTCTAGCAAGCCGCGCAGGCCTGCGGGGGGCGGTGATCCGCCAGCCAACACGCGCACGAACTCTTTTCAAAACAAAAATGGCCCGCGCGATGCGGGCCATTTTCTCATCGGATCCGGTAAAATCCGAATTTGGTTGCGGGGATAGGATTTGAACCTATGACCTTCAGGTTATGAGCCTGACGAGCTACCGGGCTGCTCCACCCCGCGTTAAACCGTTGCGTGCCTTGCAGAAAGAGTGCCCGAACCTACCGGCCAACGCGTCTAACGGCGCCGATCGATCCGTCCGGAGGCTTCCTGAGAAGGCGACCCGGGCCGAAGCCGTCGGGTGCGAGGGGTATGTATCAACGTGAGGTCGGTTTGGAAAGCCCCGGATGCGGGTTTTTGAGGATTTTGTGACGTCCAAATCACCGGTTTTCCTGACAAATTTTACCGTCGGGAACCGGGCCTTGCCAGACCGCGCGCAAAAGCGGAGCTTGGCGCCAACAAAATCCGTCAAGGAAACGTCATCCGAGGGGAAACGCCATGGACCGGCCACTGAAGAGCCCGGGGCTGCATGCGCTTGAGGAGGTCTTTCACCGCCAAATCGAGCTGTCGCGGAGCGAGCCGGCGCCGACGTTGCAGGCGCGGCTCGACCGGCTGCGCCGCCTGCGCGCCGCGCTGACCGAGAACGAGGCGCGATTCGAGGCGGCGATCTCGGCCGATTTCGGCCACCGCTCCACCGTCGAGACCGCGATCGCCGAGACCATGCTGGTGCTCGGCGAGATCAAGCATGCGGCCAAGCACCTCAAGGGCTGGATGGCACCCGAGCGGATCCCGACCACGGTGCAGTTCGCGCCGGCCAGGAACCGGCTGATCCCGCAGCCGCTCGGCGTGGTCGGCATCATCGCGCCGTGGAATTATCCGCTGCAGCTGACCCTGGCGCCCGCGGTCGCCGCGATCGCCGCCGGCAACCGCGCCATCATCAAGCCGAGCGAGCTGGTGCCGCGCTTCGCCGAACTGCTGGCCGAGGCGATCGCGAAGAAATTCGACACCACCGAGCTGGCGGTCACCGATATCGACGACAACATCGCGACGGCCTTTGCGGCCCTGCCGTTCGATCATCTGATCTTCACCGGCTCGACCCGAATCGGCCGGCTGGTCGCGGAGGCTGCCGGCCGCAATCTGACGCCGGTGACGCTCGAGCTCGGCGGCAAATCGCCCGCGATCGTCGACGGCTCCGCCGACCTCGACGAGGCCGCGCAACGCATCGCCTATGGCAAGCTGCTCAACGCCGGCCAGACCTGCATCGCGCCGGATTACGTGCTGGTGCCGCAAGCCTCGGTGCAGCCGTTCGCGCTGCGGCTGCAGGGCCACATGCAGCACATGTTCGGTACCGATCCGAAAAATCCCGACTACACCTCGATCGTCTCGGACCGGCATTATGCCCGGCTCGAGAGCCTGGTCGCCGACGCCGCCGCGAAGGGCGCGACCATCATGCAGCCGGCCGCGCCGAACGATCCCGAGTGGAAGGAAGTGCGCAAATTCCCGCCGACCGTCATCGTCGATGCGACGCCCGAGATGACCGTGATGCAGGAGGAGATTTTCGGACCGCTGCTGCCGGTCATGGGCACCCGCGACGCAACCGAGGCGATCACCTTCATCAATAAGCGTGACCGTCCGCTGGCGCTGTACTGGTTCGGCACCGACAATGCCGCTCGCGACGCGGTGCTGGCGCGCACGGTGTCGGGCGGCGTCACCGTCAACGATTGCCTGTTCCATTTCGCACAGGCCTATCAGCCGATGGGCGGCGTCGGCGCCTCCGGCACCGGCGCCTATCACGGCGAATGGGGATTCAAGACGCTGACCAAGCTGAAGCCGGTGTTCTATCGCTCGCGCTTCAACCGGCTCGCCGATCTCTATCCACCCTATGGCGCGAAGATCGCTCGGCTGGAGAAAGTGATGCGGATGTTGTCGTAGGATTCACGCCGTCATTGCGAGCGCAGCGAAGCAATCCATGGCGCCGCATAACGGATAGGTGGATTGCTTCGCTGCGCTCGCAATGACGCAAAACCAAGACAAGGGGGAAACATACGTGACTGACACATTCGATTTCGTGGTGGTGGGCGCAGGCTCCGGCGGCTGCGCGGTGGCGGGGCGGCTGTCGGAGGATCCGGCAACCTCGGTCGCGGTGCTCGATGCCGGCGGCAAGAACGACAATTGGGTGGTGACGACGCCCGGCGCCATCATCCTGATGCTCTCGAGCAAGCTCAACAACTGGGCGTTCGACACGGTGCCGCAGAAGGGCCTGAACGGCCGCATCGGCTATCAGCCGCGCGGCAAGGGCCTCGGCGGCTCGAGCGCCATCAATGCCATGGTCTATATCCGCGGTCATCGCGCCGACTACGACCACTGGGCTTCGCTCGGCAACACCGGCTGGAGCTACGCCGACGTCCTGCCCTACTTCAAGCGCTCGGAGCACAACACCGAGCTCGACGGCGAATATCACGGCAAGGGTGGGCCGCTCAACGTCACGGGCCTGCAGTCCGACAATCCGGTCAAGGAGATGTTCCTGCAAGGCGCGCGCGAGGCCCAGTTCCGGATCCGCGACGACTTCAACGGCGCCGAGCAGGAAGGCCTCGGCATCTACCAGGTGACCCAGAGGAATGGAGAACGCTGGAGCGCAGCGCGCGGCTATATCCATCCCCACATGGGCCGCCGGCCCAATTTGCGCATCGAGACGCAGGCGCAGGCGACCCGCATCATCTTCGAGGGCAAGCGTGCCGTCGGCGTCGAATACCTGCAGGGCAAGGAGAAGAAGGTGCTGCGCGCGCGGCGCGAGGTCATCCTCTCGGCCGGCGCATTCCAGTCGCCGCAGCTGATGATGCTGTCGGGCGTCGGCGACGCCGCGGCGCTCGGCAAGCACGGCATCGCCGGCGTGCATCACCTGCCGGGCGTCGGACAGAACCTGCAGGATCATCCGGACTTCGTGTTCGGCTTCGCCTCCGACGCACCTTATTTCTCGGGACTGTCGTGGGGCGGCATCGGCCGTATCATCAAGGGGATCGGGCAATACCGGCGCGAGCGGCGCGGCCCGATGACCTCGAACGTCGCCGAATGCGGCGGCTTCCTGAAGACGCGGCCCGAGCTCGACGTCCCCGACATCCAGCTGCATTTCTGCATGGCCATGGTGGAAGACCACGGCCGCAAGCCGCGCTGGGGTACCGGCTTCTCCTGCCATGTCTGCCTGCTGCGCCCGGCAAGCCGCGGCAGCGTGTGGCTGAACAGCGCCGATCCATTGGCGGCCCCCGCGATCGATCCGAATTTCTTCGGCGAGGACAGCGACGTCGAGACCATGGTCGCGGGCTTCAAGATGACGAAGCGGCTGCTCGACACGCCGGCGCTGCGCGCGCTGCAGCAGAAGGACATGTTCACATCGGATGTCCGCAGCGACGACGACATCCGCAGCGTCCTGCGGGCGCGCTCCGACACGGTCTATCACCCGGTCGGCACCTGCAAGATGGGCAGCAATGATCCGCTCGCCGTGGTCGATCCGAAGCTGCGCGTGCACGGGCTCGAGGCCCTGCGCGTGGTCGACGCCTCGATCATGCCGACATTGATCGGCGGCAACACCAATGCGCCGACCATCATGATCGGCGAGAAGGCCGCCGACATGATCAGGGCGGAGATGCGGGCGGGGTGACCAAATGCCGTCGCAAGGCCGCACTGGCAAAATAACGAAAACAACCCCATGCACAGTAGCCGGCGGCGGCTGCTGGCAGACACCGCGACTTGACACGTCGGGCAACTCAGCGGTATTGTTCTATTATTCCGAAATCGTGCGGACGTCCTTCAGCTTGCTCAGTGTCATCACCCGCGCATGCGGGTGATCCAGTATTCCAGAGACGGCAGTGCTTGAGCCGAGAGGCCGCGGCGTACTGGATCGCCCGGTCCATGTGCGCAATTGCGCACAGGCCGGGCGATGACGGCGGTGGACGAGGATACAGCCTCACTGGCTCTCGGATGACGTCTTGTTTCGCGGCTTTTCGCTGTGCTTCATCCGGGCTACGCACTTGACCCGCACCGTCATTGCGAGGAGCGAAGCGACGAAGCAATCCATAGCCGCCGCAAGCGGAGACATGGATTGCTTCGCGGAGCCTGTCATCGGGCGCGCGTTCGCGCGACCCGTTGGCTCGCAATGACGCGCGGATTAGTTCAGCAGGAACCCGCCATCGACCGTCACCACGGTGCCGGTCATGTAGCGCGAGGCGTTCGAGGCCAGCAGCATGATCGCGCCGTCGAGATCGGATTCGGCACCGACGCGGCGCTGCGGGATCCGCTTTGCCAGCCGCTCGCCGGCCGGGGTCGACCAGAAATCATGGTTCATCTCGGTGTCGATATAACCCGGCGCCAGCGCGTTGACGCGGATGTTGTTGCCGGCGAGTTCCAGTGCCATCGCCTTGGTGCCCTGGATCATGCCGGCCTTGGAGATCGCATAGGGCGACACCGCTTTCAGCACGCCCTGCCCGAGCACTGAGGCGACGTTGATGATGTTGCCCGGCTGCTTGCGCAGGATCATCCGCCGTGAAAGTTCGGTCGCGAGGAAATAAGCGCCTTTCAGATTGGCGTTGACCACGGCATCCCAATCGGCCTCGGTCTGCTCGGTCGCGAGCTTCTCGATCGCGATGCCGGCATTGTTGATCAACACCGAGACAGGACCGAGCGCGGCTTCAGCCGCGTCGAGCGCTTTCGCAATGCCGGAAATATCCGCAACATCCATCTGCACCGCGGCGGCGCGGCCACCCTTGGCCTTGATCTCCTCCGCGAGGCTTTTCAGCTTCGCAGTCTGGCGCGCCGCCAGCACCACCGCGGCGCCATGCGCCGCCAGCACGCGGGCGAATTGCCGCCCAAGCCCCTGCGAGGCGCCGGTGATGAGGATGATTTCTTTACTGACATCGAATAGGTCGGACATCGACAGGTTCCCGGATTGAAGCGGACGAGTGATAGCGACAATTGTCCCTGATGTAAGCAGGTTTGATCAACCAGGGGACGCTAAAGCGCGATGTGATTAGGTTGAATCGTCATCGCGCTTCAGCTCTTTGATTGAGCATGATCTCTTTGGAAAACCGCTTCGCACTTTTCCGGATCATGCTTTAGGAGATTGAGGCAGGAATTCCCTCCATGAATCTCTTCGACATCGTCGTGACGCTCGGGCTGTTGTTTGCGGTCGTCACCGGCTTCACGACCGGCCTGCTGCGCAGCGCGGTCACCATCCTGGCCTATCTCGTCGCGATGCCGCTTGCGGTCGCGGTGCTGGCGATGGTCGGGCCCCACATCGCGACGCTGCCGTCCTCGCCGTTTCCGCCCAATGGGGTGCTGCTGTTCGGCCTCTTCCTTTTGATCGGCGTCATTCTCGGAAAGATGGCGCGGACGATGCTCGACGACACCATCGGCGCGGAGATCGGAATCGGCGACCGGCTCGGCGGCGCGCTGCTCGGCGCGGTCAGGGTCGGCCTCGTCGTGACCACGCTGGTGCTGGTGTTCGATCAGCTGGTGCCGCTGGCGAGGCAGCCGCAATTCCTCAACGGATCGCAATTGCGGCCGTGGTTCTCGGCTGCCGGACAGGCCGGATTCCGGTCGCTGCCGCCCGAAGCCACCATTGCGATCGAGCGGCTGCGGCGCGAGCAACGCATCTAACCCAACGGGCTCACCCGGGCTGCTCCGGTCCGGCATGCACTTATGCATTGCACCTCCCTTACCGGCGCCGCCGGGCTTGGCTAGACTGGCGCCAGCGAAACTTTACAAACCTATCCGACATCACAGGGAGTGAACTCGTGGATCTTGGAATCAAAGGCCGCCGCGCCATCGTCTGCGCATCGAGCAAGGGACTGGGCCGCGCCTGCGCGATCGCGCTCGCCGATGAGGGGGTGCATGTCACGCTGACGGCGCGCGGCGCCGAGGCGCTGAAGCAGACAGCCGACGAAATCCGCAAGGCGCATCCCACCGTCACCGTCACCGAGATCGTCGGCGACATCACGACGCCGGCCGGACGCGAGGCCGTGCTCAAGGCCTGCCCCGAGCCGGACATCCTGATCAACAATGCCGGCGGCCCGCCGCCCGGCGATTTCCGCAATTGGACCCGCGACGACTGGATCAAGGCGATCGACGCCAACATGCTGACGCCGATCGAGCTGATCAAGGCGACCGTCGACGGCATGATGGCGCGCAAGTTCGGCCGCATCGTCAACATCACCTCGGCGGCGGTGAAGGCGCCGATCGAGATCCTCGGCCTGTCCAACGGCGCGCGCGCCGGTCTCACCGGCTTCGTCGCCGGCCTGTCGCGCAAGACCGTGATCAACAACGTCACCATCAACGGCCTGCTGCCGGGCCCGTTCGAGACCGATCGCCTGCGCGGCACCGCAAAGCCCGAGGCCGAGAAGCGCGGCATCTCGGCCGAGCAGGTCCTGGCCGAGCGCGCCAAGCTGAACCCCGCCGGCCGCTTCGGCCATCCCGACGAATTCGGCTACGCCTGCGCCTTCCTGTGCGGCGCCAAGGCCGGCTTCATCACCGGGCAGAACCTGCTGCTCGACGGCGGCGCCTTCCCGGGCACCCTCTAGTGCCGCCGATGGAAAGGGGCGCTCGATGAGAGCCGTCTGGTACGAACGGACCGGTGCGGCGCCGACGGTGCTTACCGTCGGCGAGATGCCGACACCCGACGCCGGCCCGGGTGAAGTCCGGGTTCGTCTCGAGGCCTCCGGCGTCAATCCGGCCGATGTCGGCCGCCGCAGCGGCAATTATCGCGCGATGGAATTTTCGCGCGTGATCCCGAACAGCGACGGCGCCGGGATCATCGATCAGATCGGCGAAGGCGTCACGCGCTTTGCCGTCGGCGACCGCGTCTGGCTGTTCAACGGCCAGCGCAACGGCCGCGCCTTCGGCACCGCGGCCGAATACATCACGCTCGCCGATTACCTGGTGACGCCGCTGCCGCAGGACGTGTCGTTCGCGGCAGGTGCGACGCTCGGCATCCCCTGCATGACCGCGTGGTGCGCGTTGTTTGCGGACGGTCCGATCTCCGGACAAACGGTGCTGGTCACCGGCGGCGCCGGCGCGGTCGGTCACTACGCCGTGCAATTGGCAAAGTGGGGCGGCGCGCGCGTGATCGCGACGGTGAGCTCAGAGGTAAAGGACGTCGAGGCGCGGCTTGCCGGCGCCGACACCGTCGTCAACTACCGGACCGAGGACGTCGTTTCCAAGGTGATGGCCTTCACCGAGAACCGCGGCGTCGACCGCGTGATCGACGTCGATTTCGGCGGCAACCTCGCCACCACGCTGAAGATCATGGCGTTGAACTCCACGATCGCGGTGTACGCCACCAACGGCAATCGCACGCCGACACTGCCGGTGCGCGAATTGATGGAGAAGTGCATCACGGTGCGCTCGCTGGTGCTGTTCGCGCTGCCGCCGCCGCTGCTCGCGGCCGCGCAGGCCGACATCACCAAATGGCTGGCGTCGGGCACCCGCGTGCACAACATCGCCGGCCAATTCGCGCTGGCGGAGACCGCCGATGCCCATCTCGCCGTCGAGAAGGGCGACAAGATCGGCACCGTGATCGTCGACTGCGCGCGATGATGTTGCTCTCACTTCTCCCTCTCCCCGTTCTTACGGGGTCGAGACGAGCGAAGCTCGCTCTTGGAGGGTTGGGGTGAGGGACTGTCTCCGCGAAGTTGGTGATTGGGAATCTGCGGAACCTCCCCCTCACCCGGATCGCATTCCGCTTCGCTGCATGCGATCCGACCTCTCCCCGCAAGCGGGGCGAGGTAAGGAGAACAGCACGCTTCTACTGCCTATTGGATCGGCGTGGTGCGCTCGTCGCTCGGCGACAGGCCGAACTCGTCGAGCCCTTCGGCGAGGAAATCGCCGAGCATCGGCTCGCCCAGCAGATAGCTCGCGGTGCGGCCGTTGCGACCGCGCGCGGCTTCGCGGCGGAGATCGGCCCATTCCTCGATCGTGCCGTCGCCGCGGCCAAGCCGCATCAGCGCAACGAGGTCGACCTGCTCGTCCTCGCTCAGCGCATCGATGAAGCCGGTGATCTCGCGCGCCACCGGATCGTTGCCGTCGTCCTCCAGCACGTCGATCATCTCGTCGTCGGCGCCGTTCGAGCCGGAATCCGGATCGACGATCCCTTCCTTGACATCGAATTCCCGCGCCTTCTCGATCAGGAAGCCAACCTTTTCAGGGGAGATTGTGAGTTCCGGCATTCGCGCACTCCTTCGTCCAACGAAGCGGTAACGCAGGAGGCGCCGACTTGATCCATTGCGCCGGCGCGCGGAAACCCGCATGGTCCGGCGAGAAACAAGAAACCGAGGGCACGCCGCATGCAATGGACGATCGGCAAGGTCAAAATCACAAAGGTCGTCGAGCTCGAGACCGTCGGCAGCACACGCTTCATCCTGCCGCTGGCCGGCCGGGAAGAGATCCAGCGCCTGCCCTGGCTGATCCCGCATTTCGCCAACGAGGATGGCCGGCTGAAAATGTCGATCCATTCGCTGCTGGTCGAGACGCCGGAGCACCGCATCATCGTCGACACCGGGCTCGGCAACGACAAGCAGGGTCGCAACGTGCCGACCTGGAACAACCGCAGCGATCCGTTCCTGGAGAAGCTGACCGCGGCCGGATTTGCGCCTGACAGCATCGACACCGTGCTGTGCACGCATCTGCATGTCGACCATGTCGGATGGAACACGAAGCTGGTCGGCGGCAAATGGGTGCCGACCTTCGGCAATGCGCGTTACGTGTTCGGCAAGACCGAGTACGAGCACTGGCGCGACCACAGCGACGATGCCGCGCATGCCGCGGTGTTCGCCGATTCGGTGAAGCCGATCGCGGATGCCGGCAAGGCCGAGCTGGTGCCGAGCGACCATCGCCTGACCGAGGAGATCACGCTGATCCCGACGCCGGGCCACAGCCCCGGCCATATGAGCATCCACATCAGGTCCGGCGGCGCGGAAGGGCTGCTGACCGGCGACGTCGCGCATCATCCCTGCCAGATGTACCATCTCGACTGGTCGTCGACCGCGGATTCCGACCAGAAGCAATCGGCCGCGACGCGGCGCGAATTGTTCTCGCGCTTTGCCGATACGCCAACGCTGGTGATCGGCGGACATTTCAATGCCGGCCACATCAAGCGCGACGGCGACGCCTTCAGGTTCATCGCGCTCGAGGCGTGAGCTAGATCAAACTGGCGCGCGCGAGGAAGAGCGCGTCGGCCTCGCTGGCGGCGATCGCGGCCGGATAGGGCAACGCCTTGGCGCGTCCGGGAAGGCTGCGCTCGAGCTCGGCGCGCTCCGCCTCATCGTCGACGACATAGACGGTGACCCGGATCAATCGGCCGAGCTCGGCCTTGCGCGCCTTCATCCACAGCACCATCGGCTTGCCGGCGGCGACATCCGGCTGATCGTTGACGTTGACGATCACGGCGAGCGGACGGTCCGCGGCAAGCAGCGCGGTATATTCCGCGGTCCAGTCGCAGCCGTCCTGCTCGGTTTGCAGACGGCCGGTCGCGATGAAGATGCCGGGCTCGGCTTCGCGAAAGAATTTCATGGAAGCTTCCTCAAGATGACAGCGCCGGACCGTGCTGATCGGGTCGATCCGGTCGGCGGCGAGGCACAAATATCCATCGACTGACGGTCGGTCAATTGACTTAAGCTATTTCAAAGACATTCTAAATATGCGATCTCAGAATCGAATATCAGGAGCGGATGGATGCTGACGGCATGATCGGGAAGCGGCAGGCGGCGGCCACGCGCGGCACATCGCAACATTGGCGGCGCACGCAGCCCGCCGAGGTCAGGGTGGACGATTTGATGTCGGCGGCAGCGGCGCTGTTCATTGCGAAAGGCATCGAGGCCACCACGATCGACGACATCGTCACGCGGGCCGGCGTCGCCAAGGGCACCTTCTACCATTACTTCTCGACCAAGGCCGATGTCGTCATCGCGCTGCGCGCGCGCTTCACGCAGGATTTCCTCTCCCGCGTTGCCGGCGCGATCGGCGAGCGCGCCGCGAACGACCACGCCGGGCGGCTGTCCGCCTGGTTGCGCGGCGCCGTTGGAACCTATCTTGCCAATGTCGAGCTGCACGACGTCGTGTTTCACGACTTCCCGCATCACCAGCGCCAGTCGCAGGAAAAGGACGACGTGATAGCGCAGGTCATCGCCGTACTGGAGGACGGCCGAAAGGCAGGCGTCTGGGCATTCCCCAACGCGCGCAGCGCGGCGCTGATCGTGTTCGACGGGATGCATGCCGTGGTCGACGACGCGATCGTCGCGGGCACGCGCGATCCCGAGCCGCCGTGCCGCCTGCTGGAAGAGATGTTCACGCGGATGCTGGCCGCGCCGCGTCCGCGATCATGACCGGCGTTTGAAAGAACCGGCTCACAGCGGCTACGCCGGCAGGTGATGGCTGCAATGCCATGGCCGTGAAGCGGTTGAATTTCCTCCCGCGCTGTTCCATGAAGCGTGTCGAGGTATACCAGTAACAATCCTCAAGACATCGTAGGGAGTGATCAACATGAAGCTTGTTCGTTATGGCGAAAAGGGTGCGGAAAAGCCCGGTCTGATCGATAAATCCGGCCAGCTCCGCGACCTGTCGGCCCACCTCAAGGACCTGACCGGCGACGCCTACGCGCCGGACTCGCTGAAGAAGCTTTCCGCGCTCGATCCTGCCTCCCTCCCGGCCGTCTCCGGCAAGCCGCGCTTCGGCGCTCCGGTCACCGGCATCTCCAAATTCGTCGCGATCGGCCTCAACTATTCCGACCACGCCAAGGAAACCGGCAACCCGATCCCCTCCGAGCCGATCTTCTTCCTCAAGGCCAACACCGCGCTGTCGGGCCCCAATGACGCGGTCGAGAAGCCGCGCGGCTCGACCAAGCTCGACTGGGAAGTCGAGATCGCCGCGATCATCGGCACCCGCGCGAAGTATGTCTCGGAAGCCGACGCGCTGAACCACGTCGCCGGCTACTGCATCTGCAACGACGTCTCCGAGCGCAACTTCCAGATCGAGCGCCTGGGTCAATGGACCAAGGGCAAGTCGCACGACACGTTCGGCCCGGTCGGCCCGTGGCTCGCCACCAAGGACGAGATCCCCGACGTGCAGAAGCTGTCGATGTGGCTCGACGTCAACGGCCAGCGCCGCCAGACCGGCACGACCTCGACCATGATCTTCACCATGGCGAAGTGCATCTCCTATGTCTCGCAGTTCATGACGCTGCTGCCCGGCGACATCGTCACGACCGGCACCCCGCCCGGCGTCGGCACCGGCATGAAGCCGCCGCAATATCTCAATGTCGGCGACGTCGTGACGCTCGGCATCGAAGGCCTCGGCGAGCAGCGCCAGGAAATCGTTGGGGCGTAGTTTTTGAGACCGTCATCCTGAGGAGCGCGCAACGCGCGCGTCTCGAAGGATGAGCCAAGGACGCCGTCATCCGTCGATCAAACGGATGATGGAAGTGCATCGATCACGACCCATCCTTCGAGACGCGCGCCCAAGGGCGCGCTCCTCAGGATGACGACTGTGTGTGCGAAACGAGGTCATCACCATGAAACTCACCTTCTCTCCCGCCTCCCCGTTCGCCCGCAAGGTGCGCATCGCGGCGATCGAGCTCGGCCTGATCGACAAGATCGAGTTCGTACCGGCCAGCGTCGCGCCGGGCACGGCCAATGACGAATATTCGAAGATCTCGCCGCTGAAGAAGCTGCCGGTGCTGATCCTCGACCATGGCGACGTCATTTTGGATTCCTACGTCATCGTCGAATATCTCAACGAGATTGGCGGCGGCCGGCTGATCCCGGGCTACGGTCCGCGGCGCTGGCAGCTGAAGACCGATCACTCGCTGCTCAACGGCATGCTCGATTCCATGCTGCTGTGCCGCTACGAGAAGATGGTGCGGCCGCAGGGCTCGCTGTGGCAGGCCTGGTATGACGATCACTGGAACAGGGCCTGGGCCGGCATGGCGCGGTTCGAGAACCGGCCGGACGTGCTGAACGGCTCGTCGTTCGACATCGCGCAGATCGGCCTCGTCTGCGTGCTCGGCTATGCCGATTTCCGCTTCGCCGATTGCGGCTGGCGCAAGGCCTATCCCAAGCTCGACGCCTTCTACCAGAAAATGCTGGAGCGGCCGTCGGTGAAGATCTCGGCGCCACCTGCGGCTTAGCAAGGCAAGGGCGGGGAGCATCACGCGCGAATGCCTCCTCGCCCCTCACCTCCCCGCGCAGGTCTTGTGCAACGTCGGCGGGGCTCGACGACGACTGGACAATGTCTCACCGTCATTGTCCCGATCTCGATCTTGTGATGAAGACGACGGCAGCCCGGTACGGCGAGCCCAACGAAGGCCTTGCGGCGATAGGCACCCTCGCCAACATCATCAATCCCGCCCTGCGCGACGCGCACTGATCCTTCAAGGAGCTCCACATGAGCCTGAAATTTGCCGCCGGCGATCTCACCATTCATCGTATCGTCGAGGAGGAAGGACTGTTCCTGCCCGCGCGCGACATGCTGCCCGGATTGACGCCGGAGCTGCTCGCCGAGAACCGCGGCTGGATGAAAGCGGCCGGCGCGCTCGACGACAGCGACACGCTTATCCTGGCGTTCCAGTCCTACATCGTGAAGACGCCGCACCACACCATCCTGATCGACAGCTGCATCGGCAACGATAAGCCGCGGCCGGGCCGGCCGAGCTGGAACATGAAGACCGACGACAATTACCTGCGCGGCCTCGCGGCGGCGGGCTTCTCGGTCGGCGACATCGACTATGTGATGTGTACACATCTGCATGTCGACCATGTCGGCTGGAACACGCGGCTGGAGAACGGCCGCTGGGTGCCGACCTTCCCGAACGCGCGCTACGTGTTCGACAAGGGCGAGTTCGACTACTGGACCGAGACCAACGCCAAGGCGGAGGTCCCGCCCTTCGTCGACAGCGTGCTGCCGGTGGTCGAAGCCAAGCGGGCCGAGCTGGTCGGTAATGATTTTGCGATCGGCGATCATATGCGGGTGCTGCCGACGCCCGGCCACACGCCGGGCCATGTCGCCTTCACCTTCGGCCGCGGCAAGGACGAGGCGGTATTTTCCGGCGACCTGATGCACTCGCCGATCCAGACGCTCTATCCGGAGCTGTCGCCGAAGTTCGACGTCGACCCGGCACTGGCCGCGAAGACGCGGCGCAGCTTCCTCGAGCGCTATTGCGACACCGATACGCTGTGCTGCCCCGCGCACTTCCCCTCGCCGACGGTCGGCAAGATCAGGCGGAAGGGCAACGGGTTCGTGTGTGAGACGGTGTAGGCGATACCGCTTGCTCGGTTCACCCTCCCCTGGAGGGGGAGGGTCGAC
Source organism: Bradyrhizobium sp. CCBAU 53421 (assembly GCF_015291625.1). Lineage (NCBI taxonomy): Bacteria > Pseudomonadati > Pseudomonadota > Alphaproteobacteria > Hyphomicrobiales > Nitrobacteraceae > Bradyrhizobium > Bradyrhizobium sp. CCBAU 53421. Next base: position 8,288,340 of record NZ_CP030047.1, read on the forward strand.
TCACAGCGAGCGAAGCGAGATGTGAGACGGGGTGGGGTGATCTCTCAACGCGGGCAGCATCCGATACGAGAGGCTTTCACCCCACCTCGGTTCGCATTTCATGCGAACCGATCCTCCCCCTCCAGGGGAGGATGAAGAACGCCCGCTCAATCGAACAAACTCGGCGTGTGGTTCACCACGGCGCCTTCGATCTGCAGCATCTTCAGCTTGGTCACCACGCCGCCATTGGCCGAAAAACCGCCGGGCTTGTTGCCGGCCGCCAGCACCCGGTGGCACGGTACCACGATCGGGCACGGGTTGCGGCCCAGCGCCTGACCGACGTCGCGCGACAGCTCGACGCCGCCGAGCTGCTTGGCGATGTCGCCATAGGTCACGGTCTTGCCCGGCGGGATCTTGCGCGCGATGTCGTAGACGCCGCGGTTGAACTCGGGCACGCCGTCGAGATCGAGCACGATGTCGGCGAGGTCGTTCGGCTTGCCGGCGAGCAGATCGATCATGCCGTCGATCGCGTGCTGCACCTCGGCCGGCGGGGCCGCCTCGGTGACGTCGCCGTTGCGCTGGGCGATCCGCTTGCGGGTCTTCTCCTCGGTGCCCATCGGCAGCTGCACGCCGGTGACGCCGTGCTCGCCCCAGACGACGCCGCAGGCGCCGATCATGGTCTCGAAGATTGCAAAATGCTGGCCGGTCATGGCTCGCTCCAGATGTTCCTTCAGCTCATGCCTCTGAGCCTGCTGTTGATCTGAAATCTAGGCTTGGAGAATGTTGCTATCCACCCGAATTCCGTGGGAACTTCGGCCAAATCAACAACATCTCCTGCCCTCCGCGAGCCTCCAAATGCACAGCCTCCACGTCAACGGTTTCGACATGCCCTATCTCGATATCGGCAAAGATACCGGCAAGGGCCCGCCGCTGGTCTGCGTGCATGGCTCGCTGTGCGATTTCCGGATCTGGTCGGCGGTGCTCGGCCCGCTGACGCGGCGGCATCGCGTGATCGCGGTCAGCCTGCGGCATTTCTTCCCGGCGCATTGGGACGGTGTCGGCGACACCTATTCGATCGCGCAGCATGTCGACGACGTCATCGCCTTCATCGAGAAATTCGACACCAAACCGGTCGACCTGATGGGGCATTCCCGCGGCGGCCACATCTGCTTCCGTGTCGCGCAGCGGCGGCCGGACCTGCTGCGCAAGCTGATCCTGGCCGAGCCCGGCGGCGAGCTCGACGAGAGCCTTGATCCGGATTACAAGCCCGGCCCCTCGCCGCTGGCGGCGCGCTTCGCGGCCTGTGCCGCTGAGATCGCCAAGGGCGACATCGACGGCGGCTTGCAGATCTTCATGGACGCGCTCGAAGGCCCCGGCGCCTGGAAGCGGATTCCGGCGACCTCCAAGCAGCTCTTGCGCGACAACGCGACCACGCTGCTCGGCCAGACCCGCGACCAGCGGCCGCCGTTCTCGAAGGCCGACGCGGAGGCGATCAGGACGCCGACATTGTTCATCGGCGGCGCCAACACCAAGGGCGTGCTGCCGAAGGTGCTGCACGCCCTCGCCGCAAATGTGAAGGGCGCGCGTACCGAGATGATCCCCGGCACCACGCACCCGATGTTCGAGCAGGCCCCGCAGCGCTACTGCGAAATCGTGCTGGAATTTCTTTCCGCGTAAGGAGTGCACCTCTCCCCTTGTGGGAGAGGTCGGATCACATCGACAGATGCGATCCGGGTGAGGGGTCTGTTTTCGCGGAGAGAACCCCTCACCCGGCGCGATGCCGCTGCGCTTTATCGCGCCACCCTCTCCCACAAGGGGAGAGGGTGCATTGTGCGCGCGGCAAGAGATGTCACACCTTCCACGCACCGACAGGTTGCCGCACGGCGACGTTCAGCCGGTTCCAGACATTGATCGCGGCGATGCCGAGCACCAGGGACGCGAGCTGCTGCTCGTCGAAATGTTTCGCGGCCTCGTCCCACACCGCGTCCGTCACTGGATCCTCGCGGTCGCTGAGCCGGGTCACCGCTTCGGTCAGCGCCAGCGCGGCGCGCTCGGCTTCGGTGAAATACGGCGTGTCGCGCCAGGCACCGACCGCGAACAGCCGCTCATCGGTCTCGCCGGCGCGCCGCGCAAGCTTGGGGTGCATATCGACACAGACGCTACAGCCGTTGATCTGGCTGGCGCGCAGATGGACCAGCTCGAGCAGCTTTTCCGGCAAAGCCGGCTTGGTGCTCTCGCTGAGCGCCTGCAGCGCCTTCATGGCATCGGGAACAACCATCACAGGATGGTTCATGCGGGCTTTCATCATATCACTCTCCTGATTTGCCTTTTGACGCCGCCGTGCCGATCTGCTGTCACATCGGCCGAGTTTCGTTCGTCATGGCCTTGACGGAGCGGACAAAGGGAATGTGACCGATGAACGAGAAAAAGTTTGTGGCCGAGCAGTTCGAGGCCAACCGGCCACGCCTGCGGGCCGTGGCCTACCGCATGCTGGGCTCGACCGCCGAGGTCGACGACGCCGTGCAGGAGACCTGGCTGCGGCTCGGCCGCACCGACACTGCTGCCGTCGACAATCTCGGGGGTTGGCTGACCACTGTGGTCGCGCGGATCTGCCTCGACATGCTGCGCTCGCGCAAATCGCGCCGCGAGGAGCCGATGGGTGCGCACGTGCCGGAGCCGATCGCCGACAATCCGTCCGAGCGCGAGACCGAGATGGCCGACTCCGTCGGCGCCGCGCTGCTGGTGGTGCTGGAAACGCTGGCGCCGGCGGAGCGGCTGGCTTTCGTTCTGCACGACATGTTCGCGGTGCCGTTCGAGGAGATCGCGCCGATCGTCGGCCGCACGCCGGCCGCCGCGCGGCAACTGGCGAGCCGCGCGCGGCGCCGCGTGCAGGGCGCGCCGCCCGCGCCGGATGCCGATCTCAGCCGGCAGCGCGGCATCGTCGAGGCTTTCCTCGCCGCATCCCGCAACGGCGACTTCAAAGGGCTGCTTGCGGTGCTGGCGCCCGACGTCGTGGTGCGCGCCGATCAGGCCGCGCAGCGGCTCGGCTCGCTGCCGGTGATCCGCGGCGCCACTGCGGTTGCCGAGAGCTTCAAGGGACGCGCGCAAGCAGCAAGACCAGCGCTGGTCGACGGCGAGATCGGCGTTGCCGTCATCCTCGGCGGCAAGCTGCGTGTCGTGCTGCGAGTCACGATTTCAGGCGACAGGATCGCGGCGATCGATGCGACCGCCGAACCCGCAGAGATCGAAGCACTCGATGTCGAGGTGCTCGATCGCACCTGACGCGGCTAGGTCGCGATGCTAGTGTCCTCCTTGCGCTTACTGCTGGGAGGACAATCATGAAACTATCCGTCAAATTGCTCGCGTCAGCTGGCCTGATCGCCCTCGCCTCATCCTCCGCCTTTGCCGCCGCGGATGAGAAGCTGCGCGCGCCCGCCGAGCAGGCCCAGCCGGCCGTGATCGAAAGCCTGCACGACATGGTGCTGATCGAGTCAGGCTCCAGCGACGTCGAGGGCCTGAACAAGATGGCCGACTACACCGAAGCGCGGCTGAAGGCGCTCGGCGCCAAGACCGAGCGGCGCAAGACCACGAAGGGCGCCGGCGCCGACATGGTGATCGGCACCTTTGAAGGCACCGGCAACAGGAAGCTGATGCTGATCGCGCATATGGATACGGTCTATGAGCACGGCATCCTCGACACCCAACCCTACAAGGTCGATGGCAACAGGATCTACGGACCCGGCATCGCCGACGACAAGGGCGGCATCGCCGTCATCCTGCATTCGCTCAAGATCCTGCAAGATATCGGCTGGCGCGACTACGCCAAGCTCACGGTGTCTTTCAATCCGGATGAGGAGGTCGGATCGATCGGCTCCGGCGAGATCATCTCCGAGCTCGCCGACCAGCACGACGTGGTGCTGTCCTGCGAGCCGACGGTGGCACCGCCGGTGGCCAAGAACGAGAGCCTGCTGCTCGGCGCCAGCGGCACCGCGACCGGCACGATGGACGTGAAGGGCAAGGCCTCGCATGCCGGCGCCGCGCCGCAGCTCGGCCGCAACGCACTGATCGAGCTCGCGCATCAATTGCTGCAGACCCAGGACGTCGCGAAATCAATCCCCGGCACCCAGCTGAACTGGACCACCGCGAAAGCCGGCACCGTACGCAACCAGATCCCCGACCACGCCAGCGCCGGCGCCGACATCCGCCTCACCGTTCCGGACGGCGTGCAGAAGCTTCAGGCGGCACTCGACGAGAAGGTGAAGAACAGGCTGATCGCGGACACCGAGGTGACCGTGAAGGTCACCGCAGGCCGTCCGCCCTTCGTCGCCAATGATCGCGGCCGCTCCCTCGCCAAGCAGGGACAGGCGATCTACGCCGAGCTCGACCGCACGCTCGATATCGCGGAAATGACCGGCGGCGCGACCGATGCCGGCTACGCCGCGCGCAGCGGCAAGGCCATCGTGGTCGAAAGCTTCGGCCTCGCCGGCTGGGGCTATCACGCCCGCGACGAATACATCGACACCAACTCGATCGTGCCGCGGCTCTATCTGATGACGCGGATCCTGATCGAGCTGGGCAAGGCGAAGTAGCGGCGAGGAGCATGCACAACGGCACCCGTTGAGACGGCACGCCAATCTTTAGCGCCGGCGTCCGGGCCACCCCTCTCCCCACCCTCCCCCACAAGGGGGGAGGGAGCATGACCGACGTGCTCACCTCACTTTCTCATCCACGGGACGCGGCTCTCTCCGTTCCCTCCCCCCTTGTGGGGGAGGGTCAGGGAGGGGGATGCCGCTTGCTCCGCTTGCCAACGAAGGTTGGCCGGTGACTGCGACCTACGTTCGAGGGTTGCCGAAAACATCACCAGTTTCAGCCGTTTAGGATCACCACGAATCCCAGGCTTGACCGTTCCCGCAACCGGCAGTACCTTCTCTTCGAACACGGAATTCCGTATTCCAATTTGGACTGATGCAATGATCCCGTTGGACCCGCTTCCGAACCTGATCGACCAGGTCTACGGGCGATTGCTCGAGGCGATCATCGACCGCACGTTGCTGCCCGGTCAGCGCATCACCCAGAACGAACTTGCCGATCGGCTCGGCGTGTCGCGCCAGCCGATCTCGCACGCGCTGCATCTGTTGCATCGCCAGGGCCTCGTCGCCGAGAGCGGCAAGCGCGGCTTCGAGGTGACGCAGCTCGATCCGCAGCGCATCCGCGAGCTTTATGAAGTCCGCGGCGCCATCGACGCGCTGGCGGCGCGGCTTGCCGCGAGGCGTGTGAAAGAGGATTCCGCTGCACGCGCACGGCTCGAGAGCGCGCTCGAAGCCGGACGCGCGATCAACGGCGACGCGCCGCTGGCGCGCCTGATTGCGCTCGACGTCGACTTCCACAGCGCGATCTATCGGCTCGCCGGCAATCCCGCGATCGAGGAAATGATTGCGCCGCAATGGCCGCATATGCGCCGCTCGATGGCGACCGTGCTTGCCGAGCTCGATTACCGCGACAGCGCCTGGACCGAGCATGAGGCCATCGCCGCGCATATTTTCTCCGGCAATGCCGCCGCCGCGGAGACTGCGGCGCTGGCGCATGCGCAGACGGCAGGGCGAATGACCGAACAGAAGCTGAGAGCGATCGACGTGGCGGCTTGAGCGGAATCGTCACGTCGCCGCAAGAACGAAGATCAACAATCAAAGGAGGAAAGCACCATGAAACTGAGCCAGGAGCAGGTCGAATTTTTCCATCGCGAAGGCTGGCTGTTCCTGCCCGAGCTGTTCAGCCAGGAAGAGGTCGATTTCCTCGCCCGCGAGGCGGTCGCGATCTATGACGCCAACCGCCCCGAAGTGTGGCGCGAGAAGAGCGGCGCGCCGCGCACGGCCTTCGCCGCGCATCTCTACAACGAGGCGTTCGGCACCCTCGGCGCGCATCCGCGCATGATCGACCCGATCGAGCAGCTGTTCGGCGAGAAGGTCTACATGCACCAGTTCAAGATCAACGCGAAGGCGGCTTTCACCGGCGACGTCTGGCAGTGGCACCAGGATTACGGTACCTGGAAGCGCGACGACGGCATGCCGGAGCCGCGCGCGATGAACATCGCGATTTTCCTCGACGAGGTGATGCCGATCAACGGCCCGCTGATGCTGGTGCCGCAGAGCCAGACTGCCGGCGACCTCAAGGCCTCGCACGATCTCGAGACCACATCCTACCCACTGTGGACGCTGGACGAGGAGACCGTCACGCGACTCGTCAAGCAGGGCGGCATCGTCGCGCCAACCGGCAAGGCCGGCGGCATGCTGATGTTCCACGGCAACCTGGTGCATGGATCGAGCGGCAACATCACGCCCTACCCGCGCAAGATCGTCTATCTGACGCTGAACGCGGTCTCGAACTACATCCGCACCCCGACGCGGCCCGACTACATCGCGCACCGCGACTTCACACCAATCCAGACCGTTGCCGACGACGCGCTGCTGCGGCTGGCCCGTGCGCCGCGGCAGGCGGCGGAGTAGACTCGCTCGTGCCCCGGACGCAGCGCAGCCGCAGCGATGCGCTGCTGCGCCGGGGCCCACACACTTGTTCATACTTCCTCCATGGGTCCCGGCTCTGCGGAGCAGCACTTCGTGCCGCACCGCGTCCGGGACATGGCGATAATCCCGGACACCATCATGAACCTGCATCACCTCCTCAAAACCCGCGCCGCCGCCGGCAAGCCGGTTCGCGTTGCCCTGATCGGCGCCGGAAAATTCGGCTCGATGTTCCTGTCGCAGGTGCCGCACACACTGGGGCTCGAAGTGCCCGTGATTGTCGATCTCGACCGCGATCGCGCCCGCGAGGCCTGCCGCACGGTCGGCTGGGACGACGCGCGGATCGATGCCACCACCTTCACCGATGACGGCGCGCGCGCGATCGCGGGCGGCGCGTTCGATGTGGTGGTGGAAGCGACCGGCAATCCCGCCGTCGGCATCCGCCATGCCCGCGCGGCGATAGCGGCCGGCAAGCACGTCGTGATGGTCAATGTCGAGGCCGACGTGCTGGCGGGGCCGCTGCTCGCCGAGGAGGCGCGCAAGGCCGGCGTGGTCTATTCGCTCGCCTATGGCGACCAGCCGGCGCTGACCGCTGAAATGGTCGACTGGGCGCGCGCGACGGGCTTTCACGTCGTCGCCGCCGGCAAGGGCACCAAATACCTGCCGGCCTATCACGACGTGACGCCGGAAGGCGTGTGGCAGCATTACGGGCTCACCGCAGGCGAAGCGCAATCCGCCGGCATGAACCCGCAGATGTTCAACTCCTTCCTCGACGGCACCAAATCTGCGATCGAGATGGCCGCGATCGCCAATGCCTGCACGCTCGACGTGCCGTCGGAAGGCTTGCTGTTTCCGCCCTGCGGCGTCGACGACCTGCCGCATGTGATGCGGCCGCGCGACAAAGGCGGCGTGCTGGAGAAATCCGGCATCGTCGAGGTGGTGTCGTCGCTGGAGCGCGATGGCCGTCCGGTGTTTCGCGATCTGCGCTGGGGCGTCTATGTGGTGCTGGAAGCCCCGAACGATTATGCCGCCGATTGCTTCAAGCAATATGGCCTCAAGACCGACGCGTCCGGCCGTTATGCCGCGATGTACAAGCCCTATCATCTGATCGGGCTCGAGCTGAACATCTCCGTCCTCTCGGCGGCACTGCGCAACGAGCCGACCGGACAGCCGCGCGGTTTCCGCGGCGACGTCGCAGCGGTCGCCAAGCGCAATCTTCGCGCCGGCGAGATGCTCGACGGCGAAGGCGGCTATACGGTGTGGGGCAAGCTGATGCCGGCCTCCGCCAGCCTCGCCGCCGGCGCATTGCCGATCGGGCTCGCCCATCGCGTCAAGCTGAAGAACGACGTCGCCCACGGCGGCGTGGTGCGCTGGAGTGACGTCGAGGTCGACGAGAGCAACGACACGATCAAGACGCGCAAGGCGATGGAGAAAGCGTTTTCGCGGTGACGTTTTTTTGCTGTTCACTCCAACGGAGCGACATCCTCACCTCTCCCCGCCCTTTTGCGGGGAGAGGTCGGATCGCATCGTCAGATGCGATCCGGGTGAGGGGCGAGGCACGGTGCTCAACAAGCAGCAAGGTGCTCGCCGGATAGAGGCCCCCTCACCCCAACCCTCTCCCCGCAAGAGCGGGGCGAGGGAGCAGAGAGGAGCGTCGGCTGAACTCACGGCAACAACCGGCTCGCCTTCGCCAGCTTGAACCACTTCCGGAACATGACTTCCGTATCCATCATCTCGGTGAAGCCGGCCTGATTGATCTTGACCGTCGAGACGATCGAAGGCGGGCCGGATTCGGTCTGCCCGTAGCGCATGCTGTAATCGGCATATTGGAACGACAGGCCGACGAACTCTTCCAGGCCAGGTGCGATCAGATCGTGCCTCCTGCGCAGCTCGTCCCACAACGCGATCCATTTCGGGTATTCCTGCGCCAGCGACAGCGGCACATGCCGGCCCGGCGCCATCTCGAGCGCATCTGATACCGCCGGCCAGATATTGTCCCAGGTGAAGACGTCGCCATTGGTGACGTTGAAGGCTTCGTTGCGCGCGGTCTCGGCCTCGCCCGACCAGGCGATCGCCCGCGCCAACAGATCGACATCGACCGCCTGCGCGACGCGCGGTGCGCCGCCGGGATAATCCAGCGGCCTGCCCTGCGCGCGCAGCACCGCTGCATAGACGCCGAGCGGCGGGATCAGGTCCATCGCACCGCCCATGGCTTCGCCGATGATCAGCACCGGACGCAGGATGCTCCAGTGCCAGCGCTTGCCGCGTTGCAGTTCGCGCAGGAAGTTCTCCTGCGCCCAATAGAAGTTCGGCTGCTCGTACATTTCCGAACGGCCCTCGCGCGCCGGCACCGTGAGCGGCCGGACATGCACGCCATAGGCTTTGGTACCCTGCAGCAGCGCGACATGCTTGAGATCAGGCGCGACGGGTTCGAGCGCGCCCATCAAATTGCGCAGCATCCGGTCGTTGGTTGCGATCTGCCCGGCATCGCGCCAGCCATCGACCAGGCTCGGCGCTTCGTAAAGCGCCGCGTAGATCAGGTGCGTTGCGCCGGCGAGCTCGGCCGCGGCGCGCTGGCAATCCTCGGCGCTGGTAAGGTCGATTCGCACATGCCGCGCGCCGTAGAGATCGCGCGGCTCCCGCCGCGACAGCGCAATGCGCTCACAATCATCGGATGCGCCGAAGTGTCGCAAGGCGGCGTTGCCCACGAGGCCGGTCGCGCCGGCGACCACGACTTTCTTGTTGGCCATGTCCTTGAACTCCCATCAACTCACCTGCCGTCGTAGCAGATCGCGGAGCGACCGGCAGCCATCGCGGCGGGTATCGGATGAGACCGACAGTGCCGTTTCCTTCGCACCTGCAATGAAGGCAGACGCTTGATTTCCTTTGGCAATCAATCATCCTGACCGGCGGAACCGAAGAGCTCGGATTTCCACCTACAAGAGCCCGTCGAGGGCCACCGGACACATCACCACAGCAACGTCGATCGTTCGGCCAAGAAAAACGGCATCAAGATCGTTCCCCTTGTCGAGGCATCGGCACACAGGAGGGATACGCATGAAGCGTCGTGATTTCTTGAAGGCAGGCGGCGTCGGGCTGGCTGCGACGGCGGTGGCTGCGCCCGCGGTCGCGCAATCGATGCCGGAGGTCAGGTGGCGGCTCGCGGCAAGCTGGCCGAAGGCGCTCGATACGCTGTATGGCGGCTGTGAATTCTTCTGCAAGCGCGTCGCCGAAATCACCGACAACCGTTTCCAGATCCAGTCCTTCGCCGCCGGCGAGATCGTGCCCGGCCTGCAGGTGCTCGACGCCGTCTCCAACGGCACGGTCGAGATGGGCAACACCGCGCTGTATTATTACTGGGGCAAGAATCCCGCCTTCACCTTCGGCACGTCGCTGCCATTCGGCCTCAACACGCGCCAGCATATTTCCTGGCTGCAATGGGGCGGCGGCAGCGAGCTGATCAACAATTTGCTTGCGGAATACAATTGCGTCGGCATTCCGACCGGCTCGACCGGCGCCCAGATGGGCGGCTGGTTCCGGAAGGAGATCAAGTCGATGGCGGATTTGCAAGGGCTGAAATTCCGCGTCGGCGGCTTCGCCGGCACCATCATCGCCAAGGTCGGCGGCGTGCCGCAGCAGATCGCCGGCGGCGACATCTATCCGGCACTGGAGAAAGGCACCATCGACGCGGCCGAATGGGTCGGACCGTATGACGACGAGAAGCTCGGCTTCGTCAAGGTCGCGAAGTTCTACTACTACCCCGGCTGGTGGGAAGGCACCGGCCAGGGCCACAACGTGATGAACAAGGACAAGTGGAACGCGCTGCCGAAGCACTATCAGGCCGCGATCCAGGCCGCCTCCGAAGACACCTTCACATGGGTCACCGGCAAATATGATGCGGTGAATCCGCCGGCGCTGAAGCGCCTGATCGTGGCCGGCGCGCAATTGCGGCCGTTCCCGCAGGAAGTGCTGGAGGCCTGCTATGGCGCAGCCAACGAGATCTATGCCGATCTCGCCAAGAGCAATCCGCATTTCGGCAAGATGTATGCGAGCCTGTCCGCCTATCGCAACGAATCGCTGGCCTGGATGCAGGTCGCCGAGCTCTCGTTCGACAGCTTCATGATGCGGATGCGGACGCGGACCTGAGCTACGCGCGTCCTGAGACAATAAAAAAGCCCCGGAGAATTTCTCCGGGGCTCATTTTTTGAGTCGGCCTTGATTCGGCGCGACGGCTCAGTTGTCGTCGCTGCCGCCGAACTCTTCCATCAGCTTGTCGTAGCTCTTGGTCACGAGATCGATGTTGCCCTTGTTCTCGACCGCGGGCGGCGGCGACTTCAGGGCTTCGTTGAGATCGGCAAGCGCGTCCTTCTTGTCCTTGGCCGACATCTTCTTGTCGGCCTGGACCTGGGCGATCTGAGCCTTCACCACGGCCTCGGGACCGACATACTTCTTGGTCTGCGGATCGAAGCCGCCGAGCACCAGCGAGATGTTGTCGACGACGCTGTTGTACTCGTCATAGCTGGCAAAACCGTTCTTCTTGGCGATGCCCTCGAGCTGGGCGACGATCTTCGGATCCGGCTTGGCGTCCTGCGAAAGCTTTGCGGTGATCGGGTCCATTTCCTTGGCCGCGGTGATCGCGCCGTCGATCTGCTTGTCGGTCAGCGCGATCTGCTTGATCGGCGGGGCCTGGTCCTGTGCCGGAGCAGCGGCCTGCGCGGCGGGCGCGGGCTGCTTTGCCGGCGGTGCCATCTGCTGCTGCTTGGCCTGCGCGAATGCGCCGCTGTTCGACGCCGCGCTCATCGCGATCGCAAGACATGCGACGCCGAGCGCAGCAGTTACGGGACGGACGATCTCACGCATGGAAGTCTCCTTGTTGGGGCAGGTTTGCCGAGCTTCTTGGGGCAAGAGGTACGGAAATCGAAATGAACGGCCTATGAACTTTGGTCGTAGACGATGACGGCCAATCGTGGCCGAATGATCACAAAATGTTCAAGGAGTGTTGATTGCAATGCCCAGGCAGCAGTCGGCGAGCACAATGGCATGACGGTGAGTGGCGTGGCCGGCACCGGTGCACGGCGAGCTCCGACGGTCCGCCGCTCAAGACTTCGTCTTCAGTTTGAATGACTCGAAGAATCTGTCCTTGCTTGCAACGATCAGGTCCCGA